>NZ_JAJKFQ010000001.1:0-600000 GCF_020966635.1 Stieleria sp. JC731 | reverse complement strand
AGCCGCTGGGCGTTTGCCCGCGGTTCCTGCCGCCAACCGTTCCTGCACACCTAACCGCACGCTAGCGCGTAGCGGCTGATGAAAATTGCCCCCATCAGCCGCATCGCGTTAGCGACGGTTAACAGTCCAGCACTCAACCGCGGCTAACGCCGGTGCGGCTCAAGAAACAAACCAAACTGAGCCGTGATCGCGCTAGCGACGGTTGACGGGGGTGAGCTTCAAAAACGAATCCACGCAACCGCGGCTAACACCGTTGCGCCCACGGCTGATAAAACCGCGATCACATGCCGTCCTCCCATCAGTCGCTGGGCGCCAGCCCGCGGTTCCTGCCGCGAATCGTTCCTGCACACCTAACCGCACGCTCGCGCGTAGCGGCTGATGAAAATTGCCCCCCATCAGCCGCATCGCGTTAGCGACGGTTAACAGTCCAGCTCGCAACCGCGGCTAACGCCGTTGCGGCTCGAGGAATCAAACCAACTGAACCGTGATCGCGCTAGCGACGGTTCGCGTCCGTGGCCGATTCACGTGTGGCGGTTTTTGTCTGTGATATGACGTGCCGCCGATAGGTTTCCTTCACCACGGAAGCAAACTTGTCACGAACGCTTTGATCGACTTGTGGAATCCTTTGCACCATATCAAGCATGCCTTCCGGATTCGCTTGGCAAGCACCCGAAACTTGACTGATGAAACTTGCCGTCTCGACGAAGTTATGGTCGGCGGACTTTCCGATCAAACCACGTAGCGAACGGGCAATCAAATCGGCCCCCAGACTTTCGAATTTCACATAGCAGTCCAACGTTCCCATCACGGTCGTACCACCGTCAGCGGCAACCGCGTAGGTACTGCGAAAAACAAATAGCCCTTTGCCCGTGATCGGCTTTTGAGTGAACTTGCCGTCATATTCGCCTTCGGCATAGTAGACGTGCAAGTTTTGATCGCCGTAGATCAGGTCGATGTGGCACGTAGTGCCAGCACCATCGTCGGCCTTCAGTTGATAGGGACCGACACGCTCGGCTTGAACATTTGTAATCCCCATCAAATCCCACAGACCGATAATGGCCTCGGGTTGACGAGTCAAAAATAGAAACAGGTCTTCATCACAACGAATCGCTTGCGAGGGCAGACGACGCTTGATCGTTGGGTTCTCTGTGACCGATGCGATCCGCTCTCTGGCTTGAGCGGTCAACCGTTGCATCGGCAATGCACGAAGCAGCTCGTCGCCCTTGGCGGCATCCTCATCGTCGCTATTGCTGCCAATCAGATTGCGAAATCCGAACAATCCGCCAGAACGCTCTTCGCCATCGTCCGAATCATCGCCGTAGCGACCGGCGGGGCTTCGAAGCCGCGGATTCTCGGCCTTCACTGCGGCACCATGAGCCCCACAAAACGCAATGAACGCAACTACATGCACCCAACACCTGCGAATCAAATGATTCAGGCATCGACATGCGCTAGCATTCGCTTCGTTAGGCCCGGTCTTTGTTGCCACCAATTTCCCTAGAGCTTGGAGGGGAAGCCGGCCCCGAGTCCCGAAAACGTCCTTGCAAACGCCTTGCCGGAGACTCGGCGATGTCCGCGATGAATGTGACCACGAATTTGCGTGGCCCCATCAGCGACTGCCCATTATCCCAAGGTAACGTTCGGTCAGAGAGGTCGTCAGAGTTGAGCGTTTTCGTCTGGGGGAGGAGTTCCGGCGAAGAAGAGTCAGCAAATGGGGGCTACAACCGCAACTTTGGCCAAATGCAGGAACTTTTGTCATCCCTGCAAAAATGCTCAAGTTTCGCACCCTCGACACCTTCGATGGGGTGCTGAATAATTCATCGCGTCGCCAGACGGCCTTTGAGCGTCCAGGCTCCACGTTGACCAAACCTGCCCACGGCATGATGCGTCGACAGATTCCCGAGTGTGTGGACCGAATTTTTCGCCAGCAGACATGCCGGTTTGATTCGATCAAAAGGCCGCTAAACCGAGTAATACCTCCAACTTGAATGAAAGATGGCAAAGAAAACGATTGACCAAATCGATGTCGCAGGAAAGACCGTCCTGATGCGGGTTGACTTCAATGTCCCCTTGGATGATTCACAGAACATCACCGACGACCGTCGAATCCGGATGGCTTTGCCCAGCATCAAAAGCGTGATCGATCGCGGCGGAAAGCTTATTTTGATGAGCCATCTCGGACGCCCGAGCGGCGACCCTTCCGATGCCGAAAAGTACTCGCTCGCCCCGACCGCCAAACGCCTTGGCGAACTCCTGGGCAAAGACGTCGCCTTCGCCACCGATACGGTTGGCGATGATGCCACCAGCAAGGCCGCCAGCTTGACCGACGGTGACGTGTTGGTTCTGGAAAACGTGCGATTCAATCCAGGCGAGAAAAAAGGCGACGAAGAATTCGCTGGCAAACTTGCGGCAATGGCCGACGCCTACTGCAACGATGCATTCGGAACGTGCCACCGCAAAGACGCATCGATGTATGCCGTCCCGCTGGCCATGGAAGGCAAGCCACGCGTTGTCGGACATTTGGTTGCTAAGGAAATCCAGTACCTCAGCGACGCGATCGGCACCCCACAACGCCCCTTTGTTGCGATCCTCGGCGGTGCCAAGGTCAGCGACAAAATCAATGTGATCAACAATCTGCTAGGCATCTGCGATTCGGTTTTGATCGGTGGTGCGATGGCTTACACCTTCTCGCTGGCCCAAGGCGGAGCCGTCGGCAACAGCTTGGTCGAAAAAGACAAAGTCGACTTGGCTAAAGAACTGATCGAAAAGGGTGGCGACAAACTGGTACTGCCCGTCGATACCCACTGCGGTGATGACTTTGGTGATCCGGTTGGCTGCAACAAAGAGATCGTGCCTGCTGGCGAAATCAAAGATGGCTTTGAAGGCATGGACATCGGCCCCAAAACTAGCGAGCAGTATGCCGAGATTCTGAAGTCTGCCAAAACGATCGTCTGGAACGGCCCAATGGGCGTCTTCGAAAAACCACCATTTGATGCCGGCACCAAAGCCGTCGCACAAGCGACCGCCGACAGCGAAGGGATCAGCATCATCGGTGGTGGTGACAGTGCTGCCGCAGTTGACCAACTCGGTTTTGCTGACCAAGTATCCCATGTCAGCACCGGTGGTGGCGCCAGCCTTGCCATGCTGGAAGGACAATCCTTCGCCGCGGTCGACCTACTCGACGAAGCCTAAGGATGTGTTGCAATTTGATCGCCACTTTAACTCGACGATCAGATCACCCTCCATTGCCGTTTGATCCACCAAACGGCAAACCCGGAACAATCACCAACTAACGATAAACGGCCGAACCATGGCGGCGTTGCCAAAGCGCGACTTCGCCGGTTCGGCCTATTTCGTATCCATCGCTAAGCTCAACTGAATTTCGACACCCAAAGAATACGTCGCCATGAGAATCACCGCAGAAGACCAGCGTTTGATCGAAAGCGAACGTCGCCAGAAACATTGGCAGCGTTGGGGGCCCTACTTGTCAGAACGACAATGGGGAACAGTCCGCGAAGACTACAGCGAAGGTGGCGATGCGACGTGGAGTTATTTTCCGCATGACCATGCACGCAGCCGCGCCTACCGCTGGGGCGAAGACGGCTTGCTGGGGATCACCGACCGAAAAGGTCGACTCTGTTTTTGCTTCGCAATTTGGAATGGACGCGACCCCATTCTGAAAGAACGCCTGTTCGGTGTGACCGGCCCCGAAGGCAACCATGGCGAAGACGTCAAAGAGTGCTACTACTATCTCGATAGCACACCGACGCACAGCTACATGAAAGCGTTATACAAGTACCCACAAGCGAGATACCCCTACGAGGAACTTGTCGCCGAAAGCCGGACCCGTTCGCGTGAACAGCCCGAGTACGAACTCTACGACACAGGGATCTTTGACGAATCGCGGTACTTTGACATCCAAGCGGAATACGCCAAGACCGGCCCCAACGATCTACTGATCAAACTGAATGTCACCAACCATGGCCCACAGCCCGCTGTCATTCACCTCGCCCCACAACTGTTTTTTCGCAACACGTGGACTTGGCACTGCACCGACGAAGGATGCACCAGCCGACCGTCGATGAACTTGAAAGGGAATAGCGTTCAGGTCATCCATGAAACGCTCGGCGAATTTTGGTTCACCTGCGACTGCCTCGGTAAAAGCGATGCATGGACATGGCTCTTTACCGATAACGAAACCAACCCGGAACGCCATCCCGGGCTGCCTTCGGAATCCGACTTTTACAAAGACGCCTTCCACGAATACATCATCGAAGGCGATACCAGTACCGTGAACCCGGCACAACGAGGCACGAAGTGTGCACCCTATGGTGTGGACCTGATCCCGGCAGGTCAGACTCGGACCTTGCGACTAAGGTTGACCGCAACCGATGAACCCATCGCGGCGGAAGTCTGCGGCGGGCGCATCGAGAAATTCTTTGACAACGCGTTCGATGATCACTTTGAAGAGAGCTTTAAAGATCGCATCAGCGAATGTGACCAGTACTACAAAACTCGCATCCCCGATTCGATCCCCGAATGCCGACACGGCGTGATGCGACAAGCCTATGCGGGATTGTTGTGGACCAAGCAGTTCTATCACTACGCGGTCAACACTTGGCTGGAAGGTGACCCGAACGGTGTTCCCGTTTCGCCCGGCCGAAAGCATGGCCGCAACAGTGAATGGCGACACCTGTTCAATCGAGATGTGATCTCGATGCCCGACAAATGGGAATACCCTTGGTACGCGGCATGGGACTTGGCATTTCACATGGTTCCGATGTCACACCTGGATCCCAAATTCGCCAAGGAGCAGATGATCCTGTTTCTACGCGAATGGTACATGCACCCCAGCGGCCAAATCCCGGCTTACGAATGGCACCTCGAAGACGTCAATCCTCCCGTCCATGCCTGGGGTGTCTGGCAAGTCTACAAAGCCAGCGGACCGCCGATGCAACGCGACCGGTCTTTCCTCGCTCGCGCGTTCCAAAAACTGCTGCTGAACTTTACCTGGTGGGTTAATCGAAAAGACCCTCGAGGCAGAAACATCTTCAGTGGCGGATTCTTGGGACTGGACAACATCGGAGTCTTTGACCGCAGCAAACCGCTTCCCAATGGTCACCTTGAACAGGCCGATGGCACCGCTTGGATGGCATTCTATTGCGGCACAATGCTGCGAATCGCGATCGAACTTGCAGACGAAAGCGAAGCCTATGGCGACATGGCCAGCAAGTTCTTTGAACACTACGTTGCAATCGCCGAAGCGATGAACACGATGGATGGTTCAGGATTGTGGGACGAGGAAGAAGGCTTCTACTACGACCACCTTTACGTTGACGGAAAATCGATTCCGATCCGCGTTCGATCGCTCGTGGGGCTGCTTCCGTTGATGACCGGTGTCATCTTGGAAGAGAAAATCATCGGAAAGCTACCCGGCTTTAAGCGACGAATGAAATGGTTCCTGGCAAGCCGTCCGGATCTATCGACCCACATGACTTATCAAGAGGGTGAAGGTCCCGACGCTGAGGACCAGATCACGCGGCGGCTGTTGGCAATCCCCAGCGAAGACCGTTTCCGCCGACTGCTCAATGTGATGCTTGACGAGTCGGAATTCCTTTCGGCTTATGGGATCCGCAGCCTCTCGGCGGCTCATGGAAAGGAACCGTTTGTGTTTGACTTTGGCGGGACACGAAACGAAGTTCGATACGTGCCTGGGGAAAGCGACAGTGCGATGTTCGGCGGCAACAGCAATTGGCGTGGACCGATCTGGTTGCCAATGAACTACTTGATCATTCAATCCCTGAAACGATATCACGCTTTCTATGGAGACTCCTTCACCGTCGAATGCCCGACCGGAAGCGGACAGCAGATGACATTGATGGAAGTCGCACGTGAAATCGAGAGCCGTTGCATTTCATTGTTTGAATGCGATGCTGACGGAGTTCGCGCGGTGCATGGCGAAGAGACTCGTTATGCGAATGACCCGGCCTGGAAAGATCTGATTCTGTTTTATGAATACTTCCACGCGGACAATGGCCGTGGATTGGGTGCGAGCCACCAAACCGGCTGGACAGCTCTGGTCGCATCGATGATCCGCAGTCAATCCGATTTGCCGCGTCACACCCCGATCGCAACGTTGTAGGCGCTTCATGGCTGTCGCTAGTGTTGCAGCCGTAGTGAATCTGAATTCACGAAACCGTGGCTAGCGCCAAAACGGCTCAAGGAACAAAACATACTGAGCCGTTATCGCGCTAGCGACGGTTATGTGTCCGGACATATGCCTATAACCGCGGGCTGGCGCCAGCGGCTGATTAGACAACAGGCGTAGTGGTCGAACCATGTCAGTCTCCACGCGCCAGCGTGCGGTTACTTCCCGGACGTACTAGCAGCCCACTCAACCGACGCTAACGCGTTTCGGCTCAGGATGTCCCTATCAGCCGCATCGCGTTAGCGACGGTTATGTGTCCGGGCATAAGCCGATAACCGCGGGCTGGCGCCAGCGGCTGATTAGACAACAGGCGTAATGGTCAAACCATGATCAGCCGCCACGCGCCAGCGTGCGGTTACTTTCCGGACGTACTAGCAGCCCACTCAACCGACGCTAGCGCGTTTCGGCTCAGGATGTCCCTATCAGCCGCATCGCGTTAGCGACGGTTATGTGTCCGGGCATAAGCCGTTAACCGCGGGCTGGCGCCAGCGGCTGGTTAAACAACAGGCGTAATGGTCGAACCATCATCAGCCGCCACGCGCCAGCGTGCGGTTACGTGCCAGACGTACTAACACCCCATCAACCGACGCTAACGCGTTTCGGTTCATGTGATGCCCCTATCAGCCGCGACGCGTTAGCGTACGGTTATGTGTCCGGAAACACATACCGATAACCGCGGGCTGGCGCCAGCGGCTGATTAAATGACAGGCGTAGTGGTCGAACTATGATCAGCCGCAACGCGCCAGCGTGCCGTTATATGCCGGATGTACTAGCAGCCCACTCAACCGACGCTAGCGCGTTTCGGCTCATGTGATGCCCCTATCAGCCGCATCTCGCTCGCGACGGTTAACGGATTGTCTTCTCGGTTGACCGACCAAAACGGGCTCTTCTGACCGGCGCGGGTTGGGTTGGGATATACTAGGACGCCTCTCCTAGTCCCGACGCCCTCCTTGCAAAACGATCGATGATACGACGACGCCCCAAGCTGGCTTGTGCGATCTTAGCCGCCACACTTCTAACCGGCCTCCCCGTCCCCTCGGCCTATTCACAGCTGACAACCGTTCCCCCGACACAATTTGCGGATGGCGATCGTGTCGTGATGATCGGCGACGGACTCATTGAGCAAGAGCAATACTTCGGCTGGATCGAAACGATGCTCACCACGGCCGATCCACTGGACCATGTGACGTTCCGAAACCTTGGCTGGAACGGCGACACCCCCGCTGGCGATTCTCGATTCGGACTCAGCCTTCTACAAGCCGGACACGAACCGGCGGACGAAGGTTGGAAACAACTTCAAAAGCAAATCGACCTGACCAAACCGACCGTCGCGATCATCGGCTACGGGATGGCGAACGCTCTTGACTATGCGGCCGAGGCAAAGAACCCAACATCGACACGGACATTGCAACAGGCCACGGCCGATTTCGAGGCTCAGTTGGACCGACTGGCAAAACGTCTTCGCGAATCGAACGCCGACTGCCAACTGATTTTCCTGACTCCGATTTCGCCGGTGGGTGAATCCGCCGTCACACGCGAAATGATTGATCGATTCGCCGACGTCGTCTTTAACGTCGCAGACAAATACGACAGCAAGTCCGTCAACTTGCTAGACACAGCGTCAAACGCCGACGAACGCAAAGACGCCGTTCACCTCAATAATCAAGGCTACAAAACCGCTGCTTCAACGATTGCTCAATCACTGGGCTTTGATCACCAAGACTGGAAAGAAGGTCGTCCTGTCGAATCGTTACGCAAAGTCATCTTGGAAAAGAACCGACTTTGGTTTCACCGCTCTCGGCCCGCCAACATGGCTTATGTCTTTGGCTTTCGAAAACACGAGCAAGGTCAAAACGCCGTCGAGATTCCTCAGTTCGATCCGTTAATCGAAGCCGAGGAAGCCAAGATCGCAAAACTGCGTGCATTGAAGGTAGCCGATTCAAACGAATCGAATCCCCAAATTGAATCCCAATACGCCGAGTTCACTCCCCAACCTCATCCTGAATTCGTCGTCGGCGATGGCTTGGAAGTTTCACTTTGGGCTGAAAACCCAATGCTGAACAAGCCGATCCACATGAACTTCGATCCACAAGGTCGGCTATGGGTTGTTAGCAGCGAAGCCTACCCGATGATCGAGGTCGGGCAGTCGCTGCCAGACAAAGTGCTGGTCTTGGAAGATTCCAACAACGACGGCAAAGCCGACAAATCCACGGTCTTCGCTGACCAGTTGCTGATCCCAACCGGTATCGCACCGTCCGGCAATGGAGTTTATGTCGCTCAAAGCACTGACTTGCTGTTCCTCGAAGACACCGACGGAGACGGCAAGGCGGACCGCCGCGATCGTGTGCTCAGCGGATTTGGTACCGAGGACACTCACCACAATTTACACACCCTGAATTTCGGTCCGGACGGAAGGCTTTACATGAACCAGTCGGTGTATACACGCACCGATGCGGAAACACCCCATGGCGTTGCCAGACTGAAAGCCGGAGGCGGATTTCGGTTCGATCCAAGCCACCGCCGCATGGATATCTTCTTCCACGGTTTATGGAACCCTTGGGGCCACCAATTCGATCAACACGGCAACTCGTTCATGACCGATGGTGCCGGTTTCCAAGGAATCGCCTATGTATTTCCCGGGGCAACATTTAATCCTACCCCCGGTGCCCGCCAAGTTTTGGATTTGATTAGCCCCGGAAATTATCCCAAATTCTGCGGTGGTGAAATTGTCCAAGGTGACAGCATTCCCGACGACTGGCAGGGTTCTTTCGTCACATGTGACTTTCGTGCCAATCGTGTCACCCGCTTCACTCTGTCGGAGTCTGAATCCGGATTCGTGACCACGCAGCAAAGCGACTTGCTGCGCACCAATGCGAGCACCTTCCGTCCGATCGATATCAAGCAAGGCCCGGATGGTGCGTTGTACGTTGCCGACTGGTCGAACCCCATCATCAACCACGGTGAAGTCGACTTCCGCGACCCACGTCGCGACCGCTGGCACGGAAGAATCTGGCGAATCGCGGTCAAAGATCAGCCGACTCGGCAACCGACAAACTTGCGAGAACAAAGTGACAGCGTGCTGGTCACGAACCTGTTCGGCAACGATCGTTATCTCCGCGATCAATCACGACGTGTACTGATCGAACGAGGCGAACAGACGCTGCAACAGCTGGCATCGATCTGGTCGCAAACGAAGACACCGCGTGACCACATCGATGTGGCATTGCTATCTGCAGCGTTGGGAAAACCAAATCCCAAATGGCTCGAAACCTCGTTGCAAAGCGAAGATAGCGACGCACGGACTTCGGCCACTCGCATCCTCGGTGACTGGGCTGACTACGCCAATCCTGCCGCATCGATCGATGCCGCCAAAGCAATCGCTTGGCTAGAAAAATTAGTCGTTGATTCCGATCCGCGTGTTCGGCTCGAAGCCATTTGTGCCTTGAACAAGATCGGAACCCTCGACGCGATCAAGCTTTCACTTCAATCGCTACAGCAACCCAGCGACCGTTTTATTGCTCACGCGTTGTTTAACAACGTCGACCAATACGCGGATGCATTGATTGCAGACCTGAACAACCCCAGCGGCAACCAAAGCCTCGGGCAGAAGCAACTGGAATTTCTATTGACCAGTGTCCCCGCAGATAAAGCGAGTCGCTTCCTAAGCGATTACCTCGCAAACAACGGAATCCCAAAGGATGGAAAGGGACCTTGGATCGAACTGATTGCCAAGGCTGGCGGCGAAAACGAGGTCGCGTCGCTCTATCAACAAGCGATGGCAGGTGACTTTAGTAATCCTGCGTTGGTCCGTGCATTAACAGCGGTCGCCAATGCAAGAAAGTTCCGCAAGATCATGCCCAAGATCGATTCCCCTGGCCGTGGCCTTCGATCACTTCTCAAGAATGATGATCCGGCAGTTCGCACGTCGGCAATCGAGCTGATTGGTGCTTGGCGTTTAGGCTTCCTCGTTCCACAACTCGTCGAGATCGCCGAAGATGACAGCGAAGCCGATTCGGTGCGGCTAAAGGCGATCGATTCACTTCGATCCGGAGGAAACAAGAATGCTGCCGATGCACTGGTCAACTTGGCCGGTGATTCGAATTCCGGATCGATCCGCAACGCATCCATTGCTGCTCTAGCCGTCATGGATGCGAACCGAGCGATCAAGCCGTTTTATAGCACCCTTGCTGGTATCGAAGACGAAACAGCAGCGATAGGGCTGTGGCGTTCGATGCTGTCCGCTAAGGATGGTGAAAAGCTACTGGTCAGTTCCATGCCGACGGATGGAATCAGCCAAGTCGCGGCACGAGCTGGTATTCGTGCTGCCAACGAAATCGGCAAATCCACGGGCCCACTGATCGACGCCCTGATGCCGCAAAGTGGCTTGACCATGACGGCCGCTGCGTGGTCACCCGAACGCGCTCGTGAGATTCGCCAACAAGTCGAATTGAAAGGCGATCCACACCGCGGCGAATTGGTTTACCGACGCCAAAGCTTGCAGTGCACAACGTGCCATGCGATCGGTGGCGTTGGTGGCAAGGTCGGCCCAGATATGACCAGCCTCGGAGCCGGAGCGCCGATCGATTACATCATCGAATCTCTGTTTGATCCGAATGCAAAAATCAAAGAGAACTTTCACTCGGTAACCGTACTCAATGATTCTGGACAAGTCTTTGCCGGAATTGAACAAGGCAGTACGGATGATGAGATGGTGCTACGCGATGCCACCGGCAAAACCGTCCGGCTTCCACGCGACGAAATCGTTCAAGTCAAACAGGGTAAATCCTTGATGCCAGCGGCGTTGCTGGATCGGATCCCACAACAAGATCAATTGGATTTGATCAAGTTTTTGACGCGTTTGGGTAAACCCGGCGATTTTGATGCCAGCCGCCAAACCGTCGCTCGTGTGCTGGAAGTTTTTGCCGGGACACACCGAATCGAGCAGCAAGGAAATGGTGACATCATCGCTGGCAAAGCGATCGAGGGCTGGAAGCCGTTGCAATCACGCGTCAGTGGAAAGATCGAACGCGAGACCTTGCAACAACTGACCGCACAGCCACGGCACATTTCGTTGGTCAACATTTATTTGCGAACGAAAATCGAAGTTAGCTCGGACACCGTTGCAAAGTTCAGCATCGACAATTTTGACGAAGCAAATGTTTGGATCGATGGTAAAGAGCAAGGCACCACCAAGGACTTGATCAAACTTCCCGCCGGCCAACACACCTTGCTATTGCAAATCGACGCACGTGATTTGCCCGAGTCGATTGCGATCCGAAGTGAAGAAGTCACGTTCGTGCATGAATAGCGATGATCGATCAGCCGCTGGCGCGTTAGTTTGCGGTTATGTGTCCACAGTACCAACAGGCTCACGAAACCGTGGCTAGCGCCAAAACGGCTCAGGAAACAAAACATACTGAGCCGCATCGCGATAGCGACGGTTGATGACACTCAAACACCATCAGCCGCAACGCGCCAGCGTGCGGTTATGTGTCCGGGTGCGCATACCGATAACCGCGGGCTGGCGCCAGCGGCTGATTAAACAACAGGCGTAGTGGCCGAACCATCATCAGCCGCGACGCGCCAGCGTGCGGTTACTTCCCGGACGTACTGGCAGCCCACTCAACCGACGCTAACGCGTTTCGGCTCAGGATGCCCCTATCAGCCGCTGGCGCGTTAGCGTACGGTTACGTGTCCGGGAACACATGCTGATAACCGCGGGCTGGCGCCAGCGGCTGATAAAACAACAGGCGTAATGGTCGAACCATGATCAGCCGCCACGCGCCAGCGTGCGGTTATATGCCGGACGTACTAGCAACCCACTCAACCGACGCCAACGCGTTTCGGCTCAGGATGCCCCTATCAGCCGCTGGCGCGTTAGCGCACGGCTATGTGTCCGGGAGCGCATGCTGATAACCGCGGGCTGGCGCCAGCGGCTGATCAAACGACAGGCGTGGCGTAGTGGCCGAACCATCATCAGCCGCCACGCGCCAGCGTGCGGTTACTTCCCGGACATACTCACAGTCCACTCAACCGACGCTAGCGCGTTTCGGCTCAGGATGCCTATACCTGCCGCTGGCGCGTTAGCGACGGTGAATCAAACTCCCGTCAGCCGGCTATGCCCACTGCCGCAACCACTGTTCCAGAATCAACAGATTCCACAGCCGGTAACCGTGGTTATTCTCCATGCGTTCATGCTGACCAACCAACCGCTCCACCATCTCACGTCGGAAAAACGGGGCGATCTTTGCATCCGCACCAAGCAATGTGTCGTGGACCATCGGTTTCAGCTCATCCCGAAACCACTGCCCGATCGGAATGCCAAACCCCATCTTTCGACGGTGAAAAATCGAACGCGGGATCATGTCTCCAAACGCGTCTTCCAACAGTAACTTCCCACGCCGACCACGGAACTTCAGATCCACCGGCAATGAAGCCGCAAACTCGACAACACGATGATCGAGCATCGGCTGGCGAACTTCCAGCGAATGAGCCATCGATGCGATATCAACCTTCGTGCACAAGTCGCACGGCAAGTAGCTCAACAGGTCAGAGATCGATGCTCGGCTAACAACATCACGACCGTCGGTCCGCTTCCAAACCGAATCTAAAAACTCGAAGGGATCTTCACCAGGAAGCTGCGAAACGAAGTCGTCGGTGTACAGTTCCGCTCGCATCCGTTCGGGGAAAATCTGCAGCCAATTGAGATATCGACGGGCTTCGGTTTGATCCAACGCTTCGAAGAACCGTTTTGCACGGCGGACAAGCGAATACTGCTTGTTGTTGTCGGGCAAACGTTGAATCAATCCGATACCAGGAACCCGATGGATGGGGAACATTCGCCGAAGTCGAACACTTAACCACAATGCACGATAACGTTCATAGCCGGCGAACAGCTCATCACCGCCGTCACCGGATAGCGCCACCGTGACTTCACGACGGGTTAACTCCGACAAGTACCATGTGGGAACCGCGGATGAGTCACCAAAGGGCTCATCAAAATGCCAAACCAATTTCTCGATGACTTGCGCACCGCTCGGCTTGACTTCGAAACGCTGATGATTCGTCCCAAGGTGCTTGGCAACTTCGGCAGCATGAGCGGTTTCGTCAAAATCGGCGACCGGAAAGCCAATACTGAATGTCCGAATTGGCTCTTCACGCTGCGACGCGGCGATCGCGGTTATCAAGGAAGAATCGATCCCGCCCGATAGAAAAGATCCCAACGGCACATCGCTCTGCAAACGATAGCGAACCGAATCGGTCAGCAGCTCTCGCAACGTTTCGACAGCGGCTTGATGACTGATCGGTTTTTCAACCGTCGGATCAAAGTCCCAGTAGCGATGAACGCTTAGCTGCCCCTTTTCAAAAACAAGGTAATGTCCCGGCGGCAGCTTTCGAACGCCTTTCCAGATCGTTCCAGGATAGGGGACGTACTGATAAGTTAAAAACTCATCGATGGCGGCGGGATCAAGCTCCTGACAAACGCCATCAACAGCGGCCAAACATTTCAGTTCGCTGCCAAAGACAAGACGTTGCCCATCAAACGCATAGTAGACGGGTTTCTGTCCAATGCGATCACGAGCGAGGACCAATCGACTACGGCGACGGTCCCAAAGACCGATCCCAAACATGCCGTTCAGTTCGGCAAAGCAACCGGTGCCCAAGTCCTCGTAAAGGTGAACGATAGTCTCACCGTCACCATCGGTTTTGAAGCGGTGCCCGCTTCCTTCAAGACGACGACGAAGTGTTTTGTAATTATAGATTTCGCCATTGAAGACCAACTGCACGGCGCCGTCTTCGTTCGCCATCGGCTGAGCAGCACCGGCAACATCGATAATCGAAAGTCGACGAAAGCCAAGTGCCACGCCGTACTTTCGGCCTTGCCCATCGATCTGGTTTGGGTCAATCCAATGTTTGTCGTCGTCAGGCCCACGATGCGCGATCGCATCGGTCATTTTTGACAAGAGAGACTGATCGACGGCGGCTCGATCGTCCAGCCAAACGGCTCCAGTGATTCCACACATGAATTCGGATCAGTCCTGATCGAGCTGCTGAACGACATCATGAATTGCTTCGATCATTTCACGCATTGTTTGGAATCGGGCTGCCGGTCGTTTCTGCAACGCTCGCATCACGACTTCGTCAGCGATCTTGGGAATATTCCGGTCCGGTGCCAGTTCACTCGGTGGTGGGACTTCGCCGTGAATGATATTCCGGAACGTTTGATCGATATTGGCACCCCGAAACGGCTCGCGGATCGCCAACAATTCATACATGCAGACACCCACGTTAAAGATGTCGCTGCGTTCATCAATACTGCGTGTCCCCTGAATTTGTTCGGGAGACATATACAGTGGGGTTCCGGGACGCTGTCCACCCCCGGTGAGGGTTTGGAATTGCTGTTCTTCCTCCGCCTTCTTCAGCTCGGTCGCGTCGTAGCGGACCACCGTCTGGTCATCCATCGACCCCCAAACTTTCGCGGTCCCCCAATCCAGCAAATACACCTCGTCAAAATTTCCGAGCCAAATATTCTCCGGTTTGACATCGCGATGAATCACGCCGCGGGCATGGGCGTACGCGAGGGCACGGCAAGCGCCGATCAAGGCGGACACCCTTCGGGCCGCCGGATACGCCTGCTCCGTCTGGGTATCTCCGGTCGCTATCCGCTTAAGAATTTCGAACAGATTCTCACCCGAAATCAACTTCATTGTGAAGTAAATGCCGTGGACCAAATCATTTCCGATCTCGTACACAGGCACCGTGTTTGGGTGCTGAAGCTGCGCCGTAACGCGAGCCTCTCGCAGCAATCGCCGGCGTTCGTTCGGGACGGCATGAATATCGAACGGCAACATCTTGATCGCCACCGTCCGACCGGTCACCGGATCGAAAGCGCCTTCCAAAATACCGTTTCCGCCGCGGCCGACCTGACGTCGACCTTTATATCGACCGAGCCCCGACGGCAATTTGCGCGGTAAATCGGGATCCGTTCCAGACAAGATGATGGTGGGTTCGTTTTGCATCGATGCGCCACTTCTATGAAGAACTGCAATTACTTCATTGTAGCGCATCACCAAGGCTACGGTCAGCCCAGGCGAACATTCTGTCGATCAAACATCACGATCGGGCCGCATAGCGATCAAAGGTCGAATCACTGAGGGATTTCCAGAATGACTTCGTCAGCCGAAACCCAGATTCGATCGTCCGCCGATTGATGCCGTACTCCGTAGGTTCCGGTAAATTCACCGATCGCTGGCAACACCAAACATCCACGGGAATACCAAAAACATGGCAGTCGCCCCAGTCGCTCGGTTGCGGTTTGTAGCGAATACGACGGATGTAAATGCCCCGCCAAAGCCAAGCCTTCATCATCTCGCATTTCAACGGGATGATGGCACAGACGCAGGTTTTCGATCGGCACGTTTTCAGCTGACGATTCGATGCCCCATGCCTTGGGCAGTTTCGAAAACGAGGCGTCGTGATTGCCGCGAATCAACGTCATCGACAGATCGCCACAACGCTTGCGAAATGATCCCATCGCCAAGTTAACTTCGTCTGACACCGAAGATCGTGCATGAAACATGTCACCGAGCAAATACAGATGCGAAGGACGACACTGTTCGATCAGGCATTCGACCTTGGACAGCGTTGCGGCACATCCGCCACTGGGAACCGGCAAACCATGCTTGCGGAATGTCGCGTCTTTTCCCAAATGCAAATCGGCGACAAAAAGAAATTCCAAATCGCGGTGATAAACGCCTCCACCACTGAATAGGCGGAGGCGGTGATCTCGCAAAACGACATCACACGACGATGCCACACTGGATATTGAAGACCGCATCCGTGGTGATCCCCTAAACTCGTCCTCGCGGCCCCAATCGCCCGAACATTCGGTCCAATTCGTCGCGACTGAAAAATAGTGCCGTCGGGCGTCCGTGAGGACAATGATGTGTGTCGTTGAAGAGATCTTTCTGCTCAAGCAAAGATTCGATCTCCTCCGGTGCCAACGGATCGCCCGCTTTAACCGCCGCTTTACAGGCGATTGTCGATAGCAGGTGATTGAGCAATTCGATCGGCTCGGGTTTTTTCCCTCCGCCAAGGACCGACTCCATCAACGTCCGCAGCATCTCTGACGGCGGCTTGTTTCGCAGCATTGCAGGGTAAGAGCGTATTACGACGGTTTCGCCGCCGAACTCCTCAACCTCCATCCCGATCTGCTTCAGCGTTTCTTGATGTTCCAAGACTGCTGTCCGCTCATCTGCGGTCAACGAAACCGGCTCGGGGACCAACAACCCCTGCGACTCTAATGGCTGACCGCTATCGAGCACTTTCGATTTAACACGTTCATACAACACACGTTCATGCAACGCGTGCTGGTCGATCACGACCATGCCTTTTTCATCCTGGGTTACCAAGTATCGATTGTGGACCTGGAAACCCAAATAACAAACACTCGGATGATCATTGCGTGATGCGGACGTGACATCAGCATCGGGGTTGTCCCAGGGGGCCAGCAATGGATCCGGTGCCGGACCGGAATGCTCCGAAGCAATCTGGCCGGGTATCCCCTGTCCCGGCATACTCTGTCCTGACGGGAAAGGCTTAAAGTCCGGCGTCGCTCCGAACGAAGGCATCGAACGCGCCGCGGCATCTCCGGCATTTCCTCCGGGCACCGATGCGGCGTCCACCGAAAAGTTATCGCCGCCACGATTGGGAGCGACAAAGACTTGATCGGGTGACCGTCCCGTCCGCGCCCATTCGATCACCGATTGGCGGTGTGCTTGTTCGCTCCGGTTCAGAACCGGTTCGGGCTGTGGAGTCGTATCCGATTGTGGGGGCGGGCCGACTCGCTGAGTCATATCGGTTGTCAGAAAATGATGTCGAAGCGTTTGCAGCAGACGACTGTAGACGCGGCCGCCATCGGTGAACCGCACTTCTAACTTGGTTGGGTGCACATTCACGTCGATCATTTCCGCGGGCATCCTCATCTGCAGAAAACAGACCGGATGTCGCCCCACCATCAACAACCCTCGGTAGGCCTCGCCCAAGGCATGCTGCAATGATCGATCACGGATATGCCGACCGTTGAGAAACAGATACTGCATCCGCGAATTCCCCCGGCTCACCGACGGATCACAGACATAGCCGGACACTTTGATCTGGGCGTCATCGCTGTTGATCGGGATCAGACAGCTGGCGATCTCGCTGCCAAAGAATGCTTCAATTCGCTCACTCCATCGTTCAGTAGCGGGCAAATCATAAAGCGGCTTGTCATTATTGTTGAGCACGAAATGCACATGCGTATTCGCCAGCGCGATCCTTGTGAACGCTTCGACGATGTGCCCTTTTTCCGTTTGTGCCGTTTTTAGGAAGCGATGCCGGACCGGCGTATTGAAAAACAGGTTGCGAACTTCCATCACCGTGCCGACGCCGCAGCCACATGGCACGGGTGGATCGATAACTCCGCCGCGAACTTGAATTTCGTTGCCGGCATCGTCGCCATCGACTCGGCTGCGGATGGTCAGCTGCGAAACACTGCCGATCGATGCGAGAGCTTCACCGCGGAACCCTAAAGTGCTGACGTGAAAAAGGGCCTCGTCAGTGGGAAGCTTGCTTGTCGCGTGGCTGGCCAAAGCCAGCGGCAACTGTTCCGCCGTCATGCCGCAGCCGTTGTCGCTGATGCGGATCATTTCGGTCCCGCCGCCAACGATAGAAACCTCGATCCGTGTTGCTCCAGAATCGACGCTGTTTTCCAGCAGCTCTTTGACGACCGAAGAGGGACGTTCGATGACTTCACCTGCCGCAATCTGATTGATCAAATTGGGAGGCAGCTGACGAATTGTCGGTAGTTTTCTAGCGGTGGCATCCATACCGCCAATCTACCGATCCGGATGCGATCGTCCAACCGTTTAACGTGGATTGCCCTCTGGTTTTGATCGCTAGCATTTTTGCATTTCAACGCAAAAAACGCCTCGAACCAGAAATCAATAGGGTAGGAGGGACTTGAACCCCCGACCAAGCGATTATGAGTCGCGTGCTCTAACCGACTGAGCTACTACCCCGGTTTGCCTGAAAGCCTGTTCGGCTCTATTTGAAGCCCCCTTCGGCGGCCACAGTTTAACCGCAGCCCACCCCATTTGACCAGGGAAGGCTTTTGCATGGGGACGACGTTTGATTTTCAAAATCTCTTGATCATCAACGAGCCACCATCGCCTCGAATTCTCGCGAATCGAACTGGATTCTAAACACAAGCTCCATGCCTTTGATCGTCTTCATGCCCGGGTACACTTTCAAGCCCAGGTACACTTTGGTGAATCCCTGGACGATTCGTTGCGTGCATACGCTCGAATGATCTATTACAGCTTGCCAGACTATTCGATCACAGTCCGATAAACCGATGTCGTACGACGAAGAAGAAGACGAAGACGGCTTTGATTACGAAGAGTACATTGAGCGTGAATTTGGCAATCGACGTGCGATTGATGACATCCCAAAACTTTGGCGGTATGTCGCTGCCGGGTTGCTGCTTCTGTTCCTTCTGACTTTTTTGGCGACGTTCGGATCGTGGATGCCTTTCTAGACTGTGTTGGTGAAACCGAAGCGCGCATGCGTCTGGCAGTCACAGAACTGCTCAGCGATGGTGTGATCGGATCGTGTCGCTACGCCGACGAAACTTTATCGACTAACACCGACGCGCTAAACGATGTCCAATCCGGTCTCGCGAATGAAAGTCACCTTCCCAAGCTGTTCCTGACCGATCGACAAACCTCTGGACGCGGACGCCAAGGTAATCAATGGCTCAGCAGCCACGACTCGCTGACTTTTTCGCTACTGATTCGCTTTGACGTTCGATCGCCCAACGCGACACTAATCTCAATCGCAGCCGGCATCGGAGTCGCGCAAGGGATCGAACATAGCTGTGCACCGTTAAAGGTATCGCTGAAATGGCCCAACGACATCTGCATCGTTGAAACCACTCCAACCACCCCACAGCTACGAAAGCTTGGTGGAATCCTGATCGAGACATCTGCCTCAGCGCCTGACCGGATGGTGATCGGAATCGGCATCAACATCGATCGGGCACCCGAATTGACCGACACGGAAACGTCCGCTGTCGCACTGACCCAGATTGCCCAGCGGAGCATTTGCCGGGAAGACCTACTTCAATCGATCGTCACGTCGGTTTTAGAACTGATTGATGAAACGACCGGTGACGATGCGGCATCATCACGCAATCGATTGATTCAGTCCTATCGCTCGCGATGTGCATTGTCGGGACGACAGATCTCACTTCGTCAAAACGATCAAATCATCGAAGGCCACTGCCTTGGTATCTCCGATGACGGTTCGCTGCGTTTGCAACACAATGGTCAACACGTCGACCTTCGCAGTGGTGAAGTTCAGCAAGTCCGCTTTCGCTAGCCAACAACGCTGGCGATGATCGACATGGCTTTTAGCAAGCCAACCGCTACTGCGTAATCCTTTCCGATCCGATCGCCGATGCGGTACGAACCGGAACTTGTTGAGTGCCGATGCCGTCGTTTTCATCACTTAGTTGAGCCGAAACGACGGTCGATTCTGCTGGCTGGGCAACCGAATTGGCGGGCGTTCCAAAGGCAACCGCGTTGGCAATAGTCGCGCCTTGTCCAGCATCGGTGATCGTCGCTTGGGTCGGGACAAACCCTTCGACCTTCTTGGGAAGCTTGTACATTGCCCCGCTCGCCCCATCGACGATGATCCCGGGAACGCCCCCAACAACTAAGTTTCCAACAATCCAGGGATCAGGTTTTGCCCTGATTTCTTTTGTTTGACTTGTGTTGGAACCGCCTGCGAAAACGACCGAGTATTTCGCGGGAATGAAGGGATAGCGTTTGGCATCGAGAGTGACCTGCTGAGGAGTCACACCCTGTTGAATGACATTATTCTCCTGGTCAATGACAGAAAAATAAGTCGGGCCAGGCGGGTTGTCGATCGTCACCGGATAGCGTCTTTCGCTAACCAAAGTCGCACATCCGGAGCAGAGGGCCAGGATCATGATCCCAAAAATAAACGCTGGTGCGAATCGTTGATAACGACGGAGAAACATCTGGTGCATGAAGTTTGGTTGACACAAGTCGAGCAATTAGTGGGGCTAACTGCTAGCGTTTATCAAGGCATCTGACTCCTCCGCAAGAGCAGGTTGGCTAACCTTCGCCAGACGCATCTGGAATGTCTTTGAAACAGCCTATTCATCAAACACCAAAGCAGACCTACATTTAATTGCACGAGTTCGGCGGCTGAAGCAAACTTGTAAGGCAACTCCTTACATCAGGCCTTTCAGGGGGGCCGTTTCAGCCGCTCTAAGGGAGAACCCCTGTACAAAGGCGACAATGTTTCTTCGACAAGTATCTTTCGATACCCCAAGTTGACCATGGAATCATTCCGCACCGATCCGGAACGACAAACACATGGATTCTGGCGACCGACTGGAGCTACCATGCCACGGTTCTTTAAATTCGACTCAACACACCTCACCTTCATCGCTGTAGTCACATTCAGTTTGATTGGAGTTTGCCCGACCAAGGCAAACGATCCAGACAAGCCGGTCAATGGCGAACCATGGCGAATCGGAATGTCCGCTGCATTTTCGGGACCGGCGAGCGCGCTTGGAAACGGGATGCGGCTGGGGATCGAAACATACTTCGACTACGTTAACAATCGTGGGGGCGTCCACGGACGAGCGCTGGAACTGATCGCGTTAGACGATTCGTACGAGCCCAGCAAGACGGCTCCGAATATGCGGACGTTGATTGACCAGCACGATGTCATGTGTGTGATCGGAAACGTCGGAACGCCAACCGCTGCGGTCGCAGTACCGATCGCAAACGAGAAAAAGATCCCGATGTTCGGTGCGTTCACCGGCGCGGGTTTACTGCGAAAATCGCCTCCGGACCGGTACGTGATCAACTACCGTGCGTCATATGCCGAAGAGACGGCAAAGATGATTCAGGGTGTTGTTAAAGAACTGGGCATCTCGCCAAGCGAGGTTGGCTTCTTCACTCAAAATGACGCTTATGGCGATGCCGGTTGGAAAGGCGCCGTCAAAGCACTAAAAGAAATTGGCTTTGAGGACGCAGAGTATCTTCCACACGGGCGCTACACCCGCAACACCGTTGACATCGAAGACGGCTTAAGCCGCTTGATGGATCCACGCGAATCTGTCAAAGCGGTCATCATGGTCGGGGCCTACAAACCGTGTGCGAAGTTCATCAAAACCGCTCGTCAGCACTTCTTTAATCCGGTGTTCCTGAACGTGTCATTCGTTGGGAGTTCATCGCTGGTCGCGGAACTGGGTGACCAGGGCGACGGAGTCATCATCACACAAGTCGTACCGACACCAACAAGCAACACCGATGCGGCAATCGAATTTCGCCGCATTGTTCCTGCCGAAAGTCAGAACTTTGTCAGTTTAGAAGGCTTCCTTGTCGCAAAAGCATTTGTCGAAGGGCTGCAATTGGCAGGCCCCGATGCGAGCGCGGAAAGTTTTATTGATGGGATCGAAAGTGGAAAACCAATCGATTTGGGTCTTGGGTTTAAACACCAACTATCCAAAGACGAGCACCAGTTCAGTCATCAAATCTGGCCAACGTCGATTCGCGACGGGCAACTGATACTGCTAGAAGATTGGAACCAAGCGATCGTTGACGCAGACCAATATACGGTTGAGGAGACGTACCAGTGACCCTGAATTCCGGAAGTAATATTGAACGCAACGTCAAGACGATCGCCGCGCTCGGGGCGTTCGTTCTTGCAAGCATGATCGTCACGATATGCGTCGTCCAACACACCTTGGGCAAATCGATTACGCAATTGTCCGATGATGTGGTCCCCATCCAAAGTCAATTGGTCGAACTGAACGACTCGGTCGGCCGAATGTTCTTGAGCCAAAGCAATCTCGAGCGACTCAATCGCAACGAAATTGAGCAGCTTGAAAACGACAAGCACGACGAAAGCGTCGCACTAAATACATTGGAGCGATTGCACGATCAACTCGGCGACCCTGAGATCGTTTCAAACCCGCGTTTCCCGAAAGAAGCGGCATCGCGTTTGGACGACGAAGTTGATGGATTCCTGCAAGCACGTCAGCATCTCTTTGACATTGCCAAACAAACCGACGAGTTGGGTTCGCAATTCCAAAAATCGCATTCTGGAATCGATGCCGACCTGAATTTACTGTTGCAAGAAACAGCCGCGATCTCCGGTATCCTGCGATTGAACTACGTGCTGGAGATGCGTGAAATCGCACACCACCTCGCCACTGGCGAACCTCACGACGACCATGTCCGAGGTTTGATCGTCGGTGATACCCGAATCCAAACCGAAGCGATCGATGCATTCAACCTTTCGGCGCAACAGCTCAATGCGCTTGCCGGTCGCATCGCGGCTGCCAAGAACATTGATGTACTTAATTCGCTGTCGGCCAACGAAGTCGCACAAACCACACAGAAACTGCAAAAGTCACTCGATCAGATCGAACGCGTCTTAACCGATGAAGCGTTCGGAGATCGGTTGGAAATGCTCAAGAAGCTAACCAACCAATTGATCTCGCGAATCGACGCCTCTGGCTCGAACCAAACCTTGGCATCGAAACGTCGCGAGATCCTGCTACGGACCCTTGACCTTTATGATGTACAGCGACGTGCCGAACAGTCGGCGCATGCTCTTCAGCAATGCACGTCGGAACTGACAGCGTTTTCCGAAGCATTCGCCGAAAACACCAGCCAAACGGCTGAAAGCACAATCGTGATCAGTCGCACGGCAACCGGCCTGATCGTCCTGATTGGTTTGGCAAGCATGGTGATCGCGGCGATCCGAGTTCGCACCAGTGTGCTGGATTTACGCACCCAAAACCAAAAGCTAAGCGACCTGTCCAACAGCCTTGCCGAAGTGAACAGCGGCCTGGAACAAGCGGTCAAACAACGAACCGCATCGTTGCAATTGGTACTTGATAGCACCGGTGACGGGATCTTCACTGTCGACACCGACGGAAGCATCCTGCCGGAACGCTCCAAGGCAGTTGTCGAATGGTTTGGCGAACCTTCAGAAAATGCCAAGTTCTGGGACTACCTTGCGGGCGAAGACTCTTCTCTGTCAGACGACTTCTGGATGGGCTTCGAGCAAATCGTCTCGGAAATTTTCCCATTCGAAGTTGCTGCCGCGCAGGCCCCTTCACGCTTGGACCACAACGATCGAACCTACGAACTTGACTATCGCGAAGTCTCGACTGACGGAACGCTAAACCGTGTCCTGATTATCGTCAAAGACATCACCGCACAGCTGGAAGCGGAACGTGCAGAACAAGCGATCAAAGAATTGCAGGACGTCATCGGCAACCTACTAAAGGATCGCGATGGGTTCTGTGATTCCATTCGTGAATGCAACAAGCTGATCGAAGACGTCAAACACGCCAAAGATTTGATCACATCTCGACGCATTATCCACACCATCAAAGGTAACTGCGCGATCATCGGATTCCGTTCGATTGCCAAATTCATTCACGAGTTGGAATCCGTTCTGGAAGACGAAAACCGCCTGCCGAGTGATATCGAAGTCGAATCACTTCGAGGGGTTTGGGATGACGGTTTGAATCGCATGGGAACCTTCCTGGACACATGCAACCAGGGAACCATCCAGGTCACACGATCTGAACTGGAACACGTCGTCGACCTGCTACGCAGCGAAGCGGAATACAGCGACATTCTGCCATTCGTCGAGCACTGTTTGCTGGAACCGGTTGACCTACAACTGAAACGACTTGCTGACCATGCGGCCAGAATTGCTGTTCAGCTCGACCGTGTTGTGCAAGTGCATACCGATGATGGAGGCCTTTGTGTCCCTGGCGAACGCCTGAAGTCATTCTGGCCAACGCTTGTGCACATTGTTCGAAATGCAGTTGATCATGGGTTGGAATCGCCTGATGAACGCACCGCTGCAGGAAAAGAAGAATCTGGACATCTGCGATTCTCTAGCGATGTCAAAAACGGCTGGATCGAAATTCAACTCAGTGACGACGGCCGAGGCTTGGACTGGGATAACATCCGAACCAAGGCGACCTCGTTGGGAATCCCTTGTGAAACAGACGAAGATCTGATCAAAGCGATGTTCAGCGACGGCTTCTCAACACGCGATGTGGCGACCGATTATTCTGGTCGAGGTGTCGGACTCGGTGCGGTAAAGGCAGCCTGCGAGGAGCTCGGCGGAAGCCTTTCGGTCCAATCCACCGTCGGTAGCGGCACCACATTCATCATTCGCTTCCCCTGGGAAAAAGGCATGCAACTGAGCACGCCTCGTAGCAGTTTGACGGACTCAACAGAGATCGCCGAACAACAGTCGATCTAGTATTTTCTATCCGCAACGGCCAAGGACTTGAACAAATCTGCCAAGTCCGTCTATGCGATCACCGGCATCATGACTTCGCCGTGGACATCAGTCAGCCGGAAATCACGCCCGCTATAGCGGTACGTTAACTTGGTGTGATCGACACCAAGCAAATGTAAGACCGTGGCCCAAAGGTCATACACGGTTTGTTTGTGTTCGACGGCATAGTAGCCGAGTTCATCGGTTGCACCATGCGTCACCCCGCCCTTGATTCCACCGCCGGCCATCCAGACGCTGAAACCGAACGGGTTGTGATCACGCCCGTTGCTGCCTTGCGAAAACGGTGTTCGGCCAAACTCGCCTCCCCATACGACCAAGGTTTCGTCCAACAAGCCTCTTTGTCGCAAATCTTTAATCAGCGCAGCGATCGGTTGATCAACTTGTCGGCTCATCGTCCTGTGGCCGGTTTCGAGTCCACTGTGTTGATCCCATGGATTGGGTGCCTGCCCCCCGCCGACGGTTTGCGGTAAGCAGCTCAATTCAATAAACCGAACACCTTTTTCGACCAGACGCCGCGCCAATAAGCACTGTCTACCATAGCCGGCCATCTGAGAATCATTCGAGTCCAAACCATAGTCGCGTTTGGTCGCCTCCGTTTCATCAGCCAGGTCGCAAAGGTCCGGCACAGACGTTTGCATCCGAAAGGCCGTTTCATAGTTTTTGATCGCGGCTTCGACTTGCGCGTCATGCTGCGTCATCGCGGCATATTGGTTGTCCAACACCGATGCCAGGCTTAACCGTCGCTGTTGCATCGCTTCTAAACCCAGCGGACGAATGTTTCGGATCGCGTCCTCGGCATCGGCAACCAAAATCGACCCTTGATGCTCTGCCGGAAGATAGCCGCTGCTAAATAAGCTGACGCCTCCGTGTGGTGCCGTCGCGCCTTGGCTTTGCAAGACAACGAATCCAGGCAGCTCGTCGGTCTCACAACCCAAACCATATGAACACCACGCACCGGCACTGGGATGCCCCATAAAGGGAAATCCGCTGTGCATCACGAAATTCCCTTGTGCGTGCTCGTTTACCGCTGTCGTCATCGATCGAATCACGGCAAGCTCATCGGCAACGCTTGCGATGTTTGGAAACATATCGCTAACTTCAAGTCCCGACTCGCCGTGTTGGCTGAACTTGAATGGGCTAGCCATCACGTTGCCATTGTTGTTGAACTGCGTCCTTTGCACTTTCACCGGCATCGGCTTGCCGTGCAATCGCGAAAGCTCTGGCTTGGGGTCAAAAGAATCAACATGCGACACTCCCCCGGACATGTAGCAAAAGATGACATGCTTTGCCCGCGGCGGTCGGTGTGTTCTTTCGAGCGCCGCGCCGGAAGGCAAGGCAACGCCATCGCTCGTCGATCCAAAGGTTCGACCACCGGACATCATCGCGGCCAGCACGGTGGCGCCAAATCCGGTTGAAGCCGTTTCTAAATATCGTCGACGACTAACGAACATAAATCATCTCCTTCAACAGAAACATCGAACGCGCTAATTCCGTATAAGTCTGCCGCTGAACATTGTCATCGAGCGAATCGAGCGATCGCAATTCGGCACGAACATCCGACAACTGCTGCTGTGCCTGACGATATTCAGTTTTCTGCTGAGAGCTTAAACGTTCGATTAAGTCGTCATCAGAAAGGTACTCGGGCATTCGTTCAGCAATCAAGGCAACTTGGCTTTCGTCCAAAGCCACGTCGTAGATTGCCGCACGCAAAATATGACCAGACAGTGAGCGGTTCCCAACGGCGGGCAAATGTCGAACGCCAAAGCTGAGCAGCGTCTGACCGCTCGGGTACAGGACCGGTCCGGAACTTAAGTATGGCTTACCGTAAGGCTTGCCATTTCGGTACATCGCGATCGCTCCGTCGGCGTGATACGACACCATCAAGTGCACCGCCCGATCGATCGCGTCGGACTCTGGCACCGTGTTAACGTCCTCACTGCGACGATGGAGATCACTTCCCGCTAGCCAGCGTCGCGACTGGCGTTCTCCATAGACAATCGAATCAAAAACGCGTCCGTTCTCGGTTTGCACAGTCACGACACCGCCGCCGCTTTGGTCCAACGTCCCTAGCTTGACAAATGCTTCTAACGTTTTCTCGCGCAAGTCTCTGTTGATGGGACCGGCGACGGCATAGGATCCTTGCTTAACCGATAAACCCTGACTGTTGAACAATGCCTGGTCGCCAAGAACTTGCTTTCCTGCAGCCTCGCCTCCCTCGACCCTGGCGTCGAAGCCGCCGATGGGATCCTGTAAACCCTTGGTAAAGTCCCAGGCTGCGATTGGCTGAACCGATTCGTGAATGTCACTTTCCTGGTTGACCATCGATCGCGCAAGATCCAATTGCGACGACAGGAACTCGCTCAGTTTTTTTCGTTCCGTGTCGAGTTCACGTCGGCGATCGATCAGTCGTGAAACGTCTGAGCTTGTGAGGTTCAAAAACGCTTTGAGTTGATCCAATTCGTCATCGGTCACTTTCCGAGAAGTCACCTGATAGAACATTTTCGAAAGCCTCGCTTCGTCGGTATCAAGCGATGTGTCGGCTAAAGTTTTCGCTGCCCAGCTTCGAGCCCAACTCGCGACCTGTGGATCGTTCATCAAAGCTAATGACTGAGCCGGAACATTGGTCACCGATCGCTTTCCAACCGTTGCGAACGGTTCGGGAAAATCGAAAGCTCGCAAAAACGGATCCAGTGCATTCCGAATAACCGAGACGTACAAGCTTCTCCTGGGCACCCCCGATTTGACAGGCGGTCCATAGATCGACTCATCGAGCAATCCCGAAACGAAAAGCATCTGGTCGCGAATCGTCTCGGCCTCTAAGCGACGCTGATTTGAACGAGCCAGGAATCGATTCAGTGGATCACGTTCATGAACTTGGGCGGTCGCTAAAGATGATCGCTGCCATGCCTCAGTCAGTACTAGCTCTCGAATCAAGGTCTTGATTGACCAACCGTCTTTCGAAAATTGATTGGCCAAGTAATCCAACAATTCTGGGTGCGATGGTTTCTCGCCAAGACGTCCAAAATTGTCGGGAGTTGCAACAATCCCTTGACCGAATAAGTGTGTCCAGATTCGATTGACAATGACTCGACGCGTCAGCGGGTTGTCGCTTCGCAAGCAGTCTTCGGCAAGCTGAAGACGCCCGCTATCGACTTCTTGATCAACTCGCTCCGCGTACGGGGTCGGATCGATCGCTTCAAGAAACCTGCGAGGAACCGGATCGGCAAGTTGCTTATGATTGCCTCGCACCATCAATGGGTGATCGGTGGGACTGGATTCGTCCAATGCCGGAATCCGTGTCGGAACGGGAATCGTTGCCTCCAACTCTCGGTATCGCAGGACGGCCTGTTTCGCATCTCGCAAATGATCCAAGCGGTTTTCGAGCAACGAATTTGTGAGCGCTTCGTTCAGCACCAATGCCTGTCCGTCACTCGCATTGCCTTGCTTCCATGCCTCGATTGCTGCTTGCAAATAGTTTCGATACATCGACACCAAGTCTTCCAACGACTTGGGATGATGATCTGCGGAATGCAAAAACTCGCCGATCAATTCATCGTTCTGCTTCGGCGGAACCCAGTCGTCGTTTGCAACCACGACGCGTCGAACCCCCATCCAGGATCGATCTTGTCCTGAAGTCAACAACGGCGCATCGTGCGAGGTTGCCGCTTCGATATGAATCGAATCGCCTTCCCAATAGCTCACGTCCAATGGTCGCCACTTCCAAGTCGAATCCAAATTCGTTCGTTGGTAGACGGTCCCGTTACGCGGATAGTCGTAGACGACATATCGATTGGTCGCCCCCGCCCCGCCAATCGATTCGACCCAAACCTTTTGTTTGGCTTGAAGTGTCACATCATCACTGGTGAACCGCCCCGGCAACTTTTGTGAATGCAAGTGCGAATAAATGCCGGCGGGATAAATCCCAGTGATGACGGAGTCACCTTGTGATTCGATGGCAAATTGTCCTGCCTTGGCACGATGCGTTTCCCGATGCCCGAACCATCGATCGAGGCCGGTGTTCTTCCCCAGATCCCATTCTTGGTTGACTTGAGAATTGCTAATCAATGATGAATCGATCGCATCTGGTGTGATGCCGTGACTGTGGCGGTACTGTTGCCAAGCTTCATCGAACGAATGCCCTTGCGACATGCTCTGCTTGATCGCATGTAGCGGTGCTAAGAACCCCGCTTCAACTTTTGCAAAGTCGTCACCGCGCAGACGGTCGGCTAAATCGTCGAGCGAACGAAGCCACTGCTCAGCAACCGCTGCCTTTATCTCGCCTTTTAACTCATCAAGTTTTGGTGTGACCGAATACAACCGATCCGGAAGATCGATCACCGCTCGGCCGGGACGGCAAGATTCCAAGATCCCGAATAGGGCATAGTAATCCGCTTGGCTAATGGCATCGAACTTGTGATCGTGGCAACGAGCACAGGATACAGTCAGCCCTAGAAACGCCTTGCTGAAGACATTGATCTGATCGTCGGTAAATCGCACCCGTTCGTCGTATGCATCCGTCGGCGCAAAACCATGAAAGACCATGCGCCAGTGAGCAGTCCCGATAACGGACTCGTTAATTCCGAGCTCGGTATTGATCCGCGGTTGCCGAAGCAGATCACCCGCAATGTGTTCTCGAACCAACTGATCGTATGGAACATCGGCATTGAGGGCACGAATCAGATAATCTCTGTAATGCCATGCGCCTTCGATCTTAGGATCACCTTCGCTACCGTGTGTTTCCGCATAGCGAATCCAATCCATCCAGTGTCGTGCCCACCGTTCGCCGAAATGATCACTTTCAAGCAAGCGCTCGACTAGCGAAGCGACCTCCTTCTGGTATGCCTCATCACCGGATTGTTTTGCACTGTTTAAACGATCGATCCACCGTTTGGACTGATCAACCGTCGGAGGCAGCCCGATCAAACTGAGAAACAGCCTTCGCACGAGAACTTCCGGTGATGCCTTGCCAGACGCTTGCAGTTGTTCGGATTCAATTCTCGCATCGAGGAATCGGTCGATCGGATGGTTCGCCGTACCGGAAGGCACATTGACATCAGCGATTGGCTGAAAGCTCCACCATTGTTTGCGGCGACGCAGCTTTTCCGTCCAAGACTGCGTTTGCGATCGCTCTTCGGCTGTCGGTGGCTGATCGCGTGGATCGAAAGCCCCTGACTGAATCCACGTTTCAAAATCCCGAACAACACCCTCGTCCAGTTTGGGACCACCGTCAGGCATTTCCAATCCAGGAATCTCGTGCCGTAGAATTGCGATCAAGCGACTTTGATCAGGGGCACCGGGAACAATCAACGCATCAGGAACACTTCCGCGCCGCATCCTCGCGCGCTGATCGGCAGCGAACTCGCCTTCCGCGGCATCGGCGGTGTTGTGGCATTCGTAACAATGCTCCACCAGTACCGGACGGATCTTGGATTCAAAGAACTCCAGCTGATCGGATTCCGCCGCATCGCAGTCGCGGAAATCAAAAGCGGAACAGCAAAGTGCGACTGAGAAGGCTGCAATGAGATGACGTGCGTTCGACATCAATCGGGCCGCCAAGCGAAAGAAGGTTAAAAAGGCGGGAGGTAGGAATCACTACCCTAAGCCCTTGGCGGCGCGTTCGCAAGTTTGGCCCCGGAATCTCGGTCCCGGGAAGGGTTGCTACTTCAGCGGTGGCATTTGACGATTGAAGGATTGCCAGCGATTGATTAGCTCACTTAGCTTTTCCGGTTGTTTGGCGGCCAGGTCACGTTCTTCGCCAATGTCGCTTGCCAGGTGGTAGAGCTCAAAGGGCTGGCTCTCGCCCGGTGAAACGACTTTCCAGTTACCGCTCCGCAGGGCCTTTTTGCCGCGTTGCATCCGCCAAAAAATCGTTTCGTGACCTTTCGCCAGCGGAGAATCGATCCAGCTCATCAGACTGACGCCATCGACGTTCTCCGGAATTGGCAAGCCCGCGACATCCAGTGCCGTTGCGGCGATGTCCAGACTTAGGATCGGTCGTTGCTCGACAACACCTTCGGGAAGTCGATCCGGAAAGCTCCAGACCATTGGAATCCGAACCCCGCCTTCATAGAGCGTTCCTTTCCCGCCGGCGAGTGGCTTGTTGCTGCTGGTCAGCTCTTTGGTCGGCCCGCCATTGTCGCTTAGGAACACGATCATGGTGTTTCGCCGCAAGCTATGCTCATCGATCGCATCAAGCAGTTGCCCGATACCACGATCCATGGACACCAACATTCCCGCAAAGATTCGTCGCTGGACATCCTCAATCCGCTTCAACGCTTCGCAGTCCTCCAGTGGCGCTTGCATTGGACTATGAACCGCGTTGTAGCAAACCATCAGGCAGAACGGAGACTCGTGGTTCTGCTTGATGAACTCAACAGATTCGTCCGAGATCGCTTCAGTCAGGTAGCGAGACTCTTCAATCACATCTTTGCCGCGCAAGATCGGATTGTCTTGATCGTAAGCCGGCTCGTTGATTGGTGCGTAGTTGCCTCGAACGAAGTTGCCGTCCTGGAGCACTGAACCGGCATCCAAAGACTTATCGCGTACCATCGTCATCACGTTGGCGAACGAATCGGGATGCTCAACCGATCCTGGGACATAAAAATGCCCTTCGTGCAAAAAGCCATAAAACGATTCGAAGCCTCGCTGCATCGGGTGCAGATCCGCAACAGCCCCGAGATGCCACTTACCAACCAAGCCCGTCTTGTAGCCAGAGTTTCGCAGTTGTTCGACGAACGTTGTCTCGGTCAATGGCAATCCGGAATCCGGCAACAGGTTTCGAGCCCCTGTCGGGTTCTGGTCATATCCGAATCGTGACTGATAACGCCCAGTCAACAAACCGGCACGCGAAGGGCTGCAATAGGATGACGTCACATAGCCACTGGTACAGCGAATCCCACGGTCGGCCAGGCTGTCGATATTCGGTGTCGGAATCTCGCGGTTTCCCATCATTCCCGTTTCGCCATAGCCGAGATCGTCCGCAACGATCACGACGATATTCGGCCGTGAAACTGCCTTAGTTTCTTGAGCCGAAAGCGAGCTTCCGATGGACACTATGGAAATAAGGAAGCACAGATGGATCGCCGAGAAACAGCGACGGGGAATACAACGATTAGAAATACAGCGAATCAAGTTCGTCATCTTTATCGGGGCGTTTGGCTGGACGTTATCTGGCTGAACGTTGCCTGGCAGAACATTGCCGAGACACGAAAGCTATGGTGACCAAGCCAGAGATTAGCGGCTGGCGACAATGATCTGGCCAACAAACAGCCAAACGAAGGTGAACAGGATTCCGAACGCGGTATGTAGCAGTTCAATCGACACGATGGTCACGTCAGAGAAATGAGGGGAAGATCAACATTCGACTTGTGGCAAGAGTGCTTCCATGTTGGTTGATTGTGGAATCGTGTTTCACGACGCCGATCAATCAGTCGCCCCTCGTGAGCGACCGGACTTGGATAGGTGACTGAAGCGTGTTCAGGCATCTTCCAAGTCGCTGCCGCATTAATTCTTACCGCGTTCTAAGCACCGTCGAATGAAAACGCGCTGGTGGTACAAGAATACTGCCCGATGTTTCACAGGCGTACCGACTGGCAAAGGTTTACGCCACAGCCAAAGATCAACGGTTTGGCAAACTTCGCAGGCTGTATCAGCGATTCAGCTTGATCGGATCAACCTTCACACCTTGAAGGAACTCATGCGGTTGACTTTAACGTCCGATAGCGACAATGACCGATTCTCCTTCGCCCATTACATCAGCGTGCCTAACGTCAATGCGTTGTTGATTCGTTCATCAAGGCACATTGCAACGCAATAAGAATTCGGAAGCTGCATGTCGGCTGATCTAGTCAACGAATCCTCTACAGAGCCCGACTTCGCCCGCGATGTCGGGTCGATCTTGTTGATTGCGCTGACAGTACTTTTGACAATCTCTTTGGCAACGCGAGATCCCTCGGACCCGATCGATATCCCTTTCTGGCCTATCAGCGCGATCCACGTTCCTGACGTGTTGGTCTATCCGCCCGGACAGTCAATATCCAATGCCTGCGGTTACTGGGGCGCGTTGATCGCTTCGGCGATGACACACTACTTGGGCATGGCTTCGGCGATCGTTGTTGCGGGGCTCGGCGGTGTTTCGATCGCTTTGCTCCGGCGTGGTCAGTTGCGAGCTCCCGTTCTGCGTTCCCTTGGCGGAACCATCGTGATCGCCTCGGTCGCAACCGCTTCGGCAATGATGCCGATCGCGGATGATGGGATGTCGCTTTATGGCGCCGGAGGAATCCTGGGTGCGATGACATCCAGTTGGTTGCTAGAGCACTTCAGCAGCGGTGGCGCTTGGATCTTGACACTGACGATGCTTGCCGTCGGGACGCTGCTGACGACCGACTACGCGATCCTTTACGCGACGCGAAAAATCTTCGCCGGTGGTGCGCAAGTTTCAAGAACCGGAATGGAAAAGGCCGCTTCCGCCCTGCCACCGATGCTGCGTGGCAAACGGAAGCCTTTTGATGAAAAAGCCACGACGTTCGCCGAATCCAACGCAAATCAGGCGACGGCGACGCAGGCAACCATCGCTGAAGCACCGAGTGAAGTAGAGGTCGACGAAACTTCTGACGCAGCCGAGGTCGAGGAAGAAAAGCCAGAGCCGCGAATCAAAGTTCGTGCAGGATCGCGTCGTCAAAAACCAAAGGAAGAAGTCGCCGAATCAGTCGAGGACGATTCCTCGGGTGAAGACGAAACGTACGCTGAGTACGACGAAGAAGATTACGAAGCGGAAGAATACGAAGACGAATCGGCCTATCGCGAATTAGAAGTCGAGGGAGAAACACAGCAACTGCGTCAGGACTCCGAGCATAAACTGCCCGGTCCTAAGATTCGCATGCCCAAACGCAGCAAGAGCGAAAGCGAGTTAGACAAAGTCTCGCGGGCGATGATCGAGCAGTCACCGGCTACCGCTGAAGAATACCAGCTGCCCCAGATCGAGTTGCTGGAAGCCAGCGATGACATCGACTATGAAGAGCAACTGAACGAAGTCCGGCGCAAAGCAAAAATCCTTGAAGCCACGTTTGCCGATTTTGGATTCAACATCCGAGTCGTCGAGATTGAAACCGGACCGGTCATCGCCCAGTACGAAATCGAACTGGAAGCTGGTCTACGATTGAGCAAAATCACAGGCCTTGCCGAAGACTTGGCTATCGCCCTTCGTGTCCCCAGCGTTCGTATCGTCGCGCCGATCCCTGGAAAGAATACCGTGGGGATTGAGGTTCCGAACGAGAAACGACAAGCCGTTCGGCTGCGCGATGTGATGGAAGAGTCGGACACCAATTCATTGAAAATGAACATCCCGGTGTTCTTGGGTAAAGACGTCTCGGGAAATCCCATGGTCGTCGACTTGGCCAAGATGCCTCACCTGTTGATCGCCGGTCGAACAGGAACGGGTAAAAGTGTCTGTTTGAACTCTATCATCACATCCATGCTGATGACGCGTGGACCGGATGAAGTTCGGATGCTGATGATCGACCCCAAGATGGTCGAACTTAGCGGATACGGCAAGCTTCCTCACCTGATGCACCCGGTGATCACCGACATGCGCAAAGCAGAAGCGATTCTGGCTTGGGCGGTCGAGAAAATGGAAGAGCGTTATTCGCTGCTTGCCAATGTCGGCGTTCGTCATATCAACAGCTTCAATGACCTTGGACGCGAAGAGATCCTTCGTCGTTTGGAAGTCGAGCCCGAAGACGACGACGGAAGCGTTCCTGACAAGTTGCCATTCATCGTCATTGTTGCTGACGAAATGGCTGACTTGATGATGACCGCGGGCAAAGACGTCGAGCAACACATCATTCGCTTGGCTCAGAAAAGCCGTGCGGTCGGAATCCACCTGATCTTGGCAACACAGAAACCAACGGTCGATGTCATCACCGGTCTGATCAAAAGTAACTTGCCGGCACGACTGAGCTTCCAGGTCGCCAGTAAGACTGACAGCCGAGTCGTCTTGGACGAAAACGGTGCGGACAAACTGCTTGGCAACGGTGACATGCTGTTCCTATGGCCCGGGACCAGCACACTGATCCGTGGTCAGGGCACCTACCTGTCCGACGATGAAATTGATGCGATCTGTGCGCATTGCAGCATGCGTGAACAGAACTTCGTCGGCGAATTGATGAATCTGAAAGTCAACGAAGACGAAGATGGCGACGGCCCATCACTCGGGTCCGATCGGCCCGACATTTACGACAGTGCGGTCGAAGTCATCATTCGTGAAGGACGCGGTTCTTGTTCACTACTGCAGCGACACTTGGGAATTGGCTACGGACGGGCGGCAAAGCTGATCGACTTCATGGCCGAAGACGGCATCGTTGGTGACTACAACGGCAGCAAAGCCCGCGAAGTTCTGCTGTCGATCGAACAGTGGCACGAAATGCAAGGTTTAGACCCTCCCGAATCAGACGAGGACGACGAAGATCCATCGATGTCTGAAATGGACGAGGCCGATTCGTACGAAGATGATGAAGAAGAGTACGAAGACTACGACGAAGACGAAAAGGAATTGTCGTAGCAAAGCCCCGTAAGGCCGCCCGTTCAGAAGTGGCCACTGCCGAACCACCGATTCTTTGCCGCTTTTTCTGGTAGCACTCTCGCCCCCCATTCGCTTGGAACTTGAACGTTCGGTATTCGCCGAATTGCAGTTCCTTAAATCAAGCAAAGGGAGACGGGATGATGGCACGCAAAGATCACAATCGACGTATCGGTTCGGGTTTCCAACAATTCGATCAGCGTTTGCTGATGGCCGGTGACGTTCAAGTCTGGATGAGCGGCAACGATCTGAGAATCGTCGGCAACGGATCAAGCAACCGGGTTGATGTTGCGCAAGTCGGCAGCGTCATCCGCGTTACAGGAAACAACTGGTACGGCGCGACATCGATCAACGGTGGAAATGCCCCATTCGAAATCAACGCATCCATCGTCGATGACATCTTTGTCGATATGAATGGCGGAAATGATCGCGTGTTCGTGAACAACATCGCCCTAACGAACACTTCTCACGGCGACCTAGTCATCGACACTGATAGTGGCGACGATTTCGTCGGTGTCTACAACAGTATCGCGCGTGACATCACTGTCCGGACACACGCCAATCATGACGACGTGATTATCGCTTTTTCCACCGCCACCGACGATATTGATGTCGAACTGGGCAGCGGAAACGATGAACTTGACCTCTATCAAGCTGCCGCCGGTGACTGGATCGATATCGATGGTGATACCGGCAACGATGATGTTGCGATCCAGTTTTCTTCAGCAGCCGACAAGCTATATGCAGACATGGATGCCGGTGACGACGTTGTCTGGATCAACGACGGCGACTATGAAGACATCGAAATCAACGGCGATAAAGATGATGATCGCGTCACATTGCAAAGCGTCAACGTCAACGATGACTTAGACATCGAACTGCATGACGGCTACGATCAGTTGTACATCTACAACACGATGGTTGGCGGATCGATCAACCTGGATGGTGGGGATGACCCTGACAAAGTCGGTGGAAGTGGCAACAACTTCAATGTTTACACGTTATTCAAATAGCCGTTGCTACTAAATTCAACGCTGATCGCCAGTTGCCCCACCGGATCAAAGCCCGAGGGTCAATTGGCGAAAGGCGATGATCAGCTCGCAGCGGCAGAATACTGGAGGCAGAGCACTGACGAATGACCAAGACTCGGTTCGAAACGTTTGCTTCCGGTCGTGACATCATCATTCTCGATGGACCGATAGGGACCGAACTGACATTGCGTGGAATCGACACTCCACCACCGCTATGGAGTGCCGACGCGATTACAAATTCGCCCCAAACAATCTCGGCAATTCATCAAGACTATGCCGCAGCGGGTTCGAGAGTCCATACGGCGGTAACGTTTCGGACGAAGTGTTCAGATGCCGGTCATCAATGGAAAAGGTTGACCGAGCAAGCAATCAACATCACGCGTGATGCGATTCCCAATGATCATTTCGTCGCTGGCAGCATTTCACCAATCGCGGATTGCTATCGCCCCGATCTGTCACCGCCGGATCCCATCGAGCCACACCGCAGAATGGCAAATCATTTGGCCCAGTGCGGATGCGATCTGATACTTTGCGAAACGTTTCCGCATTCAGGTGAAGCCATCGCGGCGCTACGAGCTTCCGTGACAACCGGGCTTCCGGTTTGGTTGGCCATGACCGCCGGCCCCGAAGGTGACTTGATGTCTCCCGACCAGATGTCTGAAACCGCCAAACGAGCCGAGCAAGAAGGAGCATCCGCGATCCTGATCAACTGCACGCCCGCAACACAGACACAGCGTTTTATCGATGCGTTCGCGGACGCAAAGCTTTCCGTCAGATTCGGAGCTTATGCCAACGCGGGTAGCGTGCACGATCAGATCGGCTGGCAAACCAAAGATGTGCATGCGACCGAACGCTACTCACGATTTGCTAAAGGTTGGATCCAATCGGGCGCGACGATCGTCGGCGGGTGCTGCGGCACTCGCCCTGAACATATCTCAGCGGTTGCCGAAGCCATCCTAAACACCGAAATTCCGGGTCACACAAACGATCCCTGAACGATTCGATCTTCAGCCAGTTGACGAAGGGCAGTCACCAATGAATGCGGCAACCCAACATCCGGAAAGTCACTGCCGACACCTCGGTCGGTCATTGGACACCCAACCAATTAGGTGGGCTATCTATTGAAGACGCAGAACATTCCGGTCCTGCGGCTAGCGAGATCCCCTTTTTTGAATCTCCCGTGCCACTGGGAAAGCATTTATTGAGCATGAACGAGGCGTCATTGCGTTCTGAAGGTAGAATATTTCACAGGAAGGGGCTCATTCACGCAGGGGCATTCGGTGAGCGTACGTCAATTTGCCGCCTCCCTCTGCTGATCGATTCGCTACTCGCTACGAAGCTTTTCCAAAACTCTGCATGTTTCGACTATCTCCGCAGAACGGTCATCGGCGTCTCTGGACCAGCCTCATACTGGCAATGATGTATGTCGGCTTTTCGGCAGGAATGAGCGACGCCGAAGATGACACGCAGCGTGAAGCCCGTTTCCACGACGAACTGCTGCCGTTGCTTCGTACCTATTGCTTTGACTGCCACGACCAGGGCAGCGAGATCGACCTTGAAGTCGATTCAAACGCGGCCAGCATCAATACGAATCGAACGCGGTGGATGCAGGCGATCGCACACCTACGTCTCGGTACGATGCCGCCAGAAGATGGTGTGGAAATGGCCCCCGAGATCCGGTCTCGTATGATCGAGTCGATCGATTCGCTCGCCAATGCGGTCAACTGCGTTCGCAATCCGAACGCGGGCCGAGTTGCCCTTCGAAGACTGAACCGAACCGAGTATCGAAACACGATTCGCGACCTAACCGGTGTGGACTACCAGCCTGCCGACGACTTCCCCGGCGATGACGTTGGGTATGGCTTTGACAACATCGGTGATGTGCTTTCGCTTCCGCCGATCTTGATGGAAAAGTATGTCGATGCGGCGATGGAGATCGCGGGTGAAGCCATCTATGCTCCGCCACCACCAGAAATTTTCGAACTCCAACGGACCGCTTCTAAACTGATCGGTGCAGAGAAATTCGGTGGGTCGTCTCCTATGGTGATGGCGTCCTCGGGAACGGTCGCCCTGCAAGCCGACCTACCCTTCGGCGGACAGTACGAGCTGGTCCTAACCGCAGGTGGTGATCAAGCCGGTGATGAACCGGTCAAAGTCGAACTGAACTGGGGTAGCAAACCGCGGATTGTCGAAGTCACCAGCGACGATGCCGAAGACATCACGATCCCGATTCGCCTGGGGCGCGGTGAACGAAAGATCGAAATCAGTTTCATCAATGATTACTATGAAAAAGACGTCGCCGATCGAAACTTTCATTTGTATCACGTCAAACTGACCGGGAAAGAACAACGTGACACACACATCGATGCGTCGAAGTTGCCGATGAGTCATCGGCGAATCGTATTCGTCTCGCCCTCGCGTGAGGTGAACGAAGAACAAGCAGCCTCCGCGATCCTATCTCGCTTCGCGAGTCGAGCCTTTCGTCGCCCCGCAACGAAAAGCGAAGTGAGTCGCCTAACCGATCTGGCGATGGAAGTGCGGAAATCTGGCGGACTGTTTGAAGACGCGATCCAAGTTGGAATAGCCAGCGTTTTGGTTTCGCCCCATTTCATTTTCAAAGTCGAACGACCGCGTGAGCCCGATGCCGAAGGCAAAATGCCGTCGATTGGCAATTATGAATTGGCGACGCGAATATCGTATTTTTTGTGGAGCAGCATGCCGGATGACGAGTTGCTGATGATGGCCCACCAAGGCACCATCCGTGACCGCGCTCGCTTGCTTCAAAAGATCGCGTCGATGATTCGTGACCGCCGCTCCAATCAGTTCGTCGATAACTTTGCCTCGCAATGGTTACAACTTCGAAACCTTGAAAAGCTCGATCCAGACACGCGGCTGTTCCGTGGCTTTGATGACGAGATCCGAAACCTGCTTTGGCGGGAAACGCTGACGTTCTTTGCCGGCGTCATGCGAGAGAACATGCCGGTGACGACTTTGCTAGACGCGGACTTTACCTACCTCAACGAACCACTCGCAAAGTTCTATGGTATCGCCGGAATCGAAGGCAACGAGTTCCGCAAGGTATCGCTGACAGGAACGCCACGAGGCGGCTTGTTGACCCAAGGCAGCGTTTTGGCGGTGACCAGCAACCCGACCCGAACCAGCCCAGTAAAACGTGGGAAATGGATTCTGGAAAACCTGCTCAACACACCGCCCCCACCGCCGCCCGCAAACGTTCCGGAACTTGAGCGTGGACAGCTGGCCGGTACCCTTCGCGAACGTCTAGAACAACACCGTGCCAACCCCGCATGTGCGGCCTGCCATAACATGATGGACCCACTGGGTTTCGCACTGGAAAACTTTGATGCGGTCGGACGCTGGCGAACCAGTGACGGTGTTGACCCGATCGATGCGACCGGTGCATTTCCGAATGGGACGACGTTCAACGGAATCGATGACCTGCGACGGCTGCTTAGCACCGAACGCAAGGAAGATTTCATCCGCGCGATCGCCGAAAAGATGCTGGTCTATGCCATCGGACGTGGGACCGAATACTACGACAAATGTGCGATCGATCAGATTGTCAGTGATTGCCATGCGGGAGACGATCGATTCGCGTATCTCATCGTGGCGATTATCGAAAGCGATCCATTTCAAAAACAAGGTCACCGAGAATAACAATGCCTAAACCAATCTCACGACGAACCTTGCTGCGTGGTGCCGGTGTTTCGATCGCCTTGCCATTGCTGGATTCGATGTCACCGACACGATTGCTTTCGGCCGCCAGCACGCCCAATAAGACACCACTGCGGATGGCGTTCTTCTATGTCCCCAACGGCATGCACATGCCGGACTGGAGACCTGCACAAACGGGATTCAAGTACGACTTGACCCCGACACTGGAACATGTCGGTGACTATCGCGACCAGATCAACGTGCTTAGCGGATTGACGCTAGACGGCGCCCGTGCCCACGGGGACGGGGGCGGTGACCACGCCCGCAGTGTTGCCGCGTTCTTGACTGGTGCACACCCGAGAAAGACCAATGGTGCCGACATCCAAAACGGCATCTCGGTCGATCAAGCCACCGCGCAATACGTCGGCGACCGAACTCGGTTTGCGTCGTTAGAACTCGGACTCGAAGCGAGCGCGCAAGCGGGAAACTGCGACAGCGGTTACAGCTGTGCCTACGCATCGAATATGTCATGGCGTGGCCCCACCAACCCGATGGCAAAGGAGATTGATCCGGGCGCGCTGTTCGATCGACTGTTCGCTGGCCAAACCGTCAAAGAAACAAAGACGGCGCTATCGATCCGTGAGAAATACCGCAAGAGTATCCTGGACTTTGCACTCGAAGACGCAAAACGACTGCACCGCGTCCTACCCGAAGTCGATCGTCGCAAGATGGACGAATACCTCTATGCCGTTCGCGATGTGGAAAAGCGACTCGGCGGAACCGAGCGACTACGACTAACCGAAGATGGCGTTCCCGATTACCCGCGTCCCAGTGGCGTCCCGAAGGAACTCGATCAACACAGTGACTTGATGATGGATATGGTTGCGTTGGCATTTCAAACCGATAGCACTCGTATTCTGTCGTTCATGTTTACCAACGCGGGAAGCAATCGCAGCTACAAGCAAATTGATGTTAGTGAAGGCCATCACGAGCTTTCGCATCATGGCAAAAGCGAGCACAAGCAGGCTCAAATCGCCAAGATCAACCGCTATCACCTGGATCGATTTGCATACTTGCTCGGACGCCTACGCAGCATTCCTGAAGGCCGATCAAACTTGCTCGATAACAGCATGATTGTTTACGGCAGTGGTATTAGCGACGGTGATCGCCACAACCATGATGACTTGCCGATCCTGCTGGCAGGCTCGGCCGGCGGTCGCATCAAAACCGGTCGACACATCGCGTACGACAACGGCACGCCGCTTTGCAACCTGTATCTCTGGATGATGCATCAAATGGGAGCCGAAGCGGAAAAGTTTGGCGACAGCAACGGTGTCTTGACGATCTAGTGCAAACCGATTTCCATCGCTTCTGACGTCAAATACAGAAGGCACTGCTGCAGCGCCGAAATGTTCAGTGGCCTCGAAAGTACCGCGGAACCCGGCGTAATGACCGGGTAAAATGACTGGGGATCGTTCTAAATGCGATTCCGTCTATGATACAGTCGGCCGGGCTACTGCCAATCGCCGCCTACATATCGTTCCCGTGGGAACGATCGACTCAAACGTAGGCTTGATTAGGTATCGCCCTTTTACTGAGTCGAACGATCATCTTCCCGCCAAACCATGCTGTCGGTCTACATGCGATCCATTCAATTTGCGTTCGTCGGTCTGTTCCTATTGGGTGCTACCAACCTTTCGGCTGAAGACTGGCAACAGTTTCGCGGACCGACCGGGCAAGGCATCTCCGAATGTCAAAATGTCCCGACGAAGTGGAGCCCCAGTGAAAATGTTGTTTGGACGTTCAATGATCCTGGCAAAGGCTGGTCTTCACCGGTCATTCAAAACGATCGCGTTTACATGACGACCGCAGTGCCGCTGGGCGAAGAAAAAGTCTCCAGCGAAAGCAAAGATTCTCGCAAGGTTGAAATCCCCTATTCACTCAAAGCGATCTGCCTGAACGCGAAAACAGGCGATCTGCTTTGGTCCACGCAAGTTGGCGAAGTCCCTGCGGAAGCTTCTTCGCACCCCAAGAATTCACATGCCAGTGGTACACCGATCGTCACCGAAGATCGCCTTTACGTTCACTTTGGCATTTATGGAACAGCGGCATTGGACTTGGATGGCAACTTGATTTGGCAGCGTGCAATCAAGTTCAAACCGGTTCATGGCTGCGGCGGTTCGCCGATCGTCTATAAAGATGTGCTGATCTTCAATTGTGATGGTGGCGACCACGCGTTTGTGATGGCGCTCGATAAAGCGACTGGTGAAGACCGCTGGAAAACGGATCGGTCCGTTGACGCGAAATTAAAGTTTTCGTTTTCAACACCTTTGGTCATCAATACCGACCAGGGCGATACCTTGGTTAGTCCGGCAAGCGATGCGGTCTACGGATACGATCCGAACACGGGCAAAGAAAAATGGCATGTACGTTATCCTAAAAAATGGTCCATCGTCCCTCGCCCGGTCTATGCTGGCGGTTTGGTTTTAATTTGCACCGGATACGTTGGTAAAGCCGAATTGTTGGCGATTCGCCCCGGCGGTTCGGGAGATGTCACCGACACACATGTTGCATGGCGAGACGAGAAATTCGTTCCATTCAACCCTTCACCGCTCGTTGTCAACAACATGATTTTCACCGTCAGCGATGACGGAATCGCATGCTGTCGGCAGTTGTCTGATGGTGAAATCATCTGGAAGAAACGCCTCGGCGGTAACTACTCCGCATCGCCATTCTTGTCGGAAGGTAAGATTTACTTTTTGTCCGAAGACGGCGTCTGCACGATCATCCAAGCCGCGGACGAATTCGAGGAAGTCGCGACGAACGAGATCGAAGAACGAACCCTCGCATCGATCGTCCCGCTAAATGACGGCCTTCTTTTGCGAACCGCATCGACCCTTTATCGCATCGATTAATTCGAACATGATCGAAGTGGCAGTTCACGCTAAACCGGGAGCGTCAAAGAACGTCGTCGGTGGAACACACGATGGCCGGTTGCAGGTTCGCGTCACCGCACCGGCAGACAAAGGCAAAGCCAATGCCGCGATCCGTAAAGTGCTCGGCAAAGCACTTTCCATTCCGCCCTCATCGATCGAATTGATCAGCGGCGCGACCTCAAGACAGAAGCGGTTTGCGATTGATGCCGATGCACAAACCGCGGATCGTATCCAAAACGAGTTACAGCGTCTTATGACAAGCGGATAGCTTGTCGATGGAGCCCCAAGACTATGCCAGGCCAACCTTTTGCGATCGGTATCGATGACGTTCGAAGTGCCCATCAACGAATCCGAGCGCACATCATTCGAACGCCTTGCCTCTTTCACGAGCGACTGTCAAATCGCCTCGGATGCCAATTGCATTTCAAGGCTGAAAACCTGCAACACATCGGTGCTTTCAAAGCTCGCGGCGCAATCAATGCAGTGTTGCAATTGAACGAGACCGACGCCGGACGCGGTGTCGTCACACATTCCTCAGGCAATCACGCCGCAGCGCTCGCTAGGGCCGCAAGCATCCGTGGGATCGATGCCCACATCGTGATGCCGCATAACTCGTCCCCCATCAAAATTGCTTCGGTGCAAAGCTACGGGATCGAACCGATTTTTAGCGAACCTGACTCGCAAAGTCGTGAAGCGAAGGCATTCGAAGTCCAAGCCCAAACAGGTGCAACTCTGGTGCATCCCTATGACTGCGCTGACGTGATGGCCGGCCAGGGAACTGTGGCCATCGAAATATTGGAGCAGGTCGAGAACTTAGACGTCATTTTGGCTCCTGTCGGTGGCGGTGGGCTATTGTCCGGCATCTTGATCGCCGCAAAATCGATCCGGCCCGAGATCCAGGTCATCGCTGTCGAACCTGCCTTCGCCGATGATGCGGCTCGTTCGATGCAGAGCGGTCAACGAGAAATGCCAAGCCGCTACGATACGGTCGCGGATGGTTTGAGAACCGGATTGGGGGAGTTGACCTTTCCCATCATCCATCGGTTGGTCGACGACATCGTCCTGGTCAAGGAAGAAGAGATCCTTGCCGCGACACGTGAAATCGCCGAACAAGTCCACCTCGTCGCCGAACCATCGGGTGCGGTCGCCTATGCGGGATTGAAATCGGATCCAGAAAGGTTCCAAGGCAAACGTGTTGCGGCGGTTATTTCCGGCGGCAACATCGATTTCAAAGGATGCCAGCTCGGAACGCCGCTCAAGTAACCGTCGCTAGCGCGATCGCGGCTCAGAGCAACCGACCCATCTGAGCCGAAAAGGCGCTAGCCTCGGTTAAGTGTCTCGCAAGAATTCACCTGCTAACAGCAAGACTCTCAAACAACCGTCGCTAGCGCGATCGCGGCTCAGTGCAACCGACCCAACTGAGCCGAAAAGGCGTTAGCCTCGGTTGAGTGTTTCGTAAGAACACACCTGCTAACACCAAGACTCTTAAACAACCGTCGCTAGCGCGATCGCGGCTCAGTGGATCCGAACCACCTGAGCCGAAAAGGCGCTAGCCTCGGTTCTGTGTCTCGTAAGAACACACCTGCTAGCAGCAAGACTCTCAAACAACCGTCGCTAGCGCGATCGCGGCTCAGTGGACGAACCATCTGAGCCGAAAAGGCGTTAGCCTCGGTTTTGTGTCTCGTAAGAACACACCTGCTAACACCAAGACTCTTAAACAACCGTCGCTAGCGCGATCGCGGCTCAATGCAACTGAACCATCTGAGCCGAAAAGGCGCTAGCTTCGGTTATGTGTTTCGTAAGAACACACCTGCTAGCACCAAGACTCTCAAACAACCGTCGCTAGCGCGATCGCGGCTCAGTGGATCCGAACCACCTGAGCCGAAAAGGCGTTAGCCTCGGTTGATTTAAATCAGCTCCAATGCTGGGCGATCTTGTCTTTCAAAAACGCCACACTGCGTCGCAACTGGTCCATCCCATCGACGCCATCTTCAATGCTGATCCAACTATCGAATCCTTTGGATCGCAACTCCGAAAAGATCGCGTCATAATCGTTCAAGCCTTTGCCGATTTCACCGTGACGCAATCGCTTTGCGTAACCTTCGGCCCCGCCCTCTTCGTTACGCAAATCTTCGATGGTGCCTTCGGCTAGATAGCGGTCACTCGCATGCATCGTGACGACACGATGCGAAACTCGCTTTAACAATTCCAGTGGATCTTCACCGGCAAGATAGGTATTCGAAGGGTCATAGTTGACGCCAAAATTCGGATCGTCGATTTGATCAACCAGCTTGCAAAACACATTCATTTTTTGGGCGAATTCGGGATACAGCCAAAAGTCATCCTTGTAATGATTTTCAAGGATCAATGTGATGTTGCGTGCTTTGGCAAACGGCAAACAGGCTTCGATACAATCGGCCGCAAGTTTGACACCTTCATCCACACTCAACTCAGGACGACGTTGACCGCTAAGCACCCGACAGTAGCTGCCGCCGAGGATTTCTGTCATCTCGATCCAACGTTTTTGCTTCGCGATTTCGGAATCTCGAAACGCCTGATCGGGATGCGTGAAATCGGGCGAACAACACATCATCGGGACCACTTTGCCAGTGTCCTCGACCATTGACCGAAACGCAGGCCAATTGGATTCGTCTTCCATTTCGAGGAAACCGGCGTACCACTCCAGTCCATCCACTTCCAAGTCGGCAGCGAGCCCGATCCACTGGGCAACGGTCATCGTTCCGTCTTTGCACAGCGCGGTCATGAAGGCTTTTGGGAAAGCCGCTAGCTTTGGCATCTTCGTTTGCTCCGTAAGTTGCTAAAAATCGTGGTGTCGATCGGGTCTTTTCAAACAGGCTTCAAGACGCTTTTGACAACCGCGCCGGAGTGCATCTTTTCGAAAGCTTCGTGCCACTGATCGATTGGCCAAACGCCACCGATGATTGGCCGGACATCCAGCGTTCCGCTACCAAGTAACGCCAGTACCCGTTCCCAGATCGGCCAGTTGTGACTGAAACTGCCTTGCAATGTCACGTTCTTTTGAACCAATGGATCGAGATTGAATCCGAGTGGCTGCGGCCCCCAGCCGACCTTGCTGATCCATCCGGCCGGACGCACCAAATCGATCGCGATCTTCAGTGTCGCACTGGCTCCGGCCGCATCAATGACTCCGTCGCAGCCCAGACCATCACGCTTCCGCGCCCATTCAGATGCGTCTCCGATGATGGTTTCGCAACCATAGGCTTCGCTAGCGATTTTCAAGCGGTGCGCATCCTGCTGCAAACCGACCAATGCGACCTCGGCTCCACACAAGCGGGCGACGGCCGCACAGAGAATACCGATGGTGCCGGGGCCAAGAACGATCACACGATCACCAGGTTCGATCCTGGCATTTTTGACAACCGCGTTGTAAGCGACACAACAAGGCTCGGTCAGACAAGCTTGTTCAAAAGGCACATTGTCGGGAACGTGATGCAGAATACGTGAAGGGACACGAACGAATCTGGTCATCGCGCCGTCAACGCCATAACCGAAACCTTTGCGTGTCGAATCCAAGTTATACAAACCTCGACGGGTCATCGGATTGTCCTTCGAAATGATCGCGGCGGTTTCAGAAACCACACGATCACCCTCGGACCAACCGACAACGTCAGAACCGACCTCCGCAATATGCCCTCCGAACTCGTGCCCTAGGATCACCGGGTAGTTGACCGGCCAAGAATGGTCCGAGGTCCACTGGTGCAAGTCGCTTCCACAGACGCCGACGTTGGCGACTTCAAGCAGCACATCGTCACGTCCGATCTCGGGCTTCTCGACATCACGGACTTCGACAGAACCTTTTTCAGGTGAATAGTTAACGACAGCGGCGGACTTCATGGGATGTTTCGCGTGATAGCGATCCGAGGGAGGAGAATAAACGGTGCGTGGAGAAGTAGACAGATTCAGTTTGCTTCGGAGCGACACAAGCTGTGTTCAGTGATCGGCACGATTGGCTAGTGCTTCGTTCCATATGAAAATACGGGTTCGGGTCATCAGCCGACGGGCGTTTGCCGGTTATTGCACTCAAACCGTGGCTAACGCCATACGGCTAATCCTAAAATCGAGCTGGAACGATGCACTAGCCTGCCTTGACTTCCTGTGCGTGAACAGCGTCACAAATCATTCGCAAACTTTCTTCCAGATTGCCGTCTGCCGTTTTAAAGGCATCGGCATCAATCGTTAGCGGTGCACCAAGAACCACCAGTGGTGCACCGTGGCTTGGACAAGCGATCGCTTGCTCAAGTGACAATCCACCGACGGCTTGAACAGGCACGTTGACCGCATTGACAACATCACGCAGTTGATCCATTGGGCTGGGCATGCGATGTCCCGCTGCGGCAATCCCGCGCCGTTCGTCATAGCCGATGTGGTGGATGATGTAATCGCACCCAAGGTCTTCCAACCATCGTGCGCCGGCGACCATGTCCTCGCTGACCATGTTGTCACCCATCACCTTGACACCAAAATCGTTGCCAGCCTGGACTACACATTTGACCGTTTCGGCATGTGCCCGGGCCATGACGACAACATGGGTCGCGCCTGCTTTGGCCATCATCTCAGCCTCCAGGTACCCTCCATCCATCGTTTTCAAATCCGCGACGATCGGTGTTTCTGGAAAAGCCTGACGCAATGCGCGAACCCCGTGCAGGCCTTCGGCGAGGATCAGCGGTGTACCAGCCTCGAGCCAATCGACGCCCGCTCGCAATGCCAGTGCGGCGGTGTCCAAAGCTTCATCGATGTTGGTCAAGTCAAGCGAAATCTGAACGGTGGGTTTCATCTGGCGGGCGGGGAATCGTTTGGGGAGGGGCTGAACTATCGCGGGAGACGTATGCTACCACGTGACCGCCAGACCGTGGCGTTCCGCCGGAAACTCACGGAAACCGAACTTCTCTGAATCCGTCCCGGAACTGGGCATCCGGAATGGAACCTAAACGATGGGTCGACAAAAAACGTTGCTAGGCCGAAACTGGGGGATGAATAACCGTTTCTTCTACGACTTTCCCTGGCACCACTGTGTCTTTAGAAACCACCCTGTCTTCGCTCGTCGGCCCAGAATCGGACCCCGTGGCTGCGGGCTACCGACTAAAAGAAATCGCGAGCGGAGACTCCGATTCGGCAAAGCAAGTTTTGCAATACTTCGGTGAACATGCCGAGCCGCTATCGCAATCGGATCCCGCCATCATCGGAACACTGCTGCGAATCGTTCATTCACAGCTTGCCACCGGCGAAAACGCGAAAGAAGCCCTTTCTTCGGTCGATCCCAATCTTGTCAATCAGATCGACATCGCGCTCCCGAATAGCGTCACCAACCGACACCTGTTGCTGCAGTTGCTCGCGCACGCGCGTTCCGATCAATCATTGCAAGTCTTAGTCAGCCGATTGCTCGCGCGTCCCTTGGAAGACTGGATGCAAGTCGGACAAGTCCTCGGCCCCTTGATGAGTCACGATGACTGGGACACCGACGCGGTCTTTCCAAAGATTTTGGAGTCGATTTCAGAGCCGTCCATGGCGGCCCCGATGCTCGACTTGGCCAACTACCTTTATCGCAGTGAACGCGTCGACCCACATCCGGCAGAGTCGCTGACCAACTCGCTGCAAGAGCTGCTTGGCGCCGTATCACGTCGGCTGGAACGATTCGAAGAAGATCCACGTTCGCTCGGTGACGATGTACCTACAGTTCAAAAACGACTTGGTGAAGCCGTCGCACTGGCGGTTTCGCTATGTGACTGCTTGGCTTCGATTGGCGATCCGACTTCGGTAGCCAAACTGAACCAGACGGTTACCCTGAAACACCGCCGCGTTCAATGCGAAGCCGCAGGTGCACTGGCAAAACTCGGTGACGAAGACGGACGCAAACGGTTGATCGAACTCGCGGACGAACCCGCCGCACGACTGCGTGCGATCGCCTATGCAGACGAGCTTGGCTTCGCGGACGAAATTGATGAAAAGCTCCGGACGGACGAAGCCACCGCAGAAGCCGAGATGGCGTTGTGGTTAAGCCAACCGCACCAAATGGGCGTGCCGCCGACTCATGTCGAAGTCGCCGCGAACCGACGATTGCTATGGCCCAGCTTCGATGACCCTGTTGATGTCATCCTGGTGCGGTTCGAATACAACACCGGCAATAGCGTTTACAGCAACATCGGATTGACCGGCCCAGGCGTTTGCGCGCTTAGCTGTGACCTGGCCGATATGCCGATCGATGACATCTATGCGATTTACGCCGGCTGGCATGCCGAGCACCCAGACATTTTTACGGTCCCTGCGGAATCGCAAAACGAAGCTCAGATACGTGCGATGGAAGCGTTCCTACAGCACTTACAGCACCTCGGTTACGAAGACGTCAAACCGAAGCTGCTAGGTCTGTTCCTTGATGAACGTGCCGGTGTGTTCTCGGCAACACGTGAAGGCACTGAATGCTTGGTCGTGACAGACAACTTGGAAACGATCGACCACGCGACGGCAGGACGCAACCGTCCCTTGGGCCCCGAAGACATCTTTAACCTATTCAAAGGCCGGAAGATGCTAAGAACGTTTAACCCATAGCGTCTTCATGCGTTAACGCATCACAAACACCGACGGCGGTCTTCAGCGATGGCTTGAGACCGCCTTTGGCGAGGACATAGCGAATTCACTTATGAATCGCTTTGCACGGCGGGTACGTCTTTCCCATCACCATCGAGCAGCTTCAAAACCGATTTACGGATCGCTTTGCGAGACTCCGCTTCTTTGCGTCGCTGTTGCTGAAAGATCTTAAACTGCTGAAACTCTTTCGGCCCAGCTTCCATGCCATGTTGCTTGAGCTGCACCTGGATATCTTCCCAGGCTTCCTTTTCTTCTTCGGTCATCTCAAGTTCGGACTCTTCATCCGCGGCAGCATTGCCTTCCAGAGCAACCGTCAAGTCTTCGATGATGATTCCCAACACATCGTGTTCGGCAGGCTTTGCGAAACCAACTTTCATCACTGACAGACCATACAAATGTGCGATCGCGGCTGCGGCGACATCGCTAACAAGCACATCGCTTTCTCGACTGCCAACATAGTTCTTTCGGACAATAACGGTCAGATCATCTAAGTAGGGCTTCAGGCGTTCGGCATCCTCGGCGGTGCCACGACTTGCCAACGCTTGCATCGCCCGACAAAGCAGCTGTTCATCTGGGTTCTGGTTCAGCGTATCGATGGCCAAGTCACGGGCAACGTCCATCTTCCAATCCAAAGCGATCCGTAGGATTCGATCACGGATGCCCAGATGGCTTTGCTTCATCCATTTCGTCACGATGACTTTGAATGGCTCGCCAAACGCCGGGTCGCCACGCAGATCATTTGCCGGGTGAAGCTGCAGCAATGTGTAAATGTTTAAATCCAATTGCAGATCGGTTTGCACGTCACTAATCGCCGGTGGCAAAAGCAATGCCAACAGATCGATTCGTTGTGGCGATTGAGAAATGCCGATGCCACGAACACTCTGCTGGCCACTGACTTTATTAAGCGCTTCGAGCACCTCACGCTTGCTGCCTCCGAACGACCGAACGGCAAAAGGATATTCGCGATATAGCTCGACAAAGATTTCGCGAACTTGCGGTGTGTCCTTGAACAGTTTTTCGAATTCAGGCCAGCCTTCCAAGTCAGTCGGTTGCCCATCAAGAAAGCGATCGATTTCGCCTTCGAACTCGCGTTCGTTCAGCAGCGAGATGATTCGTTCGAGCCGTTCAAGCTGCTCCAGATCGTTCGAGCGATCTCGCAACAGCTTCATCCGCCGAACTGCCGGCGCGCCGAGTTCGAACAGCTTCTCCGAAGCCATCTCACGAACTTTGAATTGATCGCTACCAAGCTGATGCACCCACTGATCGATCTGCTGGTCGCTGACCTTCGCAGATGCGGGTTGGGCTTCTTCACCCTGCGGTGACTGAGCCTTTGCCGGTCCGGCGCTGGCGAAAAGAAAAACCAAACAGCCAAATGAGATCGCTCTGAACATGCTTGCCATCCGCCCCCCTGCAGCCGACGAGCCCCCTGCAGCCAACCAGGTTGAGACCGCCCGAGAGCTGATGAACAAACCGGTTTCCTCGATTGAGGGACGTTGTTTTGCCAGCATGAATCCTTCCTGACGTACGCTTCGGTTCGGTCGCAAACGGGGGCTCAGTGACGGGTCACCCGCATCACACGATGAGACGTAAAGCCAGTCAGAACACCGACATCGGTCGCCGTTTTGGGCAGGCATCTGTGAATTTGGATGGATCATGCCGTCAATCAGGTCGGTGATTTGACATTGCGGTTACAGCAAAAACGTTTTGTCTTGTCGATTCTATCTTGCCCAGCTAGTCTGTGTGGAGTGACATTCCAAGGCAACTAAAGTCTCGGGTGTATTTAACGGGATTTAAGGCCACTTGCAGCCATACTGCTAAAGAGCCATGAGAACTGAACAATCTGCATGCGACGCGACAGCGTCATCGAAGGCGACGACCAATTCTAGCGCCCAAAACGTTTCGACAAGCCGATCGGATTCCGCCCACCAGAGTGGTGGCGAAATGAAAAAGGCTGATCTCTCGACACAATGTGTCCATGCCGGCGAAGCTCGCCAAAAGGATTCCGGCAGTATCACCACACCGGTCTACACCGCGGCGACATTCACATTCGAATCGACCGACGACCTGCTGAGGTTCGTTAACGGCGAAGAGCAACGTGAAGAGTACGGGCGGTACGGCAATCCGAACGAACGAAGTGTCGAAGCCAAGATCGCTGCCTTGGAAAAGGCCGAAGAGGCGATCGTCTATGGAAGCGGAATGGCAGCGATCGTCGGATTGCTGATGACGAAGCTTTCTGCTGGCGATGAAATCGTTTTCTTTGATCAGTGCTACCACCGCAGTCGCGAATTCTGCGCCAAGCACCTTTCACGCTTTGGTGTCGTCACCCGCCAGGTGAAAACCGGTGACTACGACGCGATGGAAGCGGCGATCAACAGCAACACAAAAATGCTGGTCAGCGAATCGCCAACCAACCCACACCTCTCCGTCATCGACTTAGAACGCTTTGCCGCTGTCGGCAAAGCAAACGAAGTCGAAACGTTGATCGATGCCACGCTGGCAACACCCTACAACTTGAACCCGACTGAGTATGGTGTTGATTACGTTTTGCATTCGGCAACAAAGTACCTTGGCGGACACAACGACCTGATCGCCGGCGTGATCTGCGGACGCAGCGAGCAACTGGAAAGCGTTCGCAAGATGCGTGGCATTCTTGGAAACATCAACTCGCCACACAACATGTATTTGTTGGAACGCGGATTGAAAACGTTTGAGTTGCGGATGCAGCGTCAAAACGAGAACGGGCTCCGCTTGGCTCAGTTCCTCGAAAACCATCCTCGAGTCGAACGCGTCTATTACCCAGGTCTGGAAAGTCACCCGACCCATGCGATTGCCAAAGCTCAAATGCGTGGCTTTGGAGGCTTGATCACATTCACCATTCGCGATGCGGATTGGAAACAAACCGCCAACGTCGTCGACGCGGCGCGCATCCCACGAATCGCACCCAGCCTTGGTGGCGTCGAATCGTTAATCGAACAGCCATTGGTGATGAGCTACTTTCACTGCACACCCGAGGAACGGCAACGTTTCGGAATCGCTGACAATATGATTCGTATGTCTTGCGGTATCGAAAACACCGATGACTTGATCGCCGACCTTGAGCAAGCACTAACCGCATGAGCAATCGCGAAAACGAAGTTCACTCCTTCAGGACTCGCGCCATCCATGACGGAAACGAAGTCGACCCTTCAACAGGCGCCGTCGTTCCGCCAATCCACTTCGCGAGCACATTTCGCCAACCCGGTGCTGGTGAATGGGGCGAGTTCGATTATTCACGCAGCGGGAATCCGACCCGTAGCCATCTACAGCAAACGCTGGCTTCACTGGAATCGGGCTGTGGATCACTAGCATTCAGCAGCGGAATGGCTGCGATTCACGGCGTCACGATGCTGCTGAATTCAGGTGATCACGTCGTCGCCGGTTGCGACCTGTATGGCGGTGCGTATCGACTGCTACACAAAATTTGCAATCGCAGCGGGATCTCAGTTTCGCTGGTCGACATGACCAATGTCGATGCGGTCGCGGAAGCGATTACCGACAAAACGCAATTGATCTGGGCCGAGACGATTGGCAACCCACGGCTATCGATTCCGAACCTGCCCAAGCTGGCTGAAGTCGCTAAAGAACACGAAGTGCTGATCGGAGTGGACAACACTTTTGGCACTCCCAGTCTGATCCGACCGTTGGAACACGGCATCGATATCGTGATGCATTCCGCGACGAAGTATCTCGGCGGGCATAGCGATTGCCTGGGTGGTACCCTTGCGGTTGCCGATCGTGAACTGTTCGACAGGCTGTATTACATCCAGAACGCCACCGGCGCGGTTTTGGATCCAATGAGTTCGTTCCTTATCAGCCGCGGATTGAAGACCCTGGACCTGCGTGTTCGCGAACAGAGCAAAACCGCACTGGCGATCGCCAAATGGCTTCAGGAACATCCCAAAGTCAAAAACGTTCTCTATCCCGGCCTGGATCACCATCCACAACATGCGTTGGCTGCCGAGCTTTTCGAAGGCGGATTTGGTGCGATGGTGACCTTTGAGCTGGATGCTGGTATCGAAGAAACCGCTCGCGTTTGCGAATCCACCAAGCTATTCCATCTGGCAGTCAGCCTGGGCGCTGTTGAGTCATTGATCGAGCAACCGGCAACGATGTCACATGCCAGCTACGATGCCAAGGATCGTGCAAAGTTTGGCATCACTGATGGCTTGATCCGACTATCGATTGGCCTTGAGTCATTCGAAGATCTACAAAGAGACTTGGCCACAGCGATCGGCTAGTCGCGGATACATCGCTAGCGAAAAGACGGTTTGCATATTCGCAAACCTGAGCCGTCATCCCGAACTTGACGGCTGATCAATCAGGCAACGCTACGATAAAGCTGCTCTGCGTTTTGCCGATCCAGCGGGATAGGATTAAAATTTCCGGTCCATTGCTGCAAAGCCTCTTCGACAAAACTTTCGATCCCACTGGCTGGAATCTGCAACGCGTTCAGGCTGGTCGCCAAGCCTGCTTCCTGAAGCCAATCTGTCACCATCGCGGCCAAACGCTCTGGTGCGTCAGCCTCGGTGACCGTCGGGTCGACTTCACGCATTAGTTCGGCATACCAGTCGGCATGCTTCTGACCATTCAATCGGATAACGGCTGGCAACATCAATCCGACTGCTTGGCCGTGAGTGATGTCATGTCGTGCGGTTAAAGGGTTCGCCGTCGCGTGGGCGGCACCCAACATCGACGTCTCGATGGCCATGCCTGCGAAACATGCTCCCAACTGCATCGAACTGCGTGCTTCGACATCTTGAGGATTCGTCAACACTGACGAGAAACCTGCGGCCAACAACCCAAACGCCCGCCGACTGTAAGTGATCGACATTGGATTTCGGCGATTGGTGACATAGGTTTCGATCGCATGTGAAATCGCATCGATTCCCGTTAGCGCCGTCACTTGGCGAGGCTGGGTGACGGTCAACTCCGGATCTAGAATCGCGATGCTGCAAGCAGCTCGCTTGTCACCACACGCCATTTTTACGTGGGTGTCGGCATCACTGATCAAGGCAAACGACTGAGCTTCACTGCCGGTCCCGCTGGTCGTGGGGACGGCAATCATGGGAAGCAAATCCGCAGTTGCCTTTCCGACACCGTGGTAATCGTGAATAGAACCGCCGCAGGAATAAACGAAGTTGATTCCTTTGCAACAATCCATGCTGCTTCCACCGCCCAGACCGATCAACAAATCAGGTTTCACTTCGGCCGCCTTCCTGACCCCCGCATCTACCATGGCAGAGGTGGGGTTTTCGGCAAAATCATGAAACGAATCCACTTGCAGGCCGGCTTGCTGAAGCAACTCCACCGCCCGGTCGAAATGCCCGGCTTTGACGATCCCGGAATCGCAAACCACCAAAACGCACTTGGGGCGGTATTCCGCAGCAAGGCTCCCAAGCTGGGTGAATACACCTTGCCCAAAGACAAAGCGAGTGCGATTGAGGACGTCGAATGATTGCAACGTTGGCATTGCTGGCGGGATGTAGTTCTGGCAGGAAGTAGTACCGGCTTGGAAGCTGTACTTGTCGGTGGGATTTTGTGGTGCCGGGTATTCTACCCCGAAGGCAAAGCGTTTTCGCGTCAAGGACTTCCCGATGCTAGCCTCCGGTCAAAGTCCAAACCTAAACTTCATATTTGGTAAGAACTGGCCCCGGATGACGAATTGTCTGTCGCGCTACCACGAACTTTCAGATCGGGCTTCTCTAAAATGACCGTCGTGTTCGGAGTTACGCTCTTGGTAATCCAGACACTCGAGCCGATCACGCTATCGTGGCCGATCACCGTCCGGCCGCCAAGGATGGTGGCGTTTGCGTACACCACCACGTTGTCTTCGATCGTTGGGTGTCGCTTTTGCCCACGGATCAACGAACCATCGTCGTCCGTTTTAAAACTCAGTGCCCCCAGCGTTACACCTTGGTAGAGCTTAACACGGTCACCGATCTCACATGTCTCACCGATCACAACCCCGGTGCCGTGATCGATAAAGAAATACTTTCCGATCCTCGCGCCGGGGTGAATATCAATCCCGGTTTGCTTGTGGGCCCACTCGGTCATCATCCGAGGGATAAACGGAACGCTTAGCTGTACCAATTCATGTGCGATACGATAAACGGTGATCGCTTCGATACCGGGATAGCAGAACACAACCTCATCGGTCGTCTGGCAGGCCGGGTCGCCATCGTATGCGGCTTGAACATCGGTTGCCAATGTCTTGCGAAGATCAGGGATGCGTTCAAGAAGCTCGATCGCCATCGCTTGGCCTTTCGCTTCGTAGTCGGTTTCATCTTCGCAATCCGAATGGTTGTTGCGAACACGATCCTCATGACGAAGTGCACGCGCAATTTGAGTGGTCAGCTTGTCGTGCAATGAATCAATGATGCTGCCAACGTGGTAAACGATGTTACCGGCATGAAGACCGATCTTTCGGCGATATCCTGGATACAACACATCCTTGATATCGAGCATGATCTCCACAATCGCTTCATAGCTTGGCAATGGACAGTGCCCCAGGTGATTGATTCCATCATCTGGGGTGTAACTGGCCACGATGCGATCGGTTAATCGCGGCAACTGCTCTTTCAGTCGTACGTCGGATGCCACGGCAATTTCTCTGACACGCTTGAATGAACGCGATCTGATCGGAAAGATGAACTCGTCCTGGCGATCGTGACAATCGCCACAGAACTTGATCGGCAGTGGCCCCTACAAAGACCTCGCCCTTCTGCGTCAAGGCCCGAAAGGCTCGCCGTTTGATTGTGGATACCAGACCAGTCCGCCAAACTAACATTTGGGTTCACCGGTTTTCCAAACTTTCATGCTTGGCAGTGTCCTGCGCCGCAAAGCTCCAAACCGTTCCGTGGAGCGATGCAGGCTTCGCGAGGCCCACAAAAGTTGTCGGCTACTGCCAACAGATCGGTGAGGATACTTCGCACCGCTAGCCTAAAGCCAGCCTCTCGCTGGACGGCCGTCAGCAATCGTAGGCTTGACGACAATCGCGGTTCGACCGGCAACTGCCAAGAACACCTTCCACAAAATCACAGGAGGCGTACGTCGACTGCGATCAGCGTCGTCACTAACAGGAGCCTGTATAGGTCGCGAGATGCAATCACACCAGTCGCGACCTGCTTACTGCGATAGTTCCACCACAGGAATCAGCCCGAAAGCGATACCTAGCGTCCGATTGTTGGCGGATCGCTTAGCAGAAAATCACGAGGACCGCGTACGGTGTAGTACGGGTACGCGACCTGCCCGGATGGTGGTCCAGGTGTGAAGTTCTGAGTCTGGCCACGCTGATGCGCCATTGCACCTGCGGACAAATGTGAACTGTAGTCCAATCCACCTTGCTGCCAGCCAATCGATCCTGGCGAGCATCCGGTGCGGCAGCCACTGCCACACGAGTTGCAGCCAGCCATCTTGCCGAGCAATCCGGAGCCACAGTTTCCAGTCGAACAGGTACCGGTCGAGCAGGCGCCGTTCGAGCAACCTTTGCGTGTTTGATGACGCAAGCAGCCGGTGCTTACAAGCAATAATCCGGCTAGTGATCCAATCCACATCCAACGGTTCATCGCGGAATCCTTTTGTGCTTCTTGCCAATCAGAGACCCCTATTGGTGCAAGCGATCTCTCCGAGTCATGAGCCAGATTGCGGGAACCTCTGGCACACTGTCACCATCGACGCTCCAGACGCCACGGTGCACACAATCCGTGCGACCAGCACAACGGTTTTCAAATCGCAATCGAAAAAATTACGCAAACTACCCAATCGTTGCTAGCATCAAGTTTGAGGCCTTGATTCACTTCAGCGAACTGGGATTGTCGCCGAGTGCAAAGAACTGGTAACGGCTTTCTTGAAGACGTCTGGACGTAAATCAGCTGCCAAACGCGAGTTCGCAATTCGCTTGCAATAAGAACTGCCGCGTTGACGTCGCCGTGCCAAAGAACTTTCGCCACCACACTCTGAAACAACGCCTTCAATCATGATTGAACGCCTTAAAACGATCGTCGCCGCGATGGCGATCATGCTTGGACTCGCTTCCACCGCGTCGGCTCAGGTTTCACTTTTCCCACAGAACGTCCCAGTCTCACCGGCCCAACGAAAAGCTCCATCGCTGGAAGAGTACTTGGTCAGCCGCTTGCGGGCGACATCGGAAGACCAACGGAACTATGTCCATGCAATCGTGCAGTTGATCGAACAAGGCCGACTGGAAAAGAAATTGGTACTGGCACTTGAGCGGCGATCACGAGGAAAGAACCCCGTGTTCCCACTGCCGGTGTTCGAACGAACCCTTCGATTCGAAGCGGCTCGGCGGCACATCACCGTTCCAACGATCCAGGAAATTGTCGCACGGAACGGCGCAACCGCGGTTCGTGCGGTTCAGGATTCACGCTTCACCCGTTAGCCAGACGACAGCAAAATTAGCGGGACAAAACGCTGTTTTCGCAGCGTGAAAGCGACATTAGTGCTTCGTTCGATATAAAAATACACGCTCGGGTCATCAGCCGACGGGCGTTGGCCCCGGTTGTTGAGTTCAAACCGTGGCTAACGCCATACGGCTAAACCTAAAATCCAGCGGGTTCGGGTCATCAGCCGATGGGCGTTAGCCCCGGTTATTGCACGGGAACCGTGGCTAACACCATACGGCTAATCCTAGAATCGAGTTGGAACGAAGCACTAGTCAATCAACAAGCTGCTAAGCATCTTGTTGTTCAATCATCCTTTTGTTCAAGCGATTGGAGATGCTGGTGCACGTCGTTGACCACTGGCGCCCAGTCTCGCATTTCTTTTTGGCGGAACAGCTTCAAACTCGGATACCATTCGGTTTGGTCGCCTTCACAAAGCCATCGCCAATCGGGAACTTTCCCCAACATCACCATCGTTGGCACGCCTAGTGAACCTGCTAAGTGCGCTAGCGACGTGTCGGTCGTGACAACCGCATCGATGTTCTTCATCACCGCAGCCGTATCGGTAAACGCGCCACCGGATGTGTCGGTATCGCTAGGTAGCTGACTGATTTTGCTGCCAAAATCCACTTGCGATACCTGCTCGCTACCAAATCCTTGCTGCAGGCTGATCAGATGAAAGTTGTCATCCTCTGCTAACGGGCGCAACACCTCTAAAGGCACACTGCGATAGACATCCGCGTGATGCTTTGGATTGCCTTGCCAAGCGATTCCGATTCGTTTGCGATGATCCTTGCCTAGACCATGCTTTTCCATCCAGTGATGCCAATAGTTCACCAGCGGTTCGGAAACATTCAGGTATCCCTGGTGGTTTCCATAGGTATGAAAGAACTCATGACCGAGTGGCAGCTCTCCGGTCGACTGATACCAACCGTCAACGGCTTCGATAAACGAAGCTTGATAGTCAACTGGTGGCAATTGGCTACCGGTTGGCAACAGCGACTGAATTCCGCGAACCGATGTGAACAACGGGATCATCGCTTGAGCACACTGGACCACAACGCTCGCGCCGGCTTGTGCCAACATTGACGCCACTCGAATGAAGTTCATCTCATCACCGCGTCCCTGTTCGGGATACAGCAAAATACTTCGTCCCTCGATTGGCTGTCCGGTCCAAAGAGGCGCCGGTGAACCGGGCCTTCTCATTCCGGCCATCTTCCATCGCCAGCGGTACTCGGGCCATCCGCGATCAAAGTCCCCCAGAAGCAGATAGATCACGCCCAGATTGCGGTGCAGTTCGGGATCATCCGGTGCAATTTGCAGCCCCTTTTCGTACCAAGCCAGCCCGCGTTCAATTTCGCCGGACCAGATCCAAAGCGTTCCACGGTTTTTGTAAACCGACAGATACTTTTCATCCAAAGCCAACGCTTTGCTGAAACATTGATCGCTCTCTTCGACATCACCAACCATGCGGAGCGAGTTGCCGAGGTTGTTCCACGCGATAGGAAATTGCTCTTTCAGAGAAATTGCGGTGCGGTACGAATCGACCGACTCCTGATAACGCCGTTGATCAAAAAGTGCGATTCCGAGGTAAACGTGAGCCTCAGGATTTCGCGGGGCCTGTTTGATTACGTGTTGGTAAACACGAAGGGCCTCATCGATTTTTCCAGATTGGTGAACCTTCCAACCTTGGGAAAGCACATCAGCAACGGTCGGCATTGATTTTGAAAGAAAAGCGGAGGAACGTCGTGACGAAGGGGAGTCACGCCAATGGTCCAATCGTCAAGAACGAAGTCAGGCCGTAATAAAGACGGCCGGGTAAATACAGCCGGATATACACGGCTAGAGATACACAGCCAGGTCCTAAAAAATTGAAGGCGACGATTATGGATCATAATCGTCGCCTTCGGTTGATCGTGTCACCGATGCGAATGCATCAAGTCGTGGCTTAGTCGAGGAATCCGACTAGGTCTTGGCTTCGACTCGGCTGCTGCAGCTTGCGAACGGCTTTGGCTTCGATCTGACGAATCCGTTCGCGTGTCACTTTAAAGATGTGCCCAACCTCTTCGAGGGTGTAGCTATAGCCGTCACCCAGGCCGTAACGTAGCTTGATGATTTCGCGTTCACGATACGAAAGCGACTTCAAAACGTTGGTAATCCGATCGCGAAGCATTTCCTGCGTCGCACCGATTTGAGGACTTTCGGCGGTTCCGTCAGGAAGCAAGTCACCAAACTGGCTGTCTTCGCTGTTACCGACTGGGCGGTCAAGCGAAATCGGGAATCGGCTCATTGTGAGAACGCGGCGAGCTTCTTCGACCGTCACGTCGGCGCGACGAGCGGTTTCTTCGATGGTGGGCTCACGTCCGAGTTCTTGAAGCAACTGACGAGCAACGTTGCGCACGCGGCTCATCGTTTCGACCATGTGGACCGGAATCCGGATGGTTCGACTTTGATCAGCAACAGCGCGGGTGATCGCTTGGCGAATCCACCAGGTCGCGTAGGTACAGAACTTGAATCCACGACGGTATTCGAACTTGTCGACCGCACGCATCAAACCGGCGTTGCCTTCTTGGATCAGGTCCAGGAACGACAGACCACGGTTACGATATTTCTTTGCGATCGAGACGACCAGACGCAAGTTACCTTCGCTGAGTTCACGTTTGGCTTGCTGATATTCGGAGTAGACCGATTTCAGCATTTTGACGCGATTGCGAAGCGAAGTTGGCGTTTCTTGGCAGGCGGTGAGAATCTGACGACGTTCGTGCAGCAGTTGCTCGCGGGTTTCGCGGCCGTGCTTGGTACGTTTTTGATCGTTGATCAGGTTGTCGATCTCGGTCAATCGGGCGCTGAACTTTTCCAGCAACTCGATGCGAGTCTCGATGCGTTGGGTACGCAGACCCAATTCTTCGATCAGACGCACAGCGCGACGACGACGACGGGCGAGCGAGCGCCATGCTTCTGCACGGCGACGCTTGGATGCACTTTTGCTGAGGGCGACCTTGAAATCGTGCTTATTTCGTTTGAGCAACGTTTGCAGGGTCAGCAGGTTGTGAGGCAAACGACCGATGATTTGCTCTTTTTCCAATCGGTCGGTTACGGAAACTTGAACGGTACGGTCAAACGGAAGCTGTCCGCGATAGACCTTTTTCAGCGTCTTGTAGGCTTCGACCAGAACGTAGTGGTTTTCCAGCAACTTCGTTCGGAAGCGTCGACGTGTTTCTTCGATGCGCTTTGCAAGTTCAATTTCCTGCCGTCGCGTCAGCAACGGGATCTCACCCATCTGCGTCAGGTACATACGAACCGGGTCATCGGACCAGGTTTCCGCCTCTTCAGCCAGCAGCTCATCGGGGCTGTCCAGTTGGACTTCACCTTCGGCTACTTGAGGCGATGAGACGCCGTCATCTTCGTTCTCGTCGACGGGCAATTTTCGAAAGCCACCGGTCACTGCTTCGGCAGACTGTGCGGCAACGTCGTCGAATTCGTCCAAGAGGGTATCGAACAAAGCTATGACTCCAGGAGGAATATTTCAGGTTGTTGAAGGATGATGTGGTGATCGGTGTGGTTGAGGCTACTAAGACTGGACGCTCGGTCCAAATCCAGGTCGCTTCAACCCGGCCGCACTTTGGCGGAACGTTCCGCTTGCCGTGCTTGGGGAAAGGCCAGAATCATGGTGTGGAAGAATCACTGACTACTCGCATCATTGAAATTCGCTGCGAAAACTCTACCACCCCTCTAACGCTTCCCTGGCGGCCTCTACCAATTGGAAAAACTTTCCTCTTGTCCCAATTGATTCTGATTGGTTGACTCTGTCGGTTGCTGAAAGTCGAACGCCATAGGCGCAGCGATCGACCGACAATTTCCCGTGCAAAATTCCCCAACTAGAGAAGCCCCCCTCGTAACGGTTTCTGATTCAGACGATTGCGTAAGCCGTTGCTATTTCTCAAATGGAAGCAAAAATCTCGGTTGAGAGTCTTACTCAATTTAATGAGGTCAGCATCCTGACACCCGCAAGCTGAGTCGTGCCGTCGTGGCCGTTCCCGATGTGTTCACGCCAACGTGATGGGAAGCAATTTCAATTCCTTTGAACTGCTGTACGAACAAATTAGTTCGCTATTTGACCGCGAGTCATCCGGGATGTCCGGCTATCAAATGCTAACGCGTCTGGGCCGCATTTCGTCCGAGTCAGAAAAAACACGGAATTCAGCGCGGCGTTAGCGATCCGATGCGGGAGCGGTGCGTAATGTGGCGTGTCGAGTACGAGTAAGATTCTAGTCCGGGCAAAGGCTCGGTCCAGCCGCTAACACTTCAAAAGTTCTTCATATTTCAGTCGATGTACTTGCTATCTTGCCCAAATTGTCAAGCGGATGTCCCGGTCACCCCAGCACAGGCGGGAGACTCCATTGCCTGCCCAAAATGCGCCGCATCGGTCCAAATCCCTAAGCTCGGTGAACTCCGCCAACTCGCGCCAGCCGCACCCACAGCGGACGCCAGTCGCGACGCTTCAAAGGTGGCAACAGGTGGCGGTGGATCGATCGGTTTTATCGCGCTGATGCTGCTAGCCGTTGCCGCCCTGCTCGCCGCCGGATATTGCGGAATTCGCTGGGCGGCAATCGAAGTCAATCAGACCTCCGAATCGCACATGAAAGAGATCCGTGAGAACTACGGCACCGCCGAACCGGCTTCGATGATTTTGGAATTCGAACACATGGAAAGTCAGTCGCTCGATCTGACCGCTCCGTTCGATTATCAGATCACCAACGACAAGAAGGCTCAGTGGGGACGCAACGCGCTGATCAGCGTTGGTGCTGCCGTCATCTTTGCTATAGGCGGCGTCATGCTCGGCTCACGCCGGCAATCGAGCTAAAGTTTTTCAACACTGTCAATCGGACACTTAGGATTCAGTCCAAGTGTTCGATCGCACTTGTTTGCAACTGAACTTCAAACAGCTGCTTAGCGTTTCACCAGATAACGCTGATAGGCCTCCACAGCCAACTGATCACAACGCTCGTTTTCGATGTGACCGGAGTGCCCCTTTACGTGCTCGAACTGAATCGTGTGCGTTTGCATCAGTTGATCGAGTTGCTGCCACAGTTCGACGTTTTTAACCGGCACCAACTTTGATCCATCTTTGCGTTTCCAACCGCGGCTTTTCCACCCGGCCATCCAAGACTTCATCCCCTGCAATACGTAGTTGCTGTCGGCGTACAGAATCACTTCACAAGGTTCCTTTAACGCCTTCAAGCCTTCAATCACGGCTTGCAACTCCATCTGGTTATTTGTTGCCGTCGGAGTACCTGCGGCGCGTTCAAGCTCTTTGCCGGTCTTTTCGCAACGCAGGATAAACGCCCAGCCGCCCGGACCCGGATTACCGCTGCACGCACCATCGGTGAATAGTTTGACTTGCTTCATTTGTTGACCGAAGGAAGGTCGGTCGGTTGACTGAGTTCGTTGGCTGCCTGAAGTGACTCATCACTGAGACGCCACGGTAGTTCAACCCAAAAGGTACTGCCGCGACCGAGCTCACTTTCGAACCCGACTTCTCCGCCCAAGAGTTTGGCAAGTTCTTTGACAATCGAAAGCCCCAACCCCGTGCCTGAAAACTCGCGAGTTAGCCCTTCCCCATCAAGGACTTTGCGGCTTTGGCGGAACTTTTGAAAGATCACCGACTGATCCTCGTCGGCAATCCCCACACCTGTATCGATCACAAGCATTCGAAAACGTCCCGAAGAAAGCCCGCCCGATAGATCAACCACACGCACCGTGACCTTGCCACCTTCAGGCGTAAACTTGATCGCATTGGACAACAAATTGTTGATAATCTGACCCAATTTGTTTGGATCCTGATATGCCGGCTGAAGCTGCTCGGGAATTTCCGTTGCAAGCGAGATGTGCTTCTCCTCACTAAGCGAACCGATCATGTCCGCTTGCGCAGCGATCAAACGCCCTAAATCAAATTCGCTGCGTCGAACTTCCATTTTTCCAGCTTCGACTTTTGCTAAATCCAAGATGTCATTGATCATCTCCAGCAACAGTCGACCGCTCTTTTGAATATTGCCCGCATACCGTCGCTGCTTGTCGGTAAGCGAATCGATCCCGTGGAGCACCTCAGAGAATCCGATAATGCTATTCAGTGGCGTTCGCAATTCGTGACTCATGTTAGCCATGAAATCACTTTTAACACGGTTGGCTTCGTAGAGCTGCCAGTTGAGCTGCGCCAATTGATCGACCCGTGCATCGAGTTCGGCATTGATCAACCGTTCCTTCTCTTGGCTTTCCAGCATTCCACGAAGCATTCGGTTGAACGCATCGGCAAGCTCACGAAATTCGTCTTCGGATTCGATCGTTGCCCTTTTTGTGACGTCGCCATGTGTAATCGCGTCACTAACATCGCGAATGTGGTACAGGGGTTCGAGCACCAGGTAGCGGATTAACGCGTGCAGCATGTAAAGCGTCATCGCGACGATAAATAAAGCCAGCGCGACAACAATTGAACTGACCCAAGTCGTCTGATCTTCGGTGTCCTTGTACGGCATCTTGACGCGGATCACCCGGAACGGCGCCAACTCGGCAAGCTTGACCGGATCGCCGCCTGCGGCCAACTCCAGCTGCTTGTCCTCAATCGAATGGCACGACCGACATTCCTTTTTGGGAAAGGGAAAAATCGGCCGGTAGTAAATGTAGTAGCCATCGACCGGGCCAACCTGCTGATGCACCGGCTGAGTCCCCAAACCGATCATGCTCATCGATTCGTTCTCACCGAGATCAAAGGTTTCGGTGATCTCCGGTTCCTGAGCAATGATCTGCGCAAGTTGCTCGCGAAATTGAGGTAGCAAGCCTTCCAAGATCAACCGTTCCGACGGATCGGTGGGTGCGGGTGCAGGAGGCAACTCCGCGTAGGACGTCTGGTCTTCCAATCCGAGAATCTCAAACTGGATGTCTTGAGCAAGGATTTCATCGCGAAGCCCCGCCATCACGCTCATGTTGTGAGTGATCGCCGCCTCGTCACAGTCGCCTGCCCAGATCGCGTCTCCGTGCAACAACATCAGCTCGGCGTCAGCTAAATCCTGGGCACGTTGTTGGGTCGTTCGCAGGACTAATCGGTTGCCGAGCGTTTGGACCACCAAAAAAGCGCCGCACATCAGCACCGTGAAAAAGAATCCAAAGAACAGCAAACTCTTTCGCTCTAGGCTCATCGACGAAAACAGCCGTTGAACAAAGCGAAACATCGATTCGGAATTCCTAGAGAGACTTTTTGAAATGATTTGCAAAGGCTGCGATGTGCAGGATCGCTTGAACGCCGTGGCCGCCAGCGATGGCTCCGATAGCCAAGGCCCTGTCAGCCAAGGCGCTGACAGTTGCGGCCCTGATCGCCGCCCCGACAGCGAACCGGCTGAGCCGAACCCACCGAATCAACCAGCGACCGAGCCCTCGTCGGCCCTCTCCGGCAGGCAATTCGCTCTTGACGGAGATATTTAATGCATCAAGCACCGCAATAACCGGCCAGAGACAGGTTTTATCGGCAGAGTGGCTTATGGCGACAGACCAGACACCAAGTGGAGGGCTGAATAGCTCATCTGCAATTTGCCCATTTTATCGACTTGTGACCGCATTTTGGCCCAATTAGCATTGAAGGTTCTTATCCGCGCCCAATCACGCGCGAATGCCTCGAACACTAACCGTTCTTGATTTCCAAGTTGCGGCTTATCGCAGCCGTCCAGGAGCCTAACATGATGAAACGAAAGGTCCTTAACACCATCCGGTGGACCCTCGTCGTTTGTTTGTCGACCATTCTCAGTGTTGGACCGGCGACCGCAGGGGGATTCTTAAAGCGACTTCGCTGCAAGCAATCTGATCCTTGCGCCACAAGCTGCCCAACCACCTGCGCGCCAGTTGAGTGCGAACCGGTTTGCTGTGAACCCGTCTGCTGCGAGCCTGCCGCTTGCTCGTCACCTTGCGAATCTGCGCCAAGCGGCTGCGACTCACCAGCCGGTTGCGGCGGAAGCGGCGAAGCTTCGAGCGCTGTCGAAGAGAGCGACGACGCTCCTCCAGTTGTCGAAGAAACTGAAGAAACCTTTGACGCCCCCGCTTCGGAAGAGCCTGAAGTCGCGCAGCCTGAAATGCCTGCCGAAGTCGAATCCGCTCGCCCAGCAATCACCGAAGAGCCTGCTGTAACAGAAGAAGCAGCCGCTACTGATCCAAATCCATTCGACGAAACCAAAGAAGCAGCCGCGCCAGCGGAAACCGAAGCTCCTGCCGAGCCTGCCGTACCAGCTGAAGAAGCAGCCGCACCGGCTGAAGCCCCTGCGGAAGTCGAGGCCCCTGCTGAAATGCCAGTCGAAGTTGCTCCCGAAACCGAAGCTCCTGCTGAACCTGAAACACCTGCCCAGCCCGAAGCTGCCGCAGAACCTGAAATGCCAGCTGAACCCGAAACCCCAGCGGAACCAGCTGTCGACGACCTGTTCGGCGAACCTACCGAGACGCCAGCAGAAATGCCAGCGGAAGCACCAGCTGAGACTCCTGCTGAAGCACCTTTGGACGACCTGTTCGGCGGAACGCCTACCGAAGAAGCACCTGCTGAAGCTCCCGCGGAGCCAGCAATGGACGACCTCTTTGGCGAACCGACCACCGAGGCACCTGCCGAAGCTGCCCCTGCAACCGAATCGATCGACGACTTGTTCGGCGAAACACCTGCCGAAGGCGAAGCGGCTGCTCCCGCCGAAGCCCCCATGGATTCGGTTGACAGCCTCTTTGGTGAACCAGCTGAAGAAACACCCGCCGAAGCAGCTCCCGCAACCGAATCGATCGATGACCTCTTTGGTGACGCACCCGCGGCAGAAGCTGCCCCTGCGGAAACCACCGAAGAATCGATGGACGATCTGTTCGGAACTCCTGAAGATGCACCAGCTGCAGAAACGACGGACTCACTCGATGACCTCTTCGGCCCAAGCGAAACCGAGGAAGCTCCAGCGAAAGATACCAAAGAGGAAAGCGACAACTTGGACGACCTGTTCGGCCAGAACAAGGCGAATGACAACGTCACCGTTCACGTCAGCTCCCTCGAAAAGACTCCCGCAGTCAATCCGTTGGCAGACACCCACGTCCGCACTTGGATCGACAACACCGGAACGTTCAGCGTGAAAGGACGCCTGATCGAAATCAACGCAAGCAACGTCCGCCTGCTCAAGGACAACGGCCGCACCTGCACCGTTCCAGCGGGTCGCCTTTGCCCAGCTGACGAGGCCTACGTCGATTCGATTCGCAAGCAAGTCGAACTGACCAAGCTAGCGATGCTAAGCAGCAACTAGTTCGCTGCAGTTCTGGAAAACCTGATAAAAAGCCTGTCACCTGCGTGGCAGGCTTTTTTTGTGCGTTGTGGATATCCCGGACCATCTACAACATCGATGCAGGAGCACCCCCGCCATCAATGCGGATTGCCATTCGCTAAGATACCGGTGGCAACTGCCCATTCACGATCGCTTCAACAGACACCTCTGATCCGTCCATGCTTGATCCGGTTCGCTTGATGCACTACGACCCGCGTTGGCCTCAAGAATTCGAACAGACCCGCAGCGGCTTGCTGCACAGCTGCAATGGCTGGGTCACCAAGGTGCACCACATCGGCAGCACTGCCATCGGTGGAATGGTGGCGAGGCCCGTCCTGGACATCATCGCGGCTGTTGATGACGACCAGCATCGCGAGCAGGCGATCGAAGAATCGTCCTTCCTGATCGAAGGCCTGTATTTTCGCCGACAAGAAACACCGATGTGGGCAGCCGAGACGATCGTGCTTGCCAAACCGCGCGGTGGCGAACCCACCCATCGCGTCTTTCTGACTTACAGCGACAGCCCGTTCTATCAAAGTTCACTGCTTGTCCGTGACCGGTTGCTAGTCGATCGCGAGCTGTCACTCCGATTCGAAACCACCAAAGTCGGCCGCTGGCGTCAGGGCGAAGGCGACCCGACTAAATATGCAGCCGACAAAGCAGTCTTCTTTGCCCATGTGCTTGAGCAGGCTGACTGACTTCACCAAGCCTACCCACGCAGGAATACTGGCTTTGTGTCGGTCGACGATTCCTCGTCGTAGCGGTACCCATCACCGTCGAACTGCTTCAGCTTTTTCAACGTCTTCGCCTTCTTGCGAATCACCCACGCTGCCATCGTCCCACGTGCCTTTTTGGCGTAGACGGTCACGATCCGATAGCTGCCTTTGGTCATGTCCTTGAAGACCGGTGAAACGACCTCCGCATCCAACGTTTTCTTATCGATTGCCTTGAAGTACTCGTTCGATGCACAGTTCAAGACGATACGGGAACCGATTTGATCAAGCTGTCGATTGATCGACTCGGCAATCGATGATCCCCAAAACTGATACAGGTCCTTGCCTGCCTTGTTTTTTAGCTTGGTGCCCATCTCCAACCGATAGGGCAAGATCCCGTCGAGTGGTCGAAGGATGCCGTACAGTCCCGAAAGAATTCGCAAATGATCTTGAGCGTACTCGAGCTGCTTTGCGGTCAGCGTTTCAGCTTCGAGCCCAAAATACACGTCGCCTTTGAAGGCCAGCGCCGCTTGACGCGTATCGGCATCGGGCATCGGCGATTGCCAATCCTGAAAACGCTCGTGATTGAGCAGTGCTAACTCGTCATTGATCCCCATCAGAGCCGAGATCTGCTTCGGCGTTAGCTTCTTCAGTTCCCTGGCAAGCCTTGCACTTTGGTCGATAAACTCTGGGGTCGTTTTGACACTTGATTTGACGGGGGTGTCATAGTCCAAACGCTTGGAAGGCGAGAGCAGCAGCAACATTGGGATGTGGAGATCAGCAGGGTGTATTTTTGGCGTCGGTAGTGGACGCGGGATTGTAGACCGGTTAAAAGCCTGTCATGGAAGTACTCAACGAATCGATCTACGATCACCCTAAGTATTACGATTTGGTTTTTGGCGCCGACTGTGCTGCGGAAACAAAATTCATTCTCGGATGCGCCGAACTCTATCTAACCAAACCGGCAAAGCGATTCTTTGAACCGGCGTGTGGAACCGGTCGCCTGCTCTATCACTTGGCTCGCAAAGGCTACGACGTCGATGGGTTAGACCTGAACCCCAAGGCGGTCGACTTTTGCAACGAGCGATTCCAAAAGTACGGCTTTGACTACCGCGCATTTGTTGCCGACATGTCTGACTTTCGCGTTAAACGAAAATCCGATCTGGCGTTCAACACGATTAATAGCTTTCGCCACCTTTCGTCAGAATCAGCCGCGCGAGGCCACATGACGTCTATGGCCAATGCCGTTCGTGTCGGAGGTATCTATTTGTTGGGCGTCCATTTGACACCGACGAAGGCCGCACCTAGCGATGGCGAATCCTGGTCCGCAAGGCGAGGCCATTTGATGGTCAACACGCACATGTGGACCAACAATCGTGACCCCAAGAAACGGGTCGAGCGATACGGAATTCGCTTCGATATCCATAAGCCTTCGGGAAGCTTTCGCATCAACGACGAACTCGTTTTGCGTAGCTACACTCGTCGGCAGATGGACCAACTGATCAGTCACAGTGGCAAATGGGAATCGATTGCCACCTATGACTTTGGCTATGACCTCGCCGACCCAATCGACGTCGACGACACCACCGAAGATGTGGTGTATGTCCTGAAACGCAAGCGTTAGGCGGGTGTCTCGATGGCGTGAATTGCAATCCGTGAATTGCACTCCAGCGCCATATAGCACCGACGATTTCGATCAGTCGAAGTCCCGCGTACTGACCTTATCTTGCGCCGGAAAATCATCGGGCACATCGGTCAACGTGACCTTTCCTGTTGCGGCCCACTCGCAGCCACGGACAAAGGTCGTGATGAACCCGACGCAGCTAACCGCGCCTTCATCGTGCCCCATGGTGGTGTGAAAAATCCTGCCCTGCTGATAATCAATGGTCATCAGCTTGGGCTCGTGGCGATCGGTCCCACGATACTGTGGGTCCGCATAGGCCGTCGCGAGGATGGTCATATTTAATGCCGGACCTCGTAGCTTTTGATAAAGCTCGTCCTTGCTGTGCATCCAAGCCCGTGGCAAACCCTTGACAATAGGATGGTCGGGCTGGCGGACAACCACTTGATATTCGTGTGCCGGTCCGTGGTTTCCCCCGGGCCCCGGCGTCTGATCCCGTTGCACCTCGCCCGATTTATCGATGTAGACATAGGGCCCCGATTGCTCGTTTCGCCCATCCCAACCACCCAGACCAATCATTTCATTGAACTCGGTCCATGACCCAAATGAATTGTCGGCGGCGTGAACAACGACAAAGCCTCCTCCACTGGAAACGTACTGCTGGAGAGCTTTCTGAGTCGCTTCAGGCCACGGTGCGGCGTTCCAGCCGAAATTACTGATCACGACATCGAAATCAGCAAAGTTCGGTTTGAAATCCGGATCCGACTTCGGTTTGCCTAAGTCTTCGTAGGTCTTCCCATCACCCAGCGGATAGGCATCGAGCAGCTCACCACCATTCCAGGTGTATTTCGTCCGCTGCACCTGCACGTTGAAACGTCCCGAGTTCTCTAGATACGACTTCATCATCACGGTCGTCTTAGGCCAAGCCTGGTGATTGTTTTGGCCGTCGATAATCAAGGCATTCAACTTCTTTGGCTCTTCCGCCGCAGCAACGCCTAACATCAGACAGGTGGCAACCATTCCGAGCAGCAACCGTTGCCACCGGCTCGACAGGATCCATTTCATTTCAGTTGTGACAAGAGTCATCTCGAAGGCCATCCAAAAGAGCGAATAAAAATCGGAGGCGGTAAGTATAGAACAGCGCCAAGACATCATCGCGATTGAGCCACCGAGGTATTGGAAAACGCGAAGGCTCGTTCCCTGAGCACGCGTGCCTCAGTTTTGACCGGCAACGGCAGCCACACCCCCGATTCCGCACTAAACGCCGCTAATGCAAGCAGATCGCGCATTAGCAAAGCACGCCATTCGCGGGGCATCTAGCCAGGCTGCGCGCCAACTGTGCATTTCAGTGCCCAACGACCAGGCACCGAGAGTCGGCCACCCGCCACTGGCCTTCACAATTGGATCTTCAGGAATTCTTCTCATTTTTTTTAAAGCGTTCGAACTACTGAACTTACGTCAGTGGTTTTGAGGGACTGACGCCTTTTGGCTCACCGTGTGCGAATAGCGTCCACCGATCGAGCGGACGATCGCATTCCACAAGTTTCCCTCATCAATGAACCGATGGATGGCCCGGGCAGGAGAGGTGACGAGCGGAGTCGTGCAGTTTGCTTGGATGTTGTTGCGGCGAGGCCGGATGGAGATACGCCGATCGACATCGCCAGGAACTCGACGGTTTCGAGTGCTTGGTCGTCGTGCTGACTGACAGTCGGCTCAACATATTTCCGTTATTTCACCAGAGAGAATGAAAGAATGACTCACCTTGGAAAGTGGTTGTTGCCACTTGCGCTGCTGATCGCAGCCTTCACGGTCATCGGGATTGATAGTCCCGAGGTATTCGCTCAAGACGCTGCCGAAGCTGCAGCGGAAGTCGCCGAAACGGCGCCGGCTGAAGAAGCAGCCGACACAATCAGCGCTGCCGATTACAACTACACGATCAACACCTTGATCATGTTCGTTTGTGCGGTTCTGGTTATCTTCATGCAGGCCGGATTCGCGATGGTCGAAGTCGGTTTGAACTCGGCTAAGAACACCGTGAACATCCTCGCGAAAAACGTGATGGACATTTCGGTCGGTGTGATCTTGTTCCTGTTCATCGGTTTCGCCCTGATGTACCCAGGTACGCCTGACGACAACGGTGTTTATCCAGACTCGTGGATCGCAGCCGGTTACCTTGGTGCCCCTGGTGCTTTCGTCAGTGCCGACGATACCGAGCCAGGTCAGTACGGTGACTACAGCAACTCAGCTGACTTCTTGTTCCAAGTCGCTTTCGCTGCGACCGCAGCGACAATCGTCTCGGGTGCTGTTGCTGGACGTATGAAGTTCGGTGCTTACTTGATCTACAGTGCAATCTTGACCGGCTTGGTTTACCCAATCAGCGGTTCATGGAAATGGGGCGGTGGATTCTTGGACGCGATGGGCTTCCAAGACTTCGCCGGTAGTGTCGTGGTACACGCGGTTGGTGGTTTCGCCGGCTTGGCTGGTGCGATCGCTCTTGGGCCAAGGCTCGGACGTTACACCGCCGACGGAAAGAGCGTGCCACTTCCAGGTCACAACATCGCATTCGCAGCTCTTGGTGTGTTCATCCTCTGGGTGGGCTGGTACGGATTTAACCCAGGTAGCCAATTGACCTACGCTGGTGCCGCTAACGCTGCTGCGACTACCTACATCGCTTTGACCACCACCATCGCTGCTGCGGCTGGTGCAATCGTTGCCCTCTTGGTTGGCTGGGCTCTGTTCAGCAAGCCAGACCTGACCATGGCACTCAACGGTGTTCTTGGCGGTTTGGTTGCGATCACCGCTAACTGCGACCGCGTTTCACAAGTTGAATCGCTGATCATCGGCGGCATCGGTGGAGCACTGGTTGTCCTCGGCATCGTGCTTCTTGACAAACTGAAAATCGACGATCCGGTTGGTGCATGGCCCGTTCACGGTCTGTGCGGTGTCTGGGGCGGTATCGCCACGGGCATCTTCGGTGACCTTCCAGACGGAATCGAAAGCGTCGGAGCTTTCATCACCGTTCAGGTTATCGCAACCGTCGTCATCTGTGCTTGGGCATTCATCACCATGGGTGTCTTGTTCTTCGCCCTGAAGGCTGTCGGACTGCTGCGAGTCAGCCCCGAAGAAGAGCAAGCTGGCTTGGACGTGTCGGAACACGGCATGCAAGCTTACCCATCGGACGCGATGGCAGGCCAAGCGGTTACCTAGTCTACCTACCGCTGCCCCGTCACCTGTGAAGCTTGCTTTGCAGGCGGCGGGGCAACCGAACACGTGAGAACTTCTCGGCTCTTGCCTGGGCCAGAAGCTGCCCGGCTCGGGCGAGTGTCCGCCTCGCTCGTCCGAGTTTGGGCTTTCACGCAGGACAACAAAATAACGCGACGCGAAGCCGGTTACCGCTACCACGGTGGTACCGGCTTTGTCTCGTTTGGCATTGTCGGTTATGCTCCCGTCTTCATTGCAGAAATCCTGGCCACGGAATTTGCTCGATCAGATAGAACAGTTAGGGAACCATCTCCGTGAAGCTCATCATCGCTATCATCCAGCCTTCAAAGCTTGACGCCGTCAAAGAAGCCCTGACCGAAGTCGACGTTCATCGTCTGACCGTCTTGGATTGCCAAGGGTTCGGCCGCCAGAAAGGACAAACCGGCAACTATCGCGGCACCGAGTTCAGCGTCAACTTGCTGCGAAAAGTCCAATTGCAAATTGCGGTCAACGAGGAATTCGTTCGCCCAACGATCGAAGCCATCTTGGCTGGTGGTCGCAGCGGAGATTCCGGAGAGATCGGCGATGGCAAGATCTTCGTCTTGCCCATGGATGAATGCATCCGAATTCGCACCGGTGAGCGTGGAAGCGAAGCGATCTAAGAATGGCTGGGTCGTGACCGGCGCTGTTGCTAGGCGGGCGATGTGCTGCAGGGTGGTGCATCACGACGGAGCGTGATGGGTACTAAATCAGACCACATCACTATCCGCTCCTCAGCACCCACTCCCATCGTACCCATCACGCTCCTCGTGATGCTCCCAACTCTGTACCCATCACGCTCCGCGTGATGACTTGCCGCATAGTATCCATCACGCTCCGCGTGATGTAATCAGCCCAACCATCTTGCCGAAAAAGATTCAGCAAGACGCCTGAACGACCAAGGCGAAGCGGTTCTAAAACGGCGCGTCTTCTTCGCTAGCTTCATCGAACGCACTGTTCGCGTCGGTCACTCGCTCGACCATTGGCTCGCCACCACCAGCACCGTTGCCGGTAATCCGGAATGAAGTCGCTTCGACGTTTACGAAGAACTTGACTTCACTGTTTGCGTCACGTTGCCAGCGACGACCATTGAGACGGTAGGTGATTTCGACTTCATCACCTTCGTTCATCTCATCGACGGCATCACAGGAGTCACGGGTGAACTCGACAGGAACAAAATTTGTGAAGCTGCCTTTGTCCTGCTCCAAGACGACCAGTCGCTTCCGAAACCCTTTGGCTCCGTAGGTTTTCGTTTCTTCAATTAGATGGACGACGCCCGTGACAGACGGATCGCTCATATGTTTGGCTCAATTTGGGTGGCAATCTGACTAGCTGTTCGCCATTGGGTCAGGCGAAACCGATCGGCAGTAGCCCCACCACCGACACTTTTCAGTCTACCTGAGAAAGCAAAAATCCGAAACGTGGTCGAATTTGCGATTTCAGATTAGATTGTCGTTCTCACAAGCATGAGAATTATTGCCAACGGCGTTTTTCCATCTAGAATTCCCGCCCCACACAATCCCCTCCCGGAGAGCCCTAAATGCTTCGCCATCTGTTTCTGTGTTCACTCGCCCTGACAATCAGCCCTTGTGTCGCCCCGCAGGCCAGCTTTGCTGATGAACCGTTCGTCACCGCTCCAGCCGAGCAAGACGGCATGGTCACTCTTTTTGACGGCGAGACCCTCGAAGGATGGGACGGCGACCCACAACTTTGGGAAGTCCGCGATGGCCTCATTCATGGCGAAACCACCAAAGACAAAGTCGCCAAAGGAAACACGTTCCTGATTTGGAAAGACGAGCTGGCCGATTTCGAATTGCGACTTTCGTTCCGCTGCAACGCAACGAATAACTCGGGCATCCAATACCGTTCGCAACGTGTCGAAACAAAGGAATCGTCGCCCAACCAGTGGGTACTGCGTGGCTACCAACACGAAATCCGCAACGAAGACGATTTCCCAAACGTGCCATCGTTCATCTATGACGAGAAAGGCTCGCGCGGACGCATCTGCCTCGTCGGCGAAAAGGCCGTCTGGAACAAAGATGGCAAAGAAGTCGTCGGCGAACCGTTGATCACCAAAGAAGAGTTCAAAGAACTGATGAAAGTCGACGAGTGGAACGATGTGGTCATCATTGCCAAAGGCAACCATATTCAACACTACCTCAACGGCCGTTTGGTTCTTGACTTCACCGACAATCACCCTGAAAAGTCATTCGCCAAAGGTCATCTAGGTCTTCAGCTTCACGCCGGTAAACCGATGTGGACTGAATTCAAAAACATCCGCTTGCGAACCCTGTAATCGCCAATAGGCAACGGGCGGTTGATGATGGCACGAAACCGTTGCTAACGCCAAAACGGCTCAGGGACAACTCAACTGAGCCGTAACGCGCTAGCGTCGGTTGATGGATCCCAGAAAGGACTCGTCGCCTCGTCCACTATTGGTATGCATTACACGCAACCGCAGCTAACGCCGACGCGGCTCAGGGACAACCCAACTGAGCCGTTAACGCGCTAGCGTCGGTTGATTGTTACAGCCAGGACTCGTCGCCTCGCCCACTATTGGTATGCATTACACGCAACCGCAGCTAACGCCGACGCGGCTCAGGGACAACCCAACTGAGCCGTTAACTCGCTAGCGTCGGTTGATGGATCCCAGACAGGACTCGTCGCCTCGCCCACTACTGGTTTGCATCCCACAGAACCGCGGCTAGCGCCGACGCGGCTCAAGGACAACCCAACTGAGCCGCTAACGCGCTAGCGTCGGTTGATGGTTCCAGACGGGACTCGTCGCCTCGTCCACTACCGGTGTGCATCCCAGGCAACCGCGGCTAGCGCCGACGCGGATCAGGGACAATCTCAACTGAGCCGTAACGCGTTAGCGTCGGTTGATGGTTCCCAGACGGGACTCGTCGCCTCGTCCACTACTGGTGTGCATTCCACGCAACCGCGGCTAACGCCGACGCGGCTCAGGGACATCCCAACTGAGCCGTTAACGCGCTAGCGTCGGTTGATTGATCCCAGACAGGACTCGTCGCCTCGCCCACTACTGGTGTGCATTACACGCAACCGCGGCTAACGCCGACGCGGCTCAGGGACAACCCAACTGAGCCGCTAACGCGCTAGCGTCGGTTGATGGATCCAGACGGGACTCGTCGCCTCGTCCACTACCGGTGTGCCTGTGCAACATCCATCCCGTCCTACAACTCCTAACAAGCTTTAGCGATCGCAACGATTCCCCGTCTTTGACCGCCAGCCTTTGTGTGTTGTTGAAAAGTCGGACTCACCACCGCTGAAGACAACTGCCGTGCACGTCGAAATTCATCCATGGGACTTGAGCTATCACAGGACCGAATGGAAACCGACGGCGAATGTTAGGGACACACAACCACATCGCGAACTACCGGACTGTTATCGGACGTCCGAAACGCAACGTGTGTTCCAAGAACTCAAGCACGCTACGTCAGATTCACCTCATCCGACATCGTGGCGAACAACTGCAGAGCCTTTCATCGGCTGAGTTTGCAGAGTGTGCAAAACGACTCCGCCCGCAAGTCCGCGAACTCGCGGACACGACCGTCGTTTCCAATGTGATTGAATCGTTCGCGCTCACTGGTGAGGCACTACGGCGAACGACGGGCATGGAATACTACGATGTGCAGCTGCTTGGCGGATTGGCTCTATCGGCAGGTACGATCGCCGAAATCCAAACGGGCGAAGGCAAGACGATCACGACCGCATTGCCAGCGGTGCTTTATGGCTGGACCGGAAAAGGCGTTCATGTCGCCACGACTAACGACTACCTTTCCAAACGTGACTTCGACACGCTTGTGGATGTTTACAAGCTATTGGGTCTAACCGCAGGCTTGCTTGTTTCTCAAAGCCCACTGAAACAAAAGCAAGAAGCTTACGCCTGTGATATCACTTATGGCCCGGGCTACGAATTTGGATTCGATTTCCTGCGAGACCAACTCGCAGTACGATCACAATACGACCAGCGACTTGGCAGCGACATGCTTCGAAAACTGCATGGCCGACCAAGTTTGAATTCGGAACGGATGCAGCGCGGTCACTTCATGGCGATCGTTGACGAAGCGGACAGTGTCCTGATCGATGAAGCCAACACGCCGCTGGTGCTGAGCGGTGGAAAGTCAAGCGTTTCGACCTCCGCAGATCTACACCACTTCGCCAATTCGATTGCAAAGTCGCTCGAGCTTGCGGTGGACTTTGAAATCGACCCCACTTCTCGGCGAATCAACTTGACCGAGTGCGGTCAGAACAAAGTTCGCCAAGCTTGGAAACTGCGGCCCGAAGGGATTCTCTCACGGCCGCTATCCGAAATGGTTATCAATGCCCTGCGCGCCCAGCATTTGCTTCGACGAGACATCGACTACGTGATCCAAGCCGACGAAGTTGTGCTGGTCGATGCGAACACGGGCAGGCTCCACGAAGAACGGAAGTGGAGCAATGGCCTGCACCAAGCCGTCGAAGCCAAGGAACAGGTGCAGATCACCGACGAAAATGAAACCCATGCGCGGATTACAAGGCAACGCTACACAAGCCTTTACCAACGTGTCGCCGGCCTGACAGGCACTGCCACGGGCAGCGAAGACGAACTGAAACGGTTCTATGCGTTACCTGTGGTCAGAATCGAGACGCATCGCCCAAACGCACGAACCAATATTGCCCCAAGGTTCTTCAGCGACTTTAAATCCAAAGTGTTCGCGATCACCTCAGACGTGCTAACCCGGTCACTGCAAGGCCAGCCAGTGCTGATTGGCACCGCATCCATTGCCGAAAGCCAACAGATCTCCGAACAACTTGGTCACGCTAACATTCCACATGTATTACTTAACGGACTTCAAAATGACGAGGAAGCGTTGATCATTTCGCGGGCAGGCCAAGCCGGCGCGGTAACCGTCGCAACCAACATGGCCGGACGCGGGACGGACATCAAGCTGGACGACCAGGCACTAGCAGCCGGCGGGCTTCACGTCATTGCAACAAACCATAGCCACAGCTCACGGATCGATCGTCAATTGATTGGACGAGCGGCAAGACAAGGGGCCCCTGGCAGTTGCCAATTCTTCATCGCGGCCGACGACGTCTTTATCAAAAAGCATTCACCCGCTCTCGCCGAGCAGATGATCGCCACCGCTAGCTCCTCAGGTGAATGCAATCGAGACTTCTCTGCAGCGGTAATCAAACTTCAAAAGCAAGTAGAAGAGATCGAGCTACAGCGGCGCGAACAAATGGTGCAGCACGATCGTTGGGCCGAATCGGTTCAAAGCTCTTTTGCCGGACGCGGCAATTGATGCCCGACCTAGCGATCCGACTAACGCTTTGAACAGACCACGAAATAACCTCCGGTATTCAGCCGCGAAGAAGTTAACCCGGTGCCATCGAGCTTGATCCGGTCAATACGATCGAGCTTCAGTCCGCTATCCTTCACCAATCGCCTGATCTCTCGGCAATCGAAGCGGTGCATGAACATGTCAGGTAAGCCGCGATACGCGTAGGTCCAATCGCCGAATTCACCGGTTGATTTTCCGCGGCTACGAAGCCAGCTTTGCAGCAATTGCTTTGCACCGCCGGGCTCACGCAGTGCGGCCCAACGGCGATGAACATGAAATACAAACGTGCCACCTGGACGCAGTGCGCGATGAACATGCCGAAGACACTTCAGCCGATTGGTGTGGCCTGCGATCATCCCGAGTGTGCTGAACATGCAAAACGCGTGGTCAGCGATCCCGTCGCGAAGGCAATCCAAGTCGACAAGACTGGCTCGCAAAGGAACCACCGCTTCGCTGACGGAGCTCGCTTCAGATACGGGAATCATGTTGCCAGTGGACTGTGATAACTTACCGTCGGACTGTGATAACTTGCCAACAAACCGTGACCTACGACCAGACTCGTGCGGGTCGCCTTCGTCTTGGCTTTGCACGCTCGGTTCAGACTCGGCCTCTCGAGCAGCCCTTTCAGCCGAATTTCTGCCTGCCAACTCTTCGAGCATCGGCTGACTGAGATCGATCGCCAGGACATCGAGGCCCAGTTCGTTTGTGGGGAACGCTACCCTTCCGGTCCCACACCCCAGATCAAGCACCAACGGGGGCCGTGATTGGCAAATAGTTTCTGGCTGCAAATCCGAGGTTTTGCGGAGCAGGTGCTCTTTGAGATACGCAACATCAAGTTCACATAGCGGCGTGTCAGCCACAAACTGATCGTAGTGGCGTGCGATCGACCGCTGATGGATATATCGCCACGTTCCCGGGGCCACTCCGTCGGGCCGTCGCCACTCCGGTGGCATTGAATCTTGGGTCATGGTGTAAATGGGGGCGTGTTTCTATAATCGCATCGTCCCAAGCAGACCCGAGGACGATTGATAACAAACTGGGTGTCGAAGACATGCGGACGAAAGTGGTGCCAAGCATCGCTCGTTGTCATCGTGGTCGGAAATCTTAACAACCACTGTTGAAATAGCACTGCTTAACAACACATATCTTCCCGTCCCCTTCACCGGGCGTCGGTAATTTTGCTCGGGCCGGTCGTTCGGCCAGCGAGTAGAACAGACGATGCCCGCAACGCCAGGAGTCATCAACAAAGTGGCTATTCGAGTTGCAATCAACGGCTTTGGTCGAATCGGTCGACTGACCTTCCGTAACCTGATGGAACGCAGCGACGAGTTCGAAGTTGTTGCCATCAACGACTTGACCGACAACAAGACCCTCGCGACCCTGCTGAAGTACGACAGCGTTCACGGTCGTTATGACGGCGATGTCGAGTACGACGACACCTCGCTGACCGTCAACGGCAAGAAAATCCTTGCTCTGGCTGAACGCGACCCACGCAAATTGCCTTGGGGCGAAAACAACATCGACATCGTGATCGAGTCGACCGGTTTCTTCACCGGCCGCGCCGAAGGCGACAAGCCAGGTTACGACAGCCACCTCGAAGCTGGCTGCAAGCGAGTTATCTTGAGCGCTCCAGCAAAAGACGGCGCTGACCTGACCTGCGTTTTGGGCGTCAACGACGACCAACTGACCGCAGAACAACTGTGCGTCAGCAACGCTTCGTGCACCACCAACTGCCTGGCTCCTGTTGCGAAAGTCCTGCACGAACAATTCGGTATCGAATCCGGATTGATGACCACCGTGCACGCTTACACCAACGACCAAAACGTTCAGGACCAACCTCACAAGGACCTGTACCGTGCTCGCGCTGCCGCGTTGAACATCATCCCAACCTCGACCGGTGCTGCTAAAGCTGTTGGTTTGGTGATCCCAGCTCTGCAAGGCAAGCTGACCGGTATCGCGATGCGAGTTCCAGTTCCAACCGGAAGCGTCGTCGACCTGACCGTCAACCTGACCAAGGACGCCACCGCCGAGTCGATCAACGCGGCAATCAAAGCTGCGGCTGAAGGACCACTCAAAGGCATCCTGAAGTTCACGACCGACCCGATCGTTAGCAGCGACATCGTTCACGATTCGCACAGCAGCATTTTCGCCGCTGACTTCACCCAAGTCCTGGGAACGAAGATGGTGAAGATCGTCAGCTGGTACGACAATGAATGGGGTTACAGCTGCCGTACCGCTGACCTCGTCGCTCGCATCGGCAAGTTCCTGTAAGCCGCAACCGCTTCAGCGAACAACAAATCAGAACCGAGTTTGCCTCCGGCAAGCTCGGTTTTTTCATGCGCCGATTGCCGAGGCAAGCCTTGGGAAAGTACGGCATACGCAACCGCGGCTAGCGCCTTTGCGGCTCAGGGATAATCTCAACTGAGCCGTTATCGCGCTAGCGTCGGTTGATTGAATCAAGACACGGGACACGGCTCGTCGCCTCGCCCACTAGTGGCGTGCTGCATACGCAACCGCGGCTAGCGCCTTTGCGGCTCAGGGATAATCTCAACTGAGCCGTTATCGCGCTAGCGTCGGTTGATTGAATCAAGACACGGGACACGGCTCGTCGCCTTGCCCACTACCGCGTGCAGCACACACAACCGCGGCTAGCGCCTTTGCGGCTTAGGGACAATCTAAACTGAGCCGTTAACGCGCTAGCGTCGGTTGCTTGAATCAACACACGAGACACGGCTCGTCGCCTCGCCCACTACCGGTGTGACAACGCGAACTACCGACCTTCGCGAAGTCGATAACCTAGAAAATTATCCAGCTCGGGCTCGGATTCGATTTGCGACACGGTTTCTTCGATGTCGTACTCAACCCGGTGGTATGTGATCGACTTTTCATCGTCCATCACGACGTAACAACTGCGAGGATCTAAGTCTCGCGGCTGACCGACACTACCAACATTGATCATCAAACGCTGGCTACTATCGCTGATGTCGTACGAGCCTTCGATTCGGTCGGGACGGACGAACATTGAATCGGTCGTAAAGACACCCGGGACATGGGTATGCCCCTGAAAACAAATGCCGGGAACCAACGAGAACAGCTTTTCCATCTTCTTGCTGTTCTGAATATCTTCGGGCATCACATATTCATTCGTCGGCCCGCGAGGTGAACCATGCACGAATAGCGCGTTGCTCTCACGAACGGTTCGAGGCAACTTGCAGAGAAAATTCATGCGGCGACGCGAAGGCGTCATCCCATCGTCACCGACCTGCTCGTCACCAGCAGTGTTTTCCAGCTGAGTGCGTGTCCAGAAAATCGCTTGTTCGGCAGCCGCATTGAACCCTTCGGGATCGAACATCGCGCTGCTGTCATGGTTGCCCAGGACACAAAAATCGAAGCCCATCACGAGGTCCAGGCATTCGCAGGGCCGAGGGCCATAGCCGACAACATCGCCCAAGCAGACAATCCGATCCACATTCTGGGTTTCAATATGGGCCATCACCGCACGAAGCGCGGTGAGGTTTCCGTGGATGTCACTAAGAATTGCGGTGCGTGTCACTGATTCTTAACGGCCATATTTGATGCGGTCACCGAGCTGATCAGACAGGTCCGCTTCGGCATAGATCTTATTTGCAGTCGTCTCGATGTCGTACTCGACCCTGCGGAAGGTGACCAGCGGACCGCCGGCAGCATCCTTGTCCAGAATCACGTAACAAGCTCGGCAGTCTTCGTCACGCGGCTGACCGACGCTGCCAACGTTGACCATCGCCTTTTCGCTTCCCAACTGATACTGGTAATCACACTCGTCTGGCTGGATGAATTCACAGTCGGTTGTGAATACACCGGGCAAGTGCGTGTGCCCCATGAAGCAATACTGAGTGACTTTACCGAACAGGATTTCCATCTTTCGCTGATCGAAGATGTATTCCGGGAACACGTATTCGTTGGTCGGATCGCGTGGCGAGCCGTGGACGAACTTGTACTGTTCATCTTCGTGATAACGTGGCAATTCGCCAAGAAAATCCCAGCGGCCGTTGATTTGAGCACTCGACCCGGGGCCGTTATCAAGTTGATCGCGAGTCCAATAAATGGCCTGCAATGCCATCGGGTTGAATCCGTCTGGATCAAACAAGGCTGCTTGATCGTGGTTCCCAAGAATCGTCACGCGAGCACGCCGCATCACCTGATCGAGGCACTCGCAGGGATTGGGGCCATAGCCGATGATATCACCGAGACAAAAAATTTCGTCAACGGAGTTTTTGTCAATGTCCTCTAGAACCGCGAGCAGCGCTTCAAGATTTCCGTGAATGTCGCTGATCAGTGCTCGCTTCACTTTGATTGATTTCCGAATGAGAACGGGCGAAGGGTGGGGCCTTTGAAAATGTATCGGGATCGAAGATTGTAAAGGTAATCAAAAATTCACGGCAATCCCACGCCGTTGGGCTGTTCAGCATGACGAATCCCTCAAACTTTCAGAATTCATCCGCTTTGACCGACTGTCAAATAGCATTGGAAACGATTGGCAAAGGCGGCTCAATCGCAATCTTGTCGGGTCGAAAAGTGATTTGGAAACGGCAAATCGGTGCGGAACGTCGTGCCGCGGCCGACTTGGCTATCGGACTGGACGATGCCTTGCGATACGCAAGAGACCAACAAATCCGGCTCGATTTCCTATCGGTCGCTATCGGCCCCGGATCATTTACCGGCCTCCGAATCGCTGTCACCACCGTAAAAACGCTGGCGTACGCGCTCGATTTGCCAATCATTCCGATTGGTTCGCTTGCCGGAATCGCCATCGCGGCTCTGGCGAAGTCCGATTCGGATCACGTTCTCGTTGGCTTGAATGCGTATCGCGGCCAGGTATTTACCGCCAAGTTTTCTCGGACCGAAATTTTTCCGGCGAGAATCTCGGCCGAAATCCCAGAACAATCCGATTCCGATAATTCCGACTGGGCGACACGTGCGGTGCTAATCGACCGCCCCCAGTGGGACCTGCACGTCACCGAATCCGGCGGCAGCGAGTGCCTGGTGGTTTGCGAACCGTCAATTGCTAGCCAACAAGTTGACTTGGTACTGGACCAAGACGCAGCGATCAATGTTGCCGCAGGGATAGGTCTGGCCGCGTATAGGCGTCGAGGTGGCACCACCGCTGACTCTGGCCATCGCTCTGATCACGGACCGTACCGATCCGCTTTTGCCCTGGCTCCCAGCTATATCAAGCTGAGTGCTGCTGAGGAGAAGGCATCCGAACGCTGATCGATTCGTTGGTGTGACGAACCCCGTCGGTGCCGTAGTAGATGGTTTGTTTCTGTTTGTGATCGTAAACGGCCGTTAACTTCACACTACGTGGACCGTGAACGCAGAAATAATACCCACACGTCTTTCCTGCTCGCGAGACATTCCGACTGGTCATCGGAAACTGCCCCGGCTCTAGCCCGCCGATTCGACACAACGTGTTCTCGACGTGGCGGCAGAATTGATCGTAGGAGACGGCTTGTGTGGAAAACCCAATCATGCGGTTAACTTGTACAAGGAATCGATCGTCAAGCACATCCTTGTCATCTGACGGCAGAACCGTCGACGGCGATGCGATGCCCGTCCTGGGCAGCGTAGGTATCGGCGCGAAGCAGCCCGAAGATTAGTTTCCAAGAAAAGCTATAGGTGTGAACGTCGACCGTCTTTTTCCGTCACCCTTTCAAAAATATCCCTCAAAATACGTTGTTCGAGTGAAGTGTCACGTCCGAGCGAAATCCAGCCCAACGTTTGAGGGACACTGCCCTGACCACCGACCGGAACATCCGCTTGTCGAACGATCGTTCCGTCATGCCTTCGTGATGCCGTGGTCTCAGTCGAAAACTGCGTCGAATCGGTGTCTTCTAAATCTTTCAACACCACGACTTCGACCGTGTAGCCGGCGCCGCGTGGACGCACGATAACCGATGCCTTCCGACGAACCGATTGCAAGGTGCTATGCAGAGCTTCGAAACCTGCGGTACTGTCCTTTCGCCAGAACTCGCTCATCGAAGCGCCAATCTGATAGGAGGTTTCGACGCTTCCATCGAGAACCATTTGAGGCGAGTTTTGTACCGGTTGCTCGCGTGCGATTCGAAAGTAGTCATCAACCGTATCGATGACCTGTGACCACACAAACGCGTCGTTTGCCGGCGGCAGTTCCAGAGGGTTGGGAATGTACTGCGTTGGCGGACGCCGATCCAAGCGATAGGCAAGCTGTCCACAACCACAAAGTGCCCCGCAACAAAGCAACACAACAAAGCTGCTCAGCCAATTCGATTTAGCTGAGGCCAAACTTGTCGAGATCGTCATTGCCAACGAAGACTTCATGAATCAACAGTTGCCCTAGCGTCGCGATGCCGAGTTGGAAGCTGGACGCGATGCAATGGTCACAGGCAGTTGCTGTGCACCGGGGAAATCATCAGGGTACAACGACCATACAGGAACGCGTTTTTGCATTTGCGCCAGCATGGCTTCTTGTGCTTTGGAGATCTTTGATTTCTTGATCTCTTCGCGAATGTCTTCTTGGACTTCTCGCAAAGGCGTGACTCCGGCAGTCTTGCGTTCCTTCACACGAATGATGTGCAAACCTTGAGCGTCCTCGATGATTTCACTCATCGTTTCGGGCTTTACGCTGAAGATCGCGCTGTCGAGTTCCTTGGATGCCAGAGCCCCTTTGCTTGTCCAATCATGCTGGCCACCATCGGGTGCGTATGATTCTTCACTGCCGTCCCGGGCGATCTGTTCCCAGCTTTTATTGAAGTTAATCCCACCTGCGGCAGTCAGTTGGTTCACCATTTCAACAGATGAAGGACCTTCACCAGAACTCAGTTTCAAGTTTTGTTCCCAGTTGTAGATCTCGCGGCCCATCGAGAGCAACTTTTCCATTGCGGCCTTTCGTGTCGGATGGTTTTTGAATAGGACCGACAACTGCTCCCAACGAGCCTTGGCTGGATATTGATAATCGTCTTTGTTTTTTTCATAGAAATTATTGATCTCCGCAATTGTGACGTTGGGATCCTGATCAATCTTTTCCTTCATATACATGTGACCCAACATCATGTCACCGAACTCGCGCTGACGCGCTTGCAGCGACGTTCCGGTCTCGCGAAGCTTGGCATCAATCTCGCTGAGGCTTTCGGTACCAAACTTTTTCTTGAGTGCTTGCAGTTCGTTTTCAAAGAACAACTGCCGGGCTCGTTGCGACATCATCGCGCTCACCTCGGCTCGCTTGTCAGCTGACTGTGTGCCAACTTGCTCAAGCAGAAAACACTCGCTCATCACCTTGCTCTGAATCGCGTTGCGGAGGGCAGATCGTGAAAGCTGCACCCGAGCCATCAAAAGCTGCTCTTCGGGGATCTGCTGTCTCGTTTGCGAGAGCACCTCGCGAATTCGAGATTCGACCTTCGGCTCGATGTCTCCCCACAAGATCGACGACTGGCCAACGACGGCCATCACCGCTGCCGGATCTTCCGGCAATGGCTGCATGCCTTCTGGCAAGGCCTGCGCTCTGACCTGCAAGGCGACCAGCAAAACGATCAAGCCGGTGGCATAGTGTGGGAGTCGAAGTCTTCGCATCGTCCGTTCTGCGAGAAATGTGTGATTGATAGCGATCGGCGCTTTGGCACTGTTGGCCCATGGGCGCTGCTGGGCTTGTAGTCCGATTTTGCCGGTCAATACAAGAGCAGTCCGCTTCGCTGCAAATTCACAAATCTTGTTGCAAACTAAAAACACACCGATGCCAAGCCACTCGATCGAGCGGCAAACATAAAGAAGGCCGCCTGACAAACGCCGCTACCTGACATCCAAGAGCAAAGCTTTGAGTCTGAAAGTCAAATGCAAGCAAAAAGTACTTCTCTTGAATGCACTTGACACCCGCTTCAGGTACGGATTATTGAACCTCCCATTGCCCGACAGTTACAGCCAAATAACGCACTGACGTCGATGACTGTCACCGTGATTCATTTTTTGAATTGCGATGAAAAAACAGAACAACGGCGAATTCGGACGTAGGCAAACGTTTTGCGGGAATCGTTTCCTGCCCTCCCCTTTTTGCGAAGGGGTGGCCGGAGCAACAAAGGTGATGTGAAGACGGTTTCTGGGTCAATCGTCTTCCGATAGCCGCTCCACGCCGAATTCGCTAGCACCGGGGTGCTGCCGACGGTAGCACCCCGGTGCCCGATACAACCTTTTTTTGCCCTTCACTGGCGAGGGGCAATTCAAAGGCATCTCGCGGATTGAAAAACCCCATCCGCGACTCTTGAGATCGCATTGATCCTTTTCGGAACTCCCAAGCCAATCAGCACCTTTGAGCTTCCGATAACCAGCCCCTCAAAACAAACTCGCCCCCCCCCCCTCGAACGGGCAGTAAGCGACGAGGATAGGCTGACAGAACGACTCTCCAGGGGCCCAATTCCGCTTTTTGACGTCGAAAGCACTCTTTTTGGGGGAAGGCTCAAATCATAATTCACACGAATTATCGATTTGACTGCAACAAAAACCCCTCCACCGCATCAAACAGATGCAACAAACCGAGGTGGTGGATATCAGATCCATTGCTTCCCCCCCCGCCAAATTTGATCGGCCCTGTTCTGTCCAGCGTTACTGATCGTTCCAACATCACTGCGATGTCCATAACAACGAGCGGCCCAGTAACGTCGATTGGCCCAGTCGACCTGCCCACCATCCTCCGCGAGAGCGAATCTCCACAATCGCCATCGAGTTCAACCTTCCCAAAATGGAATGCTCGATCGACGACTTTGAAACCTGACAAAGATCACAAACCAAGTCATCACCATCCTCGCTGCATCGACGCGATGTTTCCGTTTCGAACCTCACTGCCGAAGCTTCTAAAACGACGCCGCATTCGGTCCGGCCGATCGAAGCGCCCGTCGTTGCAATTGCAGAATCTTGAAACGCGTCGATTGATGGTTGCCGAAGTATCCGTGGCGGTCTCTTCGCCAGAGTCGATCGCGGAATCACCTTTCCAAAATTTGGTCTACACCTTCACCCGTGACGAGACCAATGACTTTCTTGTCGTTCCATTCGAGATATCCGGTTCAGCGACTTTTGACGTTGACTATGAAGTCGACGAATTGGACCGCGATACGATTCGATTTCCACGTGACACTTCGACCGAAACGATTGTCGGTGCCGCCACGTTCTACCCTGGTGAATCCACGGTTCGACTGAAAGTCACCCCGATCAGCGATTTCCTTGAAGAACGCGATGAGCAAATCGTCATCTCGATTTTGGAATCGAGCGAATTTGGCGTGACCAATGGCTCCGCTGCTTTGATCGCCGAAGACGAACCGACCACGTACTACTTGATTGACGAAGTCAACCGATTGGGAATAGTCGACATCGACACGGGGATCATTGATGTGCTCGGAACCGTCGATGTGCCACAGGTCTTGAACGATATCGCGATCCTCGAAGACGGAACTTTGGTCGGCATCACCAACGACTATCTGTACGACATTCAATATGAATCGATCGACAACGGAGAGGTGCCTTATTCATTTATGGGTTACCACGGCATTCCAAATGCGAACGCTTTGATTGATGCCCGTGATGATGATTTCGATAGCGAGATCGGCGACCTGTTGGCGGTCGGATTTGGACAGCTTGATTTACATCGCATCGATCTCGATCTGGTCGATGATGCGTGGACGTTCCAAACTTCGATGAAGGTCTTTGACATCGACAAAACAATGGCTTCAAACGGCTTTCGCAGTGATTACGTCTCCAGCGGTGACCTCGATTACAACCGAGGCGGCGACCTCATCCTTTCGGCACACGGAACGCTTGACGAATTCGACTCATTGATAGAAATCGAGACACCTGCCGATCGCGGCTTGATTCGCAAACCTGCGACTCCCGCGGAAGATCCCGGCGAACCGTTTCTTGATATCTTTGGACTCGCCTTCGATGACGATGCGGCCTACGCATTTGCAGGCCACACGGTGCTTTCGGTGAACCGATTCAGCTTGAACAGCACTCGTGAATTCGAAATGACCGGCCGGCCGTTTAATCAAGACGGCGCACAAACCGCGACAGGGACGATCATTGGCGATCCGGTAGATCCGCCCTTTGTCGGACTTAACGTCGGACTGACTGACCCACCAAGCCTTCCTCACGGGCTGATGCCGACCAACTGGATGGTCCAACGGTCAGACATCCGCTTGATCCGTATCTGGTTAGGTGCGTCCGTTGCAAACGTCAGCCCTACAGATATGACACTTTCCAACCTGGGACTTTCGGGTGTCGATATCCCAACGGAAATTGCGATTAGCGAAGATCAAATTGTCTTAGGTGCCAATGGCAAAGATCTGTTCATCCACTTTGATCACGATGAACTTCCTGACGGACGCTACTCGCTGACACTTTCGAGCCAAATCACTTCAGGACCAGACTTCACTTATCTGGGCGAAACCTTCAATCGGTTTCTAAGCATTGACGGTGACTTTGATGGAAACCGTGTTGTCGATATTCGAGACTTTGCGACGATCGCGTACTGGTATGGGCAATCGACGGCAGTCGCGCCGGCCTATGTCGACTTGGACAATTCTGGATTCATTGACCAAGGCGACTACTCGTACTTCGCCGCAAACTTTGGCAAGCATGTCTCGTTGCCGGGCGCTGCGAACCCAACCCTCGCCGCCTTTCTTAGTGCCGCCGAACTTAGTCGAGCTGAAAACTCCGCATCGAATATCTTCGATGTCAACGGAAACGGAGTCGCTTCGCCGATCGATGCGTTGAACGTTATTAACCGTCTCGCATCAGGCTTCCCCGATAATCTTGATTGGCGTTTCGATGTCAATCGAGATGGTCAAATCTCGCCAAGAGACGCCCTTCGCATCCTTAACCATTTGGCCGCGTCAGCATCTTCAGCATCGGGCGAATCCGAGCTACCGACGACGCCAAGCGGATCGTTTCAGGCCGCCATCAGTTCTTTGGCGACCGATGACGACCAGTCGCTGCGGCAGACACTGGCTGATGAAGCCATTGGCGTCCTCTTTGGTGGCTGACGTAATTGCGGCGTGGGCTGCTCCGTCTCGTGATGAGCGCCCGTGCGAAACGCAGGTGAATCAAGCCAGCGGCGAGCTACAGGGTTTCTGTGCCCGAAACATACGTTTCCCCACTCGACGATTTTTGAAGCCGAATGCTAGATAGCTAGCAATTCAAATCGCAAAAGGGTGCTGTCTGCTTTCCCTCGCAGTTTCAGACGGAGGGTCAAAGAACTTTTAATCTTTCGTCTCTTGGGGGTTCGCCGGGGTTTCCCGGGGCTTTTCCCCCAGGGATAATGTGCACGTCGTTGGCGGGTGTGGGCCATCGATGAACATTACGACTGAAGCTAGTGCATTTTCGCCTAAGCTTCGATTGAACCAACCTTCCCAAAATCGTCCTCCCAACTCTGATGGAGACTCCACGCATGTCCCGAATTCTTGCTTCAGTTTGCGCACTTGCTCTGCTTGCCGTTTCGGCCGTTTCGTCTGTACACGCCGGCGAAGAAGGCGACGCTTGCCTGCAGTCGGGTGACGGCATCGGCGCGTTCTACGTCGTCAAAGTCGCTGGTGCCGAAGACGACGGTGTTGAGCAAGGTCAAAAGCTTTGCTACCGCTGCCGCTATGGCTCTCGTCCCATGGTGATGGTTTTCGCACGTGAGACCGAAGGTGAAGTTGGCAAGCTTGTCAAAGAACTTGACGCTGCTGTCGCCGCCAACGAAGATTCGCAGCTACGCGGACTGGTCACCATGTTGGGCAAAGACGAATCGTCACTGAAGGATTCCGCCAGCAAGTTTGCCTCGAAGACCGGTGCCAAGCACGTCCCATTCGTTGTCGCGACCGATCACGAAGCGGGCCCAAGTTCGTACAAAATCGCTGAAGACGCAGCTGTCACCGTTGTCGTCGCATCGGACAGCAAAGTTGTCGCCTCGCATTCGTACAAGTCGACTGACAAGGTTGACGTGACCGCGATCATGGGCGAAGTCAAAAAGGCGTTGAACTAATTTCAACCGGTCGCCATCGGCGACCAATCGAACGCATCAGTTACAGCCGCCGCGTGAACCCCCGTTCGCGCGGCGGCTGTTTTTATTCAACATCATGACAAACGCATTGCCGCCGTTTCTCGTTTGTCCCCTGCTCCATTTGGTCAGCCGTGTTTTCCTGGATCGTCCTCAGCATCATCTCGGCTTGCCTGCTGGGCTTTTACGACAGCGCGAAGAAACTTGCCGTCAACAAAAACGCTGTCCCAATCGTTCTACTTTGCAGTGTCTCGATCGGGGCGCTGCTGTACCTGCCACTGTTGGTTTGTTCGTTTGCGTCGCCAGATTTGATCCCGGCGGACTGGATCCGAATCAAGCCTCTCTCGTGGTCAAGCCACGGGTTGATCATGCTCAAAAGCTTGCTGGTGGGTGCTTCCTGGACACTTGCTTTCACGGCGCTTAAACATCTGCCATTGTCGATCGGTGCACCGATTCGTGCGACGAGCCCGTTCTGGACGATTCTGATCGCGATCACGCTGCTTGGTGAACGACCTCAAACGCAGCAGTGGATCGGCATGGTGATTGTCTTGATCGGGTTCTGGTGCTTCACATTGGTTGGACGACGTGAAGGCATCCGATTCACCCGTGACCGATCGGTGTTGCTGATGGTACTGGCGACCCTGCTAGGGTCTTTCAGCAGCATCTATGACAAATGGCTTTTGCAGCGACTTGAGCCGATCACGCTACAAGCTTGGTTCACGGTGTACTTGGTCCCGGTCATGGTGCCGTTGGCATTGTGGTGGCTTCGTGCAAGGCGACGCGGCGAACTGAGAGGACCGGATGGTGGCAAGGCAGTTTTTCAGTGGCGCCGCAGCATCGCGTTGGTCAGTCCGCTGTTGATCGCGGCAGACGCGTTCTACTTCATCGCGCTTTCGAATCCGGACGCCATGGTTTCGGTGGTGAGTGTTCTCCGCCGCTGTAGCGTCATCGTGGCGCTTGCTTTTGGAGCTTCTGCGCTCAGCGAAGCCAATTTTCGAGCCAAAGCAACTTGTGTCGGGGTGATTCTTGTCGGCGTGATGGTGCTCACCTGGAAGTCCTAGTGCTTCGTTCCAAACGAAAATACGGGTTCGGGTCACCAGCCGACGGGCGTTTGCCCCGGTTATTGCACTGAAACTGTGGCTAACGTCATACGGCTAATCCTAAAATCGAGTTAGAACGAAGCACTCGTTGGCACGATTGAGGGCAAAATCCGTCCGATTCGCCGCCCTGAGGTAAATTCATCGCCAAAAAAAGGCCTGTCAAAGCGAAGTTCAACCAAGACTTCTTCGAGGCGGCGGCGTAGACGGTTAAAATAATCCGTCAATGTGAACACAGTTTGCGGTGTTCAGATGACGAAAAATTAATGCGATAATCAAGCTGCGGTCGAGCCGATCACCCATCGGCTCGGTTACGGCGTGGTTTTCGTCCGTCGATCCAGGTTTTCACCCAGATCGATGGCACGTATGCTAATGCGCGATTGCTGATGGCTTTCGCGCCAACTGAATTCAACGCGATCCTTCTATCTGGTTTGACCGAGGCGGGCGGTAGGACACCGCTAACGGCGTTACATGAGCGAGTTTCTGCTTTTTTACGAACGGCCAAACCCAACCACGTGGGTCTACCTGTCGTCATTTTTGACGTTCGGGTTGTACTTCGTGTTCCATCGGTTTTGGAGCGTTCGAAACCTGGACATCGTTCTGCTGTTGCTGCTGGCTCCCGGTTTGTTGATGGTCCAGGAAGGCCGTCGACGCCATCTTCGCGAAATGGAATCGGGCGAAATCGCGATCCAGGATGCTTACGACGTCCGGCGTCAGTTTTCCGATCATGCTTCCACGCTCGTTTCGATGTACTCGTCGCCTCAGTCAAGCGGCTTGGGGACTCCGCCGGAAGCGACTGCGTTGATTTCCCAAGACAGCGCTAGCGACAATGTCGGAGGATCGCCCGAGGACACCGAAGCGTCCGCCCCCACGGCATCGCTAGCTCCTGATGCTGCGCCACCAAGAATCCAAGACGAAACCCGGCTGCCGCTTCGTACCGAGCCAGGCGCACTGGACGAACGGCTGGAGTCGACCACGCTTCACCCGGAACAAATCGAAACCGATGCCGAGCAGTCTGCCAAACGCTTGCAACGTGCTGGTTTCATCTGGCTGTTTCTTGTCGAGCTGCTGATCCTGATTCGATTGATGATCGATCCGGTCATGAACCGGCGTCCTATGCTGGACCCAAACTTGACGGTCGGCGGTTCTTACTTTATCAGCATCTCACTGTTCATCTTTATGATGGTTAACGTGGCGACCAGCACACCACGGGCACGTGTTTGGCAAGGTCCGGAATTGGGCCCCGGCTACGTGTTGATGCATCAGTTGCCCACAATCACAACGCGCCCAGTCAGTTCGGCCCTTGGAGGCGAACGTGCACCGACGGCGGACGAACTGGACCTTAGCAAGCGTTCTTCGACGATCCTCGCCAAGGTTCTCGCGATCTCCGCACACTTGGCGATCATCGTCGGGTTGATCCTGGTCGGCAATCGACATTTCGGGAACCTGCGTAGCGGGGTGGGCTGCGCGCTGCTTTATTTGATCGTTCCCTACACCGCGCAATACACCGGCCGCGTCGACCATGCGTTGCCCGCCGCACTGCTGCTTTGGGCAATCCTGTCGTACCGTCGGCCGATGATCGCCGGAATGTTCTTAGGCCTTGCTGCCGGCTTGGTTTATTACCCGCTGTTCCTGTTGCCACTTTGGTACAGCTTCTACTGGCGCAAAGGGGTTCGATCGTTCTCGATCGGCGTGATCGTCACGCTTGCGATGCTGGTCATGATCCTTTCGATCAGCGGGACAGATTCACTAATCGATCACCTCCGACGGATGTTCGGACTGTTCGCCCCAACGAAAGAGCCCCGCGGAATTTGGGGGCTGGGCTGGGACCCGCGATGGCGTTTACCGGTGATCGTCGCTTTTGGAATTCTTAGTTCTCTATTTGCCGCTTGGCCTTCCTCTAAAAACCTTGGCACGCTGATCGGCTGTTCGGCGGCGGTGATGGTTGCCGTCCAGTTTTGGCATGGATACGGCGGAGGCCTCTTTATCGCTTGGTTCTTACCCTTGCTGTTGCTGACAATCTTTCGCCCCAATCTAGAGGATCGGGTCGCGGTCAAAGTTGTCAAAGGCAGAGGGCTGAACCGAGGCTCACTATCGTTGCCTTCCAGTCGTTTAGAACTGGACTGAGTATCGGCAGACTGGGCACCACCAGACTGGGCACCGCCATAGGAAATCATTCAAGACGCATGGAATCGACAGAGACAGCTGCTGGTAAAGCGGCACCTACCCAATCGGCTCGCCAATTCTACGAACAAAAACTTGCGGATGCCGAAGCGCACCTCGTAGCCCTCCGGCAAAAGGACTCCAAGTTCTCCACCGCGCGAGTGCTGCTGTTCACCGTATCGCTAGCGATGATCCTGCTGGGATCCTTTTCCGATGTCGGAATGGTCGTGATGTGGATCGGCTGGGGACTGTTCGCACTATTCTTTGTCGTCGCCGTTTTGAACGAACCTGTTCGAGACGGCATCGCGGCCAAAGAACGCGACTGTGAAGTCCTGCGCCGATTGATCGCGCGACTGGATCGCAACTGGGACGAGTTGAACTGGAAAGCGACGCGAAAGCGGTTGCAAACGGTGGAGCTCGAAGAGCACCAAAAGGACGTCGCCGACGACTTGGATCTGCTCGGCAAAACATCGCTGTTTCAACTGGTTTCGATGGCGGGAACCACCGTGGGTGTCCGAACGCTTGCCAGTTGGTTGACCAGCACCGCAAACGCTTCGACCGCAAAACTACGAAGCCAGGCGATCAAACGCCTGACACCCAAACGCGAGGAACGATTGAGGTTCTACTCGCTGGCAACTGATGTCGGTCAAGGGACCGGTGATCCAGATGAATTCATTCGCTGGTCGCAAAGTGATGCCTGGCTCGGAAAACATCGCTGGATGGTCCCATGGTCCAATAGTTCCAGCGTCGCTTCGGTGGTGCTAATCGTGGCACTCGCGTCATTTCAACTGGGTGTAGTCGACGCCTACACGGCCAAGATGTTACTTGCCGCACTGGTCGCGATCGTTGTGATCAATGTCTTGATTTCGACGGTCATGCTCGGCCCGGTCCACCAGATTTTTTCCATCGCGATGTCCAGTCGACAAAGCGTTGACGAATATCGCGAGCTGTTCGCCGCAGCCAACTGGTTGGTAGATGACTCCAGCGCCGACGCACGCTTAGAACACCTGCACCACGTGCTGCTAGATGCCCCCGAAAACTCTGCCAAGCAAGGCATGCGTGACCTGGGCTGGATCGCATGGCTCGGTTCACTTCGAACATCCGCAGGGACGTTTTTGCTTTACCTGCCGCTTCAGATTTTTGGACTGTGGGACGTGCGGGTGTTCGCAAAGCTTGAATCATGGCAAAAGAAGTACCGTGAGAATGTCCCCGAATGGTTCAACGCCTTTGGTGAAGTCGAAGCCTTGATGTCGCTTGCCGCAGTGTGCGACGAAAACCCCGATTGGGTATTTCCCAAATGGAACGACGGTGAATCGTTAAGCAACGAAGACCAGTGCTTTCGCTCCGTCGGACTCGGACACCCGCTGCTGCCCAATGACGCACGTGTTTGCAACGACGTCACGATCGGCCCACCGGGAAAGGTACTTTTGGTTACCGGCAGCAATATGTCGGGAAAAAGCACGATGCTGCGAAGTGCGGGGCTAAACATCGCTCTCGCCGGCACGGGGTGTTCCGTCTGTGCCAAAGAACTTTCGTTGCCATCGATCGAACTTTCCACAAGCATTCGAGTCCGTGACAACTTGGCCGAAGGCGTTTCCTTTTACATGGCCGAGCTTAAACGGCTTAAAGGCGTCGTCGATCGAGCCAGGCATCTGGCCGACGACAAAGGCATCGTTTCGATGTTCCTGTTAGACGAAATCTTACAGGGCACCAATTCACGCGAACGTCAGATTGCCGTGACACAAGTTTTGCGACACCTGATCGAATGCCAAGCGATTGGTGCGATCAGCACACACGACCTTGAACTCGCTGACGAACCTGAACTGATCGCGGTTTCAGAGATTGTCCACTTCCGTGAAACGATTACGCCAGATGCCCAGGGCAACGAACAGATGACGTTCGATTACCAAATGCATTCCGGCGTTAGCCCAACGACCAACGCCTTGCGTTTGCTGGAAATCGTCGGGCTTGGCAAAGCAGAATGAGAGCGTCACGAACTGGCGATTTGGTCCAGCTGGATTAGCCGATTGGGCGTTAGCCCCGGTTGTCCATGCAAGAACCGCCGCTAACGCGGTGCGGCTCATAGGACTCCAGCTCGATGCTCCAATTAGCCGATTGGCGTTAGCCACGGTTGTCCGCGCAAAAACCGCCGCTAACGCGGTGCGGCTGATTGGGCTCCAACTTGATGTCCGGATTAGCCGATGGGCGTTAGCCACGGTTGTCCATGCAAGAACCGCCGCTAACGCGGTGCGGCTCATAGGGCTCCAAGCTCGATGCTCCAATTAGCCGATTGGGCATTAGCCACGGTTGTCCGAGCAAGAACAGCCGCTAACGCGGTGCGGCTGATAGGGCTCTACGCAGGCTGATAATCAAAGTAATACTTGGACTTGATCACCTCAGCAACGGCTGGTGGCACCATCGATTGCCAGCTGTCATCACCATCTTTGATCCTTTTCAGAACGTCTCTTGAAAAGACACCAAGCGAATTCGGATCGAAGTTATCCAATGCGACGATATCACCACGGCCTCGTAGGTAATCATAGAGATGCTGGATCTCTGGTTTAATTTCCAGGTTATCGCTGGTTTCCAGTTCTCCGGTTTCCTGGTTTTGCAGCGGATAGCAGAACACCTTCAGGTCGTTCTTAAACAGCCTTCCGAACGACTCCAACACGCCGCCTTGCAGCCCGGTGTAATACTGCTCGTCGAACAGGTCTTTCATGCTCGCCGCCCCCATGACGATCGCGATTGACTCCTTAGTCCGATCGTTCAGATAGGCGGCCAATCGGAAATACTGGAAGTAATCGGAGATCAGCACCGGCATACCACACGCGGCAATCACGTCCGCCCGGGCCAGAAAATCGCGAAGGTCAATCTGACCTTCCGCTTTCAGATTGTTCATCGTGATCTCCATCACCTGAGCAATCTCTTTGCCTTTGACGTTGGGCTGTTCAGAAAACTTTTCATGTGCACAACGCAGCATGTCCAAGTTGACGTTGCAAACGGGACGAAAGCTGCCACGTTCGACCAAGATGGCTTTGCGATAAAAGAACTCCGAAGGCTGTAGCACTTCGCCGTTGGCGGCAAACATGGCAGCGCCGCTAAGTCCCAATTCGACCAGTTTCAAGCTCATCAAGCGGTTGTCGACATGACGAAACGCGATCCCTGAAAACTCGATCATGTCGATTTCGATTCGTGATGTCGTCAAGCCATCCAACAACGAATCGACCAACAGTTCTGGCTCGTGATTTAACATCGTCGCGCCATAAACCAAGTTGACGCCGACGATACCCAAAGCTTCTTGCTGCAATGCCGCGTCGTCGTCAAGCATCCTGACGTGGATGATGATTTGACTATCATCATCACGCGGATGAGCTTGAAACTTGATGCCCATCCAACCATGGCATTGGTTCGTTCCCGAATAGTTCCTCGCAGAGACTGTATCCGCGAACGCAAAGAATGCGGTCGTGTCACCGCGAGTCTCACGCAGGCGATCGATGTTTAGCTTGTGCTCGTAGTCCAGCATCGATTCCAAACGCTCTCGACAGACATACCGAGAGGCTCGGCCATAGATCGCGTCGCTAACTTTCATGTCGTACGCCGACATGCTTTTTGCAATCGTTCCCGACGCGCCACCGACACGAAAGAACCAACGCACAACCTCTTGGCCGGCTCCGATCTCCGCAAACGTCCCATAGCGTCGGTTGTCTAAGTTGACCTCCAGAGCCTTTTGGCGAGTGCTTTGTTTCTCGGTCGTTTGCTGATGCTGAAGTCTCGATTGCATGACAAATACTGGATAAAGGAATCGTCGGTGCCGGTGAATTGTGAATCTACACGATTGACATCGGATGATGCCCTGCAGGCGATGTGCGGAAGACAAGCTGCCATTAGAAAGCGATTGCGGTGACCACCAAACACTTCTTAATGGAGTGCCCAATCAGTTGGCGTGATGCTGCCGACGCCATGGAAAGACTATCGCGACGGTCAACAGGGCGAGGAACCTTGCTGGCCAGTCTCCCAGACGGACGATCAAGCTCACTCGCTTATCGATCGCTGGCTCTGCTAGCACATGACCATTGGTGCCCTGCGGAAGCTGGCGAACAACGTGTCCGAAGCTGTCGATCCAGACGGTCGGTCCGTTATTGGCTGCTGACAGGATGGGACGCCGACAAGCAACAGCCAACAGCTGGGCACAGCGTTTATGGTGCTCGATCACACTAGAGTCATCGAACCAACCATCGTTGGTGACCGTGACGATTGCGTCGGGAAGCTTCTTTTGTTGCTGCCGTAGCCGGCGAAAATGGTTGATCGAAACCCGCTCCACAGCGGTCTCAATACAAATGTTTGCGTCCAGTCCAAAGTCGCCAACTTGAAAAACCCGTGGCCCATCTCCCGAATCGATACCCATTCCCGGTGGGACAAAGTCTCGAACCCAAGGAATTGATTTGATCAGGGGGATGTACTCGCCAAACATGACCAGGTGCATCTTTCCATACCACTGATCGACATCCGCATCGGGAGTCAGGTGCACCAATCCGCTATAGCCCTTAGTAGTTTCGCCATAGTCAATCACAGCGCAGCCGCCGATCAGATGGGGCGGTTCATGCCGATCACCGTTGTCCTGCGCAAGCAGCTGCAGCATGTTCGCGGCACGAAACTGAAAGCGATTCCGCTGCTCTTCGAGCCATGCCTGAACTTCGAATAAAGTCACACCGTTTCGTCGCGCGTCTTCGGCACTGCCGTCGCCATCAAGCCATGGCATCGATCCGGTCATCATTGATTCCGGCCAAACGAGGGCGTCAACTTTCGGTTCGTTCTGCTTGATCGCCTTGGTGGACTCTTCCAGATAGGCGTGAAAGATCTCTAACTCACGTTCCTTCGTTTGCACATATTCGATCGGCTCATTGCGACCGATCAGTGCGATCGTCACCGAACTCGCCTGCGTTTGATACCCGAGACGATACGCCCCATAAAGAAAACTCGACACAAGCAAGACAATCGCAAAGACACCGCCGATCGCCGCCTGAGAAAAGGAACTTGGCTGTGCAAGTTTTTGCTGTGCTGAGTTTTGCTGTTTGGATTTGTCGCCGGAGCGATTCAGATACTCACACCATAAAAAGATCGCGACGTTCACTGTGACGATCACAAACGATACGGCATAGGTACCAGCGATGTCCGCGATTTGGATCAAGTGTGGAACGTCGGCAAGACTGTGACCGAGCATCAATACCGAGATGCCGGTCATGAAATAGTTCCGTATGCACTCCAGCCCGACCCAAACCGTCGGAACCAATAAGAACAGCGGAAGACGAGCCGGATCCATTTTCGCGATCGATGGTTGCGATTTCCGCTGACTCAATCGATTGACAATGAAAACAAACAAGACGGTGTAGCACGCCAAGTATCCCGCCAAAGCGATCCAACATGGGTAGATCAACGGATTCGCATGGCGCAGGCCTTGAAGCGAAACCGCCCAATAGACCGTCGCGGCAAGAAAGAGGCCGCCGAAGTGTCGACGGGTCAATTGCCCAGGTTTGCCCAACATCAATAATGGAACGACCGCGATAAAAATACACGGCCAAAGATTCAGCGGCGGCTGTGCAAGCCAGCGCAAGACGACCGCGGCCCAAATCAACAGCCAACGATTCCGACCGATTGGCGACGATTTCGGGGTGGACGTATCAACGTCGTTTTCATTGGTTTCCATCCCAGAATCGTAAGAAATTGGGTCGCCAACCGCCATGCCGGTCACGGGCGTGAGAACTTTGTTTACCGTATCATCATCCGGGGCTAGGCATCGCCTGACGCCAGGCAAAAAATGAAGGCTACCGATCGATTGATGCTACCTTTCGGTTGCCATATCGCTTTGGATGCCCAACGGTGGAACCGACCGTCCGAACCGCGCCAAATACCCTTCCCGACTCTCTGCCATTGCGAGCCAGTTTGTGATTTCTAATCTCGACTATCGAATCCGCTTCGCCTTTCGAATTGTGCTTTTCGTACCCGCGACTCTGTTTGCCTTTGCCGCACCGGTTTGCACTGCACAGGAAAAGGAATCACCCAAGACGGCGGCTGCCGACAGCGAGTCATCCGGTGATGGCGAAAAATCTGCCCCAGCAGATCCTGATGATCAACCCCAAGAAGAACCGAATATCGATGCTGAAACGGTCAAGGCAATCGAGCCATTGTTCTCGCGAATCCGCGATGCCAAGTCGACTCGGGTCTCGATCGATGTCGCAGAGGAAACGATCATCGGTGGCGCGATCATCAGCTCGAAAACGTCCAGCTACCAAATCGCTTCGACCGCACCGCAACAGTTCACCGTCTACTTCAAAAGTGACCAGCAGCGAACACGGATTTACAACAGCGACACGAAGGCAACGATTGCGATCACCCCATCCGCTTTCTGTCATCTGCCCGAGCCCTTGGCCATGCAAAGCGGCGTCTTTGAGCTGCCCTTCCCGATGGGACCTTACCCCGAACCGGTTTTGGCACTGTCGCTGGCAGGTGTCGATCCACAACTATCTTTGCTTAGCGGTGTGAAGTCAGTCGAAGTGGTTGACCGTGATCCGTTTCGTGGTGATACCCCGGCAATTCACTTTTTCGGAATCCAAGACGACGACGTCAAATGGCAGTTGTGGGTCAGCCAAGCACCGAAGCCAATGCCACTGCGTTTACTTGTTGACCTGACAGACATGTTGCGTGCAAACGGTTCAGTCGAACTGCCCGAGGACTATCAATTCGTTTTACGATTCGACTTCAAGTCATGGTCAACCGACCTCGACAATTCGGAAAAGCTTTACAGCTACACGCCGATCAAGGACGCCAAAGAATTTGCATCGCTCCAAGAATACTTCGATGCAGCAAAGCCGTAACCGATCGGCAACTCTATCAGCCGCTGGCGCGCGAGCGTGCGGTTAGGTGCCTGCGGACTGAGTCGCTGGTAACCGCAGGCTGGCGCCGGCGGCTAATCTAGTTGTGCTTTCCCCGGTCCTTCTTAATCGGCAGACCTATCAGCCGCTGGCGCGCCAGCGTGCGGTTAGGTGCCTGCGGGACTGGGTCGCTGGTAACCGCAGGCTGGCGCCAGCGGCTAATCTAGCTGTGCTTTCCCCGGTCCTTCTCAATCGGCGACCCTATCAGCCGCAACGCGCCAGCGTGCGGTTAGGTGCCGGCGGACTGGACGCTGGTAACCTCGGGCTGGCGCCAGCGCCCCCGCTTCCTGGCCTGGGCTGCTTAGGCAGGAAGAATTCGAAACACGGAGACACCGAGTTCATAGAGTCGCGTTGGTGACTAACTTCACCAGGCAATTTGTGATCTGGCCCGCGTCTTATGAGTTCGCATCGCTCAACGATTTGCTGTTGGCTATGACTTAGTTAATAAGCTCATGAGACAGCGGCGAGAGTTTTGACCACAGACTTTAAGAACTGCACGACAACATCGAACAGCCCGCACGATGCCTTGCCCACTCGGGACGCTTTTTGGCAAAGTCCTCGCGACCGGGCTGCACTTCATAAGGGCGACGCATCACGTCTAGTAGATCAGTGATGCCGTCGTGATCACCTTGCTCACTGCGATCGATCGCTAGCTGAGCCAGATAGTTTCGCATCACATAAAGCGGGTTGACAGCGTTCATCCGCTGGCGACGCTGATGATCGGTTATTGCGGCATCCGCGATGCGTTGGCGATAACACTGCAGCCACTGCATCGTCTTTGAAATCGCGTCATCACTGATCTTCTCGGGTTCGTAATAGGCTTCACCCATCACACGCATCCAATCTGACCACTGCGTTTCGGTGGATTCTTCGTCACCAGTCGCCGCTTGACATGGCAGATCCGCCAACAACCGATAGAACAGCGTCATATCGGTTTCCGCAAGCACGAGGACTTCCAGCAAGTCGCCGAAAAGCTGTTGGTCATCTTCACCGCGGAAACGATCCAGTCCCAGCTTCGCTGACATCATCGAATGCCAACCGTCCTCGAACGTATCCACGTATAGCTTGAGCCCCGCCTGCATGGTTTCGACATCACCCTCGACCAAAGGCAGCAAAGCCCCGGCAAACTGAGCCAAATTCCATTGCGCGACCTGAGGCTGATGACCGTAGCGATAACGCCTGCCTTGGGCATCGGTGGTGTTGGGAGTCCAATTCGGATCGTAGTCTTCTAGCCATCCATACGGACCATAGTCGATCGTCAGCCCGAGCACCGAAAGGTTATCCGTATTCATGACGCCGTGAACAAAGCCCACACGCATCCAGTGCACCATTAACTCAGCGGTACGCTGGCAGACCTCGGCAAAGAATTCAGGATAGACATCTTTCGAAGGTTCACCCAAATGCTGAAAGTCATGCCGAATGGTGTAGTCCGTTAACATGCGAAGCGTCGATTCATCACCACGACTGGCGAAGATCTGAAAATTCCCCAACCGCACAAACGACGGTGCCACACGACAAACGATCGCCCCGGGTTCTTGCTTGGGATTGCCGTCGTAAAACATGTCTCGGGTGACCGTCTCACCGGTCAGCGTCAAACTGAGTGCTCGCGTTGTCGGAACGCCCAGATGATACATCGCTTCGCTGCACAGAAACTCGCGGACACTGCTTCGTAAAACGGCTAAACCGTCAGCGAATCGTGAATAGGGAGTCGGCCCAGATCCCTTTAACTGCAAGGTTTGATGCCGACCATGGACGTCGACAACTTCACCCAAATTGATCGCTCGTCCGTCCCCGAGTTGGCCTGCCCAATTGCCGAATTGATGGCCGCCGTAACACATCGCGAACGGGTCCATGCCTGGCAACAATTCCCCCCCGCCAAATACTTGGGCAAATTGGCTGGACTGAACGATGTCCGCCCCCAAGCCAAGTTGCTGCAACATTTCGCGTGAGTAGGCAACAAGCTGCGGACGCGAGAACTGCAATGGGTTCACACGTGAATAACAAGCTTCATAAACCTGTCGGGTCGAGTTCTCCGTTGCCGGATCGCCGGGCAGATGGCGAGTAAACCGATTGTCGAAGTTCAAAGCGTCCCAAGCGTCATTCCAATCATTTATCTTCATAAAAGCATTTTAACACTTGGTCGATCGCTGCTTTACCCTCCCGCCAGCGGGAACCTCTATTTTAGATCGTGTTCTTAGCGGTGCCAAAACTTGGACTGATCAGTACAGAGTTCCCTCTGGCGTAGATTGCTAGCGAACCGGTACCTTGCTGACTTGCCTCCCCAAAACGTCGAAGCGAAAACTTTTGACGATTTGTCCCAAGGCATCGTTCCGTTTGACGAACACGCATGAGAATTATCCATGACTGATAAACAAAGCTCATCTGACATGCCTGAAGAAGCTTCCATCTCCCAAGATGAACACAGCCACACCGACGACACCAATTCGGCCTCACCAACCGAAACGTCGACAGCGAGCAAACTTCGAACTTGGCCCGCTTGGATTCTGCTAACGATCATCCTGGCTTTGCTGGCCGCGCGAAAGATGCCCACCATGGCGCTGTCACTCATGATGGCGTCTTTTTTAGGGCCGGCGATTGCAGGCGTGTTCGTGATTCTCTGGTGGTGCTTTGCGAGTCGCGGCAGTGTCAAAGAAAAGGTCATCGGAACGCTGGGCTTCTTCACCATCCTAGGCGTCGCGATTGTTCTGCTAGATCAGTCCATGAAAGACATGGCGACGATGGTGATGGTCATCCCGACCGCCGTGCTTGCTTTCCTTGTCTCGCTTATCCTGTTCGCTGCCAAACCGCAAAAACGGGTGCATTATGCGTTGGTGGCGAGCGCAGTGTTTGTGAGCTATTGGGAAACCCAGCAACTGCAAGGCCTGACGGGACGGTTTGAATCGGAGATGCTGTGGCGTTGGGCGCCGACTCCGGAGGAACAGTACCTGGCCGAACTCAAAAAACGAGACGACACGGCCGTTCCCAGTGCCGAACCGATTTCATTCGCCTCGGCTCCCTGGCCATCGTTCCGTGGCCCCAAGCGTGATGGCGTCTTACACGGAGTCAGCCTACAAGAAGACTGGCAAGCCAACCCGCCCAACGAAGTTTGGCGACAGAAGATCGGTCCCGGCTGGTCATCATTTGCCATCGGTGGCGATCGTTTGTTTACACAGGAACAACGTGCCGAAGATGAAGCAATCATCTGCTTGGATGCGAACACGGGACAACAGATTTGGGAATTCACCTATCCCAGTCGATTCTGGGAAGCGATTGGTGGCGCCGGTCCTCGTGCGACTCCGACGATTATCGAAAACGCCCTGTCCGAAAACGCCCTGTCCGAAAACGCCCTGTCCGAAAACGCCCTGTCTGAAAGCGCTCTGTATGCAGTCGGCGCCGACGGAATCGTTCTTCGCTTGGATCCAAATACGGGAACCGAAGTTTGGCGTCGCGATTTGAAAGAAGACGCCAAGCGAAGTGCGCCTCCGTGGGGATTCTCGTCATCGCCGCTGGTCATCGACAATAACGTCATCGTCCACGCAGGTGGAAAGGACGACCTCGGACTGCTGGCCTATGACAGCCAGACAGGTGACATCGCGTGGAAAGCACCATCAGGAAGCCATAGCTATAGCTCACCTCAGTTGGCAACGATCGCGGGAACCGAAGGCATCTTGATGCTGACCAACTTCGGAGTCGATTTCCATTCACCGTCGACGGGTGAAGTCATCTGGAGCTACGAATGGAAAGTCGAAAACTATCGTGCCTTACAACCGCTTGTTGTCGACTCTAGTGTCTACCTTGCAACCGCACTGCAAGACGGCACGCGCAAGATCACCGTTTCAAAATCATCGGACGATGGAAAGTGGAGCACCGCCGAAGACTGGACATCGCTTCAGATGAAACCAGACTTCAATGACTTCGTCTATCACAAAGGCAATATCTATGGTTTCGATGGCAGTGTCTTTGCCTGCATCGATGCGGAAACTGGTGAGCGACAATGGAAACGAGGACGCTATGGGAATGGACAAGTCTTGCTACTTGCGGATTCGGATCAGCTGCTGATCATGTCCGAAAAAGGCGAAATCGTCCTCGCGAAGGCAACACCGGATCGCCTGACCGAACTGGCGAAGATTCCTGTGCTCGAAGGTAAATCGTGGAACCATCCGGTCGTCGTGGGGAACAAGCTTTACGTTCGGAACGCACGAGAAATCGCCTGCTTCGAATTGCCGCTTCAATAGTTTGATCGCCAACCTTTCCCGGCGATTGTGATCGCATCCATCGTCTGCGATGTTGCGAACAGTTCAAGCGCGAACACGAACACCGCCGATGCGAACACCGCCGATGCGAACACTGCTATGATGCAGCGTTCGCTACCGGTTTCGTGTGTGGAGAAGGGTTCGCTTGATAGATAGCCTCGTATCGCTTGCCGCTTTCGCCCCGATTGTTGTGGTCGCGATTCTGTTGGTCGGATTGCGGCTTCCCGCATCGCGAGCCATGCCGATCGCTTATGGCAGTGTCGTCGCGTTGGCATTGGCCATCTGGCAAGTCGACTTCGCCACCGTCGCGGCGGCATCGGTCAAAGGATTAACCGTGGTGATTCAGCTGCTGTGGATCATCTTCGGCGCGATCCTATTGCTAAACACATTAAGCGAAAGCGGCGGACTGGCAACCATTCGCAGTGGCTTCACTCGGATAACGCCCGACCGGCGTATCCAAGTCATCTTGATCGCGTGGCTGTTCGGAACGTTCATCGAAGGCAGCGCGGGCTTTGGCACACCTGCAGCGGTTTGCGTGCCGCTTCTCGTTGGGCTCGGCTTTCCGGCGATGGCAGCCGTCATCTCTGGCATGATCATTCAAAGTACGCCAGTGTCATTCGGTGCCGTTGGCACACCGATATTGATCGGCGTCAAAAATGGACTCACTGGCAGCGAGAGCGTCGCCCGGTTCGCACATCAACAGTTGGCCGCCGGCGAAAACATTTGGGACACCGTACTGCCACTGATCGGGGCTCGTGTCGCGACCGTTCATATGGTTTGCGGATCGCTGATACCGCTGTTCCTTGTGGTCGTGATCACCAAGTTCTTCGGCCAACGACGTTCCATTTCTGAGGGACTTCGTGTTTGGCAGTTCGCGGTGTTCGCATCCTTTGCGATGACGATCCCGTCCACGCTTATTGCGTACTACTTGGGTCCAGAATTCCCATCGTTACTAGGCGGGCTGATTGGGTTATCCATTGTTGTGCCTGCGGCAAAATTTGGGTTCCTCGTCCCGGATGAACCCGCATGGGATTTTCCCGACCGATCCACATGGACAGCCGGTTGGAACGGCAGCACCGAAATCGTTATCAAGAACTCCCACCGCCCGATGCCACTGTGGCTAGCCTGGACACCCTATGTCCTTACCGCTGCATTATTGGTCATCACGCGACTGCCACAACTGAGCATCGGCAGTCGCTTGAAAGGCTTGACCATCCCGGTCGACAAGTCAACTTGGGAAGGCATCTTTGCCAGCGAAGTCAACATTCAGCCGATCGCCCCGCTGTATCTACCCGGTGCGGTTTTTCTGATTGCCTGCATCGCCACGATTGGGTTACACCGAATGAAGGCTGTCGCTGTCAAAGCAGCCTTCCATCGTTCGGCTCGCATGGTCGGATCCGCTTCAATCGCTCTTTTGTTTGCGGTCCCAATGGTGCAAGTCTTCATCCATAGCGACGGTGGCGCCGCAGGCTATGAATCGATGCCGACGAAACTTGCCATGGGGGCGTCAGCTCTGGCGGGCCATGCTTGGCCTGCGATCGCACCGTTGGTCGGTGGGCTGGGCGCCTTTGTCGCCGGAAGTAACACGATCAGCAACATGATGTTTTCGCTGTTCCAATTCGAAGTCGGCGAACACATCGGTGCGGATCCGTTTTGGATGGTCGCCTTGCAAGCCATCGGAGGTGCTGCGGGCAACACGATCTGTGTTCACAACGTCGTCGCCGCTTGTGCCGTTGTCGGGCTGGTCGGCCGCGAAGGCGATGTCATCCGCAAAACAGCGATCGTCTTTTTCTATTACGTTACCATTGCCGGCATTGTTGGCCTGCTGGTGGCCAGCCAATAGCCTGGACCTTCTGAATCACCCGACAGACGGACGTAACGATCACAGACAACAACAGTCGACGATCGAACGAAAAAACGGGCGATTCTGCTAATTGAAAGAAGCTTTCTGCTAGAGAATGACCTAACCGGAAATTTGATTGGCAAACTTACTCAAAAGTTCGTCGCAATGCCGTCAGATCGAATTGCTAGCTCCTGGACCATTCTTTTTTTGTTCGAGACAATTACGCAGTCGGCAACGAAGTCTTGCCCACTTGCCGAGCAAACTTGGCTATCATCAACTTGAGATTGACGGGAAACTGATTGTCAAAGGCAGATGACATGCATGATGAAGAACATGTGCGAGACATCGGCATCTCCGTGGATTCTGCAGAAGCAGAAACGCTTGACCAGGATGGCAGTGTCGCCGGAGGTGGCGAGCTCGAATTCAAAGTTCATTCAGAGTCTCCGACTCACGTCGGTGACTACTCGATCCTGACGTTGATTGCCAGCGGCGGCATGGGACGTGTTTATCGTGCACGACACGCCAAAGGCGACCGCGATGTCGCACTAAAAGTCATCGCGCGTGATCTGCCCTCTTCTCGGTTATTGGCCCGATTCGAATGTGAACGAATCGCGTTGGAGATCATGGATCATCCCAACATTGCCAAAGTCTTGGATTCCGGATTTGATGAATCCGGTCGCCCGTTCGTGGTCATGGAGCTGGTGCATGGGACTCCTATCGATGTTTACTGCGATAAGAACCGTCTGCGGCTTAGCGAGCGTCTGAAGCTGTTTACCCAAGTTTGTGATGCGATCCAGCACGCCCATCAGAAAGGCGTGATCCATCGCGACATCAAACCGTCCAATTTGCTGGTGCAGTCCCAGGATGACGATCAAGCGATTGTCAAAGTGATCGACTTTGGACTTTCCAAATCTTCTCACAACGAAAGGATCATCGATTCGTTTGATCAAACGCAAAACGGCGACCTGATCGGTACGATCGAATACATGAGCCCCGAACAGGCACGGGTAACAGATGCCGACGTCGATTCCCGAACCGACGTGTATTCGCTGGGCGTGATTCTGCACCAACTGCTGACCGGACAATCACCGATCGGTCGGTTGCGATCATTGACTGACAATCTGGAAAGCTTACTGCGGACGCTACGAGAAGAAGACGTTCGCAAACCGAGCCAACACGTCAGAACCGCCGGTGACGATGCCTTTGGTGTCGCACACTGCCGTCGACTTACACCGGAACGTCTCGCGTCATCTTTAGAAGGCGACTTGGACTGCGTCGTTCTAAAAGCGTTGGAGAAATTCCCGACCCACCGTTATCCGACCGCCGCGGCACTCGCCGATGACGTTCAACGACATCTATCGGGTGAAACGATTCTGGCCAACCCACGGCCGCTGATCTATCAATTCCAGCGATCGCTTGTTCGACACCGCTATCTGGCGATGACCGCAGCCATCGTCATGCTGGCCCTAGGCATCGGTTTGGCAACATCGATCTATATGTGGTCGCAAAGCGAGGTCCAACGCCAGCGAGCGATCATCGCTGAACGTTATGCTCGCGAAGCAGCTGACCATGCGACGCGAGTTTCCGAGGAATCACAACTGCAGCGCGACGGAGCGATCGCGGCTCGCCAAGCCGCCGAACAGATGGCTGCGCAAACGCACTACCTGCTCGCGCGTGACCGCGGCGAACAAGGACGGACCCGAGAATCGCTTCGATTGCTGCACCACGTCCCTCCCACCGAACGCCAATTCGAATGGTACCTGGCGCGCAACCGTCTTGATTCAAGCCTGCGAACATTTGCAGGGATGGCTAAATCAGCCAAAGCAGTCGCATTTGGTCCACTGTCCAACCAGGTCATATCAACCACGGATTACGGGCAGCTGGTCCGCTTTTCGCTACATGATCCTTCGACGCTGCCATTGCAACACTTCGATGATGACATCGTCGGGCCAGTCTGTCTGGATACATCCGGGCGATGGATGGCCAGCGACACCAGCGAAGATGGTTTGGTCATCATCGACACCACCAGCGGTGAAATCCATTCGCGAATAGACGCGGTTGCCGGAAGGGTCGCTTCGTTGTGTTGGCAAGAGACCGACGCATCTTTGACCGACACACCGCTCCTCGCGATTGCGACGTCGAATGGAAAAGTCTTAGTGCTAAACCCGTTTGAACAGCAAACGATTTATCAGTTCCAGCATTCATCGACTGATATTCATTCGCTGCAACTTTCGCCCGATGGCCAGTCTGTTTTACTGATGAGTGGGATCCAGTGGGGTGCCGCGGCGGATGGCTTTTTGGAGATGTATGCATCATCGGGAAAGCTACTTTGGCAGAGCCAAACGAACGAAACTCCTGTCCGTTGCTTCACGTTCACGCCGGATAGCAAAAAAATTCTTGTAGGAGACTCCGAGGGCCGCATTCGTTTACACGACGCACTCAACGGGGATCTGATTCGCTACTACGCAAGGTGCAGCCAAGCTCCCGCATCGATCTGCTGCTCACAAGATGGCCAGCTATTCGCCGTCGGACGAACCGACGGGGCGATTCAAACGTGGCGGACGGATACCTACCATTCTTCGTCGCTTTTGTGTGGGCACACTCGATCCGTCACGGCGCTGCGGTTTCATGCCAACCATCGCCATTTGCTTTCCGCCGGTCTGGACCGATCCGTCAAACTTTGGACCGTTGATGATTCACCGTATCGCCCTAGCGACGCACCGGAAACGTTGGCATCGATCGATGGGATTGCCGGCGCAATCGCAGTTGATCCGGAAGGCAAATTCATTGCCTTCGCCGGCGGTGATCTTTTGCGCAACCACAGCGACGAACAGCAAGCTAGCTCCGCCATTGAACTGATTGACACGATAACCCATCGATCGCGAAAACGCTTGGTGGGTCATGACGATGGCATCCTGTCCATATCCGTTCGAAGCGACGGAAAACAGCTTGCCAGCGCCAGCATCGATCAAACGGTTCGTGTTTGGGATCTATCAGACCGGCAGAACGGACCTTTAGTTTTGCAGCACGACAGTTGGGTCTCTTCGGTCGAATACTCGCCTGACGGAATGATCATCGCCAGTGGTACCTCGTCCGGAATCATCCGTTTCTGGGATGCAATCTCCGGTAAATTACTGCGAAGCTTCCGTTCCAGTGACAATGTCAAGTCCGTCGCATTCAGTGACAATGGACGGCGATTTGCAGCTGGCGGCAGTGACGGAATCATTCGTGTTTGGGAAACCGATTCTGCAGAACGCGTTGGATTGATCGATGCCAAAACCGATCGCCTGCACTGCCTTCGTTTTCTTGACGACGGAAACAAAATCGCCTCCGAAACGGTGGAAAGTTCGATCGCGATTTGGGATATCGAAACACAACAGGTCGATCGCCGTTTTGACGGCCATGACCGAGTTGTCCGGTCAATTTTGCTGCACCCCGTTGATCGCCGTTTGATTTCCTGTGGAGACGATGGCACAGTCCGAATCTGGGATTTGGATTCGACACGTGAATTGGAATCCATCCGCCTAGCCGACGCGAAAGCTTGGACGATCGCTCTATCGATCACCGGCGACAGGCTTTACGCGGGGCTGCGCAGTGGCGACGTCGTGCAGTGGGAGGCCAATCGAATCGAACCGGCAAGTGAACTTGTCTTGTATCGCGACCAGATCAAATCCGCCAGCATGAACAGCGAAGCAAATCTGATTGCCACGGCGGGACGAGACGGCAGCCTTGCGTTATGGGATCCGGCAACCGGTCGACGGCTTTCCAAGACCGACGCCGATCACCGCGTCATCACAGCGATCATGGTTTCCTCGGATCGTTCGCGTTTGGTCGCGGCGACCGATTCGGGGCAACTCGACATCTATCGAATCCGCAGCGATGCCAATTCCAAATTGCTGATCCAACCGGTCGCATCACTTCGGCAATCGAGTTCGATGATTACCGCGTTGGCGTTCGGCCAATCGGTTGACGAGATCTTCGGACGAACATCCCACGGGCGAATCTTCGGTGTCACGCTAAACAACCAGCAGCTAGGCGAACACGACATGGCTCAGGTGTCGGATCTGCTACGCCAAGCCTATCGGTTTGAGGGCGAAGTCTTTCGTCAACTTCATCATGCGACATCACCGAGCAGCTCCTCCAGTTCGATTCGACTGCATCGCCCGTTGGTCGCGGACAATTAGTCGCTGAACTGTCGCGCCGCTGGCAACGTCTCGCCGGCCTTAACTGACAAGCCGAATCTTCAGACAGTAATCGGCTGGCTGCCAAACGAGCGACCGCCAACGATCTTGAAGTGTGGTTCAATCGAGGGACGGCGGACACGGACAACGTTTCGGTCCGATTGCTTCAGATAACATCACCCCCTCCAGAATGCGGTCAAGCGATGACGATCGTCTCGCTTTCGCTGGCGAAAATGCGGCGTTGCATAAAACTGTGACCTACTCTTCACGCAGCCCCGACCTATTCACCCGCACTACTTGGCACGGCTCATGCTACGCTGTGAAGAGCTCCGCAAACTATACGACAACCATCTCGCCGTCGATGGAGTCTCGTTCTCCCTCGAACCGGGGAGCATAGGAGGACTTGTCGGTCCAAACGGAGCGGGCAAGACGACAACGATGCGTTGCCTTGCGGGTTTGATCCCCGCGACGAGCGGTCGCTTGACGGTCGCGAATTGCGAATTGACCGACTACAACTCTTCCAGCCTCATCGAATTGAAGCGGCGTCTGGCCTATGTCCCCGATGACCCACCATTGTTTGACGATTTGACCGTCGGACAACACATGGAGTTCATTGGCCGAATCTATGACGTTCCCGATCGTCAGGCCAAGTCAGAAGAACTGCTCGAATATTTTCAGCTTGCAGAAAAGATCGACGCCGGGGCAACAACGCTATCTCGAGGGATGCGGCAAAAGCTTGCCATCGCTTGTGCTTACCTATTCGATCCTAGCGTCATCCTGCTTGACGAACCGATGACGGGGCTCGATCCGCCAGGCATCCGACGCCTATTGGAATCAACCCGCCAACGTGCCGCCGCGGGGGCGACAATCATTATCTCCAGTCACCTGCTGGCGATGATCGAAGACGTTTGCTCGCACCTGATTGTGATGCAAGACGGAGGGCTGCAGTTCTTTGGGGACGTCGAAGAATTGCGTCAACAGTTTCCGTCTGCCAATTCGCTTGAACAAGCATACTTTGAGGCTACATCCGCAGTCACAACATGACCAATCCACTGCGACACCTGCTTTGGCTGACCGCACGTCGAGGCCTTTTCCGTCTCCAACGCGGATTTACCCGTTTGCGCTCGCCACGAAGAATCGTTGCGTCGGCGATCGCGATCGTATTCCTTAGCGTCTATGTGCTCAACGGCGTACTGATCCTAGCGACACGTCGGACAGCCGATCCCGAGTCGCTTCGGCTATGGCTATCCGGCGGGATGGTCCTTTACCTGATCTACCACACGGTGCGATGTGTTTGGACCGATCGACAGGTCGATATGGAATACACCGCGGCAGAAAACCTGTGGCTCGGTGGGGCACCGATCACACGTTCGCTATTCGCGGGATACAAAGTCACCAGCGTGATCTGCTCGGCGGCACTAAAGACATTCTTCCTGGCAATCGCGCTTGCGCCCGATGTTCGGCACGGATGGCTTTTGGCGGTTGGTGTCTTTGCGGCCTTGATGATTTTGGAAACCGTGCGAATTACTTGGCAGCGGTTTGTGACCGGGATCTCTAAACGAAATCAAATCTTCTGGCGAGCGTCGCTTTCGGTCGTTGCTGCCGCGGCGGTTATCCAAATGCTTGCCGAACTCGTACGCATCACCCCACCGGGTTCCGGACCGGGGATCTATATGATGCACAGCTTTAGTGCGATCGGAAACGTCGCATCGAGCACCTGCATTCAGTGGCTGGCGCTACCATGGCAACCGGCAGCCTCACTGGCGACAACCTCGGAACTTTCGTCGCAAACGTTCTCGCAGCTGATCGCCTCGGTATCTTTGATCCCGGCCGGCATCGTCATGATGGTGCGTGTGGATCGCTGGGCCAATCACAGCCGCCTACAGCGTGAACGCGAAGCGTTGGCTAAAGGACAATTTGGAAAAGCCGTGGCCGCGAGTCGATCCTCGGTCGCTTCACAACGCTCGTTCCTGGATGCCATCGAGCGTCGACTGCCCTCACGAACACACGATGCGTTGGCACTTGTATGGCGGCAAGCTTTGTCCGTACGACGATACCTCGGAACGATCCTGTTCAGCTTCTGCCTTCCTACGCTGCTGTGCCTTTCACCACTGCTGACCGGCCGAGTGTCCAATCAGTGGGCATTTGTCGTTGCCGGGATCGCGCTGTGCACCATGCTTTTGGCCCCACCGGCACTTCGCATCGATTTCCGGCGTGACCTAAAACGCATGTTGCTTTTGCGTGCCCTACCGCTCAACCCGATCAACGCAGTACTTGGCCAGATGCTGCTGCCGATCCTGATCACGATGGCATTTCAACTGACAACGTTGGCAATCGCGGCTATCGTGGTTCATCCCGGTTGGTCACAAATCCTGGGATGGGCAGGCATGCTTTCGGCACTGGCCGTATTTACATTCGCAACCGAAAACGCACTGTTCTTGGCTTATCCACACCATGAACACGCACAAGGCCTGGGGATGGTTGTTCGCGCCAATGTGATGTTCCTTGGCAAAGCGACTTTGATCGCCGCCGCCGTGGGAGCGCTGCTGGTTTGGGTGACCGTCTGCCGCGCGTTGTTCAACGAAAGCTACATCGCCCCGATCTATATCAGCGGTGCGATTATGGGAACCTGGACGTTGGCCATTTGCGCCGTTGTCGTCACATCCTGGTGCTGGCGACGATTTGACATCGCTTCAGATTTGCCGCCCGAATAGTTGCCCGGCATCCAAGCCGTTCCGATCTAGAACGACGGCCTGTTCCAGATCTACTGGAAGGTCTCTGGATAGATCACCAATTCGATCCGTCGGTTTGCGGCCCGCCCGGAAGCAGACGCGTTTGATCCGAGAGGTCGATTGGCGCCTTGGGCGACAATAAAGAACTGCGAAACGGGCATTCCGGCTTGTCTGGTCAAGACATCCAGAACCGCTGACGCCTGGGCCGAAGCGAGTTGATGTGCGGCAGCCGATCCGCCCATGCCGCCTGCGTTGTCGGTGTAGCCTTCGATACCGATCTTTTGCCTTGGGAACAGACTTCGAATCTGTGCCGCGACCGGATAGATGATCTGGCTCGCTTGTGGCATCAACTGAGCCGTCCCGGGCGCGAACAGCTGATCGCTAGGGATTCCTATGCGGATTCGCTCGCCATCACGCTCCACCGGAAGCCCGCCCAGGTTCAAACTCGATGCCAGCTGACCGAGATTGGTGTTGGGGACGATCGATGCGCCGCCACGTCGCTGTGTCGACGCCTGAAAGCCACGCACTTGGTTCTGTGCGTCCTTCGCCGCCAAACGCGCGTCGTCAAGTTGTTGATTGGTAGCGGCCAGCTGCTTGCGAACCAGCGACAGTTCTTCGCGATAGACCTGCGACTGCTGCTCGCTCTGAGCCAGCTGGGTATGCAGTTGGCGGTTGTTGTCGTCAAGCAACTGAACCCGTCGGGTTAGTTCCGCCAGACGTGCATCGTTAGGATTGGCCGCCTGACCAATCCCGGGGCTAAGCGGTCCTGTTTGAGCCGGATAAGCGCCCGATCCGGGAACGGCCAAGTACGGATTTTGGCTACATCCACCAAGCACGCAGCATGCCGCTATAGCGACACACCACAGCGGGAATGAGCAATGAAAGATCCGCAAGTTCACAGGTCCGACCGATCTGGCGTAACAATCCAGGCAGCATCCAAACCACCAAGTATCGGCAACAAATAGACCGCGTCTCCAGCAGAATCAAGATCAATTCCTATTCTGCCTTTATCGATCCTGCTTCAAGCTTTGCTAGCAATTGCCCGAATCGCGTTCGCACTAACGTTCATGTCAGCGGTCTTCGGACCGGAGTCGGCTAAGCGAAGCCGCTTCGATTACCGGCGACGCAGGCTCAGTGAAAACTGGTGGGCACTCGCTGAAGAACCGCTATTGTCGAAGTCACCTCCGATGAAATCACTGGTTCCCACGGTCACGTCCGGACCGAACATCCACTGGTAAGCGAAGTCCATCTCGTATCCGTGCCAGTTCCATCCGTAACCGAATGCGATCGCGTGTTCGATTGTCGTTTGGATAAATGGCGTCAATGTCGAGTTGGGGATCGGGTTGCGGTGATAGGTGTATCCCATCCGGAACACGTTTTGATTTGCCAGCTCTTGTTCAAAACCGAACCGCAACGAAACCGTATCACGCCACTTCAACGGAATAGACTCGTCCAGTGTTGGGGCCAGGACTTGAAAAACAGGATTGTCTGGACTGGCCAACGTCAAATCCATCTGCCGGTAAGCACTTGCCCAGTCAAGCCAAATCGCGTCGAAGGAAAACGTGCGTTGGGCGGCTGTCCGATGAGCGATTCCGGCTCCCAGCAAGCGTGGCCAAGTCACATCGAGACGAGAGTCGTAACGTGCACTGCCCGCCAATGGGATTTGCGCAACCGTCGTCCCATCGAGAGTCATGTCGGCTTCTTCGAGATAAGAAACACCGATGGTCGTGTCTTCGGTCAGGTCGTATTGAAAACCGATCGACCAATGGGGTGCGATCCCGGTCCCTTGAACATCAACGCGGGTAGGTGTCCCTGCCAGTGCATTGGGGCCTTGTAAGGTATACGGGCCTTCGAACTCGACGTGGCTGATCGATGCGCCTAGGGTCGCACCAAACGACAGCCGATCGGTCAAATTGATTGACACCGTTGGCAGGATCCTTGCCAGCGCACCGATCGATTTATAGTGCTGCGGACCGGAGAATGGTGCGGGGCCGTTGAGCATGTATTCGGCAGCGAAACCGGCCTGCGAAAACATCCCGATGCCGACCATGACATCGTCATCAAGTCGCTTGGCAAATGCGATTTCGCCGATCGGAAAGGGATTATCAATATCGCCAGTCTTGGCATTGTCGGTATCCCAGTAGTCCAAATCGGTCATCAGCAAATGCCCACCGATTTCGAACAGATGGTCGCCTTGATTGCCGACCAAACCTGCGGGATTGTCCAGCATCACGTGAGCATTGTCTCGGTGAGCGATGTTGGTTCCACCGCGACCGATACTGCGAGCACTAACGCCGTCGCGGATTGTGCCATCAGCCTGGAGATTCGTTGCGACAATCAGACCTGTCAGAGCCAGAACTGTTTTTAGGGACGATCGTTCAAACCAAAGTCTCATTACCCACTCGCTCCATCACGTAGCCAATAACTTCCCGTCAAACTCAACAGAGGCTTTCGATCAATCGTTAAGGCTGGTCGCCAGACTTTGAATGATATGAACAAAGATCCCATGTGAGGGAAATCCCGCGACTGATTCGAACGGGTCAGTAGTATTCCTGATGTAATCTTTGCTGATGACGCGAACTCGGACGCGCTGCAAGAACGACGTGCACTGACAGACGGATACCGGCAGAAAGCGACTTTTCTGACAAGCGTTAGCGCGGAGGTCTAAACGCATGGAGCGATTCTATGTTCGATCGTGACAAGAACATTTCCAATAGCAAAATACTCGTAATCGACGATGAGCAAATCGTCATCGATGTGATCACTGCGCATTTAAATGTTGCAGGCTATTGGAATGTTGTCGGAATCTGCGACTCCATTGACGCCGCAGGCCGGATGAAACAAGAAAGCCCGGACTTGGTGCTCGTCGACATCTCGATGCCCGACGTCAGTGGCAATTACCTGCTGCAAGTCGCTCGCGATGAGCCCTCGCTAAAGAACGTGCCAATCATTGTCGTCACCGGGAATGATTCGCCCGAGATCCATCGACGCGCCATCGACCTGGGCGCCAGAGAAGTCTTGATGAAACCGGTCGATCCACGACGATTGCTGAAGCGAGTCGAGCACGCATTGGATTCGAAAATCCGACGCGACGAGAACACACACCAGCAACGGTTGCAGCGGAGCAAACCCGCGAACGAAATCTACCGTGAGCTGCGTGGACGATATCGATGAGTCTCAATCAACCGTATCGATCAATCCGTACGTCTTTTTAAAACTGGTCACGTCCTTCTGCTTTCCCATCACCAGGACGGTCTCACCAGATTTGAAAACGCGGTCACCTGGCGGATTAAAATCCAGCGTATCCTCTTTTGTTTTTACGGCGACGACCAATAGCTGATCTCGATCACGAATCCGCAGTGCGGCGATCGATCGATTCTGCAAACTGCTGCCCTCAGGGATGGCCAGTTCGTCCAACATCAGGTCTTGGAATTCGGGCTGCGTCAACGACGAAAAGAACTGCGCCGCGGTCGGACGTGTTACCAGACGTGACATGTATTCGGCGACCATCTGGTGCCCCATGACAACCTCGTTTGCGCCAGCCTGACGTAGCTTCCGCGAGGTGCTCTCTTGGTCAGCGAGTGCAACGATGCGGATCGAGGGACACAAGTTGCGAGCCGACAGAGTGATAAAGACATTCTCGGCATCACTTGGCAATGCGACCACAATCGCCCCCGCCTCAGAAATGTGTGCCTCCTTCAATGCCTCTTCATCAGTGGCGTCGGCGTTGATGGCCAGATACCCCATTTCGATCGCCTGCTGATAGTTCGAATGGTCGATCTCGACAATCACGAACCCTCGATTTAAACGGGCAAGCCCCTCGGCCAAGATCGGTCCGCTCTTCCCAAAACCACAAATGATCGTGTGGTTCTTCAGCCGAGATATTTCTCTTTCCATTCTTCGCAGCCCGAAGGCCCGATCCAATTCGCCTTGCAGCGTCAACTGAATCAAGCCGGTGAAGGTGTAAGCCCCAGCGGTTGTCCCCAACAGGATGACCGCCATTGATAAGATCTGTGCCGGGACGTCATGGTCGCTGTGCTCGCCATAGCCAACGGTCGAGATCGTAATCACGACCATCCATAAGGCTTCGATCCATTCATAGTTTGCCAGGTACCGAAAACCTAAAAGTGCGAACAGCACCACCGCCGCCAACGCGGTCGCACCACGCCGAATTTTTGTAAACGGCGAGTTTGGTGAGCGAATCGGATGCGGCGGTCGAACGTTCATATCTCACAAAATACGTTGCCGAGCGGACGTCGCAAACCGCAGTGCTGGCGGAGTAGTGAACTTCACGAATCAAATTTCTTCGTCGACGAAGATAATGTGTCTGAAGTAATGCTGTGATTCAAAACTGGCTCCGAGCGCACCGATCAGCAATCCCAGTGACGCGGTAAACATTGCCATCTGCGGCCAGTCCCACCAGGATAATTGCCGAGCGCTATTGACGGTGGAACTTGCCCAGGTCGCGACCAAGTCCCCCGGGAACAAGACGCTACTGATCAACGTCCCGATCAAAAACAATGTCGCCCAAGTCGTTGCCATTCCAGTCAAGACGATTCCGAAGGCAGACGCGGAGGTAACAACCGACTGCTCACTACGGCGATGGCGACGTCGGACCAGCAATTGCTGACGGATTACCACATAGATGGTCGTCGCAAGCAGCGATCCTAGGAATAGCAGCCAAACCCGCACGAAGCTCTGCGCAAGCGCCAAATCCCAAGCCTCCGCGGTCATAAATAAGACCGCGATGGTTGAAAACGATGCGATGGTCAAACGACTCAAACGCTGTGGAAATTGCCACGGTCGCGCCGCACGGATCGCCTGAAAGATCTCGCGTCGATTAATCAGTGCGGCTCGCAGGCCAAACAAGAATCGTCCCATCCGCTTGCCAACACGCTCTTCGAGACGCTGGTCGGCGATCTCTAGAAACGCAGAACGCTGACGCTGCAAGAACTCTTCATCGATCCCCGCCATCATGTCCAGCGCCGCCGCAGACGGTGGATGATAAAGCAGATCGTTGGGATGATCCGAACGCGGCAGCCCTGCAAGGTGCCCTAACGCGTGCAGCATTAAACGGCTTAGTCGTCTGGCGATTCGGGCGACACGTTCACCGTGGTCGACTTCCACGCCCAGGGCCTGCGGATCGATTAACGATAACGAGATGACAGCCGCATCGAGCGGACGGCTCAGTGCCGCAAAGCAATACGGCGAATAGTTGCCAGTCAATTCCGCCCCCGTCAGTACGAATGCGAAATCCCAATGCTTGGCGTCGCGTTCTTCGACGGCCTGCTGCAACAACAAACTGGGTTCGACGCGGCCGCTCCCTTCGCTAACCGAAGCGGTCATTTCGGGACGCTTGATCTCGAAGAAATCAAACTTGAATCCCGGGAACAGCTCACTTAAACGCGCATCGGTTTGTTCGACCGCCAACTTCGTTGACCGAGCATCGACGGCATCTAGCTTTCCGGCGACGATCACGCCGATCTCGATCAGGTGTAATTCCAAACTCACGACGACTGGTTACTGCCTCACGTTGTCCATCCCGGTCGTCGCCATTGGGCCGACCGCGGCTACATCATAGCGGCTCGGGAAAGAAATCGCTTTAGGAAGCCGCCGATTCGGTTCTTCGGCTTCGCGTCCGAGACCGCATCGACTTTTTCGCTTGGTGCAGCGACATTTTCTTTCCAGTCCTCGAACGCAAAATCCCAGCCGACGTCGTATCCGGCCTGCTCGCTCAAAAAGTATTTGTGCCGGTTGATTTCCTCAACTTGCTCTTCACTCAGTGCACTGTAGGAATCTTGCATGGCGATTGCTCCCATCGCGAATTGGCAGAAAATAATGATGCCTCGAACGCCTCACCGGACCTCACGGCACTACCTGGCCAGCGAACAATCGGATTATTCAAGCCACCCCTCGTCCGTCAATCGCGAAAAACAAGTTCGACGATGACCTCCCAATTGTGGGGCAAGTTCTTACTTCGGATGCCATCAACGGGGATGACGAATGATTGCAATCAATAAGGTCTGCTAGCTCAGTACCTGGACAAGCAGTCGCATGGTGTTCAAGACGCATCTGAACGCCGAACTTCCGAGATCAGCATTTCACGCATTGACTGAATAAGGCGGCTTTGGAATCGGTATGGATCCCAAACCATCGCGATCGTGCGAGTCGGTTTCGCACCTGCGATTGACCGATAGACTCGCGATTTGGATTTATCCAGCTTCGCGGCCATCTCGGGAACAAACGAAACACTATCGGTCAGCGACACCAACTCCTGCACCATCGACAGTTGGTTCGTTCTGCCAACGGTCACCGGTTGAAATGAACGTCCACGGCAATACGTCGAGATCGTATCCGACAGGCAGTGTGCCTCATTGAGAACGACAAAGGGAAGCGATTGAATGTCGGCTGCGCGAATCTGCTTTTTATTTCTTAACGGATGCTTTGCAGCTAGAACGAGCAGCAATTCTTCTTCGAACAACGTTTCGAGTGCGAGATGCTTCCCCGCAATCGGAAGAGCGATGACGAGTAGATCGATTTCGCCATGCGAACACCCGGCCAACAGATTCTGCGTCGTGTCCTCGTGCAGTTCGACATTCGCCTTGGGATATTTCTCTGCGAACCGCTTTAGAAACGGTGGCAAGAAATAGGGAGCAATCGTCGGAATGACACCCAATCGGATCCGGCCCGATTTCCCATCGTCGGTAATCCTGGCCTTGGTATCATCGATGATCGCCATGATCTGCTCGGCCCGAGATTTCATCAGGATGCCGGCGTCAGTCAAATCAAGCGACTTGGACTTGCGAACCACGAGCGGAACCCCGAGTTCGTCTTCCAATTTTTGGATCGAACGGCTTAGCGCCGGCTGCGAGATAAGCAGGTCTTCGGCGGCGCGGGTGAAGTTGCCGATCTCAGCCAACTTCAAAAAATACCGTAACTGATCGATTTCCATTGAGGCTGGCTGCGAACTCGGTTGTCTGAAAGTTAACTTCGAAGCGTTGCGATCACTCGCCCATCAACGTCACGACCAGCCGCCGTGAACCTCCACGATCGCGATGTTCACACAGGTAAATGCCTTGCCACGTTCCGAGCAACAACTCGCCTCGGCCGACGGGAATCTGAACACTCGCCCCCATCATACTGGCCTTCACATGGGCCGGCATGTCATCGGGACCTTCCAGCGTGTGGACGTAGGGCAACGATTCGGGAACGGCGTGGTTCATTACCGTCTCGAAATCAACGCGAACATCCGGATCGGCGTTCTCGTTAATGGTCAGCGAAGCGCTCGTATGCTGAATAAAGACGTGCAGCAAACCGGTCTGAATCGACTTCAGTTCAGGGATCGCCCGGACCACTTCGGACGTGATCAGATGAAATCCGCGGCGATGTGAAGGAAGTGTTATTGTTTTCTGAATCCACATGATCCGCCCAAAATGACGAACTGACCGAACTAATTAGAGGAGCTTTTCAAAAATTTTTGAAAAAATTTTCACCCCCAGGCTTACACAAAACCTAGGTAATCCATCCCGATTGGGAAGGGGCGGGGGGCAATGGCCTCCTGCACGTCTCCACCCCCGCTTGACGAAATCGAGGCGTTCTGATCCGCCGACGGCAGTACACAGCGTTAAGATTCGCCCCCTTGACACGCAAATCTCGCATAATGAGGTGCTATCAAACGCCCCCGCAAACTGAACCCAATATGTACATGCGGCCCCACGATTCTGGGGCGATCGATCGGCAGTGCAATGTGACGGTCATCAAGCCACCCACAATTTTTCTTGACTCACGCATTTGGACGTCAATAATCCCTCGTCGATCAGTTGTCGCGACGACATTGCTCTCTTTTTCACAAGCAATGTAAATGGCGGTTCGCAGACAATCACGAATACAAACCATTCGCTGCTTTCCATGAGGAAAGCAATAACAGATACGCCATGTAAGGCCGAATGATGTCGGTCCTGGCACTCCAAGAGGTAGATTCGAAACAGATGAAAGAAATGAGCCGTTGCAAGAACGTTTTTGAAGCAATCCTGCGTTACGGGCATGACGAAGATTTCGTCCCACACGAAGACGACAATTTTGACCCAACCGACGCTCCCGCAGGCAGCCCAGAGAAGATCGAAGTTTTGCGTAAACGTGTCGAACGTGGACAGCCTTTGTGGCACACCACCGACCGCGTTGATTACACCGGTTTGACCGGAGCGATCCGCCCTCGCGAGTAATTTCTTGCGAGTGAAGTGAGTGACCCAGATGAACCCCGTTGGCGACGCCAGCGGGGTTTTTCTTTGCGCCAATCACAACCCGATCGTCACTCGAAAATTCCCCCGCTGCTAATTGCTGCTTCATCAGCCCGCAGCCTTCTCTAAACTCGCTTGCAAACGTGCCACTCGATCGGCGAGCGTCTCGCTGCTGACCCTCTCGCGCAACTTGTCGACCAACAGCGGAAACGCCAGCGGTGTCACCTTTGGCGGCTCAGTCACCAGTAAACGACAACCTTCGATCCGCAACAGCGCGTCTCGCATCCGGCTGGCTTCTAACTGAAACTGCAACACCTCACGCCGCGACTGCAACAGCAGCAGGTTTTCGGGATCGTACTTTTCAAACACATCAAAAAACAAGTTGCTGCTCGCCTGCAAGTTCTTGTTCGACTTTTGTTGGCCTGGAAACCCGTTGTGGATCAGACCTGCGACACGAGCGATCTCGCGAAATTGACGCTTCGCCATTTCTGTCGAGTTCATACTGGCAACGATTTCTTCGTCCAGATGCTTGGGCGACAAAAGGCCGGCGGCCAACGCGGATTCGACCGGTATTTCACTCGCCGATTGCAGCACAAGGCCATAGTCATTGCAGGCCATCGACAGTGACAATTTTTGATGCCGGCTGATGCGGTATGCAAGGACCGCGGCCAGACCTTCATGCACCAAGCGGCCTTCAAAAGGAAACATGAAAACCTGATAGCCGGTGCGTGTTTTGATTTTCTCGATCAGGAACTCATCTCGTGCCGGCAAGACACTCCATCGTTTCTGAATCTCGAAAAGGTCCTTTAGCGCCTTCATCTCCGGACCGATCAGTTTGCCCTCGGCAGCCTCCTCAAGCTTGCGTCGCAGCGCATCGCTAAGCTCTGTCGAAAGCGGCATTCGGCCGCCCATCCATCGCGGAACCGTATCAGGCGTTCCGGTGGCTCGCTTTACATACGCGGCATTGTCACGAATCCGAACCAAGCTGACCAAACGACCGGCAAACAGAAACCGATCGCCCGGATTCAATTTCGATAGGAAGTACTCCTCCGCTGTACCAAGCGTTGTTCCCTTGAGGTACTTCACCTTCATCGCGGCGTCGCTCACGATCGTTCCGATTCCCATTCGATGCATGCGAACCGTCCGCTTGTCTTGAACGACATAGCGATCATGTTCGAGTACAACACGTTTGAATTCGGGATAGCGTTCGAGTGAGCTGCCGCCGCTAACGATGAAGTCCAGCACCCAATTCCACTCTTGTTCGGTGAGATCTCGATAGGCATAGCAATCGCGAATTTCACGAAACATCTCTGCCGATTTAAATCCACCACCGATCGCCACGGTCACCAAGTGCTGTGCGAGAACATCCAGTGGCTTGTGGTGCGATTGTTTCGATTCCAAGTCACCGCGTTCGATTGCATCTTTTGCCGCCGCCAGTTCGACCAATTCGATCGCATGCGTGGGGACAAACGACATCTGACTGACCGCATCGGGACGGTGACCGCTGCGTCCGGCCCGTTGCAAAAGCCTAGCCGCCCCCTTTGGACTTCCGATTTGAACAACAAGATCGACCGCCGTGAAGTCAACGCCGAGGTCAAGACTGCTGGTACAAACAACGGCTTTAAGCGTGCCTTCTTTTAAGCCGGCTTCAACCCATCGACGCACCGATGCGTCCAGCGATCCATGATGCAGTGCGATCTGACCTGCCCAATCAGGTCGATGAGCCAAAAGGTGCTGGTACCAGATTTCCGTTTGGCTTCGCGTGTTCGCAAACACAAGCGCCGACTCGTTTTTCTGTAGCTCCTCTGCAACCTGCGGGATCATCTTTGTGCCGATGTGCCCTGACCAAGGAAAGCGTTCGATCTTGCGTGGAATTACTGATTGCAACTTCAGCTTTTTCCTTCGATAGCCTTCGATAATTTTGGTCGGCCGCGTCGGTGCTGTCCCCACCAACGTTGCCATCGCCTCCGGTAGGTTGCCCAGCGTCGCGCTCAGTCCCCAGGTCCGTAGGTTGGGGTTCAGCTTTCTCATTCGGGCAAGCGCAAGCTCGGTCTGGATGCCCCGCTTGGTGCCTAGCAGTTCATGCCATTCGTCAACGATGATCGCTTCGGCGCTGGACAACTGCGGCTGAAGCTTTTCATGCGTTAGCATCAACGACAGACTTTCGGGTGTCGTCACCAATGCGGACGGAAGTTTCTTTAACAACCTCGCTTTCACACTGGCTTTCGTATCACCGGTTCGACTTTCCAAAGTCCACGGTAATTTCAGTGCATCAATCGGCTGGCGAAGCGCCGATTCGGTATCCCCAGCAAGGGCTCGCAAAGGAGTGATCCAAAGGACACGTAACGGTTCGGGTTGTTTGGGATTCCACGTCGCACGATCGCGATTCTGCTTTAACCACGATAGGATCGGTGCAAGCCAAACGGCGAGCGTTTTTCCGGTCCCGGTCGCTGAGTGAACGAGTCCACTTTCGCCACGCCCGTAGGAGTTCCAAACGCTGGCCTGAAAGCGAAACGGCTTCCAACCGATCTCTGTAAAGAACTGTTCGATTAAATCACGCGGCTCAATTCGGTCGATCGAAACCGACGCCGCCGAACTCTTTGCCGCACGCTTACTCATTGGGAAGCAGCGCCTTGAGGTCGCTAAGCTGATTGGCATCGTTCGGCTTTTTGTCATGCCGCCAACGGAGAATCCGTGGGAAGCGTGTCGCGATCCCGCTTTTGTGTCTTGTACTGCGACTAAGCCCTTCAAACGCTAGCTCGAAGACCAATTCCGGCGTCACACTTCGCACCGGGCCGAATGATTCATTGGTGTTTTGTCGAACAAAGCGATCGACTTGACGAATCTCACCGTCATCGAGACCACTGTAGGCTTTCGCAACGGGAACCAACGATCCCTCATCCCAAAGGGCGAACGTGTAATCGGTATAAAGACTGGCACGCTTTCCGTGACCCCGTTGAGCATAGATCAACACCGCATCGATGGTGTAGGGCTGAACTTTCCATTTCCACCATGTCCCGCGAACACGTCCAACATCGTAGACGCTGTCCCATCGCTTAAGCATCAGACCTTCACTTTGCCGCCGACGGCTGGTTTCACGGAGCTTGGCCCGTTCCAACCAATCGGCTTGTTCAATCAGTTCGGTAATTTGAAGGCGTGGATGATTGATCGACCCCATCAAGCTTTCTAGATGACTACGGCGCATCCGGAATGAATCTTTGCGAATGTCGTCACCGTCCAGTTCCAGTAAATCAAACGCATAGAAGACGGCCGGAACCTCGCTGAGCAACTTCTTTCCGACACGTTTCCTTCCGATTCGTCGCTGCAGCTGGGAAAACGGCAAGATGCCTTGGACCTCGCCATGTTCATCTAGATCACATGCCAAGATTTCTCCGTCGATCACAGTCCCGTCAGGCAATTCCTCCGCAGCGAGCTCAATCTCAGGCCAACGGTTTTCCATCAATTCTTCGCCGCGGGACCAAAGAAACGTTTGCCCTTCGCGACGGATCACCTGACCACGGATACCATCCCATTTCCATTCCGCGGCAAACTCACTGGCGACACCGATCGTCGAAGCAATCTCGGCCGCTTGCTGCGGTCCGCCGTCGCGATCAGGCGAAGTAGCTTGCTCGATCGGATACGCCAAGCAAAAGGGATAGGGGCGACTGACTTTGGTATCGACGTTATTTGGATCGATGACCGTCTGATAGAACTCCGCGTTTGGCTCCCAGTCGCCCATCAACCGGTGTGCGATCGCTTCCGGCTCGATACCAGATGCTTCCGCCAATGCTCGGGTGACCAAGCGTTTGCTAACCCCGACCCGTAAACCGCCTGTGATCAATTTCATGATTACGAATCGAGTCTTCGCATCGGTCTGTTGCCAGATCTCGACCACAGCGACACGCTGGTCTTCAGGATCCAGAGGACGAAGCGGTAGCAACTTGCTTCCGATCCAATCGCTTAGGCTTCCGTCCACATCGGATTGACCGGGTGGCACGATCAAAGAGATCGTCTCGGCCAAGTCGCCGACGGACGAATAAGATTCTTCGAACAACCAGTCGGGAAGCTCAGCGACTTCGGCAGCCCATTGACGAAGTAAACGGCTTGGCACCAGCTGCCGAATCTTTCGACCCGACAGAATATAAATGGCCCAAGCGGCGTCATCGGCAGGTGCTTCGGAAAAGTACGCCGCCATGGCCGCGACTTTTTCGTTCGTCTTCGTTGTCGAATCCAGGCTCCAGTACATCTCGGCGAAGCGTTTCATTCCGTCGCCTCCTGTACCGAGTCCTTTCCCTCGTCATCTTCACTGTCGTCACGTCGACCGGTTTGGTCCAACGCGATCGCCGTTCGTCCGATCGAGTTCAGGTACCTTGCAAGAATCGCCGAGTAGCCGTGGTGCACCCAAACCTGCTGCGGGTTACAAAGCTCGATGGCCTTTAATGTTGTCGTCCAGTCAACATGATCGCTGAGCACGAAACCGCGATCAGCCGCCCTGCGACGGCGGGTCCCGCGGATCATCATCCAACCGCTTGCCATCGCTGCGCTGACATTTCCGAAGCGGCGCATCCATGGTGTCCCATGGGCACTGGGCACGGCGACCACCATCGCTCCGGCAAAGTCCGCTTTTTGCTTGACTTCACCAACGTAGGTTGTCATCGGTAGGTGAACTCCCGACGCTCGGTATGCCTGAACGCCTTTTTCTACCGCACCATGCGTATAAATGGGTCCGATCGAAGGCTCCAGCCCGGCAAGCAAGCGTTGGCTCTTTCCGACCGCGTAGCCATACAGCAAACAACACTTGCCTTCATCCGCGCTGCGTCTCCACCAGCGATTGATACTCGCAAAAATCTCGTCCTGATCCTGCCAGCGATAAACGGGCAGTGCAAACGTCGATTCGGTCACAAACAAATCACAAGGCACCGGTTCCCAGCTTTCGCAGGTCGGGTCAGGACCAAGCTTGTAGTCGCCTGCAACGACAGCGATTTGGCCGCGATATTCCAAACGTACTTGTGCCGATCCCAAGATGTGCCCGGCCGGATGAAAGCTAACCCGGACGCCGTGATGCGTGACCTGTTTCCCGTAGGGCAAAAAATCAAATTGAGCATCCGGCGACATTCGCATCCGCAACAGGTGCTCGCCCTCTTTTGCCGAAAGGTATTGCTTACACCCCCACCTCGCGTGATCGGTATGTGCATGCGTCACAACCGCCCTTTCGACGGGGCGTCTGGGATCGATGTAGAAATCACCGATCGGACAATACAGCCCTCGTTCGGTAGACTCCAATAGCGGGTGGCGGATGGTTTCCATGGGACAGGATACAAGCCCGTCCAGCGGCAAAACGCTGATGTCGAATCAGGTTGCGGTCAAAAGTACTGCCGCAGACTAGCCCGCAGCAAGTGCCGCTTTTTTGGCGGTTGCCACCAACGGAGCGATGCCCACACCACGCAACGCATTCGTTGCCAAATGCAAATGCGGTATTTGATCGATCGCCGTCTCGATCGCATCGGCTTTGGCTTGATGGCCAACATGGTACTGGGGCATCGCGTTATTCCACCGCACGACCTTGGCGATCGTTTCTGGTCCCTGCAGCCCAATCAATTCGCCAAGCTCTTGCCGGGCGAGTGAAATGAGCTGCTGATCGGTTTTCTGAAGATCCTCCGCTCGCATCGCACCACCAAAAAAGGCTCTCGCGATAACATGATCCTCCGGACAACGGATCGGGTACTTGTGACTGGCAAAGCTGACCGCAAGCAAGCTACGGTTTTCGATGGTGGGCACAACGATACCGAACTTCTCTGGCAACGACCGTAAATGCTTCTTTGCGATGCACAGCACTACGATTGCTGCGGAGGCACATTGGATGCTCCCCAGCCCGTCTCCTGCGGTTTGACAGGCCTGTCTGACCGAATCATCAGAAGATGCCTTTGCCGAAGCCAGCAAACGTGCAGAGACACCTGCGGGTGTCGCGAGCACGACTTCATCAAACACTTCACTGGTGACGTGGCCGTCTTTGTCGCTGACCGCTACCGTCCATTGTTGACCATCGAAGTTCAACTGTGTGACGGTCTGGTTTACCGAAATTCTGTCGGAACCGACTCGATCGACCAACGTTTCGATCAATTGCCCCATCCCATTGGGAAGGCCACGAAATCGCTGGTAGCGCGCCCCGGCACTGTTGCGTTCGGTCGAGTCTTCGTTTTCACGGCGGCGGCTTAAGGTTGCCTTGGCGAGCGAACCGTGTTTTTGGACCATCGCAACGATCGGCCCCATCGTCGCTTTTAAACTCAGCTTTTCCACATCGGCAGTGTAGATGCCCGCGACCAAGGGCTCGACCAGTCGCTCCAGCGCCTGTTGACCGAGTCGGTGACGCACGAATTGCGCAACGCTTAAGTCGCCGTCCGAATCGGGACTCAATTCTGGCTGAGCCGCCACGAAACGTTCCTTCAAGAACCGCAGCTTTGCCAACGGTGACAAGATGGGTGTCATCAGTATCTGCCACGGCTTTGTCGCACGCATCAGGACAAAGCCCTCTGGGATGGGCGCGATCTTTCCCTGATGCACGACCATCGCCCCGGCCCGTTTGGCGTCAGGAATGATCAGCTGGCCATCGATCCCTAGGTCTTTGCACAATTGCATCGCTGCGGGCGGATCGGTCGCGAACATGTCTGCGCCGTGGTCGATCACGAACCGACCTTCGGACACATCAACAACCTCCGTCCCAATGACCCCGCCAAGTCGCGGTGAGGATTCAAACAGAGTGAATTGTGAGTCGGGCCGAAGCTGCCGCAGGTAAAACGCGGTGGTCAGTCCAGAGATTCCACCACCGATAACCGCTACTTTTTTAGGCATCATGTCTAGTGCTTCGTTCCATATGAAAATACGGGTTCGGGTCATCACCCGACGGGCGTTTGCCCTGGTTATTGCACTGAAACCGTGGCTAACGCCATACGGCTAATCCTAAAATCGAGTTGGAACAAAGCACTAGCAGCTTTTTGAAAGTAGCAATGTGGAGGTCACTGCGTCGTTACCACCGTCCGTGCGACGCGAAAGACACTGTGACGCAAAAGACACTGTGACGCAAACCTGTGACGCGACGCGTCGGTCATAAAGATAGAGGTTGGCGGGCAATCGGCCTAGCGGAGTGTGATTGCTGGTTCGTTGCTGACATCACGGCGGAGCGTGATGGGTACAGTGTTGCTGCTGACATCACGGCGGAGCGTGATGGGTACTATTGGTACTATCGGTTGACTGAATGCGGGCAACTATTGTGAGTAGCTGCTGCTGCCGGACTGCATTTCTTGTTCGTAGGGATCCGAACCGCTTTGGTCCATGCCTTCTTCATAGCTGCTGTAACCGCTTTGGTCGCCGCTGCCACCATATCCATTCTGCCGGTTATTCCCCATGCCCATGCCCATATTCGCAACTTGAGATAGCATCGGTGTGACACCGGCAATCAACGTGTCAAACTGGGCGTGCAACTCGCGCGAGTTCGTTGCACTCAGTGCCGACTGCACAAAACCATCGACAACCAACGTCGCCGCCGTGGCTTGACCGGCGTTTGGTACCGAAGCGTCAGGCGTTTCCGCTAGCCATGCGTCCCAGGACTTTGTGGACTCTGCCCAGGCTTCCTTTGACATCGATACCGGAACCCACTTATCTTCGACAAGCAGATAATCCGTTGGCTGAGAAATTGCTCCGAAGGATGTTTCGACAGTCGCGGCGCCATTCTGTTCCTGCGTCACGTTGAAGCTGACCTCGGGGATTCCTAGCGTTTCTTTCAGATCGCCCAAGCTTGCGATGTAGGGCGCCATTTTGTCATCGATGTTTTTGATCCAAGTCCGCAGTGGCTGATTTGGCAACTCGGCAAGCTGCAATTCATCGGGATCCAGCCCATCGCGAATCATCCCGCCAATAGAAAGCAGGACCTTCTGCAGCAAGTCTTTGTTGACTTCGTCCATGTTCTTTAGTCGAGGGTAAGAGAAAACCCATCGTTGTCGTGTGACGATTAGCTCACCGATCGAATGCACCGAACGGATCACTTGGTTAGCACCGGCGAGGTCAAGCTTTGCGACAGACTGTTTCAGCAGACGCTCTACATCGTCTTGATAACTTGGCGGAAGCGAGTCAAACGTGACCAACAAGACATGGCCGTTGCGCATTTGCTGGGCTTGCCACTGCAGATTGGACAGCAAGTCACCCGAACCGGTGTAGGGCGAGTAGGCGGCAACCGGTGGCGGTTCGGGCAACGGATCAGGAGCAGGCGCCGCTGCCTTTTTCGCGTCGTCTTCGATCAGCGATCGAGTTTCACTGCGGCGTTTCTTTTGCTCTTCTTCCAGTTGCCGAGCTTGAATTCGACTTTCGGCGATCAACTGGTCCATCGCCACCGAGACTCGTTTGCCGGTAGACATCTGCAGGACCACTGTGTCCCCCCACAAGCCAACAAAGTCTGCTTCGATCGTGTGCTTACCGTACAGATCGGTCCATCGCTCTCCAGCCTGTGCGGAATCAATCCAGAGGCCGTTGACACACGCGGCGACAAAAGCTGCGAGGGCGAAGAATCGAGAACGAATCGCAATTCGTCGAATTTGAAAAGGCATTTCGATTTCAAAGAGCTTAGAAGACAGAAAACTTAGAAGACAAAGTTCTGCAGAATTATTTCGGCCCCCCATCGGCTAGGTGCGACGGGTCGGCGAAGACTTCAGTATATTGCGTGAGTGCAAAGATTACCGCCGCTTTTTCGGGGAAGTTCGGCAACCGGCCCGCGAAAGCAGACTTTTCGGCCTTTTAATCGCACGATGGGTGTCGTCGCGACGCCGCTGCCCCGATGAATAGAAGACGTGGAGGTTCGGTTCGTGAAGATTTGATTCGCGACGAACACTCACCCGCCTGATCGGAGAATGTCGTGCTCAGTTCGGACAGCCCCCAAATGAGCCAATCGGATTCGCAGTTTCAAGCACTTCGTGACAAGTTCTACAACGCTACAGTTATCGAACGGATTGATTGCCACGAAAATCTGGCACGATTTCGCGTTCGTCCGGATAACGGAGTCCCAGCCTTTGTCGCCGGTCAATATGTGACGCTCGGCCTTGGCAACTGGGAGCAACGATTGCAGGGGACACAGGTCGAAACGCTGCCCGAGAAAAAACGCGAGAAACTTGTACGCCGCGCTTATTCAATCTCGTGCCCTCTGCTGAACGAACATGGGTTGATCGCACCAGTCGAATCGCTCGACTATCTCGAGTTCTACATCACGCTCGTCCGTGCCGCTTCTTCGCCTGACAAGCCCGCACCTGCGTTGACGCCTCGGCTTTTCGAATTGCAGGCGGGTGACCGGGTTGAGATCGGTAAAAAGATTGTGGGCAAATACACAATCGGCGACGTTGATCCCGACGCGACGATCTTAATGCTCGGCACCGGAACTGGCGAAGCTCCGCACAACGCGATGACGGCAGGACTGCTTGCCAAAGGCCATCGCGGCCGAATTGTTAACGCATGTTGCGTACGATACCTGGGCGACCTCGGCTATCACGCCAGACATTTTGCCGTGATGAACCAGTTTTCAAATTATCGGTACTTGCCTTGCACCACTCGTGAACCCATTAATATCGACACGTCGATGCCCGGGTATGTTGGCAAACAATACTTGCAAGACTTGTTCACGACCGGCAAACTTGCCAAAGCAGCCGATGACCCACTCAGCCCCGAGAACACACACGTGTTCTTGTGCGGCAATCCCGAGATGATTGGCTACGTCCCGCCTGGTAGCGAAGCGCCACCAACGCCTGGGATGTTGCCATTGCTCGAATCCGCCGGATTCCAGCCCGTTGACCATGATCATGAATCGGGTGCGGGACGGATTCGGTTTGAAAAATATTGGTAGCCAATTCGTTGGCTTCACCTGACCGCTTCACCACCAAACTGCAGACACCATGGATCTTTCAAACAACACGATCGCTCTTATTCTTGGCGGTGGTCGTGGGACTCGTCTTTTTCCGCTCACCAAGATTCGTGCCAAACCCGCCGTCCCGTTGGCCGGAAAGTATCGCCTGATCGACATCCCGATTTCCAACTGTATTAACAGCGGATTGCGTCGCGTTTTTGTTCTGACACAGTTCCTTTCGGTCAGTCTGCACCGCCACCTGCGTCAGACCTACCGGTTCGATCACTTCACCGGCGGCTTCGTCGAACTGCTTGCCGCACAGCAAACTGTCGATGCGGGAACGGAAGATTGGTACCAAGGCACCGCTGACGCCGTTCGCAAAAACCTTCGCTACATCGACCAACCCGATATCAAATACGTTTTGATCCTTTCGGGTGACCAGTTGTACCGAATGGATTTCCGCGACATGCTGCAAACGCACATCGATTCTGGTGCCGATGCCACCATCGCTGGAATTCCAGTCGATCGCAAAGATGCCAGCGCACTTGGCATCATGCAGTTGAACGATGACGGACGTGTCACCGGCTTTGTCGAAAAGCCACAAACGGAAGAAGACATCGCAAAGGTACGCATGGATCCCGCTTGGATCGACGCACGCGGCATCCCAAGCAATGGCCGCGATTGCCTCGCCAGCATGGGTCTTTATATCTTCAACAAAGACGTCATGGTTGACCTGCTCGAAGGCAACTCACACGAAGACTTTGGAAAGGAAGTCTTCCCCGGTGCGATTAACAACCGCAAAGTCCAAGTTCACCTGTTCGACGGATACTGGGAAGACATCGGAACGATCCGAGCGTTCTATGAAGCCAACTTGTCGCTGGCCAGCAAGACACCTCCCTTCAAACTGGGTTGCGCGTCGGCACCGATTTACAGCCGCCCACGCTTCCTGCCGCCGACCGTGATGGGAGACGATGTTACGATCCGGGGCAGCTTGATCGCCGACGGTTGCCACATCGGCAGCAACGTCACGATCGAAAACAGCGTGATCGGACTGCGTACCGTGATCGGCGATAACGTCACCATCAAAGACAGCGTCGTGATGGGTGCGGATTACACCGACGATGGTCGTGCCATGGAACCTGGCCAAGTCCCAACGGGGATCGGAGCCGGCAGCACCATCAGCGGTGCCATCTTGGACAAGAACAGCCGCGTCGGAACCAACGTGACGATTGTCAACAAAAAGGGCGTCAATCACCACGGCGAAGACGATGACCTCCAAGTCCGAGATGGAGTTTCCATCGTGATCAAGAACGGAACGATCCCGAACGACTTCTCGTTCTAAAACGCTCCTGATCTAGACAAACCCGAAACCGCAGTCGTCGCCCGGCTGCGGTTTTTTTGTTCGTAGCCGCTGCCGTTGGCCAGCCACAGTCTGCCTACAGATCGATTGTTTCCGCTTCCAAGGCTTGCTTTGCCTCCTCGAATTCGGTCGTGTCGACGACGACCGATCCGTCACGCAGTGCGATCGTCCTTCTCGCGCTACGCGCGACACCCAAATCATGTGTGACCAGGATCACCGTGATTTTTTCTGACTGATTCAGCTTGTCGAACAACGCGATGACTTCACGACTGGTCTTCGTGTCCAGGTTCCCTGTCGGTTCGTCACCCATCAGAATCGACGGTCGGTTGACGAGGGCCCTGGCGATCGCAACACGCTGTTGCTGGCCGCCGGAAAGTTGACTGGGATGATGATGGTATCGATCACCAAGACCGACCTGATCAAGCACCTCTCGGGCTCGATCATGTCGCTGCCGCGCTGACATTCGAGTGCCATACATCAACGGCAATTCGACGTTTTCGAGCGCAGAGGTTCGATTAAGCAAATTAAAGTTCTGAAAGACAAAACCCAATTGCCGGTTACGAATTTTGGCACGTTGATCGCGAGTCATCGTCACAATCTCTTCGCCAGCCAAACGATAGCTCCCATGCGTGGGACGGTCGAGACATCCCAAGGTATTCATCAAGGTCGACTTGCCGCTTCCCGATGGCCCGACCAAGGCGACCGACTCGCCATCATCGATATTCAACGAAACGCTGCGTAATGCATGCACCTGGACTTCGCCCAAATCATAAGTCCGCCGCACATCGTCTAGCTCAATCAATGCCATCGCGTTTACTCGTACCTGAGAGCATCGATCGGGTCCATCTTGCTTGCACGACGCGCCGGATAGAACCCGAAAAACATACCGACCGCGGCGGCAAATCCCATCGCGACCAGGGCCGCCGGAATTGATACCACCATCGGCCAATCGGTTCCCGGCTTATAGGTATTGATCACCACGGTCACGATCATCGACATCCCCGTACCAAGACCTAGGCCGATCAATCCACCAATCCCTGACAGCACGATCGATTCGATCAGAAACTGCCAAAGGATGTCTCTGCCACGTGCCCCCAGTGCCATCCGGATCCCGATCTCACGCGTCCGCTCGGTGACCGACACCAGCATGATGTTCATGATCCCGACGCCACCGACAACCAGCGAAATACCCGCGATCACCGACAGCATCAACGTTAGTGTGCCGGTGATGATCCCCAACATACTTGCCACCTCTTCCATATCGGTGACTTCGAAATCGGCCTCATCGCCAAACGCGATCTTATGCCGCTCTAAAAGAAGGTTGCGAATCTCCTTGGTCGCTTGTCCCATCTGATCCATTCCCCTGGCAGACACCATGATCGCGTGAATGTTGTCCATGGGCGCACCGACCATGCGTTTGCGCACCGTCGTCTGCGGCATCACGATCAAGTTGTCCTGATCGTCACCGACCATGTTCGCGCCTTTCTTGGCCAGTATCCCGATGACACGAATGGGCACGTTGTTGATGCGGACGGTTTGCCCGATCGGGTTCGTCGTTCGGAACAGTTTGTTGATCAGTGTCTGACCGATCACGCAAACCTTGGCATTCGCGTCGACGTCGGCATCACTGAAAAACGACCCAGCCTCCAAAGGCCATGCACGTACCTGCAAAAAGTCAGGCCCGACGCCAAGCATCTCCTTCGGACTCCAATTCTCGTTTCCGAAGATCACTTGCCCGCCGGTCCAAACCATTGGTGAAGCTGCCAGGACCGCAGGACACTCCGCCGCGATTGCGTCGGCATCGGATGCCGTCAGCGTCGGGGCATCGTTCTGCTGAACGCCGCCTTCTTTGGTTTGGCCCGGCGTAATGAAAATGACATTGGTTCCCAGTCCTTGAAGCTCACCCTGCACCAATCGATTCGCACCCTGCCCGATCGAGACGATTGTGGTCACGGCGGCAATGCCGATGACAACACCGATCACGGTCAAGATCGCACGCATCTTGTTCTTTCGCAGCGCACACAAGGCGGTTCGAACGGTATCAAAGAACGACATCGCACCTATGATTTTTTGCCGGTAACCAAGACATCCCCTACCGAAAGGTCACCGGACTGAAGCTCCGTGAACCCACTTTCAGTTAACCCGGTCTGAATCTTGACCGCCTTTAACAGATCGCCTTCGACGACCCAAACGTGTCGTTGATTCCGCTGTCGACTACGCTTGGTCTTTTCGATGGCAGACAGTCGAATCCCGTCGTCCTGTTGGGCCTCAGGGGACTTTTTCCAGATCGAACCGTCGACAAGATGCCGATCTTGTTCGCGAACCCAGGCGGCATCTTCGGGATAAAAACGCAGCGCGGTATTGGGAATTTTGGCGACTCCCTCCGTCGAATCGACTTCGAACGAAATGCTCGCGGTCATCCCGGGCAGCAGCTTCAAATCTGGATTCGCTGTTTCGATCACGACCGGATAGGTCACGACGTTCTGCGTTGACGCACTACTGACACGAATCTGCTCGATCGTTCCTTCGAAAACCACGTCCGGATGTGCGTCGACAGTAAAAGTCACAGGACGTTTCTCTGATTGAGCTCGCTGCACCAATCCGATATCCGCTTCGTCAACCGATGCAAACACATGAACGCTTTGACGCAAATCCGGGGCAACCACAAACAACTCCGGCGTCTGAAACTGTGCAGCCAGTGTCTGCCCTGGATCAATCTTTCGATCGATCACGATACCGTCCACCGGTGCAGTGATTTCGCAGTAATTCAGATTCGCCATCGCATTGTCGAGTGACGCTTTGGCCTGCAAGATCGTTGCTTCGGCGACCTTCCGCTGGGCTTGTAATGACTTGACTTGGAATGTGAGCGAATCCATTTCGCTTTCCGACAGAAAGCCTTCGCGTTTCTCACGTAACTTTTTCCCACGGTCAAAGTTGTTGACCGCCTGTTGAAGCTCCGCTTCGATCCGTTCCAGTTCAGCCTCTCGCGTCGCCAATGCGGCTTCAGCCCTAGCCATCTCGGCTTTAAACAATCGCGGGTCGACTCGCGCGAGCACCTCGCCGGCTTGGACTTTATCGTTGAAGTCGACGTTCAGTTCAACGATCGGACCGGACACAAACGATCCCACCGATACCGATCGGACCGGTCGAACGGCGCCAGTCGAATTGACATACCGAGTGATATCGCCCTGAACGATCGCCGCTGTTTCCCACTGCAAACGATTCCGCTCTTTCCAGTACTGTTTCACGGGTTTGGCAACCGCAGCACCGATCCCCCCAAGCACCAGCAAAACGATGATCCACTTTAAAAAGCGCTTCATGAGGTCGGAATCGAAGGGAATGGGAAAGTCACTGCGGGCGAATAGTTTAACTAAAACGCGCCGATGCCGACGCAGACGCACACCGATTCGTACACCGGCAGGAAATCTTGCCTGCTCTAGGCGCCTTTGTCCTGAAAAGCCGCACGTGGACCAACCGTGTCATGGCATCGCCGATCAATGAAATGTCGCAAGGGAACGTTCGCTTCAACTTGCGTTTTCCCCTTCAGGATTCGGTTCAGTAGGAGACACATTCATGGCCAAATACTTTGTGCAATCGGGAACTCTTCGCACCACCGTCGATGCTGAAAACGGACAAAAGGCGGCTCTGTGGGCAGTCCATCAAGCGATGCAACAAGTCTTGCCGGTTGATGATGAACAGCACACTTCGCACAGCAAAGCGACATCGATCAGCGAGACAGGCCCAAGCGTCATGGATCACCATGTCACGGTTAGTGAACTCGGATTCGATGACGCGCATCCGGTGCGTTTTCCTACGATGGACGTCGTTCGACAATGGAATGAGATGCTTGTAGCTCTACACCGTCTTGAACAACTGCTGGGTGATCATGGACTGGCCGCTTAACGCAATGCGTTCTGACGCGTCACAGAAACATTGATCGTCTGACTGTCCTGATCGATCGACTGCACCTCCCCAAAGTTGATCAATTTGGCTAGATCATCCATTGATCCTGAATGGCGTACGACCAGTTGAGTTTTTGTGCCAGTCGTACGCTGACGATGGGAAGGGAAATTTTGCTTCGCCAAAAACTCATTGATCACCAAGAGCATCGGCGAACCGGGTTCAGCAGTGATATCGATCAACGTTTCGCCCGACGCCAATTCTAAAAAGTCCCTACCGGTTGGACCAAAACTTGGCCGGTTGACCGAATCCCTTGCACGCATCGCCGCTTGCGATCGGAAACCAAAGTCCTCATGCATCTGTCTTGATTCGGCGACAAATTCATCAAACTCGCGATCCCGTCGTGCCTTTCCATACGATCCGACGACCATCACTAGAAGCACGAACATGAACTGAACCAGATAGCCGACCGCGATGACACGAAACAACCCAAAGAGTTTCCAAAGTCCCACCACGATTCCGATTGCAACCAAAACCCCAAAAATAACTCCAACGACTGAGGCGACCATCGAAGGATCAAACTTGCCTTCCGTGCGACGCATCCCCCTAAAAAACGCTTTGGAGACAACTGCCGCAATCAACAACCCCACACCGCCTGCTCCCATTGCAGCGGTTCGCTGGTGCACATATCCAAAAATACGATCCATCACGTAGATTCGTGGAATGAACAAGCACGCCGCAACGACGCCCCCGATCGGAATCTGAAAAGCCAAAACGATTAAGATGGGAGGATAGATCAAACAGAAGAACAGTCCGATCAAGTTAACCAGCGCGATCGCGCTAACCAATCGATGACCTTTAACCCAGCCTTTGAAACCACCGCCAACAGCAGACTTGGTTGGCGCATTGAATTGACTGGCCATTGGCGAAGCACTGGTGACAGTCGCCGAATTCCCAAACGGATCACTCGCGGCCGAAGCCATCGGTCCCGAAGTTGGAAAATTGAAATCGAATCCACCGCCTGATGCACCAGCGGCAGGTGCTGCCGAGGGTTGTGTACTGAACGCAGACGGGCTTGCGAAAGGATCAGTACCAAAGGCGTCGCCTCCAAAAGGATCACTGCTGGGTGCAGCCGGTGACGCATTCGCCCTTGGTGCTGGTGCAGGTACAGAAGTCGCGTCCAAGGGGATGGCAGGCATCACGATGTCGCGGGTCTCGGGATTCGCTTGCGGACGTGCGACCGGCTTGCTCTGCGGTGCCGGTGGCTGCGTCTGGACTGGTGCAGCCGAAGTGGACTTTGCCGGAAGCTTCAACTGCATCGAACACTTTGGACATTTCACCGTCGATGGTTTATCCAAAAGCTTTACGGCAAGCTTTGTCTGACAATGCCCACAGCGAATAGTCGACTTTGCCGCTGCGCTGGCTGCGGAGCCAGACACAGCCGGCGAACTTGCCGGCGTGGTATGTCTCTCACGTGGCTGCGCTGCACGTGACCTTGCTGAACTTGGCTGTGCAGAGCTTGACTGTGCTGAGCTTGGCTGTGCCGCAGGACCACGACTGGTCGCCGTTGCCGACGTTGTTGCCGAAGGCTGGTTAGCTGGAACCGTGCACAGGTTTTTACACTTGGGACAGCGGACCTGTTTTCCAACCGCTGACGCGTCCACGGCCAGCGTTTGCGGACAGGATTTGCACTGAAAACGAACTTTGCTTGACATCGCACAACCAAGTCTTGATGAGGAGGTGGGATTCTACCTCGGCAGACGGATAAATGCGAAGATTTATGTTCACTCAAATGATGTGGCACCGGCCCAAGTGCGGCTTAACTGTATCACCAGCCTATTCGTCTGCGATCGGGGCTGCATCGCCAGCTTTCCAGCGCAGAAACGCATCGAGGAAGCCCTGCAGTTCGCTGCCATCGAGCACGCTATTGAAGTTCCCGACATAGTGCCCGGTCCGAGCGTCCTTTACCCGTTGGTCAGGGTGCAAAAAGTAGTTACGGATTTGGCTGCCGAACCCTGTTTTCGCCTGGGTGTTGTACTTTTTGGCGTCTTCGGCTTCGCGGCGTTCTTCTTCCAGACGTGCCAGCTTTGCCCGCAGCATTTTCCATGCGGTCGCACGGTTTTGGTGCTGACTTCGTTCATTTTGGCACTGGACGACGACGCCACTGGGCGCGTGGGTCAAGCGAATCGCACTATCGGTCTTGTTGACGTGCTGACCACCCGCACCACCGGCCCGAAATCGGTCTTCACGAACGTCTTTTTCGTGAATTTCGATCTCGACCGAATCGTCGATTTCGGGGGATACGCTGACCGCGGCAAAACTGGTTTGGCGTTTGCCTTCGCTGTTGAACGGGCTGATTCGGACGAGTCGGTGAATGCCTTCTTCGCCTTTCAAATAGCCATACGCCATGGGACCACGAATCGCGACGGATGCATTGTTGATCCCGGCTTCTTCGTTGTCTTGTCGGTCGAGTAGTTCGATTTTGTATTCCTGTCCGACCGCCCATGCGGAATACATCCGCAACATCATGTCAGCCCAGTCGTTGGCATCGGTACCACCATCTCGGGCGTTGATGGTCAGAATCGCACCGGCGTTGTCGTTGGGGCCGCTGAGCAGCGCTTTCAGTTCCAGATCATCCAGAATATTTTCCAGGCGGTCCAACTCACCTACGATTTCATCGACAATCGATTCGTCTTCCTCGGCCATTTCCATCAGCGCGCCTAAATCACCGACGGCGGTGGACAATTCATTCATAGGACCGACAATGCTTTTTAGACCTTTCAGCTGGGAAACGGTCTTTTGCGCCGCGTCGTTGTCATCCCAGAAAGTAGGCTCCCCCATCTTGGCTTCGATCTTTTTGACCTGAGCCGATTTGGAGGCAAAGTCCAGCGATTCGGAAAGTTGAGCCAATCGCTTTTTGATTTTGGCACCGCGTCCATTTAGTTCGGCGTCCATTGATAATCCGTTGTTCCCGATCGCGAAGTCGGTCTGGGACATCGCGACGCTGTTTTTGTGGTCGGTAAAGCAAATTTGCGAACATCAACGACTTAGCGATCGCCAAGCGGTTCACCGGTTCGCACGGCGATTTCACCCGTTTTAAGGTAAAGAACTATACATGGCACGCGTTGTTCTGGCGATGAGTGGGGGAGTCGATTCGAGTGTCGCGGCACACCTTTTAAAGGAAGCCGGGCACGAAGTTATCGGCATTTTCATGCGTCACGGAGAAGAATCCAGCGAAGTTTGCAAAGTCGATTCCGGCACCGCAGCGTCCCTTCCAGTTTTGGGGGGCCTCGCCCAAGGCCGCGCCGACCATAAACAGGGTTGCTGCACCGCCAGCGATGCGGCCGACGCCCGGCGTGTTGCCGCTTCGATGGGCATCCCGTTTTATGCCCTTGATCTTCAAGCCGACTTTCGCCGCATCGTTGACTACTTTGTGGACGACTATTTGGTTGGCCGTACCCCCAACCCCTGCATCAAGTGCAACCACTGGATCAAATTCGGACGGCTTTTTGACTATGCAGATGGCGTGGACGCGGACTACGTCGCCACCGGTCACTATGCACGGATGATCAATGGGCAGCTGCATCGCGGACTCGATGGTCACAAAGACCAATCCTATGCCCTGTTTGGGATCCGCCCCGATCGCTTGGACCGGATGATGCTGCCGGTTGGCGATTTCGAAAAGCCTGAAATCCGTCGCATCGCCGAAGGCCTCGACCTAGGCGTCGCGACGAAAAAGGACAGCCAGGAAATCTGCTTTGTAACGCAAGGCCACCATAGTGACTTCGTCAAAGCTCGTCGTCCCGAGATGGTCGGCACCACCGCTGGCGAGATGGTCACCGTCGATGGAACCGTTGTCGGAACCCACCAAGGCTACGAAGCGTTCACGATCGGCCAACGAAAGAAGCTGGGTGTCGCATTGGGCATCCCCCATTTCGTCATCCGAATCGAACCGGAGACTTGCCGCGTTGTCCTGGGCACGAAAGAACATCTAGCCAGCACCGGGCTCCAAGCAAACGAAGCGAACTGGTTGACCGACGACCTGTCCGGCGAGCTTTCGGTGCAGATCCGCTACAACGGATCACCGCACTTGGCTGATGTTCAAATCGAAGACACCGACCGAAGCCGATTCAAAGTCAATTTCACACAGCCGGTCGACGCGGTTGCCCCAGGCCAAGCCGCCGTGGTTTACCGAGGGACGCAAGTCATCGGCGGTGGCTGGATTGAACAATCGGTATAGCTGACAACATCGCTGACTGTTCAGCTTTGAAACGCATTTGTGCTGTGGTTAGATCACAGTGCTAGCTCACCGTGCTTAGATCACCAATCGACCGCTGCTGTCACCAATCGACTCAGCCGGTGTTCCCATCATGTCCAACATTGTCAGGAACAGATTGGCCATGGGGCACTCATCACCGGTATCGATGTAGCGACCGGTTTCGATTTGCCCGGAAGCACCGCCCGCCATCACGATCGGCAGGTCTTCGTGGCGGTGACGATTGCCATCGCTAATGCCACTTCCGTAAAGCACCATCGACTGGTCGAGCAAGCTTCCACCGGCATCCGATGTCGCATCCAACTTTTCGATGAAGTACGCGAACTGCTCCACCAAGTATCGATCGATCTTGGAAAGCTTTTCGACCAGGTCTTCTTTGTTGCGGTGATGGCTCATCCCGTGGTGGCTGTCGCTGATTCCGATTTCGGTATAGCGGCGATTACCACCGGCGTTGTCCAACATCATCGTTGCGACACGAGTCGAATCGGTTTGGAACGCGATTACCATCAAGTCGAACATCAACCGCGCGTGTTCACGGAACTGCTCGACGCGCCCGAACGGGACTTCCAAATCAGGCAATGCAGCGGCATCATCTCGCTCGCTCTGTTCGATCCGTTGCTCGATCTCGCGGATCCCTGAGAAGTACTCGTCCATCTTGCGAGTGTCGGTCTTGCCGAGACTCTTCATCAGGTTCTTTGCATCACCACGGACCACATCCAAGATACTACGACGAACGCGGTTCTTTTCACGACGCTCATGTGCATCGCCGCTTCCAAACAGCCGCTCGAATGCCAACCGAGGAATGGTTTCTTTCGGCATGGGCTGCGTTTCGTTGCGCCATGAAATGTTGCTGCTGTACGCACAGCTGTAGCCGGAGTCACAACTGCCCGCGTTGCGGCTGCCTTCGAGTCCCAATTCGATCGAAGGCAAACGAGTCTTGCCAGCAAGCTGCGATGCGGCAACTTGGTCAACCGAAACACCAAGATGGATGTTGCCGCTCGTTTTAAGCGGGCGGGCGGCTGTTAGGAACGTCGCCCCACATCGCGCGTGATCGCCAGCACCATCTTTGTATCCCCGACCATTGTCCAGTGTCAGGTTACGGAACACATTGATCTTTTCCTTGAATGGACTGAGCGGCTCCAGTGTTTTGGAGCATTGCCAATCGCGTGGATCGTCGCTGTCGCCTTTGATAGGTGTCCAATCGGGAACGATCACACCGTTGGGAAAGAAGACACAGGCCATGCGTACCGGACGGCTGATTGAATCCGCAGACGCATAAGCGCTGCGTGCCATCGGTGTCATCGCCTCCAAAAGAGGCAACCCGAGCACGGCACTGGTGCCGCGCAAAAGAGTCCGTCGGTCGAGACGCTTTTGTTGAATCGGTTTCTGGAGAAAGCTCATCGCGTTTTCGCTTTGGTAGGACGGTGTAGGCGGGATCGCCTGCGGTAAATCGAGCTGGTGGGCAGCCCTCAGCAGCAGGCAAGACGGTGGGAGGCGGGATTATCGGGAAGGTGATTGGAAACGGAATTGTCGACTGTCGACAATCGCCGAAACGATGTCTGCGAGTCGAAAACCGTTCTCTCGGGTGGTCTGGACGACTTCGTCGATTGTACAACGATCGTCGGGTGTTAGCTCGCGACCGATCGCGAAGGTCAACATTCGCTCGGTAATTGTCCGGGCTAAGGCTTCAATTTCGGTATCGCCAAGCATTTTGCTCAACTCAGCGCCACCGTTAAAGGAGCGTCCGTCAGGCATCGCTCCGCTGGCATCGATCGAATGACCACCGTCTTCTGTACGGTATCGGCCAATCGCATCAAAGTCATCCAAGCCAAATCCGAGTTGATCCATCACGCGGTGACATGACGCACAACCGGCACTTTGACGGTGCAGCTCCAACTGTTCACGCAACGAAGCATTCGCCGCTGCGGAACCCGATTCTTCTAATTCGGGAACCCCGGCGGGTGGATCGGGAGCCTTGATTCCTAAGATGTTTTCTAAAATCCATTTGCCGCGGAGCACCGGACTGGTCCGTGTCGGCATACTCGTCAAGGTCAGCACACTGGCGTGCGAAAGCAGACCACGGCGAGGTGTTCCGGCTAGGGAAACCTTTTCGAATTGAGCTCCATTTGATTCAAGCCCATAGAGCTTCGCGAGCGGCGAATTGACGAACGAGTAATCTGCGGTCAAAAATTCGCTGACCGGCAAATTCTCTCGCATCACATGCATGAACAACAACTCGGTCTCACGACTCATCGCTGATTTCAATTCGTCGTCAAACATCGGAAACCGTTCTTCGTCGGCTTCGTGACCGTCAAGATTTCGCAGTCCCAACCACTGTGCCGCAAAATTGCTGGCCAACGCGTTGGCGTGATCGTCACGAAGAAGTCGCTGTACCTGATTACCAACTTCGTCGCCCGTCAACTTGCCTTCGTCGGCCAGCTTCAAAAGCGTCTTATCGGGTGTGCTGCTCCACAGAAAATACGATAGGCGTGCAGCTAGCTGATGCTGTGTCAGCTCATAGTCACCGAACTCGTTTGGCTTTGCATCTTCACTGGGAAGCTCTGCCCGGAAAAGAAATCGTGGACTGACCAACAAAGCCGTTAATGCACGGCGCATCCCCACGTAAAACGATTCACGTTCGCGAGTCGCTTGTTCGACCAATTCGGCGTAGGGTTCGATCTCTTGATCAGTCACCGGACCGCGGAAGACCAATGGCATGATCTCGCGCAGATTCTTCATTGCCGTTTTCTTGACGTCACGATACCGCCCCCGATCTCGCGGCGGCATTTCACGCACGAGTTCGAAATGCTTTGGCGGAAACGCTTCTTTGGGATGACGCTGCGGACCATTGATATCAAGCGAGCGGTACATGAATGGATGCTCGCCAAAGTCAATCCGTCGATTGGGAGCCACCGGCGTTGCCAACTCGGCGAGAACCTGTTTGACGACGGAGTCATCCATCTGGCCAACTTGATCGAACCGCGTCTCGTTGATCTTCAGTTCGCGATCGTCATAGACCGGAATAAATGCCAGGCGTTGCTTGCCCTTTGGCAGATGAACGTTCTGTCGCATGGAGTCTGAACTGCCGCTGCCGCCAAAGTACTTCAGTTCGTCAACCGCTAAGACGAGGCCTTCGCCATCAACAATCGCGACACGAATTGGATCGGACTTTTCACTGGAGACTCCGCCCCGAACTTCGACGCGATATTCACCTTCGAACGGCACATCAATATCGACCCAAGCGAAGCTGGTCTTATCCACGAAGCGGCCATTAAAACTGCCGACTTCAAATTCACCATAAACGGGAATCTGATCAGGAGCCCAATCTTTATCAAGCGAAGCAAACTCGTCAGGATCACCGATGACGTCCGCAGCGACCGACTCGGCCGCCTGAAAATACTTTTCGATCAACATCGGGCTTAGCGAAAGGACGTCCGCGTTGTTATCAAACCCGGCGCCGACTTCATCTGATGGGAACTTATTGGCCGGCTCTAGGTTTGTTCCAAACAGGTCGCGAACGCTGTTGTTGTATTCGCTACGGTTCAATCGCCGAACCGTCACCTTCCCCGCCTTGGGACGCAGGTCACAGGTCGACGCGAATGCCGCATCCTCTAAAGCGCGGACAAGCTGTTTGCGTTCTTCAATCTCGGGCGTGTCGTAATCTTCCGGCGGCATCGCACCGAATCGAACCATTTCCAGCACCCGCTGCACCTCCGCAGGACTGGTGTTCTGCAAGGTTTCAAACGGTGTTAGATCGAGCCCAGCTTCTTTAAAATCGGCATTGTGACAATCGACGCAGTAGGTCTGCATCAAAGGCAAGCCTTCGCTTTTCCAAGCAGCCAATTGCTCTGCGGCAACTTTTTGCAGCAGTTCGTCATCACCAGCAGTGTCCGCAACCTGATCGCTGCCGGGCTTATTTTCGCCCGGCTTATCTTCACTGGCCGTATTGTCACTGGGCTGATCTGCAAACACAGCCTGACCGTGCGAAAAAACGGCAAGCGTTGCAAACAATAAAATGATGGCCTGACGAACCTGAATGCGCTGCATGGGATTCGTGAGCCAATCGATCGTTGGACCGGGCACGTATGCTCAGGGGTATTGGTAGAGGCGGGACCGAAACTGTGGCTGCGTCAGAGGATTAACGCAAACTCCAAACTGGGAACTCCGCTTGGGGAGCGTTCCGGCGTAGGGTGGGACCGTTGTATTGTAGAAATCTGGCGATCTATTTCCACCCAAATCACACGACTAAGACGATCGACAGCCTCCAATCATCGCACTTCATTCACAAATGGCGGCAAAACGCCACTCGTCAGACAACCCAACCCCCACCGTTTGGCCAGCAAAACCGCAGACATTCCGACTAGTCCACCACCAACGGTTCATCACATGTTGGATGCCGCGATGAACGCCTGACAACTGTTAAAACCACACCATAAAAGACGTGTCCGCCTAGAACTCCATCAATGCGACGATCAGGTGAACGAACAAAACGAACAGGGTGGTCCACAAGACGGTTGAAGTAATCGAATGGCTAACGTCACTTGCTGAGCGCTTCGGCGATAGCCCTTGATAGTAAGCGATTGTGGCGGTTCCCAAACCACACACAACATTCTTGGCCAGCACCCAATGCCAGCCCAGCGGTAACCATTGTTCGGGCCGAAACAGATTCCTGTCGAAATGGAGCTGCCAGTAGTACGGGCCGACCTCAGGAAACGACATGGAGAACGCAAACATGCTGACCAGCCGTGACGTCTGGTAGGCGAGCGTTTCCAAAACGGGCGTCCCAAGGACGAACGCGATTGCGATCGGCAGAAACAGATATGCCCTCGACGAAACACCGAGTGTCTTCATCGCATCCACCTGCCCGCCATACTGTTTTACACCGACATCGGCTGCAACAGCGGCACCGCAACGGGCTGCAACCAAAATGGTCGCCAGGATCGGAACAAGCACTCGATAAAGCGCAAAGCCAATCGAAGCGAGAAGCTCGTCTATCAATAGTGGCTGGGTGTAAACACGAAACGGTAAGAACCGAAACGTGAAATACGTCGCGGTGAAACCGATGATCAGTCCCGCAATGATCAGATAAACCCAAGCCGAAGGCCCGGCAACCAAGCGTGCATAGTGCAATGTAAATCGCGCCGCCCAGCGGTACCGCGGGACATAAGGGACTAAATCAAACGGCAGCTTCAGCGCCGCGACCAAGGCACCACCGGTTCGCTCCAAGGTCGGACCGACGATTCGTTCGGTTAAGCTCGGTTTCGCTGCGTCTGTGTCTGCATCGGCTCGATCACGCGCCGGAATCATCAGATTCGGGATTTGGTCCCAACGTTCGCGTTCGACTTCGACAAGTCGTTCGCCCTCGGGATCAAGCAGATAAACCTTGTCAGCGATCGGAATCAGTGTTTCGTAGTCATGAGTCACAACGATGCTTGTGCGGTGATACTGTTCTTGTGTTTGCCGAATCAACTCGGCAACCAGTCGACCACTCGCCGCATCCAAACCGCTCGTCGGTTCGTCGTACAAAATCACTTCGGGTGAAGCCGCCAAAGTCCGCGCGATTGCCAGTCTTTGTTTCTGCCCACCGCTTAGGTACGACACGGCGGTCTTCTGTGGAACCTGCAAGTGCTGCAACCACTGGCTTGCCGTCCAAGCGTGTTGATCACCTTTGCGTCTGGGGCGATGATCGATCGCGAACTGAACGTTTCCTCGCGCCGAAAGCTCGTCGAAGAGCGCAAATTGCTGAAAAACGATTCCAACCGATGGTTTGCCCTGTACCGATGGTGACGCGTTCGCATCGGACGTTTCGCCGTTGTTGTCCAGTCCCCTGTTATCCAGCCCTGAACCGATCGTTCCCGACCAGCGAATCGAATCTCCATTGGGTGGACAAAGCCCGGCAAGCAAACGGAGCAGCACACTTTTGCCGGCACCGCTACCGCCAACGATCACGGTGATTTTCGCTGCCGGAAATACAGCATCGGTCTCGCGCAGCAAACAACGCTCACCGGCCATCACTGTCAAATTTGATAGGCACAGCGAATGCGCATCGGGCAATGGCGCGTTCAGTTCTGCTTGGGCCGCATCCAGCGGTTTGGGTTCGTCGGAATGATTCATTCGTCCGCCATTGCTGAACCCAAATCCGTTTCGGCCATGTAGACCACTGGATAGGGTAAATGATCTTTCGCAAGCTCGATGACACCGTTGTTTGCACCGGTGTGCCAAGCGACAATCCATTGGCGATCCTTGCGCAGGATCTGGCTGCGCAGCACTCGCGCGAAATCGGGATTGATCCCCTGCTCTTCATTACCAAACAAGTCATCGCCAATGCTGCGAATAACAGGCTCCAATCGCTCACTCGCTAAATCCAAGGCCGCATTCGCTTCTTCGCTCGTCCAGACTTCCCGCCAAAGTTGCCGAAGTTCTTCGTTATCGACGAACGCTTCTTTCAAGATGACCTGAACGAGCTTTCTTGTCTCGGGATCGGATGCCAACTCTCCCGCCGCACGCACAGCTTCGCGACGAACTGCATCGTTCTTCGTCACGTCAGTCACGGTCCTTTGGATCGCGACAACGATTTCATCCATGTGGGATTCCAAGATCGGCACAGCATCCTCATCGACAAACCGCTGCCATTCTTGACGCAACAAATCTTTTTGAGGCAAAGGTGACTTGTCGTAGATGGCACGCCAACCGAAACGAAAGATCGAAGCACGGTCCCAGATTTCGCGGCCAATCTTTTCCGCCGGCGGGCGACCATGCTTTTGAACGATCGGAAGAATCTCTTTCTTCGCCAGCGGGATAAGCCGATCTTGAACCATTTCTTGATTCCATCGTCGGCCCAAGCGTTCGATTTCGCCGCGGTGATTGGCAACCGCATCGCGAAACCCGTTTTCGATGATTGGCAGCGATCGACGGAAACTCTCTTCCACCAACGGTGTCAGCGCTCGCGACAGTTCCTCACCATGTTGCTTCATCGCTTTGGTGATTCGATCGCGTATCAGTGCCTGCTTTTCAGGTGGCAGTAGTGTCTGGACGACCTCTGACAATCGGCCGGTGCTTCGATAGCGGAACATCTGACACTGTTCCGGATCGACTGCTGAATCAGCGTTGGCCTTTCCAAGACTCCAGGACTCGTACCAAGTCAACTGAACATCACCACCTGCTTGAGGGGCAACAGCTGAGACATGTCCGACTTGACGAAACAGCATCTCACGGCTGCCCGCTTCCTTGGGCATCGCAAGAAAAATAGGATCGCCTTTCTGCAGTTTTCCGTCAGTATCAACGCGTTCGATGACATGCACAGACCCCATCAGGTAGCTTGCCACGGAAGCCAGACTAGCCGACGTTTGCCGCTGGCCATTGCTGACAAGATCAGGGTGCCCACCCTGCGTCTCAGGATGCTGTGCTTCAGGATGCTGTGCTTCAGGATCTCGCGCGACCCAATACGCCGACAACAACGCGGACGATAAGAGCACCAGCCAAAAGGCCAAGCCGACGATTCGTTTCGAATAACTTGTCAAACCGCTCACCCCAAGGATTGGCCCCGAACCTCTTCGATTTCAGGCATCAATTCGCGAAATTTGGGGCGCAAGTCAAAACTCACACGCCCCCCTGTTCTTCTCGACGACATTCTACGACGAACCGAGTAAACTAAGGGCCTGCGAATCCCTCCTCAATCCCTCCCGATCAACGACAATCCATTGTTCGCCATGCAACCAATCGCCAGCAAACCATTCGGATTCTTTTTGTCGACACTTGTTTTGACCACCAGTTTGGTTGCGACGGCCGCTAAAGCCGACGACGCGGCCGAAAAAAAAGAAGGCGAAGCGAAAGCCGAAAAGGTCGTCTCAATTTTTCCAGACAAGGCACTTGAGGAAGCGGTCCGAAAGCAGGTCTTCGCAAAGAAATACAACGACGAGCCAATCGTTGCCGCCGATGTCGAAAAAATCTCTCGCGTCGAGGGCGTTGGTCAACAAATCAAAAACCTTGAAGGGCTGCAGCACTGCCACGCGTTAATGCTAATCGACCTGCGTGACAATCAGATCAGCGACTTAACTCCGATCGCCGGCCTGAAACGACTGCAATCGGTTTCACTTTCGGGCAATCGGATCAAAAGCTTAGAAGCGGTCAAAGATCTCACCGCGATGCAGTTGCTGGATGTTTCTCGCAACCTGATCGACGACTTAAAGCCACTCGGTGCGATGAGCAACTTACGAACGTTGTATGTCGCCGAAAACGACATCAAGTCTCTGGAGCCGATCGCTTCGCTAAGCAAGATATGGTCACTCGATGCGTCCGGCAATGAATTGCAATCGGTTGAACCGGTCGGCGGGCTGAAGTGGATCACGATGCTTGATCTTCGCAATAACGCGATCGTCGATGTCAAACCGATCGCACAGTTGCCCGCAATCAATATTCTGCGTTTGGACAACAACAAGATTACTGATCTGTCACCGCTGGTCGAAGCTTGTAAAAAAGATGCGGAAGGCGACAACCGATTTGCCCCATTCCTGCGTCTTTATCTAGACGGAAATCCGATCGACGAAAAAGCCAAGGCCGAAGCGCTTGAAGCACTCAAACAAGCCGGCGTCAAAATCAAATAGCCTGGCTTTAGCAGCACTGGCTTCGTCACGAACGATCGGAATCTGATGCTGATCTTCGATCGATTAACCAACTCGGATGGACAACGTGGTCAAGCGACCCAAACGACGAAAACCAAACCTTGCCCCCCTGGCGATCGATGACATTCCTAGCGGGGGCGAGCTTTCTGGGTGGCTTGCAAAGCAAACTTATCCACCCGCGGCACTGCGACAAGCGGCGAATGACCTCGCCGCTTCGGATCGCACTCTCGACGCGTTGTATTTGCTGGACCATCTGATTGGCAGGGAACTTACCTTGCCGGTGGACTGGAAAACGACAGGGCAGTTGCTTTGCAGACTTGGCGAATTTGCACAGGGGATCGATGCGTTACAAAAATACGAACGTTTCGTCCCGCATGATCCCGAGGGCAACCATGACCTAGGTCGTGCCTTTTATAAACTTGGTCGAACCAGTCTCGCACAACACTATCTGCGAAATGCCATACGTTTATCGAGTGAACTGTCGCCGCTACTTGCGCTAGCCACGATGATCCCTGGCGCCAGCGATGCCAGCCAGCACGAGATCCTTTTCTGCAGAACAGAGTTCGCCAAACAACTTGGCCAATCAGATCCGCCACTTCGGTTGATTACAGAGAACCAAGAATCGTCGCCCAACCGGCCGACTCCAATCGGCTTTATCTCCAGTTGGTTTGACAAAGAAAATTACATGAAACCGGTCTGGGCTCTAATCAACCATCTGAACCGCGATCGTTTCATCGTCCACTTTTTCGACGACACCGACTCAGATGAACAAGGCCGGCCACCGGGATACCAAGAAATCGCGACGGATGTGTGGCACGCCACTTCCAGCCGATCGAATGCGGACCTGGCAAAGCTGATTGCCGACAGCGACGTTCAAATCGCGATTGACCTGAATGCTTACAGCACGCCACATCGACTTGGCCTGTTCAACAAACGTTTCTCACCTGTCCAAGCCGCATGGTTCAATATGTATGCGACCAGCGGACTGCCCGAACTGGATTACATCATCGGTGATCACGTCACCGTCAAACCGGACGAAGATCAGTTTTACAGCGAATCGGTTGCCCGTTTGAACCAAAGCTACCTAACGTTCTCTGTCACCCACCAAGCTCCGCCATTGGTTGAACCACCGGTAACCCATTCTGGTCACGTGACGTTTGGGTCTCTGGTCACGTTCTATAAAATCACCCCAGCGGTAATCAAAGCTTGGTCAAACATTCTTCAACGGACTGCGAATTCGCGTCTGCTACTTGGCAACGCGGAGCTTAAGTCGAAACACAACGGACGGTTTTTGCTGGATCAATTCGAAACCAATGGAATTTCGCCGGATCGAATCCAATTGCTTGGCCCCGCGCCGCATGACCAGTTCCTCCGCTATTACGATCAGATCGATATCGCTTTGGACGCGTTTCCTTACAACGGTGGCACCACGACGATGGAAGCCATTTGGCAAGGCGTCCCGGTGATCACGTTCGATGGCGACCGGTGGGCTTCGCGGACCAGTGCCAGCTTATTGGCCGAAACGCCATTCGCAGAATTTATCGCTGAAGATATCGAAGGCTACGTCGAAACCGCAGTGCAACTTGCGACGGCTGAGGATCGCGATTCGAAATTGACAGAGCTACGTCGATCCTGCCGCACACAACTCGAATCATCAACGGTTTGTGATGCCCAGGCCTTCGCACGTGACATGGAATCATTGTTCGTTAGTTGGCTTTAGCAGGAACAGCCCAGCGATGACCCCAGCGACAAACTCAGCAAAGCTTTATCCACTTCACGTTCCGACCTTTGGATACCACCATCAGCTAGTATCCTAAGCCACAGTGGCTATTGCCTTAGCAACCGCTCCGCCGTTGCGACGCAGGCGCCATGATACGACGCACCAAAGAGGTTCAGATGATTGAGCTGGTGATACAGTTTGTATAGCTCGACACGTCGCTGCCATCCGTCTGGCATCGGCCATCGATCTTGGTACCCCGTGGTGAATGACGGTGGACAGCTACCGAACCAAACAATCATTCCCCATTCTGCCTCTCGACATCCACGATAGACAGCCGGATCGATGATTACTGGTTGGTCGTCGCTGTCGAACAGATAGTTACCGCTCCAAAGATCGCCATGCAGCAGGCTGCACACCGGATCACGACCACTTAGCAAGTCAGGTGTTCGCTCAATGATCGACTCACATGCTTTGATCAGACGGGATTCGGCGAGCCCCTGATCTCGGCTCCATCGCAATTGAAAACCCAATCGCCGTTCGGCGAAGAATTCTTCCCAGCTTCTACAAGGTTGATTTTGCTGGGGGGCGGATCCCAAGTAGTTGTCTTGATCCCAACCATGGTCTTCACCCTGGCTGGCGCGATGAAGCTCAGCCAGGCGTTCTCCGAACAAGCGAAAATTGTCAGCCTGGGAGGTGCCCTTTTTCTCGGCAATCCACTCCATCGCCAAGTATGCCTGGTCATCGACGAGGCCAACCGCGATGGGTTTTGGAACCCTGATCGTCTGGGTCGCCGCCAACGCGATCAATCCGGCGGCCTCCGCTTGAAAGTTCGACAGCATCTTGGCTGAATTTCGCTTCACGACAATCGGCAGTGTGCAACCACCGCTTTCTGATCGAAGAGGCGAGCCCTCGATTGCCCTCAAACAAGTCTCTTTGCCCTCTAACGAGATCGTGCAAACTTGCACATCACTGATACATCCGCCACCCAGGGGCCGACTGTCGACCAGCTCTGCGGAGATGCCAAGCAACTGAGAGATCTCACTGGATTTCATAAGGCAAGAGATTGCAGAAATGGATTCTGGGAAAATGAAACTATGAACGCCGGTCCGAGGTAATGTAATCTGATACGGCTTCTTGTTGCAAAATCCGTTTGGCAGCCTCCGATTACTCGACCTCTTGGACGCGATGGGTCATGACAGTATCTCGATTGACAGTCACGCTTTTTTCGATCGTTTGCTTGCTGTTGTCGATGTGCAATGGCAAGGTTCTCGCCGAATCCCCATTGGCGGATTTGGCGTCGCCGACTCTTGAAAGGATCGACCTGGACGATTTCCGCGGACGGCGTTGGACGATCAAGGATTTCGCCAAAGATGACGTGCTGGTAATCGCGTTCCTGGGAACCGAATGCCCGCTGGCGAAACTTTATTCAGTTCGACTTCAATCGATGCAGCAGGAATTGCAGTCCAAACAGGTTCGCATCGTTGGCGTGATGAGCAATCGCCACGACTCGCTGCTAGACATCACGGCCTTTGCAAATCGACAGAACATCAGGTTCCCTTTATTGAAAGACGCCGGTGCGAGATTGGCCGACGAACTGGGAGCCACACGAACCCCCGAAGTCTTCGTCTTTGACCAAGCCCGGAAACTTCGCTATCGAGGACGTGTCGACGACCAATACGGAATCGGTTATGTCCGCGATACCCCACGCCGAAAAGACCTGCAAGCCGCACTCGACGAACTGCTTTCCGGCAAAGATGTTTCGCTTTCGAAAACAGAAGCCGTCGGATGCATTATCGGCCGCAAAAAAGAACTGATCGCTTCGAATGAAGTCACCTATGGCGGTCAGATCGCGGGCTTGCTTCAAAAGCATTGTGTCGAATGTCACCGCGAAGGCGAAATCGCACCGTTCGCGTTGACCGAGTACGAAGAGGTCGCCGGATGGGCTGACATGATTGCCGAAGTCGTTCGCGACCAACGAATGCCTCCATGGCATGCCGATCCGAGCCACGGACACTTTGCCAACGAACGCCGACTGACCGACGATGAAAAGCAACTGCTGTACGACTGGGCAGACGCCGGCGCACCGGCTGGTGATCTGACCGACCTGCCAACCCTTCCGGAGAAAATCACCGATTGGCAACTGCCACGCGAGCCCGACATGGTTTTCAACGTCAGTCCGGAACCGTTCGATGTTCCAGCCGAAGGCGCGGTGCGTTATCAGTACTTTCGCGTTGATCCAAAACTGGAGAAAGACGTCTGGATCCACGCCGCAGAATTGCTGCCCGGCAACCGACGCGTCGTTCACCATATCCTTGCCTTTGCCGTTCCCAAGGGCGAACGCGATATCAATGGTGCGAGAGGCTTTTTGGTTGGCTACGTTCCAGGAATGCGAGTTGATCCGTGGCCCGAAGGTCACGCCAAACGCATCCCCGCAGGCAGCGAATTGATCTTTCAAGTTCACTACACGCCAATCGGCTTCAGCGTCAAAGACCAAAGCAAATTGGGGATATGCGTACTAGAAGACGACGAAGTCACACGCGAAATCGTGACGACCAGCGCCGTTCAAACACGCTTCGAAATCCCCCCACATGCCGACAACCACGAAGTCGCCGCCAGCAGCCCACGTTTCCCTGCCGACGCCAGACTGCTGGCAATGAGCCCGCACATGCACGTGCGTGGCAAAGCCTTTGAATACGCACTGGACAAAAGCGGTGACGTCCTGCTTTCGATCCCCGAGTACGACTTCAATTGGCAAACCACGTATATCCTTGATCCTCCACTGGATCTTGAAACGAACGACCGCATCGTTTGCAAAGCCGCATTCGACAACAGTAAAGGAAATTTGAACAACCCGGACCCGAGTGCCACCGTTCGCTGGGGTGATCAAACCTGGGACGAAATGATGATTGGCTACTACCATCTATCCGTCCCGCGAAGCGATACCCCCAAAGGCAAAGACAGTGCCGACCGTCGTCGTCAGCTGATCGAAAACGCCGTACGCTTGGCGACGTTTGACCGAATCGACAAAGATGGTGATGGCAAAATTACCAAGCCGGATACCCCGCGACGTTTCCACCGTGTGTTCGAAGAACTTGATGCGAATAAAGACGGCGTCTTGACGCGGTACGAAGTCGAAACGAAGTAATCGTTTGCGATAACAACATGTCAGCTGAAAAAAGCTACTGTTGCCACACCGAACTTTGTTCACGTCAGATCAATTCGATTTCTGACGCACGCAGCCAAAGGTCGCGTCCGTCACTTAGCGCCGCATGAACCCATTGATCGCGTTGCTCAATGACCGTGATCTCAACACCTGCCGGCAAGGGTTCCGTCAGTTTCGCGGGTGCTCCCGGAGAATCCGCCGATCGCGCGATGACGTCTGGAATGACGATCACTGCTTCTTCAGGTGAGTCGCCGCCACGCAGTGCGCCATGTATTGCAATGAACACGATCACCGCAACCCAACCAAACAACACCGGGTAAGCGATCCAGCGGAGCTTCGCCGGTCCGACTCTCGATGCGGCAAAGCACAACGCAGCGATAAAGAACATGACTGCGGCTAGCGACTGCCAGTCTGCCGATCGCAGCTGACGCATCGACCCCACGAATGAACCGAATGCAAGCATTTCATCTTCGGGCACCGGCACCCAACCGGGCAAGATCGAACGTGCGTGCACAAGGTTTTGACGTGCCTTTTCGTTCGAAGGATCCACTCGCAACGCACGCCGATATGCCAACACCGCACCGGCAAGATGATCGGCTCCCAAAGCCGCATTGCCAAGGTTGACATAGAGATCTGCCTTCACAGGCGGCGCGATCGAATCGATTGCTTTTGCGAAGTAGCGTTCAGCCCTCTCAAAACGCTCCGTACGCAAACCGCGTTCGGTCGTTTCTAAAGCGCGTTGGTAGTTGTCGATACCATCGCGCAACAATTCTTCCGGATCGGCCGATCGCCCTACAGTGGCTGAACTAAAGACGAACAGAATGACTAAATACGCTCTCATGCCGATCACTCGATTTGATGGAACTCTCGCCGTGAATCATCGATTGGCAGAAAATAATTGTCAATCGAGAACACCGAGACAACGCGTTCGGAGACGTTTTTTACCGATTCAATTCAACTTCGGTGTTATCGAAGTCAAAAAAATCATGCCACCACTTCGCTGGTTTTGGAACTGCATTTGCGACTGTTCCAAAGCCACGTCCCAGTCTTGTTGACCGAATAAGTCAACCAGACACGGCCGCCGCGAATCGACTTATACGCGGACAGGCAGAAAAGCCTAATCAGGCAGAGCATTCTGCTCCAAGGGACAGTGATTCCCCCACAAATCTAAAGGAGATTAAGATGAAATTGCGAAGTAAACTGGCTGCAGTCGGTGCGAGTGTTGCCCTTTTGGCCCCCGCCGTTCAAGCACAAAATATTGGTGGTGCGATTTCCAACGCGGTCCAAGATCGACTGAGTCCTGGCAATCCAATCACAAACGGAACTCCCGTCGAAAACGGAATCCGTCGAGCGACCGGCAGCGTCCTCAATGGCAGCAACTTAAATCAAGCCGTTCGCGACGGCATCAATGAAACAGCTCGCTCAGTCGAGCAGCGTGCATACACGAACGGCGGTATCCAAGCGGATGGATCGATTCGTGCTACCAATCAAGCGTACGTGAATGGCCAAAGTCGTTCGATGTATCAAGGCAACGACGGTCGCTGGTTCTACCTGAATAGCAACGGCCAAGCTGTCTACACCAATGCACCAATGCACTCGAGCAGTCAGCAGTACGACAATCGTACTAGCGGACATGCACAATACTACGGTCACCAGAACAACTATTCGACCAATGGTAACGTTGCCTACCAAAGCCAGCAGCGTGGCCGCCTAGGTGCCTCGATCGAAGAAACCGATCAGGGCGTACGTGTCACTAGCGTTTCGCAAGGCAGTGCCGCCGAGCGAGCAGGCTTGCGAACGGGCGACATGATTATCACCGCCAATGGGCAGAAGATTGAATCGCCAACGGCACTTGGCCAGCGTATCGCTGACGCCGATGCCAACTCGCAAATGACGTTCGTCGTCAAACGCGATGGACGTGAGCAAGAACTGCAAGCGTCGCTTGGCGCGAAGGTCAGCAGCGAAGGTGAAAACTGGAACGGCAGCGGCCAAATGCACAGTCAGGCTGCACTTAGCACTCGGGTGAATCAACTTGAGCAAGAGCTAAACCGTCTGCGTACGAACATCGATACCTTGCGACGCGACATTGATGCCGGTGCTGAAAACGCGATGACTGCTGCGGAACAAACCACCGATGCTGTCAGCAACGAAGCGCAGGAAACCGCCGAAGATGTCACTGCAACCGCATCGAACGCTGCCAATGAAGCGAGTGAAACGGCGAATGAAGCTGCCGATACTGTTGAGGAGACTGCAAAGTCGACTACAGAAACGGTTCGCAACACCACCGATAAAGCTGTAAACAAGGCTTCGGATGCGGCAAAGAAGGCTGGAAACTCAGTCGAAAACGCAACCAAATCTGTTAGTGAGTCGCTTGGCTTTGATCAGTAATCCTTGCTGATACTCTGTCACATGACCACAACAAGTCAACGTCGACGATGACGTTCGCACTTGAACTGCCAAAGTACCCCGGCGAATCGTCGGGGTATTTTTTTTGCCATTGTGTCGCTCGCTGAAACGGGATATCGGCATTGGTTACCTCATGGAAGCGATCGATAGATTGCCTGTATACTCTTGCGATCCTTTCCCTGAGAGCAAGTGAAGATGAGTGACCAAAAGACGATCGAGAGCTTACGATTAGCTTTGGAAGTTTCGCCGGAGAACGTGCCACTGCGATTGCATCTATCTGAAATCCTTGCCGGGTTGCGTCAGTACGATGACGCCGAAACGATCCTACGGACAGGGATGGCCAAGCAGCCGAACGACAACGACCTGAAGCTCGCCCTCGCAAACGTCTTCTATCTGCAAAAGAAAGACAATGAGGCGATCGTGCTGCTCGAAACGATCGGCAAGAAGGAAAAGCAATATGCCGAATCGATGCTACTGCAAGCGAAACTATTAGCTCGCAGTGGTGATAGTCGACAGGCAGCGAATGCCTATCGAACAGCGATCGACGAGGATCCCGAGCTTGCCGACGAAGCGCTGAGCGAAGAACTCGGCGTTTTCCCTTCGCCAGACTGGGGCTCCCCTGATCCCGCATCAAAACCTTGGCGGCAGGCAGAACCCGCCGGTGACCAGCAGGCCTCGACACAATCAAGTTTCGAACTTGAACGGCCAGACGTTTCGTTTGATAACGTTGGCGGTATGGAATCGATCAAAGAAGAAATACGGATGAAGATCATTCATCCGCTAACGCATCCGGAGATCTACAAGGCTTACGGAAAATCGATCGGTGGCGGAATCCTGATGTACGGCCCGCCCGGATGTGGCAAAACGCATCTCGCCCGAGCAACTGCCGGACAGGTCAACGCTAAATTTCTATCTGTCGGCATCCATCAAATCTTGGACATGTGGATCGGCAACAGTGAAAAGCAACTTCATGCGTTGTTCGACCAAGCCCGCAGGAACGCCCCTTGCGTACTTTTCTTCGATGAAGTCGATGCGTTAGGTGCTTCACGAACGGACATGAAAACCAGTGGCAGCCGACACTTGATCAATCAGTTTCTGTCCGAGCTTGATGGGGTGAACTCATCCAACGAGGGCGTTTTAATTCTGGCTGCGACAAACGCGCCTTGGCATTTAGATTCCGCGTTCCGGCGCCCGGGACGATTCGACCGAGTGCTATTCGTGCCGCCTCCGGATCGGACCGCGCGCTCGGCGATCATCGAGATCATGCTAAGCGGCAAGCCTATTGATAAAGTCTCCTATGATTCGTTGGCGAAGAAAGCAGAAGGCTTCAGCGGCGCCGATCTGAAAGCCGTCATCGACGTGGCGATCGAGGCCAAATTGACCGAAGCCATGAAAGCAGGTATCCCCCAACCACTAACAACCAAGGATCTACAGCAAGCGATGTCTAAAGTGAAGCCATCGACAGCCGAATGGTTCTCCACCGCCAAAAACTATGCCTTATTCTCCAACCAAGGCGGTGCGTACGACGACATTTTGGATTACCTGAAGCTGCGATAGGGACATAGCAATGGAACAGTACGACTCCCTGATCAATCGTGCGCAATTATTGCTGACGCAAAATCGATACGACTTGGCCGACGAAACGCTTCGGAAAGCAATCGGGCTGGAACCCAATCGTGGTGATGCCTACATCATGCTTTCGCTGGTCAAGTGCAGCCAAGAATCCTATCGCGAAGCAAACGAACTGGCTGAACGCAGCATCGCGCTCGCACCTGACAATCCAAATTCCTATTACGCGCTCGCATCGGTTCTGTACCACCGAGACAAGTTTGCTGAAGCCGCGAAAGCCATCGATTCGGCAATCCGCCTGGACCCCACCGACCCGAACTATCACGGACTATCAGCCCACATCGCGCTCCAACAATACCGTTGGCAAGACGCTGTCGATGCGGCAGAGATGGGGCTGCAGTTCGACCCGGATCATCAGAACTGCAATAACACTCGAGCGATCGCGCTTACAAAATTAGGGCGACGCGACGAAGCCGGTATCGCGATCGACTCTGTACTCGCCAAGAATCCCGAAAACTCGACCACACATGCCAACAGTGGTTGGACCAAGCTACATGCTGGCAAAGCAGATGAGGCAGCCGAGCATTTCAAAGAAGCGTTACGCTTAGACCCCAACAACGAATGGGCACGCAGCGGAATTGTTGAATCGCTCAAGGCCAAGAACTTTATTTACAGGCAGTTCCTTCGCTACATCTTGTGGGTGTCGAGATTTCCGCCGAAAGTTCAGATGATCGCGTTCATCGGTATCATCGTCGTCCTTCAAATCATGGTCCGAATGCCTGAAGGCGGCCTGCTGCAAACGATCGGTCTGTGGCTCGCACTCGCCTACATGTGCTTTGTCGGAAGCCTTTGGCTGGCCAGCCCTCTGTTTGATCTCCTGCTTCGCTTCAGCCGCTATGGCCGGATGGTGCTTACCGATGCTCAAAAGGCAGATACAAACTACTTGGTGATCGCCGCGACGGCGGTTGCGATTTTGATATCGGGGCCGCTACTGACAAGACTTCGGCTGAACGATTTGATTTACTATGCCGTTCTGTTGCTGCCAGTTGCGGTCTGCCTGAACACGTCGCGGGATGCAAAACGCAAACAGGCGGCTGCAGCAGTCGTCGCCATCTTTGTGATCGCGGGGATCTACTGGTACCGGTTCTATATCAACACGGGTATCGATGGCCTGACGACGATCCGAGACGTGGTTGACTATGTCGTGCAGATCTCGTTAGCTGAACCTGACGACGCCGGTGAGAAAGCCAAAGTTGAACAGAGGGTTCTAGAAATTACAGCTTACTTCCAAGCACAAAATCGCTTGCACGATTTTTTCTTCTGGCCTGCGGTCGCAATGACATGGATTTCAGATTACTTCCATCGTCGCAATCGCTAGTTCGTCGGTCGTGAAGCCAACATTTACAAGCTTCGCTTGCTGCTGATCGTCACTAAGATCCAACACGACTCTGTGAACTCGGTGTCTCTGCGTTTCAATTTTTTCCTGCCTCAACAACGCGATTTTATGATTAGCCGCATGGCGTTAGCCACGGTTCCAGTGCGATAACCGGGGCTAACGCCCGTCGGCTGATAAACCGAACCCGTACTTTCATATCGAACGAAGCACTGGGACGCGGAAACACAAAGGTTACGCATCAGTCGCGGAACTAACATTCGCGGGTTTTGCTTGCTGCTGGTCGTCACTGGGATTTTTTGATTCCCAACGCGTCATCTCGGCGAACTTGCTTTCCAGCTTTGCCGTGATGGAAGAAAGCTCGCCGCCGCGGTGCATCGCGTGCTCACCGCACTGGTCTTTCACCTTGGCGTCTAAGTCTGCCTGAATCGAGCGGCCGCTTTTACTTTGGTATCCCGACATAATCAAAGATCGCATCAATTGATCACATCGATCGTCCGATAGCGAAGCCTCTCCTCGCATGACTTCGCAACAATGCGAAGCCAGCGAGTCCAATTGTGCTTCAATTTCGGGATTCGTATTCGTTGTATCAGTACTGGTATTCATCGTATTAGCCTATTGCTTGGGTGGAATGCAGTCGAGCGGGATCGAAACTCACCGCTCAGAACTTCACGAGAAAGTGATTGCAATGACCGTGCCAAGTGCTCGTTTAGCTGAGACCACGAGTCCAAGAAACGATATCAATCGAGCCGCTGAGCAGCATGACGAATCTGCGTCGGCATTGAAGGATCGCGGGGAGGGCTAGGCGAATCCTTTCAAATGAATGTTGCGTTTTCGACCAACCTGAACAAGGACAGTCCAGACTTTCAGACACCGAACCGGCCGATCCAGATAGAATCGAAAGTGACGTTCCCAATTCGAATGCATCAATTTGAATGCCCAATCTGAATTCCAGCGTTGAACCTTTCGACGCTGCCTTCCTGCTATCCTCATCGACCGGTAAGTCCTCCGATGAAGCTAAATCTCACGCGAAGAAAGTTCGCCACAGTCAGCGGTTCGTTCATCGCCGGAACCGCGATCAATCAACCGAACATACTTCGTGCCGAGACTTCTGAAATACGGCAAATGCGGCTTGTCGAACTCGGTCTTAACGCGCTCGCCCGATCGCCACAGATGAATTACTTTGCCGACGGCCATCGTGGAGCGGCGATGATCTCGGCCCACTTGATGTGCGTTGACAATCAATTCGACGATGCGACGGCGAACCGAATCAACGAACTATTCGAACTCAACTGGGCAAATTCAAAACTATGCAATGCATTCCCAGAAGGTGACCGTATCGAAGATGCCTGCGACCAAGTCGGCAAAGCATTATCCGAAGGAAGTGGAACGTTGCGTGAAGTCGGACATGATGCGATCTTTGCAATGCACGCCATCAAAGCGTTTCGCATGATGCCGCAACTGGCAACAAAGGAACGGGTCGATGGCGTTTGCCAACTTCTGCGTTCGATCAAACCTTGGCGTGACATCGACCCTGATCCGGAAATCGATCCTCCCGCATTTTCAGATCAAGCAGCCGCTGCCAGCTTTGTATTAAAGGAAGCGAGTGATGCGATTGATCGCTTCGTCGGTTTTGGCCAAGGCTTTGCCGGGCACATGCTGACCTTTGGCCAATCGCTGATCGAGATGGCCGCAATGGGAGACGTCGAGTGGGCAGAAAATTGCCGAGTCGCATTCTGCAAATATGTAACCGTCACCCGACAAGGACCACAAGAAGGCGATCGCAAGATCAAGGATCACCAGTTCAGCAAGCTACGTCCTGAAGATCGTGAATACTGGCAGAGACGAGGAAATAAAACGCTCGGTATCGGCCACGTTTTCAAATACCCCTACGCTTATTACGACCTGATTGCTCGAGCGAACGATCCCGAGTTGGAAAAATCATTTGATGACAAAGCATGGCAACTTTTTTAGATGCCTGACTTGTGTATCTGCTTCAACTTAGAAAGCGAATTGCGTTGAGAAGATTTGCGATGAGTTTAACGGCAATCTGCTTGACAGATGATCGCCACATGCGTGCAGGACGTTGACATACGAGCAACAAATCCTTGGGAAATTTAAGTACATCCCAAAAATTGCTTGTGTCTGCTCGCGCCGTCCCTGAGGATGGAACGACACCGAAATGATATCCCCAGTCATAGCGGTCCACCGGTTCAACAATGCTTCCTGAACTGTTACTGCCGAACGATTTGTCAGGATATCGCAGCGGTCCGTCTACATTCCCATCTCATACCGACCGGACTCATGAAGCGTCAAACTTTAATTTTGCTTGGCTGCATGGCCGTAGCTGTGACCACCGGCTGTGAAGAAACCAAAGAAGCACAAGGCCCCGAACTTGGTGCAATCGAACAATATCTGAACGAGAACCCTGAAGAACGCAACGACGACGCAAATGACTTTGGCAGTGAAGAGGATGAGTTTGCTGCCGGAGATGAATGAGCCATCCTGATCGATTCATATCAATCTGTCCGTCACGGAAGAATTATTTTTTTCTCGTTCGGAGGTGTTCTCGATGCGCAAGAACCTTTCTCGACGCGGCTTCACGCTTGTGGAGCTTTTGGTCGTCATCGCAATTATTGGTATCCTCGTCGGCCTATTGCTGCCAGCAGTTCAAGCCGCTCGCGAAGCAGCGAGGCGAATGAGTTGCAGCAATAATTTCAAACAAATCGGCTTGGCGATTCACAACTACCACTCAAACTACAAGATGTTGCCCGCCAATCGTGGTGGCACAGCCAGGGTTCACGGCAACAACGCCCCACAATCAAGAGAAGCTCGCCCGATCGGCGGTTCTTATGGCGGCAATAACCTTCACAACCTAAGTGCCCAAGTTCAACTGTGTCCGTTCTTTGAACAGCAGGGTCTCTGGGATCAAATCAGCAACCCATTCCGCGTTCGCGAACCTGCATCAGCGGCAAACCAATACGAGTTCAGCGAGATGGGGCCGAATGCGGATATCTCGTTAGCACAACATGCTCAATTTCAATACGACCCTTGGTTGACCGAAGTCCCGATGCTGCGTTGCCCCAGTGATCCTGGGCAGGGTTTGCCCGCGCAGTCACGCGTCAACTATGGCGTCTGCCTTGGTGACGCATTGCAGTTTCAGAATACGGGCGGAAGAAACCAAGATGGCTCGTTCAACAACACGGCACACACACGTGCCAAGTCCACTTGTCGCGGAATGTTTTTCCCTCGCATCTACACGCGATTCCGCGATGTCCTTGATGGTTTATCCAATACGATCATGGCCGGCGAAATGAATACCAATTTGGGTGACCGCCACGTCACGACCCAGTCGGTAGACGAAGGCAACCTGGCTCGATTGATGGGCAACCCATCACTCTGCACCGAAGACGTTGATCCCGAACGCCCACGGTTTTGGGATCCAAACAATGCGACTTTCACAGGTGGAAACCAGAATCAACGTGGTTTCAAATGGTCCAGCGGATACTGCGTCCACACCGGAATGACCACGGTGCTGCCGCCCAATAGCCCCGTGTGCAGTAGCGGACCAGGTACTTGGCGTCCTGGCATTTACAGTGCCAGCAGCCGTCACCAAGGCGGAGCCCATATCCTGCTGGGTGATGGGGCAGTCATTTTCATCACTGACTCGATCGAAGCGGGCAACCCGGCAGCCGGGATGGTGATTTGGAACGGGACTGCCGAACGTTCACCCGGTATGCCCAGCCCCTACGGTCTCTGGGGAGCTTTAGGCACACGTGCGAATCGAGAAATCATTGATGAAGCGATCGGTCAATAGCGATCCAATCGCTGGGCCTTCGCAATAATCACGATGAGTATTTCGTACCGCGGTAAACCATCGTTCCGCCCTGCTGTGACGCCTTGCGAGTCACAGCGGGGAGGTCCTCTTTGTGCGAGAGCACGATCAGTCGGTCGCCCGCGTGGACTTGGTCGGTGTGTTTGGGGTTTCGCAAGACGTCACCGTTAATGCGACAGAGCGCTACAACGACATTGCCGCCATCGCCGGTCAATTCAATTTCTTTAATGCTGGCACCTGCCAATGCCGAATTTTCTTTGATCGGTATTTCCAACATTCCCAGACCAAACACATCAAGGTCTTGGTTCATTCGGGCGAAGGCTTTCGCATCCCCGACAAGCGATTCCACACTTGGGCAGGAAATCAGATTGGCGATTTTTGTTGCACCAATCATCGTCGGCAAGACAACTCGGTCGGCACCGCTGCGCAGAAGTTTTCGCTCGGTTGCTTCTGATTCCCCGCGGGCGATGATCTGAATCGAATCGTTCAATTCACGTGCGGTCAGCGTGACAAAAACGTTGTGAGCATCACCATTGAGTACCGTGGCAAGCACACTTGCCCGTTCGATACCGGCACGCTTTAAAACGGTCTCATCGGAGGCATCGCCGACAATCACATAGACTCCGTTCCGTTCGGCATCCAACAAGCGATCGGGATCACGATCGACAACAACCATCGGGATGCCTGAAGGCCGAAGTTCGGCAACCAAAGTCTGGCCGACACGTCCGTAGCCACAAATGATCGCATGGTTGCTGGTCTGTTCAATTCCACGGCTCATTCGGCGGGCTCCCAAGGCACGTTGAATCTCCCCTTCGGCGATCATCTGAACGAAGCCGCCAAGAACATAAATCCCGGAACTGCAACCGGTCACGACTACCAGCAACGTGAATAGCTTTAGTCCCGGATCATCGATCGGACGCACTTCACCATAGCCAACGCCGAACACGGTGATCGCGACCATGTACACAGAATCGAGTACGGTCCAACCGGCAAGCGTGTAGCCAATGACAGCCATGACACACGTGCCGATGAGGACAAGCATGCCCAGACGCATTTTTTGAATCGAACTCGATCCAGACATTTGCGGGGTCGCCCTGCGGATGCGATCAGTGGGGTACCGCACCAGCCTGACAAGGCGCCAGACGCATGTCAACTTTCACGCACTACAAGGTTACCGGGCATGGCACTAAATGACCTTAGCGGCAGACAAATCAAACACTGCCCTACCCTACGGGACGGCTAAACGCGATCATCAAGTTCATCTTTTAACTGATCGGCACGATCTTTCCGTCGCATTCGTAGCGTTTCGCGATCCAGTTCCTGAGTGTACCTGACCGCCATCGCGACAAGCTTGGCGTGGTCGATAGGTTTTGACAAATAGTCGTCGCAACCCGCATTAAGACAACGTTGCCGGTCGCCTTTCATCGCGTCGGCGGTCAATGCGATGATCGGCCAATCAACGCCCATCGAACGCAGACGCGCGGTCGCCTCGAGTCCATCGACATTGGGCATTTGCATGTCCATGACGATCAAGTCAAACATATCACCTTGCCCTAACATGTCACTAACGACACGGATGGCTTCACCGCCGTCTTCCGCCGTTACGACATTGGCACCAGCTTTTTCCAAAAAGTGCTGGCTGATGTGTCGGATGTCACGTCGATCATCGACCACCAATACCTTTGCCGAAAGCCGAGGCATCTTTCTGGAGACCGGTTCCTCAGGTGCTTGACGGACAACCAGACTGGGGCGAATCAATTCCAGCTGGCCGTCGGGTTCCAACGGCAACCGAACATAGAACGTCGACCCTTCACCAAAGTCACTCTGCAAGTCCATTTCGCCTTGCATCATGTCGACCAACCTGTGGCTAATGGCTAAGCCCAGACCGCTGCCTCCAAATTTTCGCCGAACCGATGAATCGCCCTGCGAGAATGGCTTGAACAAACGTTCGATTTGCTCCTCGGTCATTCCGATCCCAGTGTCTTCAACGGCGAATTCCACACGTGGTAATTCGTCACGAAGGAATTTGACTTTCAGGACGACTCGACCTTCTTCGGTAAACTTGATCGCATTGCCGATCAAATTGATCAACACCTGTCGCAAACGTTTGGGATCGGCACTAATCACCCGTGGGACTTTGCCGTCGAAACGGATATCGAATTCCACACCCTTTTCTTCGGCCCGGACCTGCATCAAAGATTGGATATCGGCTACCAGTTCGGGCAACATGCAATCTTGCGGGTCGATGTCCAGCTTGCCTGCTTCGATGCGGGATAGGTCTAGAATGTCGTTGATCAATTCAAGCAAATATTCGCCGTTGCGTTTCATGATCAAAACGCAATTTCGATTGTCTGGATCGGCGAGATGCCCAAGCAACACGTCAGCGTATCCGAGGATCGCCGACATCGGAGTGCGAATCTCGTGACTCATGTTTGCCAGGAATTCGCTTTTGCTCCGACTGGCCGCTTGGGCAGCCTTTTCGCTTTTCTTCAACCGCCGCTCTTGCGCCTTGCGTTCGGTGATGTCTTGGATGATCGCACTGACTGCGGTGACCGATCCATCGGTTTGCTCAACATCACCATCGGATGCCAGCCAAAGCGGGTAGAAACTCGCGAGCCAAGTCCGACGCTCGGGCGAGACGGATGTCTTTCCGACGATCTCGATGCCAACCATTTCCTGTCCGGTTTCGAACACTTGCTGGTAAATCGGATCGAGCTGACTTGTCAGTGTTGGCACGACTTCATCAATGTGCCGACCGATATGGTCGTCGATTGAAAGACCGTCAATCTCCGCGAGCGCTTCGTTCACCCGTAGAAAACATCGGTCGGTATCAACAAGGCACATTCCCACCGGCGCCGCCTGATAGATCAGTTCCAGCTCACGTTTCTGACGTTCAAGTTCGGTGCGAATGACGCCGAGGCTCGTTTCGGCCTGATACTGATCTTCGACATCGCTGATCGTTCCGACCCATTCGCGAGTCGTTCCATCGGCATTGTGCACGGGCACGGCTTCGACAATGAATCGCCGGTAAGTCCGGCTGTCGTTATGCCAAATTCGCCCAGTGGTCTGGTACAGCGCCCCTTGAGCGACAGCACGCTGCCAATTTCGAGCAAGCTGTGCGCGGTCGTCTTCGTGAATGACGTTTAACCAACCTGCCGCTTTGTGCTGCTCCCAAGTCTGGCCGGTATAACGTTCCCAAGAAATCTGTGGCGTGATGAATTCGCCTTCGGGATCCGCCGTCCAAATGATACTGCGTGTACCTCGCAAAATTGCATCATGGCGATCCTTGGCTTCACGAAGCTTCGCCTCTGTTTCTTCACGATGAACAATCTCTTCTTTCAGCTGATCGATCGTTGCCGCGATTGAAGGAAGCTTCATCAACTGAGGCATGTGTCGAATCAAAACCACCACGGTGGTGCAAGAGACGACAGCCATCACAGCTTTGACCAAGCCCGAGATGCGGTAGATGGGATGCCAGAAAATGATCGCTTCGATCGCGTGCACCGTCCCACAGGCCAGGATGAACGAAGCGAACAACCAAAACAGCCTGGGATAGGGAAAGTCTTTCCGCTTGCGTGCGAAATAAATTAGCGCGATCGGAATCGCAAAGTAGGCACAAAAAGTTGCCAGATCGGAAACAATGTGTAGCCAGCCGAGGAAGTCAGACCAGTTTCCACAGTGCCACCGAGCGGGGAAATCGTCGGTGTCGAAAAGCTTTTGAAAAAATTCGGACATGTACGGCTGAAGCAGTTCGGAAAACCGCTGTCCCCGAGAAACTGGGGGTGGAGGGGCACGCCGATAAGAGATTACCGGTCTTGGGTCAGTTTACCCCAGATCCCATTGCCTGCTAGCGTCCAAGTACAGCCGACACGCAAGTGTTGAATCCAGCTCCGCAAATGCTGGATGCGTCCCCGGCAGTAGCTGGCAAGCGTGCCATCGATGCCGATTGCCAGATCGTCCATTTCGCTTGATGCAAAGCGCAGAAGACTATGCCAACCCAGGGCGCGGAGTGATGGAACTCTGCGAGCGCAAAGTGTTGGGAGAAGCAGTCCTTCGATAACCACCGCCGCGGTTCTCGTATTCCCTTACCAGCAGTTGTGCCTTTCTGGCCGACCACTGTCCGGGTTCCCCCCCAACGTTCCCCTGCAGCAAGCGTCGGCGGATCTCACGTCGTAGGTTTGGTTTGGTATATCGGCTTTCATTTGTAAGTTTCATATCCAGAGCCATCCAGTTAGCTACAAATCCAAGTACCCCCAAAGTCCTTTCACTTTGTTGAAGTCTGAGTGGAAGAGGTTCGAAGCCAATCGATCGTCGTTTAATTCGACGTCATCGGGTGCAAAACGAAATCGGATTCGCAATGTTGCATAAGTTATGCCAATGCCCAAAGCAGCCTTTCAGACAGGTCAAAACATGAGAAAGACTGCGGATTCTGGCGAATTTGCGCTCAATGAACGCGCACGAAGGACGCTTCTAAACCAGCGTCAATACCCCATCGCATGGATCGAGCCACACGAAACCATCAGCTTCGGGTGACGGTCCGCCTGCCTATCCCCAGATAGAACTCGAACAAATTCAAGTCATTGCTAAAATGCAGTACTAGCGCTTCGTTCCAACTCGATTTTAGGACTCGCCGCATGGCATTAGCCACGGTTTCAGTGCAATCACTTTAGGATTAGCCGCATGGCGTTAGCCACGGTTTCAGTGCAACCACCTTAGGATTAGCCGCATGGCGTTAGCCACGGTTTCAGTACAATCACCTTAGGATTAGCCGCATGGCATTAGCCACGGTTTCAGTGCAATCACTTTGGGATTAGCCGCATGGCGTTAGCCACGGTTTCAGTGCAATCACCGAGGCAAATCCCTGTCGGCTGATGGCTTGAACCCGTACTTTTCATATGGAACGAAGCACTAGCGTTCCACACTACCATTGAGGCCTGACATTGCAGCAAGATCTACGAGACTCCCTTCGGTCAGAAACAGGCCCATCTCATCAACGGCTTGATCATCGAATGGGCCAACTTGATATCTTTGGCTTACGAGAGCACTACGCTGCCTATCTGAGTCTTATGCACTCGTTGCACCAATGTGTCCGGATACGTGTGAACCGAGTTGCCGAGCATCTTCAGTTGCCAGGCAACGAACGTTTGATCGAGTGCCTTCAACACGACCTGGATTCTGCCGGTAGCTCCAGCCGGTCGGTGACACCAGCAGACCTGGGGGAACAGTCATGGGTGCAAGAAATCGTTGCTTCTGGGGATTCGTCCACAGACGCAAACGCCCCCAATGAGACGGACTGGGGCGTGACCTATGTCATCGAAGGATCATCAATGGGGGGAGTGTTCCTTTGCCGTCAGGCGAAAAAAAATCTTCCTGACGGGTTAGAAATGACTTTCCTAGAACAACTGTCTGAGAACGCCGCAAACCGATGGCCGACATTTGTTGCTGGCCTTCGGTCCGCGTCACTGCAGCACGAACCAACCATTGAATCTGCGAAACAAACGTTTCAGTTAACCGAGCTAATCTTAGAGAAGATCCTCGCCAACGAACCCATCAGCAACTCAAGCAACGAGCCTGCAAATTAGCTTGCAGGCTAGGCGTCGCAACATTCACCGTCGTTTCCGGAGTCGTTCGAATTGGACGATAGTTCATTCGATTCACAGTAGCGTGCGAGCGTTTCCAGCAGCTCACGTCTGACAATCGGCTTTGTCAGCACATTATTGGCGCCAACGGCGGACGCCTGCTGCTGAGTTTCGGAAACTGCATCCGCAGTCAAAACGACGATCGGTATATCAGAATTGAATTCACGAATCCGCTGCGTCGCTTCCAAACCGTCCATCTCTGGCATTTGAATGTCGGTCACAACGGCGACGAATTCACCGGGTCTCGATTTGACTTCATTCAGCAACTCAATCCCGCTTGAAACGACCGTGGCATGACCGCCGGCTTTTTCAATCACTCGCTTGAGAATCATTTGCGTCGCCGTTGTGTCTTCGGCAACGATGAAGTGACATCCTTGAAGCAGCTCTTCCACAGAAGCCGATAGCGGTGGCAATTCAAGCTCGCTGGGTTCAGGCAACTGGGCTGGTACCAATGGCACGACGAAGGAGAACATGCTTCCTTTGTCGACTTGGCTTTCCACGTGCATCCAGCCACCCATCAAGTTCACCAGTCGCCGGCAAATTGCCAACCCCAGCCCCGTGCCACCGCCAGTCTTCGCACGACCTTTCGTTTCAGACTGAATGAAGGGCAGGAAGATCTTTTCCAAATCGTCTTCGGGTATCCCGCAACCTGTGTCGACCACATCGACCTTAATCAGTTCAACGCCGTCATTGTCAACCTTTTTGTTGACTCGCACATCGACGTTTCCACCGGGGCAAAACTTGATCGCGTTGCTGACAAGATTTAGCACCACTTGCCGAATCCGAATCGGATCCGCAGTCACCGCCTCCGGCAATTGCTCATCAAACTGCAATGACAGCTTTGTTTCGCTGACGCGCGCTCGGACTTGCATCAGTTCGATCGAACGGTCGATCAGTTGATGCAGATTGAATGCCTCGTCTTCGACCTCCAGCTTTCCGGCTTCGAGCTTCGACAGATCCAATAGGTCATTAACGATCTCGACTAAGTAGTGACCGTTGTCACGCATCGTTCGGACAAGCTCTGCTTGGTCTTCTGTCAGTTCGCCTTCAAGCAACAACTCACAGATTCCCAAGACAGCTGTCATCGGTGTCCGGATTTCGTGACTGATATTGCCAACCAAAGCGGACTTGGCGCGGTTGGCAGCATCAGCAGCTTGGCGACTTTCGTGTAGCTCTCGCAACAAAGCATGTCGCTCGATCGCATTGTCAACGACGCGAAACATCACCGACGGATAGATCGAATCCTTCGTGATGTAGTCCTGCGCTCCCAACTGCAACGCGTCACCGGCATCATGATTTAGAGTGCTGCCGGTCAAAATGACGATCGGAATCTTGGGGACACCCGTCGGACGCCGGATCTGCTCCAAAAAATCCTTGCCAGACAGTTTGGGCATATGCACATCGACGATCACACAATCGATCGGATCGGGATGCTGCATGCATAGTTCCAGACCAGCCTCACCATCCTCAGCTTCAAGAAACTGATATCGACGTCGGGGCGCACCCTGCATCAGTGCTGACCTGACACGCGCGCGATCTTCCACGCAATCGTCAATCAACAGGATTCGCTGAATCCGATCCTCGCGTTTACTGTTCATCGAGAACTCTCACGAGGAAGAAGCGGACGTGTTTCGGGTGGCAAAGCAACAATATTGAGCCAATAGTCAAGCGTCTTGTCCAACAGTTCAATCATTTCCGACGTCTGGACTCGTTTGACGTGGAAGGAACTGATCCCAAGCTGGTAAGCCTGTCGAATTTCGAGTGGATTTGCCGAAGTGGAAAAGACAAGCTTCGGCACATTTTCAAAAAGTAAATTTTGCTTAAACGTCTGCAAGACTTCCATACCACCAGCGATGGGAAGCCTAAGGTCCAAGTAGATTAAAGTTGGCGAACAATTGCCGACATACTGAAGCAATTTCTCTCCAGACACGAAGCGTTGGATAGAGATCAGATGATTGCTTCGCGCGCAAGCCGCTTCGATCAATTCAAAGTCTTCGTCGTTGTCCTCAAGAACCCAGAGGTGAACGATACCGGCGATCATGAATCAGGCTCCCATCCGACGAAAAATGTCGTTCCAGCATTCTCGTCCGATTCAATCGCCACCCGACCGCCATGCCTTTCGACAATGCGGCGTACGATCGTTAACCCCGCACCACTCCCCCCACCGTATTGATTGTGCTGGTGCAGTCGACGGAAAATTTCGAACACTTGCTCGCGGTATTGTTGCGCGATGCCAATCCCATTATCGCGAACATAGAAGATGTTCGTAGCGAATTCGGGACAATCCTTAAACGGAGAGTTCTGATACTCAAGTTGCCCAACCTCAACCAGCTTTTCCGATCGATCGTTGTACTTGACCGCATTGGACATCAGGTTCATCAGAACTTCGCGGACACAAGCGTAGTCGCCTTCGATCGTCGTCGATTCACCGCTTGCGACGGCCTGATTGAAAGTGATCGAGAGGCCTTCGGGCTTCCGTCCGCCGAACAGAATATCGCAAGCCTGCGAGTAAGCGTCCTTTAGTAAAAAGCTTTCCCAACGCAGGTCCTGTCGCCCCACTCGCGAAAACCTCAACAGCCCGTCTAGCAATTCACTCATGCGACCGACCAAACGTTTCAGTCCGGTCATCCCGCGCTGGTAGGTCGAATCATCATTCGGGGCTTGCTCCAGCATATACAGGTAGTGATTGATCCCGCGCAGCGGTTCTTTCAAATCATGCGAGGCGGCGTATGCGAACGCATCGAGGTCAGCATTTAGCTGACGCAGCTCTTCGTTGATCCGGTGAACTCTAGCGGCTTGTTCGACGACGACGCTATTGAGTGTCGCTTGTAGCGTTTCAGCTGCTTCACGCTCGGCCGGACTCCACGGAATCGAACGACCTTCGACCTCTTGGGAAAACTTTGCGAACGACTTGCGAGGACTTAGACGCCCTGATTCATCGGCCTCGTTCTTTGCTGGATCGCCGGCCCATTGGATCGTCGACGAATAGGGGCGGCGAAAGAAAACCAATTCACCCGCCTGCTTTCGTCCCAACCGAATCGCCAACATTCCGGCTACTTGATCCTTGTACTCGTCCGCCGCCGGGTACCAATCCGAAATGCAGTCGGTAAATGACAAGTTGTCGGTTGCCCGTTGATCCAGTTGAGCAAGCACCCCTTCGGTCTGTATCTCAGTTGGCGTATGCCCCCAGAAAGAAAGCTCTTCACCGGCCCGGAACACCAATCCATCTGCTGAGAACAATTCGCTTAGCCATGGAGCCGCATCCAAAATCGCCTGTTGCAGATCGTCTTGGTTGGCTAACTTCGACACATGCTTCGCAATGCTTTCACCGATTTCAACGCGACGGGCGAGCAATTCCTCTTGCCGCCGACTCGATAAATAAGTCGACAATAGCGATCCGGCTAATTCGCAAACGTCACGTTGAACCGGCGAAAGCACTTTTGCGGTGCGGTGATGGCAGGCAATCAGACCCCAAAGCCGATCGCCATTCAAGATGGAAATCGACATGCTTGCGCCAACATTCATATTGCGCAAATATTCCAAGTGAATCGGCGAAATCGCTCGCAGCTGCGCATACGACATATTGATTGGCCGCGACTGTCCACCTTCACCGGACAACATTGCGGGCTGCATGGCGACCGGTTCAGCATTCACGTCGGCCAGCAAACGGATCCAGTTCAACTCGTATAGCTTTCGTGCCGGGATCGGGATGTCACCGGCAGGATAATGAAGCCCCAGAAAAGCTTCTTGGTCATCGCGTTTCGCTTCGGCAATCACACTGCCATGATCGTCCTCATGAAACTTGTAAAGCATCACGCGATCAAAGCCTGTAAACGACCGGATGATTTCGATCGTCGATTGATAGACCTCATCCAGCTGCTTGCCTTCAAGCCCAGCGAACAGCTTCCCGATTAACTCCGACCCGACCGAGTTGGACTCTTCTTCAAAAACTTCCAGCTCGATCAGAAAGATGCCGTCACAACGATGAACAGAGACAACAACCTCATGCTTACCAATGACGCAATTTCGCCGAACCCGTTTCCCATCGCGCAACTCGGCAACAGAGTCAATGACTGCGGACAAACGGTCGTCAAACTGATCGATCGACTGTCCGACAACATCTGTATCGCTGTCAAACCACGATCCTAGATTCTCGCTGACGGAAACGATCAGCCTGTCGGATTCACGCACAACGAGCATGCAGCCATGAGACTGAATGGTCGCCGGGATATGGATCGGCTCGCGGTCGCAATTGGTCAGCTCAAGCGGACCTTGAAGCGGAGTGCCTGGCAAAAAATAGGGCTCCATTGGCAGTTTATTTGATCATCGGCGAAAAAACTGACCACACCATGTAGGTAACGCTCCCACATTGCGTGATCTATGTATTCTTCGATCTGCTGATCCGTCGAACTGCCATAGGTCGACCGCTTTGCAGAAGTGCGACAAATATACCTTTCGATTGTGAAGAACGGTAGGCTCGCGTTTACGCTAAGCCCCGGATTACGAGGATTCGTCGCTCAGTCATATCCTCGATCGCGTAGCGAATTCCTTCTCTGCCAAGGCCACTGTCTTTGACACCGCCATACGGCATATTGTCAACTCGCCAGGACGGAATATCGCCGATCACGACACCGCCGACGACCAGTTCATCCCACGCTTTCATTGCCTTATACAAGTCCCGGGTGAACACGCCAGCTTGCAGTCCAAAACGGCTGTCATTCACTTCGCGCAGTGCAGCATCAAAATCATCGTAAACGCTTAGCACAGCGACCGGACCGAACGCTTCGTCAGCACAAATCGGCAAATCCTTAGGGACATTTTCCAGCAACGTTGCCTCGACCATCGCCCCTTCCTGGCCGCCACCACACAACAGGGTACCGCCTTCTTGGACAGCCTGGTCAATCCAACGCTTCAGTCGTTGACCGTCATCAACAGAAATGACCGGGCCGATGAATGTCGCTTCGTCTTTGGGATCGCCACTTCGAAGTCGCTTTGTCGCCGCGACAAACCGATCTCGAAAATCGACATAGACATCCCGGTGCACCAAAACTCGCTGAACGCCGATGCAGCTTTGCCCCGACTGATAAAACGCCCCTACCACCATTCGCTCGACAGCGTCATCGAGATCCGCATCCGCTTCGACAATGCAAGCGGCGTTGCCGCCCAATTCCAACACGACTTTCTTTTTGCCGGCCTTCGCTTTTAATTCCCACCCGACATCAGGCGACCCGGTGAAGCTAAGCAACTTCAACCGGTCATCGGTTGTGAATGCGGAAGCCGCATCGCGGTGACAAGGCAATATAGAGAACGCACCGTCGGGCAGATCTGTCTCCGCCAAAATTTCACCGATCGTCAACGCACCGATCGGCGTCCGGCTCGCTGGCTTTAAAACAAACGGGCACCCCGCAGCGATTGCCGGCGCGATTTTATGTGCCGCCAAATTCAGCGGAAAATTGAAGGGCGAGATAAACGAGCATGGCCCGATCGGAACTCGCTGTTCCATGCCACGATAGCCTTCGGCACGTTTGGATATCTGCAGGTTCAAAACCTCACCGCCGATACGGACAGATTCTTCGGCTGCGATCCGAAAGGTATCAATCAATCGCGTCACCTCGCCGCGACTGTCCTTGATTGGCTTTCCAGCCTCGACGCAAAGAGTTTCCGCTAGCTCGTCCGCACGTTGCTGAAACCGTTCGACACAGTGATACAGAATCTCCTGCCGTTTGAAGGGAGGAAGCTTCGCCATCGCCTTGCTTGCGCCGACGGTCGCGGCAATCGCTTGGTCGATCGCAGCGGTATCGGCAACCGAAACCTGCGTGACGACTTCGCCGCTGTACTTGTCGGTAACATCCAACGTCGATTCCGATTGAACCGGACGGTTGGCAAGATAAAAGGGATAACGATCTTTTATCGTCATTTCGAGACCATTGCGGTTGGAGACGAACTTGCGAGCGTCATTTCACTTTGCATGAATCGATGCAAGGCAACACGATACCGCTGTGACTTTAGAAACGCGTCGAGCCACGGTTGATCGGGTCGCAAACAAATCCGATCAGAGAATCAGACTACAGTACCGCCAAAGGATTCCGCTTGGATTCCAAAGTACCGCGAGTCACACCAAGGCGATTCGTTGCTTGTAGAGTCTGCCAAACGGTTACCCCATCAATTTCGCCATTCAACAATTGACGGTAAAGCCTGACTGTCTTGTTCGTTTCCTCTTGGCCTTCTTCAAGAAGCTCAACACGAAACCATTTGACACCTGCTTCCAATAGCCCCTTGGCATTCTCGGCACCACTTTGTGGCGTCGCATTGTACAACGTGTTGCGACATGCGACGTCAGCTTGCAACGGATGCAAAGCGCCAACTCGATCGCGCAGCTGGACGACATGATCATCGCAGGGACGGCCACAATTCGTTTTGTTTGTGCCCGGTGAAAGCACGCCGCAAAAGACACAATGCTCCATATGGAACATCGGGATGTGTTGATGAAGCACGACTTCCAACCAAGAAGCCGGTAGCGAGGCGACCAAGTCACCGAGCTGATCACAGTTTAGATCGTAAGAAACCGTCGTCCGTTCCGCTCCGATTGAACGGACCCATTCGGCCGAACGATGGTTGGCAACGTTCAAGGAAAAGTCTGCGATGACCCGGATGCCACGACGGTGGAAGTAATCGATCGCCGCCAGATTCCGAGCCAAAATGAAGTCCGCGCCGTGGCGTTCTAAAACTCGCAACAAGCCTTTCTCGCCTGGCTTTTGCATCCGAACGGTCGCGATCCCAAACGGAACACCGAAGGGCTCGACCAATGAAGCGACCTGCGCGTATTCACGAATGTCATGAAAGTCGACATAAATCAAATCGACGCCCGATTCCGCTGCCGCACTAACCTGCTGAAGGGTTCGGCACATCACGGCCAGCTTTGCCTGCGAATCGGCGTTGGCAGCTGTCTCAACGATCGGATCCAACAAGGCTTTCGCTGAATCGACCTGAACTTCACGGATTCCTGTTTGGGCCAACCGGGCGTCAAGATTTTCGATCACTTGCCGACGAAGGTCATTTAAAAGGCTTGCCGGAACCATTGGGCAACCCTCGATCCTCGCATCCACGTTTCGCATCTGAAACTGCGTTCCGCCAAGCCTTTCCAGCTTGTCACGCAACATATCGATTTCGGCGGGATGCTTCCGAGCCACTTCCAAGACCTGATCGGATTGCACACTTGCGATCGTCGAACTGCTGGAAGACGAAACCAAACTGACCGTTAGCTTGAGCGGCTCACCCACGATCGCACTGACTTGAAAGTCAACTTCCATCCGTCGATTCGGCTTGCTCGTTTCAAAGGTTTTTCGCAAACGCTTGTTCAATTGCGGATCGTCATTTTTAAAAACAGTCGCGTCAACTTCGATCGCGTTCCAATCGATTTCACCGCGTCCGAATCCGATCCAAACCTGCTCGCCCGCGACTGCGGATTTCGCACCTTCGCCGTTGGCATGTTTGATCGAGTACACACGACCGCCTTCCATGGCTTGCTCGCTGCTGTGACGCTGCGTTGACTCGATCCCCAAACCATCACCGAGGGCAAGGTTTGCCTCAAGTGTTGTCAGCACTTGATCTCGGCTGACCTGTTGAACCGCCCCAAGACGGATCCCACGTTTGGCGCTCTGCTTACCTGGGACCAACCGTTTGTGATCGTTGCCTTCCAGCCATCCTGGTGAAAATCCGCGAGAGAAAGAAAGCTCCATCTCCTGCCGCGCGATCGGATCGATCGAAACCACGCCTTCGGCCATGGCTTGATCGATCGCCCTGCGATAGTGACCGGTGATGTTGGCAACGTACTCCGGCGTCTTTAGGCGGCCTTCGATTTTCAGCGACGCGATGCCAGCTTCACACAATCCGACGATCGAGCCATAGCCTGCCAGGTCCTGTGGACTTAACAGGTAACGCACATCCCCCAACGGAACCTCTTCACCATCACAAACAACTTCGTATGGCAGGCGGCATGCTTGGGCGCATTGACCGCGATTGGCGCTACGCCCCCCCAATGACTCACTGGTCAAGCATTGGCCGGAATAGGCGACACACAATGCGCCATGGATGAATACTTCAAGCGGCATCGATGTTTGCGCAGCGATCTTGCCGATCTCTTTGACTGACAATTCTCGCGCCAAGACGACGCGGCTGATCCCCAACTGCTCAGCGACGGCAATCGTTTCTGCGCTGGTCAAACTCATTTGGGTGCTGGCATGGATTTCCAGCTGAGGACAAATCTCGCGAATCAGCCTCGCGACACCAAAGTCCTGCACCAACACCGCATCCACACCCGCCTCGGCAATCCTTTCAACCAGCGGAACCAATCGATGTAATTCACTCGGAAACACCAACGTATTCATCGTGGTATAACCACGCACACCACGCCGATGCAAAAACGGCATCAATTCATCGAGATCATCGACATGAAAGTTCTGAGCCCGGTGCCTGGCATTGAAGCCACAATCGAGCCCAAAATAGATCGCGTCGGCGCCGTTCTCGACCGCCGCTTGGGCACACGCCCATTCGCCCGCTGGTGCCAATAATTCGGGGCGATAGGCCGCTTGGCGATCTTGTTTGTCTGTCGAATTGAGCTGCTGTGATTCCATGGGTGAAGTATGGCTGACCAAACCATAATTGCGTAGGGTGTTTTTTCCCTCAGCGACCGACCTGATAACGCAGTCCAGTCAACCCCGCCGCCCTCCCCCCACCACTCTTTTGCCACTCGCCTTGATGAGCGTTCCGCAAACAACTCCGCCATCGCCTTCCGAAGAAACGGGTCTGGCAAATGGAAAACACTTCCCGCTCCGCTGGATCGAGATCTACCTTCGGGTCGTCGGGTACTCTGCCCTGCTAGCGTTTGCTGCTGCGTTGATGCCGGCCGCATGGATCATTTCGATCACAGAGATGCTCCGCCTGGAAACCTTCCCCGAAGTCCCAGTGGCGATCTATTTGGCTCGTCACCTGTCGTTGCTTTATGGGTTCATTGGATGCGGCCTGATCGCGTTCAGTTATCGGTTAGATATCTTTCGAGATTTTGTTGGCTGGCTCGCCTGGGCTGTCATCGCTCTTGGAGTCATGCAAGGCATTATCGACCTCCAATCCCAAATGCCACTTTGGTGGACTGCTGGTGAATCCATCAGCACGGTGATTGGTGGACTGATTTTACGATGGCTCGACCGGCGCTGTGCTCGCTAGCAGACTCGCTCGCTAGTAGGCGAAAGACTCCAACGAGCCGCTACAACGCCTCGGAACCAGCCAACGAAATCCAGACCGCCCTGCCCTTCTCTGCCCTCCCCTTCCCTACCCCACAATCGCACCGATGCGTTCAATCCTGTGCCATCTCTTGCATCATCAGCTTCACCCGATCGCTGCTGGCCTAGCGATCTTGGTTTCAACAATGGTCTGCCCTCTATCGCGATCATTGGCAGACCAACTGGTGGTCGTTGGGTACCTGCCGGACTATCGCATCAATGGTTTAACAAGCGACAAAACAATCGGCGTGACACACTTGGTTTACTTTGGCATCTCACCTTCGAAAGATGGCAAGCTACCAGAGGAACCGATCAGTGAATCCACGTTGACCAAACTGAAACAGCTACAACTTTCCTCACACTGCAAGCTGATCTTGTGCGTCGGTGGCTGGGGACGCTCCGACGGTTTCCCAAGCATGGCAGGCAACGTGCAAACCCGAGAGAGCTTTGTCAAAAGCTTGGTTGACTATTGTGCCCAACATGGCTTTTCGGGAATCGACTACGACTGGGAACACCCCAAAGGCGATACCGAAATGCACCACTACCAATTATTGATGCAGGACACCAAACGACTCGGTAGCCCAAAAGGGATTGAAGTCTCCGTGGCTCAGGCAGGATGGCAAAACATCGGCAAAGCTGGATACGATGCCGTTGATCGCGTCCATCTGATGTCCTATGACCACGGATTCCCTCAAGCAACCATGCCGAAAGCGATGGCCGATGTCGAACGCCTGACCACTTGGGGATGCCCTCCGGAAAAGATCGCGGTCGGTATCCCTTTCTACGGCCGCAACAAAGACGGCAAAGCGAAGACCTATGCCCAACTGATTCGCAGTGACACCAAATCAGAAGGCGACCTGATCGAAGGATATGCGTTCAACAGCCAAGCGACCGTGGCTGAAAAAATCAGCGAGGTCCAACAACGATCTCTGGCAGGCGTGATGATCTGGGAACTCGCACAAGACACATCGAATCCTGATCAGTCGCTTCTGATGACGATTCGCAATGCGGTACAGACGGAACCGTCAACCCGTTAGCGAATCGAAAACCCCATCAGTCCTTGCGATGATCGACCAATCGCCGTGACTTCGCCTCAAACCGAGGCAACGATCCTGATTCAACAGGCCGAACATCAACACGCATGGCCAATCGTTTTTGAAACAGTTCGGCGAGGCCATTGCAGCCTTCCGAATGCAACTCTGCTTCGACGGCGAGGGTATCCATCTGGCCGACGCGATCGACGATCATCCGGAACTCCGCCGTCGCATCAAACTCTCGCACGATCGCTTCGACACTGCTGGGAAAGACGTTGACGCCTCGAATCACCATCATGTCGTCGCAACGACCAAGGACCCCACCGTCGAGATACATGAACTTGCAATCATGCTGGTGGTCAACGTAGCTGCGGACGACATCCCCAGTGCGGTAGCGAATCGCCGGACCACCGAATCGCCCAAGTCCGGTCAACACCAGCTCGGCCTCTTCACCGTCTGCGGCCAGACGACCATTGGGCGAGTCCTCATCGAAATGCAACCGCTCGGCGATGAACTGAGTCTCGATGACGTGCAAGCCTTTGCCATTTCGGCTGCCGAATCCCCAAGCGCCGATCTCACTGGCGCCACTATGGTCAATCACCATAGCGCCCCACCCAGCTTCGATACGTGATCGAATCGCCGGCCGGCTTCCTCCGGGTTCGCCAGCGACGATCAAACGCGTGACCGGCGAAGACGCCAAATCGATCGACAAACGCTCCGCCACGGCAACGAGGTGCAGTGCATACGTCGGCGTGCAACAAACCAGTGTGCACTGCTGATCCAAAATCATCTGCAAACGAGTCTCACTCGAAACTCCACCGCCCGGGATCACGAGCGCACCGGCTTGGACGAGCGCATCACTTGCCGTCCAAAACCCGATGAACGGCCCAAATGAAAACGCCATCATCGCGACGTCTTTTTCGGTCACGTCTGCCGCATAAAGAACATGCCGCCAACATTCCAACCACCAATTCCAATCCTCTGCCGAATCAAGCACCGGCATCGGAAAGCCGCTCGTTCCACTGGTCTGGTGATAACGAACATACTGGTGTCGTGGCAGACCGAATATTTGCCCTGGCTGGCCGACAGCCGCTGGCATCATCTCATGCTTCAGAAGCAGCGGTACCGATTGGAGCTGCTCAAGCGAAACCAAAGGCAATTCGATATCGCTAAGCCTATCCCGGTAAAACGGCATCGACTTGGCCTGGCTTAACACACCGTTAAGTCGATCGAGCTGGATGGATTCGAGGCTTGGGCGGTCAAGCTGCCAAGCGAGAGACAGGTCTTGGTCGTCAAATGCAGACAAAACGAAGCACATATCGAGTCGGATGAATGGGCGTAACGGCGTCAGTTTAACAGCAATCTTGCTTTCCAGGCCGTTGTTCAAACGGGACGCTTCCCCCCGAAGGCACTCTCCCCCGCACACAGACCCGGCAGCGGTGGCCCTCCCCCCCTCCGCATCGCTTTGTTTGCGAATCAACAAGCACTGGTGAAGGAACGGTGAAGAACGTCGATTTGTGATTGTTGACCCCGAATTATGAAGGGACCCTGTGCGAATAAATTCTGATAGCGAGCTTTATAGCCAAACCATCCCCACCCGAATCACTCTTAAGGCTGATTCATGCAACGTTTCGCAGCTGTATCGAAAAACATCGACGGAAGCGATCAACAAACCGTTTCGGCTCGCCACGGCTTTACGCTCGTTGAGCTGCTGGTAGTCATTTCGATCATCGGCCTGTTGGCCTCCATGGCATTGCCCGCGTTAACTAAAGCGCGCGCGGCGGCCCGTTCGGCAGCTTGCCAATCAAACCTTCGCCAATTCGGCATCGGATTGATCCAGCGCGCCAACACCATGCCAGACAAAGCATTCTGTAGCGGCAACTTTGATTACGCACGTGATGGTGTTCCCACCGAATACGGATGGGTCGCTGACCTGGTCGACCGAGGCATCATGCCTGGGGAGATGATGTGCCCAAGCAATCCAGCCAAAGCCAGTAAGGCAATCGACCAGATGCTGAACGTCACGGTCGCTGATCTGAATGCATGGGTTGCAACACCAGACCCCTGTGTGGACCGTCTGGGAAATCCGGTTATCACCGACAGCACCGGAAGCACGATCGCCAACGTTGCCCGTCAAATCATCATTGATGGTGCCGCGGTCGGGTCGCCTCAGCGAAGCGATATCGTCGCCCGCAAGATGCTGGAAAACGGTTACAACACAAACTATGCGGCTACGTGGTTCATGGTCCGCGGTGATGTGAACTTGGATACCGAAGGCAACCTGAAGAAAGAGAACCCCGCCTGCAGCTTCGACATCAAAGGTAAAAACGTTACCAAAGGCCCACTTCGTGTTGACGTTGTCGATACCGCCCGAGCCCCCATGTCGACGATCCCGCTGCTGTGCGATGCGACTCCCTCCGGCTATATCAACACCAACGTCGGAAACATCCCTCAGGGAAGCGTTTATTCAACACCGATGGTCGGATCACCTATTTTCAGCACCCAAAACGTGCTTGATGCGTCTGGCAATCCGATCGCCAACCCACATCACTTGAAAAGTCCGGGCAACCCAGACAAGGGAACCCAGTTCGCGGCGGGAACCGCACGCGGCGGCCCCGACGGCTGGTACAAAACCTGGAGCGCGTTCACACGACAAGACTATCGCGGGATCATGCCGCTTCATATTCGCATCGCGAACTGCTTGATGGCCGACGGTTCGGTCCAACAATTGGTGGACTCCAACAACGACCAGTACATCAACAACGGGTTTGAACTGCCCAGCGGTAAAATTGTCTGGACCAGCACAAAAATCGAAGTCGACAAGACCAAATTGGCCAGCTACTTCTCGTTGAAATCAGACGGCCCAGTTAATTAAGAACCGATAATTAAGAGCCGAATCCTCGCGCCTACTCGACCGGCCCCCGGCTAGTTAGACTCTGCACAGCATTGGCGAGTCTATTTCCTTCACGGCCGACGAGATGATTTATCCACAGCAGATCCGACTCGGATCGCTCGATTGTATTTCCATCGAACCACAATCCGCTGAACCCGACGCAGCCCCCCCAGAGGCCTTGGTCGTTCTGTGCCACGGATACGGTGCTCCCGGCACCGATATGGTCGGCGTTGTTCAGGAATGGATTCATCTGCTCGGTGAATCGGCAAAGCGATTTAGTTTTCTGTGCCCCGCAGCTCCCTTAAGCCTTGCCGACCTGGGGCTGCCAAGCGGACGAGCTTGGTGGGCGTTGAACATGGCCCGCATGATGGAAGCGGTTCAAGCTCAGCGCTTTGAGGAATTGCACACCGAAACGCCACCTGGGCTAGAAAGTGCTCGTGATCAGCTGACAGAAACCATTAACCTGGCTGTCGAGCAACTCGCCCAAAAACTGGATCGATCGAATGACGAAGTGCCGCTAGCCATCGGCGGCTTTTCCCAAGGCGCGATGCTGACAATGGACACGGCCCTTCGCGGCAAGATTCCGCAGCCTGACCTGTTGGTTCAGTTCTCTGGCACCGTCATCTGCCAACCGGAATGGGAGGCGGCTGCCGAAAGCCTGCGGCAAACCAAGGTATTCCAGTCGCACGGCACCGTGGACCCGATTTTGCCTTTCGCGTCAGCCGAACGGCTTCGTGATCTGTTGACCGCGGCCGATGTGGACCTGAAATTCCACGATTTTTATGGCCCCCATTCCATCGACGGCGTCTCCATCGAAACGACCGCAATGATGTTGCAACAACTGCTTAGTGGGAAGAACGCAGCGTGAATACGAACCGCATCGCCAGTCGTCGTCCACAAGCCGATGAATTCGAATTTCCTTACCACGGTGAGCTGATCGCGCGGGTCGATGGCGAATGTGCGATCACCGTGATGCGAGACCAGCTGTACTGGATTTGTGATTTGGCCGGCAGCATCAGCACCGAACAGGTCGACAAAGTGCACCCGCCTTACCAATGGACGATTCGCCAAGTCATCGAGCACTGCGTCAACGCCGAACGCATGTTTGGATACCGAATCATGTGCATGGCCGACGGCAGCCGCCCCGACCTGCCGGGCTGGGACGAAAACGTTTCTGCGGATAGCCGGTTCGGTTTGGGCAACCTTTCGCGGCTGTTTACCGAACTGGCAGACCTTCGCAAAGCCAACCTGCAACTGCTCGAACGGCTGGTCCCCGCCGCATGGAATTGCTCAGGAACCGCTTCAGGACACCGCCTGACGGTCCGCGTTTTGGCTTGGCTATGCGCTGGGCACCTGCAGCATCACTTCGAAATCATCGAAAAGCGATGTGGAGTGACTGCGAAAAGAAAGCCGGAAATGCTACAGTAGCGGATTGACCGCGATTTTTCCCGCTTCAATGCCCGTTGGGCAGCTCGCCGGATGCTGCGAGCCCCCTCTATCATGCCGCGACGGTTTGAATTTTTCTCTCGATCCCTGAAAAGCGGATCGCCAGAAACCAAACGCTAGGCCTCTGTCCGAAAAGTTGCTGTCCGACAGGTTACTGCACGACAGTCAGTACATTCATCAGTTAGCACACAGAAATACAGAATCCAATGTTTGTCGATCGCGTCCAAATTGAACTGCAAGCTGGCAAAGGTGGCGACGGTTGCTCAAGCATGCGCCGCGAAAAATACGTTCCACGTGGCGGCCCCGATGGTGGCGACGGAGGACACGGCGGCAGCCTAATTCTTGAAGCCCGCTTGGGAGTCAACTCGCTGGCCTCGTTTGCCAACCGCAAATTCTATCGCGGTCCCAAAGGCCAACCCGGCCAAGGTTCAATGTGCCACGGACGCCGCGGACACGACCAGACCCTCTATGTCCCGCCGGGGACGACCGTCATCGACGCCGAACAAGGTTTTGTCATCAAAGACCTCACACGGCACGGCGATTCTTTCGTTGTCGCTCGCGGTGGCAAAGGTGGTAAAGGCAACGCCCATTTCAAAACCAGTACCAACCAAGCCCCTCGCGAATTCACCCGTGGCGAAGAAGGCGAAGAGCGTTCCGTTATTCTGGAATTGAAATCGATCGCGGATGTCGGTTTGGTGGGCAAACCAAATGCTGGCAAAAGCACATTGCTCAGTCGCATCACCGCTGCCCGTCCCGAAATTGCGGACTACCCGTTTACGACCAAACACCCCAACCTCGGCATCGTCGAACTTGATGAAGTTCGCTCGTTTGTTCTCGCCGATATTCCAGGGTTGATCGAAGGTGCAAGCGACGGCGTCGGCCTTGGGCATGAATTCCTACGACACGTTGAACGTGCCGGGCTGTTGGTCCACTTGGTCGAACCCAATCCGACGGACCAAACCGACCCGCTGGAAAACTACGAATCCATCCGCAGCGAACTTGCGTTGTATGACGAATCACTCGCCCAGCGCGCAGAGATCCTGGCGGTCACAAAGTGTGAACTTGATGGTGCCGCTGAAGTTGCCGAACGGATGCGTGAAGCCACAGGACGCAAAGTCTTTCTGATCAGTTCCATGACTGGCGAAGGCCTCAACGAACTGAAAGAAGAAATCATGGAAAGCGTGAATCAGCGCCGCCAAGAGATGCTCGACTCCGGTGAAGAAATCATCGAAGTGCAGCAGACCGAAGCGAAGCCGAAACGCAAACGAAAGCTCCCGCCCCACCTTGCCGGACCGACGGCACAGCTTTCCAACAACATGCAAGCGAAGGACTTTGAAGAACCGACGCTGGAAGGCACCGATGGATCATCCGAAGCAAACGGCACCAAACCCGGGGAGACATCGTGACGGTCGCTTCTATCCGAGTCGCCTTGGATATCGGCAACTCAGCCGTAAAAGCTGTCGCGCAGTCCAACAATACCAACGGATCGGAATCGTCTTCAAAGCAATCGGCGTCGACAATCGACCCGATGCCCTCACTCGATCCGGCAACGGTCAAATCGTTTCCGATCGGCAGTTCAGACGCTGACCAGTCAGGTCGCCTGGGTATTGATGTCTCCGGGCTGCTGTCATGGCTTGCACCGCTATTGGGCAACAACCACCCGGCCGAGCCTGCTGACCTTTGCTTTGCCGTTTCGACCGTCAATCGCTCCGTCAGCAAACCTTTGCGGTCACAGCTGGAATCTTCTCTCGGATCGGTTCGGTGGCACGAACTTTCACACAGTGATATTCCGCTGCAGATCGAAGTTCGATATCCCGATCGAGTCGGGGTCGATCGGCTGCTCAGTGCTTACGCAGCCAGTGCCTACGCAGCCATTAACCAATTCAATGGTGGATGTGTCGTTGTCGACGCAGGATCGGCGGTGACTATCGACCTTGTGACTCCGACACGCAGATCGGATGCGGCTGCAAAGGATGACCTGCCGATCTTCCACGGTGGTGCCATTTTGCCGGGCGTTCGGATGCAACAGGCGGCACTCGCCGGCGGCACAGATAATTTGCCTAGTATCAAAGCGATGGACGAACAGAATCGTCCAAATGGCTCTACAAACCAAGCTCAACCTGGGGGACAGGTTGGCAACAATACTTCTACGATCCCAACGCCTCCTGCGAAAGAGACAGAAGCGGCCATCCGCCTGGGCGTTCTCTCAGCAATCACCGGCGCGATAGAGAAACTTGCCGACGAGTATTCTCGCTATGCGGCGACGCTTTCGACCGACGCCGATTTAAACGGAAAAATCGCTGTAGTCATTTCCGGCGGCGATGCCGACTTGATTTCACGACATTTGCGAATTTCCCACATTGTGAAGCACAATTTGGTCTGCCAGGGCATTTTAGACTTAGCCGGGCGCGAGTGCTTTGGTTCGGCTTCAAGGGTATGATGAAGCAGGTGGAGCGGATCCCCCGCACCACCTAAATCAATCCACTGCCCGCCCTCGCGCCCGATCCCCTGCGATCTCAAGCCAATTGGGTAGCCTGCCAACTTCGACTGCGTTTGACGAATGTCCCAAACGAAGATTTCTGACCTACTGCCGATCAACCCTTCGAACGCCAAGCCGAACGCCTACGATGTGTTCGGTTTGACAGCGGGCGAAAGCGATGCGCAGCGAATCAAGTCGGCAATGCGAGGTGTCTATCAGCAGCTAAAGCAGTCTCGCGACTCCGCGGATCCAAAAGTCTGGAACCAAGCTTTAAAAATCGCAGAAGCGGCTCGGCAGACTCTGGAAGATCCCAATCGCAAACAAAAGCTTGATGCGGCCATCGCTTCCGCACCGGCTGCCATTCATGCATCCACGGCAACATCAAAAGCTGCTGCTGATCCGCTGGCCGACCTCTTGCCCAGTTCCAATCCGATTCAGGAAAACGCGGCAAGACCGTCGCCAGCGGCCACCAACCAAGCGGCCGCCGTATTGGGAATGCCTCCACTGGGATCACCGCCGCTGGGAGCACCAGCTCCTGCACCGCCAGCGACAAGCCCACCGGCGCCACAATCAGCCAGCCCACAGATTGCCACAGCGCAGCCTTCGGCGACTAGCCAGCCGTTCGTCACGACGTCTGAAAACGCCAGTGCGGTTTCATGGACACCGCCAAAGTCCAAAACAAAAAAACGCCGCCGCAAAAAATCGGGCATGCTGTTGTTGGGTGGCTTTGTTGTCGCGATGCTCGGCGTGATCATTTATCTACTCGTCTTCCTAGAAACGGGAACGAACCAAAAGGTTGCTCAAACAGACGATCAAGTCGTCGTTTCAAAGCCACAACCACCCGCCGCCAACCGTGACCCACGTGCCAAAAGCGATGGCGTCATCGGAAGTGCCCCTAGCAGCGGAATCGCAGATTCGATCCGCAACCGAAACCCAAATCCCAACAAGATGGGAATCGGAAGCATGCCGGCAGCGCAAGACAACATGCCTGCCGAAAACATGAACAGCATGCCGGAGACGCCACCGATGAACATGGCTGATCCTGACAGCATGATGGCAAATGAACCTGAAAAACCGGCGGAGCCAACACCGCAACAATTACAACAGTATTCGCAAGAAATCGAATCGCTTGAGCAACTGATCCGTGACGCAAAATGGGATCAAATGAAGCCCGAAGCGGATCGCCTCATTAAAAAGAATATCCCAGGCGAACTGGGTTCCAGGGTGTCGACCCTTTATGACATCGCCGACCTTGCCAGCTACTATCGCGGCGGCATCGTTCGTGGACTCAGCAGCCGGCAAACGGGAAACACTTTCGACCTCGTCGAAGGATTTCCTGTGATTGTTGTCCAAGCCAGTACTCAATCGATTGCGATCCAATTCAACAAGCAAACGCGTGAATACACGCTTGAAACGCTTCCACCGACGTTGATGGAAAAGCTTGCGTCGTTCGCATTGCAGCCTGAACAGCCTGACGTCCAGGCCGCACTGGCACTCTATCGATTAGTCCACCCGGCAACGAACGATGAGTACCGTCAGGATGCTTGGGCGATTTTGGAAAGCGTCGATGGCAAGCTACAAAACGTCGACACGAAAGAGCTGATCAAAGTCGCTCGCGAGCTTTTCCCCACAGCGACGTCTTCTTAATCGCGCAGCAGAACTGTCGAGTCATCGTGATAGCACAATGGCGATGTACACCATCAGACCGGCACGCGTTCTTACGTCCAATCAATGAAGATGAATGGTCCAAGTTTGGAAACACTAATCGGCTCTAATGGAACACTCATTCAGAGCATCAAGCCGGCAGAAGCATTAGTGCGCGATGAGTGAAGATTAGTGGTCCAAGTCTGGAAACACTAATCGGCTCTAATGGAACACTCATTCAGAGCATCAAGCCGGCAGACGCATTCGTGTTCGATCAGTGAAGATTAGTGGTTAACATCAAACTTACTCAGCAACCGGCGCACCCCATCCGCCGCCACCGGGTGTTTCGATTCGCAGACGATCACCGCTTTTAACTTCGATGGTCACCGAGGGATCAAGCTCCGTCTGCACGTCACCTTGAATCAAAAGGTTTCGCCCGCTGGTGCCCGGCTGACCTCCGAAAACGCCGTAGGGCTGTGTTTTGCGACGATTGGTGATCAGCGACACGGTCAACGGTTTAAGAAATTCGAATTCTCGAATCAAACCGTCACCGCCGCGTTGCTTTCCCTTTCCGCCGCTACCACGCCGAATCGAGAACTCTCTCAAGCGAATGGGCATCCGCGATTCCAAGACTTCCGCGTCGGTGATCCGCGTGTTCGTCATATGTGTATGGACGCCGTCGGCTCCCGCGCCAAACACGGTCGCTCCGGCGCCGCCGCCGATCGTTTCGTAGTAGCCAAAACTTTCGTCCCCAAACAGCACGTTGTTCATCGTGCCCTGACTTGCCGCAACGGCTCGAAAGACCGGGGCATCCGACTTCGTCGATCCGATCGCTCCCAGCATCACGTCGACAATCCGCATGCTCGTTTCGACGTTCCCCGCGACCACGGCTGGGCAAAGGCTGGGATCAGGATTCGCTGGCGGATCCAACAAGCCTTGCGGGATCGTCAATTCGATTGGCCGCAACGCACCATCGCACAACGGAAGGTTCGATTCACAAAAACAACGCATCACATACAGGACAGCCGAATTGACGATCGAACGGGTCGCGTTGAACGCCCCGGGATGTACGCCTGCTGTGCCTGTGAAATCGATTTGTAACCGCCCTGCTTTTCGCTGCAGTGACACGGCAAGACTTGTTCCGTCGTCCAGCGCATCGCGGAATGTCAGTTGATCCTCAGGGAGCTTTTCGATCCAACGCTGTACCGCCTGTTCGGCTACGTCTAGCAGTCGATCGATCAATCGCGTCAGCTCGCCCGCACCGCTTTCGGCGGTCATCTGCTTCAGCAACCGAGCCCCTTCTTGGCCCGCAGCAATCTGAGCTCGCAAGTCGGCAATGTTCTCATCAACATTGCGCGATGGATACGGACCAGCCCCCAGCAAGTCAGCCAAGTCATTTTCGTAGCTGATGCCATCGCGAACCAACGCGAAAGCGCGTATCAACACACCTTCCTCGGCCAAGTTCTTTGCGTCTGGCGGCATCGACCCCGGAGTCACACCACCGATTTCGGCGTGGTGCGCACGACTCGCAACATAAAAACTGGGTTGCCCTGTTGTCGTGTCTTCACCGCAAAACACCGGTGAAACCACTGTCACATCTGGCAGGTGCGAACCACCTGCATAGGGATCGTTGGAAACATAACAATCGCCATCCGACATTTTTGGAAACGTCGCTGCGAGGTGCTTCACCGTATGCCCCATCGCCCCAAGGTGAACGGGCACATGAGGCGCGTTGGCGATCAAAGCTCCATCACCACGAAAGATCGCACAACTAAAATCCAGACGCTCTTTCACATTGACGCTGATCGCCGTTCGACGCAGCACCTCTCCCATCGCATCGGCGATACTTTGCAAACGCCTTGCTGCGATCTCCATTCGGATCAATTCGCTCGACGCGGAATCAGCCTGCGTGCTTTCTGATGGACTCCAATCCAGAATGATCGAACCATCCACAGCAACAACAGCTTGCCAATCCGGCTCGACAATCAAGGTTGACTGATCACTGACAACAACGCTTCTTGAAGGTACCTGATCACCAGGCGATAGAGTTTCGCGATCGATCAATGCGAAGTCTTGCCAGACGCCTCGATGATAAACCTTGGTTTGTTGCGTGATGGGCGGTTTGCTGGCAGCGGTTGGCAGCATCAAGATCCGTTGCAGGCTCTCATCACGAGTTTGGCTTTCACAACGCAAGCTAACGCACTGCACCGCGCGATCACTGCGGTGATAGCCATAGCGACTGCGATGCTGCTGGTGAAATCGATCGGCCAACTCACTCAGACTGGTTTCGTTTAAATCCGACAGCGTTAATGCGATCGTCGCATCGGTTCCTCGATAGCGGCAGTCAATTTCAAAACGGTGCGTGACGTTTTCATCCGTACCAAGCCGCCTTGTGTTGGCCGCAACTAATTCTTCGGCAAATTCGCCCAAGTGCTTTTCGGTGACTTCGTCGACTAACTCGTACAAGCCGACTGTTTCGATGATGCCTTGCTGGGCGACCCCCATGCCGACAGCACTTAGCACGCTGGCTTTGGGATGATCGACAATTCTTTTCATCCCCAGCGATTCGGCAACTCGGCATAGATGCTGTGCCGCCGCACCACCGAATCCGACTAACGCATGATCTTCCAGTGGCACACCTCTGGCGGTTGTGATCGCCCGCACCGCCTCGGCCATATGCGTTACGGCGATATCCAGAAAACCTTCGGCAAGCGAATGCAAGTCCTCGCTGGCGTCGGGCATCTTTCCCGCGACGTGTTCCAAGCGTTCCCTAGCCGCATCGATCGAAAGTGGAAACGGAAATCGTTCGACACAGATTCGGCCGAGCAAAACGTTGATGTCGGTAACCGTTAGTGGCCCACCGCTGCCATAGCACGCCGGACCTGGCGACGCACCGGCGCTTCCGGGACCAACCTCAAGCCTCCCGCCGACATAATCACAGATCGATCCTCCACCGGCGGCGACCGTATGGATATCCATCATCGACGTCATCACGCGAATCCCAGCGACTTTGCTTTGGTATCGACGCCCGACTTGCCCATCGTATCGGCTAACATCAGTGCTGGTTCCGCCCATGTCCAAACCGATTGCCAGATCCAAGTCGTTGCACTGGGCGACAAACTGCAAACCGACAACGCCACCGGCGGGTCCAGACAACACACTATCACGCCCGCGGAACTGACCAGCCGCAATCAAGTTGCCGCCACTTGTCATCATCAGCAACTCACAAGTCATACGCCCGAACTGGCGTTGGACTCGCTGAACGTAGCTGGAAAGGATGGGGTTTAGGTAAGCGTCAAGCGCTGTGGTTTCGGCACGTGAAACCAACTTGATCAGCGGAGCGACTTCGCTGGAACGGCTGACATCACGAAACCCTACCGAACGTGCAATCGATTCGATCGCGATTTCTTGGTCGGGATTTAGATAGGAATGCAGCAAGCAAATCGCGATCGCTTCGACGCCCTGACGACGCATTAATTCCAAGGCGTCGCGGATCTGACTTTCGTTCAAGGCGACGATCTCGTTTCCCTGGGCGTCCAACCGCCCACGGACTTCGATGATGTTCTCGGCAAGCGGTGCCGGCTTATTGAAAGCCAAATCGAATAGCTCGTCGCGGTCTTGTTCCCCAATCAGCAACGCATCGCCAAAGCCTTCATTGATGACCAATGCTGTCGTCGCGCCGGTGCGGGTTAGCAAAGCATTGGTCCCACGCGTCGTTCCGACCCGCGCGAGCATCGGTGGCAATGACGTTTGCAGCGGCACACCGAGCAGCAACCTCGTTGCTAAAACAGGAGCCTCCAAACCACAATCGATTTCAAACTGGCGACACTGACTGCTCGAGCCGCACTGACTGCTCGAAGCGATCTCGTCTTCATTGACATCGCATTGCAGGCGGACCAATCCTGATTCGGCCTCGTAATCCAGAACCGTTCCGATTGGGGTGCGAATACCCGAAACCAATTCAGATAACTTTGCACCACAGAAAAACTGGTCGGGCAATCGATTACCGGGGACGCCGCACAGCAATTCATCCGGCAGAGAAAGCCGCACACGCAACGGTTCTCCGGGCTGGATTTCGATCGTGCCTTCACAACGGATCAAGCCCGTCGATAGCACTTTGATACTGCGTAAATCTTCTTGTCCCGTCGACGTCGTTTGCACCACGATGCAGTCGGTGAATGTTCCACCGACATCGGCGCAGACGAATAGAGAAGGTTGTTGCGTCATGCCATTGTTAGCCACGACCGCCGAATAGCGCCATGCAGTCGCTTGCGTGTTGTTGGTCGACAAGAGCGACGACGATGTCGCCGGGTTTCAGTTGGTCCGATGCCATCGGAACTCGAATGAAACTGTCGCGTTGAATTGCGGTAATTAAGCAACGGCCGGCAAATGGCAAATCAGCAAGCGTCGCCTCCGTGACTCGGGTACCTTCGGTGACTTCCAATTCATAGACGCCGATATTTCCGTTGGGCAAACGGCGATGGCTAATGATGGGGCCTTCGTTCAAGAACCCGAGAACTTGTCGAGCGGCGGTGTCGCGTTCACTGACCACGTGATCAATACCAAGCTTTCCGACAACGTTCGCATAATCGGGCCGACCGACAACAGCCATAACTCGCCTAGCGCCCAGCTCGCGAGCTTCGACGCATGCCATGATGTTACTTTCATCGCTACCGGTGCATGCCACAAAATAGTCTGCCGCGCCGCCGCCTTCGTCTTCCAGAACGCTCCGGTTGTTCGCGCTCGCGTTGACGATTGTTAAGTCCGGCAACAACTTGGCAAGCTGTTCACAGCGACGTGGGTCATATTCCAAAATCGTCGTCCGGTAATCCGACGAAGGCAGCGCCCTTGCTAAATGGAACCCGATTTCGCCACCACCGGCGATCAAAACCGTTTGTCGTTTTGCACGTCGCGAAACGGAGGCAAATTTAGATCGGCTTTTATTTAGATCCGCAGGAACACCGATCATCGATACGCGGTCACCGGCGTGGATCTCATCTTCGGCGCTTGCGATCCACATCTGGCCGTCGCGTTGGATGGAACCGATACGGACTCCGCCAGGCAAATTCAATTCACGCAGCCGAACACCGACGGCACCTGCCTTTGATTCGACCTCGACCTCGTAAACTTCCAAATGGCCGCGGGCGAAATGCTCCAGCGGAATCGCATCGGGGTTGCGAATCGCCCTGACCAATTCGAACGCGCTAAGCTGCTCCAACGACAACAGGGAATCGATCCCGAAGTGTGTTTGGTAATCAAACGTGCTGGCTTCGCGAAACACGGGTGCATAGACCCGGGCGATACTGCGGCGGGCACCGAGTGCTTTGGCCATGCTGGCGCTGACAACATTGGCTTCGTCGTTGCCCGTGACAGCCAGACAGATATCGGCGCTCAACACATCGGCCTGAAATAGAACCGAGCTGTGAGCCGCGTTGCCGTGAATCGCACGGACGTCTAACTCGCTATCGATCTGCCGAACCCGTTCGGCGTCCGTATCAATCACCGTGACGTCATGACGTCGGCGGCACAACACGTCCGCGATCCAGTGTCCTACGGTCCCTGCACCCAGCGTCAAAACACGCACTACAGCATCCAGTCAAGCATCAGGAGGATTAAAAAGATGATCAGCATAAAACTGGTCACCCAGCGTGCGGTGTAAAACGCATGCTTTAAAATCGTTTGCGTATCTTCGTGGCGTGTCGCCCCAAAGACCAATGAAATCGAAACGATCAACGGGACATAATAAAGCAAATAAGTCGGTCCGATCGTGATCATGCGGTAGCCTCCGATTTGGTCGCTGCCTCGATGTCGCTATCGCTGGAATTCGGATCGCTGTCCTCGTCGCCTTTCTTTTTACGACCACTAATCGGTACCGACAAAGGTCCCGAATAGGCGTCATAGATCACAAGAATGTTTAGCAAACCGGCAATCATCGTGTACCAAGTTCCCATCTCATAGCCAGCGCCGTACTGGGCATACCACGCCGAGACTTCGTCAGGTCGATCTTCGACGACAGGGCGATGTGGTGGTGCCATGAAGCCACCCCACAATGGTTCATAATTGCCTTTCGTTGCACCGCGATCGGTGGCTTTCCGCATGCGATTGCCCTGAACCAATGCCGGCAAGGCTGCCGCACCAACTCCGGCTTGCAAAAAATAGTGCCAACGCTTGTCGCCTGGCTGCCACGAGGCGTAGACCACATGTCCACCGCCTAGTGCAAAGCCAACGATCCAAGTGGTCAAAATGCAAACGAGATACAAACTGCCTTTGGTATGTCGCCCTTGGTAATAATGCCCGGCCCCCGGCATCAACCACGCGAGGAAGGCGGCGAGTTTTCGATTCTTCAAGTCGATCTTCTGATTGTCGACCTGAATCACGTTGGGGCTGTTGGGCATTAGGAACGGACCTCGCGGTCAAATGATCTTTCTTTGAATTCAGTTTTCAGCATTTTGCTTGAAACAGGCGGCAAGCGATAGCCGAGTCTGCGAGCGATCGGGATCGCCAAACGCTGACCGATGATGTTGACCCGGATTCGGGCCCAATGGTATTGGAGCGATTACGTCACGCTGTATCCCACCACTCATGCCAATCCGAACTTATGGACGGTCAGCAAACTAAGTCACCCCAAGCTCGACTCTTCGTTTTCGCCAGCCAAATCTTGGCCACCGTCATGACATGCCTGTTTTTGACCGGTTGCGGAGGTTCGTCATCCGAACCAGTGGCGGAAAAGCCAGCGGCACAGCCTGCCCCGGCAGCTCAGCCACAACAACCAGCTCCGACGGAAATTGTCAGCCAATTCCTGGATCGCATGCGACGCGGCGGCGACGGCAATAGCGCCAGCGACCTGCTGACGAAGCTCGCGCAACAAGAAATGATTCGGATCGGTCGCCCACTGCAACTGCCTGGGTCTCCCGACACAACGTTCGAAGTCCGACAATCATTTCCGATCCCCGATCAAAAGGACCGCGTCTGGGTCCAGACTTACTTGAACGAACCCGATGCTGCCAACGGACAGACGACCCAGTACGAAGTCGTCTGGACCCTGCACAACGAGTCCCAAGGCTGGCGGATCAGCGGATTCCATGTCGATCAAGGCGATGGAATGGATCCGCTCGAGTTCGATTTCGAAAACGGTGACGAGATGAACGCTCGGCTTTCGGCGATCGAACAGGCATCGGAAACATCGATCCGATAGTCAAATTGACCACTTCGCAGAAACAAATCCTGACAAAATAGGCAATCTTTTCTGTCTATTCCGCAGTGTCACGACTAGGCTTAGATCCGCGACAAAGTGCCTCAAAACCCCCTCAAGGGGGTATCTAAAATCAGGTCAGTAGTTTGTCGTTAAGCGATTGATAAACGGTACTTACGCAGTTTTCATGAAATCTGCGCAAGCAACCCGGGGAATCACCAAAACCTAGTGGACCGCCCTGGGCGGCCTACTTTTCTGTGCGCTTTCACATGATCGTGTGATTGACACGGCTCTGGCCAAAGTTACTTTATCGACGAAATCACGTGGGCCGCAAAAGTTCCGCAAAGCACCTATCTTGCGTGTTCGGAAGTTTCGGCGATGGTCGCCGATGCTGGATCCTACGGGGGAGCCCAAAAAGGGGCTTCTGGATTTGAAAACGTGTGCGCAGAGGGATCGCACCAAAAACTCCGAAACACTTGGGAGATTACGATGAATCGGAATGTGGTCAGCGGGATTGCCGCGTTCGCACTGTTGGTAGGTGCGGCTCTCGCCATGAATGAATCGTCGGCATATGCTGGCAACTGTGGTGGCGGACTGTTCGCAAAGCTTCACGCTAACAAAGCATGTGGCGGCGGATTGCTCGCAAAGTTGAAGGCTCGTCACGCAGCAGATTGCTGCGCTCCAGAGCCAACTTGCTGCGAACCAGCTCCTTGCTGCGAACCAGCACCTGCTCCTTGCTGTGAGCCTGCACCAGCACCTTGCTGCGAACCAGCTCCTGCTCCTTGCTGCGAACCAGCACCATGCTGCGAACCAGCTCCAACTTGCTGTGGCAGCAGCCGCCCGAAATTGTTCGGTCGTCTGATCGCTAAGCTGAAGGCCCGTAAGAGCTGCTGCGCTCCAGAGCCTACCTGCTGCGAACCAGCTCCTGCTCCTTGCTGCGAAGCTGCACCAGCACCATGCTGCGAAGCTGCACCAGCTCCATGCGGTGGTTGCGGCGAAGTCGCTGCCCCATGTGCTGCTTGCGGCGGTGAAACCGTCGTCGAAGCTGCTACCGAAGAAGCTCCAGCTGCTGAAGAAGCTTCGGCTAGCGACGCTCCTCCAGAGCCAGCTGCTGACGCTGACACCAACATCTAAGCATTTGCGAACATTCGCAAACCGCTCAACGCAAACCCGGCTCTGCAACAGCAAAGCCGGGTTTGTTTTTGCGCGCACCAAATCGATCGTGCTATGTCCCCACCATAGCACTTGCTATATCCCCAACGCGCCGTGCTATGTCCCCGCCATAGCTCTCCTCTGCGACCTCCGCGTCTCTGCATTTATTCCCACCACCCAATCTCCATGACCTCGGTGCCTCTGTGTTGAAAACTTCCACCAGCCACCTTCGCACCCAAACCACCGCGCAAGCAAACTAAACAAGCTCTGTCCCCAACATTTGCTTTCGCAGTAGCAGCAATCGTGCTATGTCCCCACCACGCTCTTCTGCTGTCCACGAACATGCTATGTCCCCAACGCGCCCTCCTTCCCCAACGCGCCGTGCTATGTCCCCGCCATAGCTCTCCTCTGCGACCTCCGCGTCTCTGCATTTATTCCCACCACCCAATCTCCATGACCTCGGTGCCTCTGTGTTGAAAACTTCCACCAGCCACCTTCGCACCCAAACCACCGCGCAAGCAAACTAAACAAGCTCTGTCCCCAACATTTGCTTTCGCAGTAGCAGCAATCGTGCTATGTCCCCACCACGCTCTTCTGCTGTCCACGAACATGCTATGTCCCCAACGCGCACTCCTCTGCGACTTCCGCGTCTCTGCGTTTTTCCCCCCACCCAATCTCCATGACCTCGGTGCCTCTGTGTTGAAAACTTCCACCAGCCACCTTCGCACCCAAACCACCGCGCAAGCAAACTAAACAGCCTCTATCGACCTGTTGATTTTCGGGATTGATCTCTTACGAAGTCGCCATCAACTTCGCTAACCCAGCAAGGAAGAACGCTGCCTTCACGGAGTGAAGGGCGACAATAAAAGCTAAACGAGCTCTGTCCCCGAAATTTGCTCAGGGGGTTTGCCGCTTGGAGGGCCGTGTAACGCTCTGGGTGCCGCTATCGGAGAAACGCTTGCAATCGCTCTCGCGTCGCGGTTGCCGAAACGCCTAAAATTTCGCGTATCGCCCAATCCGCCAAGTCCAAACAACAAGAGACACGTCTGTGGCTCCGGAAGTTCGCCGAGGATTCGTCATTTTTGCAGCCTTGGTTGCTGTCATTGCCGTCATCTGGGCGGCTCGCTTGGACAGCGTCCCTCCGGCAGATTTCTCACTTCAAAACGGCACCGACCCGAAGACCATCGATCCGCACCGCGCGACCGGTCAACCGGAAAGCCGGATCATCTACGAGATCTTTGAAGGCCTGGCCCGGATGTTACCCGAAGGGCCTCCGGATCCAGACAACGGATTGCAGCCGCTTTCACCCCAACCCGCGATGGCGGAATCATGGGACGTCAGCGAAGACGGCAAGACGTACACTTTCCACCTTCGCGACGGCCTGCGATGGTCCGACGGCACACCGCTGACAGCCCACGATTTTGCTTGGTCATGGCAGCGAATGCTGCACCCCGCGACCGCTTGCGAATACGGGTACCTGATCAATCAAGTCCACCTTGCCGATGTCTATCACCGCGCGATCGTCGCGATCGGCGACCGAGTCGAAGTTGAGCTGTGGGATCGGCCGGGTGAAACATCCACAGGTGACGCCGCGATCAAACACTTTCCGCGTGGCACGATGAAGTACGGCACGCTTCGCGAAATCATCAAGCCACCGGAACCGAAGCTCCCTGAAGACGCCAGCGAAGAACAACGTGAAAATGCCGAACTCGATTGGCAAGAAAGCTGGGTTTACGAAGTCGACATCGTCCCGCTGGGAGAAAACGGACGACCTGATTGGGAACACGCCCCGACTCGAGAACGCTTTGCCATTTCCTTAGCCGCGATCAATGAAGACACCAGCATCACGCGCACGCACGGTGTGATGGTTGACTTCAAACACGAAGGCGGCGCCCAAGCGATCGACGACCAAACCTTCGTCGTCCAGCTCGATTACTCGGTGCCATACTTTCTGTACCTCGCGGCCTACTATCCGCTCTACCCGGTCAAACAAGAATGCGTTGAAGCGTTCGGCGCGCAGATGTGGACCAAGGCAGAGAACATCGTTTCCAACGGACCGTTCCGGCTGAAGTTCCGGCGTCTGCGTGACCGCGTCCGTGTCGAAAAAAATCCCGAGTACTGGAACGTTGATCGCGTGGGAATGAACACGATCGACTTCGTTTCACTCGAGAGCCAGAACACGGCGCTGAACATGTACGAAACCGGGCAACTGCAATGGATTAACGATCTGCCCACATCGGTGCTTGAAGAGCTGCGTAAACGTGATGACTTTCATAGTGCGCCAAAGCTTTCGATCTACTTTTACAAACTTAATCACGCCGTTGCGCCACTCGATGATATCCGTGTTCGGCAAGCGTTAAGCATGGCGATCAATCGGCGACAAATCGTCGAAGAGGTCACCAAGGCAGGGCAGATACCGGCCTTCAGTGTCGTTCCGCCCGGATTGGCCGGATACAAAGGTGTCAAAGGCCTTCAGGAAGATGTCGACAAAGCGAAGGAGCTACTTGCCGAAGCTGGCTTTCCCGGCGGCCGAGGCTTCCCCAAGCTGACGCTGATGTACAACACCAGCGAAACCCACCGGCCGATCGCCGAGGTGATCCAGCAACAACTGCAAAACAATCTGAACATCAAAATCGAGCTGCAAAACATGGAATGGGGCAGCTTCACCGAAACCGTTCAGATGGAAAACTACCAAATGGCTCGGTACGGCTGGGTCGGTGACTATCCCGATCCCAACACGTTCCTGGATTTGTGGGTAACGGACAATCCACAAAGCAATACGAACTGGTCGAACAAAGAATACGATCGCCTGATTGCCGAATCGGGCGAAGAACAGGATCAAACCAAACGGCTGGAACTGCTTCGCCAAGCCGAAGAGATCCTGGCGACAGAGTTGCCGGTGATTCCGATCTATTTCTACACCTCGGCAGAGATGTGCAAACCGAACGTGCTGAACTTTGCACCGACCGCGCAAGACCTGCACCCGCTGTCGATCCTTCGCTACGCCGACGAATCCGACACTTCTTCGAAAGACACTGCTCCGAAAGCACAGCCAGGAATGAGAACGCCGACGCAATGAGAGATTTGATCGGATACCTACTGAAGCGTCTGTCATGGATGCTGCTGACGCTTTGGGCCGTTTATACGGTGTCCTTTGTGTTGATGCGGAGCGTTCCTGGAAACCCATTTAGCGGCGAGCGGAGTGTTCCACCAGCGATCGAACGACAGCTCAAAGCCCGGTACAACCTCGATGCACCGCCGCTGCAACAGTACTGGGATTATCTGGTCGGAGTCGTGACGCGTTTTGATCTTGGCTGGAGCACTCGACTGGAGGACTACAGCGTTAACCAAGTGATCGCGGAAGGCTTTCCCGTTTCAGTCACATTGGCAATCTTCGCATTGGTATTTGCGATCATCTTTGGCATTACCGCCGGAGTGATCTCGGCGGTCTATCGTCGCTCTGCCGCCGATGTCGCATTAATGGCGGCGGCCGTGTTCGGAATCGCCGTTCCGAACTTTGTCATCGCCAGTTTGGCAATCCTATTGTTCGTGTTCATGATCCAACTGTTTCCGGCAGGTGGATGGGGAACGCTCAGCCAAGTCGCCTTGCCTGCGTTCTGCTTAGGTCTGCCAGTCGCAGCATACATCGCGCGTCTAACACGAACCGGCATGCTCGAAATGCTAACTCGCGATCATGTACGGACAGCCTTTGCCAAAGGCCTTCCCAAGCGAACGGTGATCATTCGGCACGTCTTGCCAGGGGCATTGCTGCCCGTCGTTTCATACCTCGGCCCGGCGGTCGCGCGAGTGCTAACCGGTTCGCTGGTGCTAGAAAAGATCTTTGCGTTGCCTGGCATGGGCAGTCACTTTATCAACGCCGCAACGCAGCGTGATTACACATTGGCGATGGGTATGGTGCTGACTTACACCGTGCTGTTGTTTGCGATGAATACCTTGGTCGACTTGGCATATGCGATCATCGATCCGAGGGTGAAACTTCAATGAACAGTTCCATCAAACCTGGTGGCAATTCCACCGAAGAAGCCCTCGAACGGTTGCTTGCCGAGTCTCGTGAAATACGCGGCGTCTCGCTTTGGCAGGATGCATTCAATCGGTTGCGCCGCAATCGCACCGCGATGATTTCGCTTTGGTGTTTGCTGCTATTGGCCACAGCCGCTTTCCTGACGCCCCTGCTGCCTTTGCAAAGCCCAATCGACAAGGACTTGAACAATCGAAGGTTCCTACCACCGAACCTGCACACCGTTGTTCTGGGCGGACGACCAGGTCTGAAATTCAAAGACAATAAACTGACCAGCGAACTGGCGGCATTCGAAGCGTCACTTGCAGAAACGCAAAAGCAGCTTGCCGAAGCAACGGATTTAAAAACCCAACAAAAGCTTGCCAAAGAAATCGAATCACGGATCTCGGTCGAACATCCCTTCAACCAGATGTGGAACAACCTCGGTGGCGTCGCTTGGTGGATGTGCCAAGTGCGTGTTTCCGTTTTTGGCGACTACGCGATCCCAAGCCTATTCGGAACCGACAAACTGGGACGTGATTTGCTCGCCCGAGTGTTCTGGGGTGCGCGTGTATCGTTGATCGTTGGCATCGTCGCCACGTTGGTAAGCTTGATCATCGGCGTCAGCTACGGCGCGATCGCTGGTTACTTCGGTGGCCGCGTCGATGCGGCAATGATGCGGTTTGTCGACATGCTTTATTCGATCCCGTTCATCTTCGTCGTGATCTTTTTAGTGACGTTTCTTGGTGAAGAAAGCGTCAAGCAGAAGCTCGCGTCCTATGGCGTCGATCAAATCACCATTTTCTATATCGTGATCGGTGCGATTTATTGGCTGACGATGTCGCGAGTCGTTCGCGGCCAAATCCTTTCACTGCGTCACGAACAGTTTGTCGAGGCGGCAAAGACCGTTGGGGCTTCGTCATGGCGAATCGTATTCCGCCACTTGGTGCCCAATGTACTAGGCGTCGTGATTGTCTATCTGACGCTCACGATCCCAAGCGTGATGTTGTTTGAAGCGTTCTTATCCTTCCTTGGGCTCGGCGTTTCACCACCCGATGTTTCCTGGGGTTTGCTGCTGAACGATGGCGTCGAAGCCCTCTCGATCGTGAAAGTGTTTTGGTGGGTTGTCGTTTTTCCTGGTGGTGCCTTAGCGGCAACTCTGTTCGCACTGAACTTCTTGGGTGACGGCATTCGTGACGCGCTCGATCCACGAATGAAGAACCGAGATTAACAACGATGAGCAAAGCTTCCCAACCGTTGCTTGACGTGCGAAATCTGCAGGTCAGTTTCAAAACCGATGAATCGCAAGTTCGCGCCGTCCGTGGCGTATCGTTCGAAGTCTTTCCCGGTGAAACGGTCGGACTGGTCGGCGAAAGCGGCAGCGGCAAAAGCGTTACCAACCTCTCGCTGATGGGACTGGTCCCCAAACCACCGGGACGGATCGATGGTGGCGAAGTCTGGTATGACGGAAAGGACTTGTTAAAAGCAAGCGTCAGACAGATGCAAGCGATCCGCGGTCGCCGCATCGCGATGATTTTCCAAGACCCAATGACGGCACTTAACCCGTTGATGACCGTCGGCCAACAATTAACAGAGATGACGCGACTGCATCTCGGTTACACACAAAAGGAAGCGAATCGCCAAGCCGCCGAAATGCTGGAATTGGTTGGCATCAGTGGAGCATCGCGTCGGCTGCGCGATTATCCGCATCAATTCAGCGGAGGCATGCGTCAACGCGTGATGATCGCGATGGCTTTATCATGCGAGCCTGACTTGTTGATCGCCGACGAACCGACAACCGCACTGGACGTCACCATCCAAGCTCAGATCTTAGACCTGCTGCGGGATCTACAACAGCGGCGCGGCACCAGCATCATCATGATCACTCACGATCTAGGTGTCGTCGCCGAAATCTGTCACCGTGTCTTGGTGATGTATGGCGGCCGAGTTGTAGAAAAAGCCGACGTGGAATCGTTGTTCGCTTCGCCAAAACATCCCTACACCCAAGGCCTGCTACGATCGCTGCCGAGACTGGATCACGATTCGAAACACCTTGAAGCCATTCCGGGACAGCCGCCGGATCTTGGAAACCTGCCACCGGGTTGCTCCTTCCGCCCACGTTGCCCCGACGCGATCGATCGCTGTGGTGAATCAGAACCGGCGTTAACCATGATCGGGCAAGAGCGACAAGCGGCTTGTTTCGTCGCGCAGGAGGCTGCGAATGTCTGATTCAAAAAACAACCCGTCAACGGCCACGCTGCTTTCGGTTGAAAACCTGAAAGTCCACTTTCCGTTCAGCCGCGGTTCGTTTTTGAATCCCGAACACGGCTTCATCCGCGCTGTCGATGGCATTTCGTTTGATATCGCTGAGGGTGAGACTCTCGCTTTGGTCGGCGAATCGGGCTGTGGAAAATCCACAACCGCTCGGGCGATCACCGGGCTGGTGCCGGTCACCGACGGCAAAGTCCAACTGAATGGCAAAAACGTCGTCGGCCTATCCGGTCAACCGTTGCTGCGTTATCGACGCGAAGTCCAAATGGTTTTCCAAGACCCGTTCGCGTCCTTGAATCCTCGAATGACCGTTGGCAGCATCATTGGCGAACCGCTGGCGGTGCATGGCTTGGCATCCGGCAAAGACCGTAAACTGGAAGTACTGCGGTTGATGGAATTGGTCGGCTTGAACCCAAGATTTCTGAATCGCTACCCACACGAATTCAGCGGCGGACAACGTCAACGGATCGGCATCGCACGTGCCCTAGCGGTCAATCCGAAAGTCATCCTTTGCGACGAACCGGTCAGCGCGCTCGACGTCTCCATCCAGGCTCAAATCATCAACCTGCTGATGGATTTGCAGCAACAGCTAGGACTGTCCTATCTATTCATCGCCCACGACCTAAGCGTGGTCCGACATATTTCGACCCGAGTCGGTGTGATGTACTTGGGACGCATCGTCGAACTCGGTACAGCGGAGTCGGTGTATACGCATCCGACGCATCCCTACACCGAAGCGTTGTTGTCTGCCGTTCCGGTCCCGGATCCCAAGGCCGCAGTCAGTCGAAATCGCATACGGCTTGAAGGCGAAGTTCCAACGCCGGATCAAGAATACGTGGGCTGCTCATTTGCCAATCGCTGTCCGATTGCGGTTGAGCACTGCGGAAAAGAACGACCGAAGCATGTGCAATCGCCGTTGGCCTCGGAGTCTCATACGGTGGCCTGCTGGGAACGCACCTCAACACCCGATACGCTGTAACCTACCAAGTGGTAGTGCTACGCGTCTCATTGAAGCGTGTCACGAAACGTTTCATCGAACAGGTTGATTGATACATCGCCATGGCTGAACTGATCGCCCAAGGCCCGCAAGCGTATCACCGTTGGCGTCGCGAAATTCCCGAACCGGCAATGGTGTCTGAAGTCGTCATCGGTCGCGCGGGTGCGGATTGGAATGTACCTTGGGATTCGATGATCTCCCGCGCTCACGTTCGCTTGGTTCCACAGCCGGAACAAAGGGTCGAAGTCTTTGTCGTCCCGTCGGCACGCAATCCGGTTTTCCATCAGGGGCGGCATGCGTTGCGGTTCGTGCTCGTCCCCGGTGATCACTTCGCCATCGGCAACACGACCTTCACGTTGGCCGCCGGTCGTCCGCCTGCGAACCGCCAAGGCCAAGACGACTACGAAGTCACCGAAAACGTTTTCGACCACGTCGCCTTACGACGCAAGCACTTTCGTAACGTCGGTGCCCGGATCGATGTGTTGACACGTCTGCCGGATTTGATCGCCAGCAGCGAAAGCGACCAAGAATTGCTGGTCCGCGTCACAAGTGTTCTGCTGCAATCGACACCTTCGGCCGAGTCTGTCGCGATCCTTTTGGCCAAAGACGTCGAAAAAGACCACGGGGATTCCATCGAAGTACTGCACTACGACAACCGTAGTGCGACGCTTGGAAATTCACCGATCAGCCGACGACTTGTCGAACGTGCCATTACAGCACGCGAAAGCATCCTAAACGTTTGGGAAGGTAGCGATGCGCCGGGTTCAGCGATCTTCACCGCTCGCGAAGATGTCGACTGGGCATTCTGTGTGCCCCTGCGAAGCGAAGCTTGCCGTGGCTGGGTCATCTATGTGACCGGTCAAATTCACGGCGACCATCCATCCGATTCCAGCACCCCCGAAGCGGTTAGCGAGCAATTGCAGGACGATGTGAAGTTCGCTGAGATTGTTGGCACCACGGTTGCCAGTCTTCGACAAAGTCATTTGCTGCAGCGACGCCAAGCGGCGATGGGAAGATTCTTTGCTCCGATCGTAATGCGAGCGATCGCTGCGGGTGATTCCACAAAGGTGCTGCGTCCACGCGAAGCCGACCTGGCCGTTATGTTCTGCGACCTGCGCGGGTTTTCGCGGCGAAGCGAGCAAGGGGCCGATCAGCTTCTAAAATTGCTCTCGGACGTCAGTGATGCGCTCGGTGTGATGACGAAACATATCCTGGGATTCGATGGGGTCATTGGTGACTTTCACGGCGACGCGGCAATGGGATTCTGGGGATGGCCGCTAGCCCAGTCCGATGCGGCCGTCAAAGCGTCACAGGCCGCGATCGCCATTCGCGAAGAGTTCAAGAACTCTGCACATGGATTTCACTGCGGCATCGGCTTGGCACTCGGTCCCGCGGTCGCCGGACAGATCGGAACGACCGACCAAGTCAAAGTCACTGCCTTTGGACCGGTTGTCAATCTTGCCAGTCGTTTGGAATCGATGACCAAACGTTTCGGCGCCGAAATCATAATCGATCAACCGATGCGTGAATCACTGCACGCGCAGGCAAGCTCCGCGCGGCTTCGAAGACTTGCCAAAGTCCGTCCTGCCGGCATGACCACACCGGTCGAGATCACTGAACTGATCAGCCTTGATGATTCGAGCGAAAGCTCCGTCGACTCGGAACTCGTTCGCCAATACGAGACCGCACTTCAAAAGTTTCAAGAACAGGAACTCGATGAAGCACTTCGGTTGTTGCGCATGATGCCAACAACCGATGGGCCAACTCAATTCCTGATTCAGCAGATCGTCGACGGGAGCCACCGAGCCGATGTCATCGATCTACCCAAGTAATCTTGAAATCACTTCGTGCTGCGATGGCCTCACTGACGCGCCGTCGAGATCGCTTCGGCATACGCCAACTCGCCCGTCCGCCCGTCGTAGTACTGAAAGATGACTTGCGGATGCGGATAAGCGACCCAACGGGTGCCGCCCAGCTTTTGCGGCATGTTGAAGACATTGTTGATCTTCACGACACAAAAGTACGGATACAGCCGTTCCAATCGCGGAAGATCGGGCAAGATATAGCTGCTCCAGCGGATATCACATTCACGCGGACCGAATTTAAATTTCCCCGTCGCGGGACGATCACTTTCGTCATTGGCAGGAACATGATTAACACTGTTGTGCGGACCGCAGCAAAATTCCCAAACGTTGTCAGTCACTTTGATCGCGAAGCTATTGTGTAGATCGCCGGTCATCACGAAAACGCGTTTACCAAGCTTCTCCCACTCAGCGATTAGATACTCGCGTTCATCAAAGAATCCTGTCCAAGCCTCTTCTTTGTTCTGTGCATCAGCTTCGAAACCACCGGCACCGCTGTGTGGAATCATGAAGGGCACCGTCGAAATGACGAAGTGAAAATCTGCATCGCTTTCACGCATGCTCCGTAGCAGCCATTCGCGTTGTGGCTTTCCTAGCATCGATACACCAGGCTTATCGCGCTGTGTGACGTCGTGCATCTGACGATCACCACGGGTGTCCAGATAATAGAATTCGCAGTTGCCAATGCGTTGTTTTCCGTAACTGCGTCGGCCGATCGAATAGCTAACGTTGCTGTCGTCAATCTTCGCAGGCATATGCAATCGCAACGTATGCGCATCGATGACTTCGACGATATCGTAGACATACGAATTCTTATGCCCGGCATCATCATCGTATTGCATGTCATTGACGCCGGCTTGAGGCGTTCCCCAATGAACATGCAGATTACCCATCTCGTCGATCGGCATCTTTGTAAAGTCTGCCTGCTGGTCATAAAGAAGATCACTATCACGACGCATGGTCGCTTTCCCGAAATGCACTGGGTGGTCAAACTGCATCGGGTTAGCCCATCCCAGGTAGTCAAACCATGCCTGCGTGCCGATATCACGAAACACGGTGCGGCGATGCCGTTTTCCGATTTCTGCCGAACCCCAGATATCATTTACCAGTTCGTGGTCATCAAACGTAAAGCAACTGGGCACATGCCGATGCCATTTCGCGAGTGCTTCGCCACGATCAAGGTAAAGCTTGTAGTTTTCCCAAACGCCAACAATCGTCGGCGCGATATCGACGACCTCTGGCAATCGGCTCGCCCCTTGGACAAGCCGCCAAGCTTCCGGCGGATACTGCCGTTGTTCCTCATACAACCAGTCACCGTTCATGATGTGAAAGTGAACTCGGTCGGCCCAATCTTCATTGAGATGTTCATAGACGGTTGCGCGATGGCCATTGCCGTGCAGCGGGTTTTGATTCGCGCAAGAACCGATTTGAAATTGAAAGTTAAACAAACCTTCGGGGTTGTACTCCGCATTACGAGTCACATCCGCTGACGGCAAAGTGCGAAAGCTTGCTGGCAACCCATGAGGCCGACCGTTGACCCAAACTTGATAGTGATACCGAGTGTCGGGTAGGAGGCCTTTCAGATCGACGGTGCCCGTATTGTCATGCCCGATCGAGGTTGTTGCCGTTTGGCTAACTTGATCAAGCGATTCCGGTGACATGCCGTAGTGTACTTCGAAGCCGCCCGGATCTGATGTCCTGGCCCAAACACGAACAGAGGTTGCGGACGCTTGCCCAAGCATCGGGCCATGCGTCAGTCGAATCGGATCTCGTGCGTCAGAGATCGTCACGGACGCATCAGCGGAAGGCACAATCGAGTGATGTTTAGCGGGCGACTGGGCAAACAGACGATCCGCTACGATGCCTTGAAACAACGCGGGTAAGAACAGCCAAAGGACAAAACGCATGCGAGGCCGGTGGGGTGGGAGCCTGATTAGAGAGGACAAGTCACAGGCAAAGATTTTAACCCATCAGCACTGACGTTGCCGTCAACGGGGCCTAGCCTTCAACGGGGTTTCGATCGAGTCAACTGGCGGAGCGATTCGAACAGGCTATCGATTTGTGTATCGGTCGGGTCTGGCGCGATCGCCGTGTAATACTCCGGCGTAATCCCAAGTGCCGCACGCATCGCGGCGGCACGTTCGGGAGGGGCATCGATCATCTCTTCGACCAAGTCAAAATCTCGATCCCAAAGAATTCGATCCGCGAGGCACTCGACAAGCCACTGCCAACGATCAACCTCGGTGCATTCGGGCAACAGGTCTTCAACGGCAGACGATTCGTTTGCCTCCAGAGTGATACGGTCCGACGGGAACAGCTCCGTTTGCCGGTTCGCCCCGATCACTTCGTTTTCCAGATAAGCCTGCAGCGCCGCTTGCCGCCACTGGTACCTGACCTCCAGCGGAGATACAGGCTGCAATTCGATTTCCAATTCAATCTGCTGAGACACGTTTTGGTAAACCGCAGCGACGGCAGCTTCGTTGACCCCGGTCAATTCCACGGTGTTATCGGTCGATAGCAGCAGGCCGTTGGCGAGCAGTTCCAGTATTCCGAGCTGCTGCTGCCAAGCCAACTCGTCAAACAGAGTCACGCCGTATTCCCAGGGTGACTCGTCGGTTTCGCGACAGCTGATCAGTTCATCGACCATCGTCGAAATCGATCGACGAATCAATTCGGCTTCCCGGCCGAGCAAGATTCGATCGCCCGATGGAGTGTGCCAGGTCATGATGAAAAGTCCAAATACCAACCGCACGTGCGAGAGACAAGAACGTCATCGTACCAAGTTCGGAATCTCCGATGGCGCGGTGCTGATGACGTAGCGGAGATCTTGATCGAATGAGCTGCGGTGTGCAAGTTTTTGCCCCGATGGGACGGCGAGCGAACCGTCGTCATCCCGTCACTGCGTCTGCGATATGTTGTCGATGCACCAACAATGTTGCTCGCCCAGACTTCCGTCGGGTGAACAAAGAATCGCAACTTGGGGGAATTAAATGCCGTTAGACGCTTCACCCCTAGTTCGCTGATCGACGATAGAGTGATTTTCTCAACCCGAATCACCCAGATTGAAGCACCTTTCTGGCCGTATTGGCCTGGGCGGCTTGGCGATGACCCTCCCATCCATAAAAATTGCGAGACTTCCAAAAGAAACAGAACATCGTCGAAAGTCGAACGAGGCGCCTCCCGGCAGATTTCTCATCAGTACCTCGTCCATTCCCCCCCGACCCAACCAAACACATGCCTGACCACCACACTCTCGATATCAAACGCGTCGCCATCCTATTCGCAGGCGGCCCTGCTCCGGCAGCCAACGCGGTGATCTCGACCGCCGCATTTTCGTTCTTGGAAGAGGGCGCTCAGGTCTTTGGTATCAAACACGGGTACAGCCGCCTGACCGATTACACCGCGGCCGGACCGCTGCAAGAAGGCGTTGATTACATCCGCTTTACCCACGACCTACTGACGAACGCACGCAGCAGTCGTGGAATCATGATCGGCACCGCGCGAACCAACCCAGGAAAACACGTCAGCAGTCCTGAACACCTGAAAGATCCTGAACTGGTCGCCCCGCTGCGACGCGTTTACGAAGGCCTCTGTTCATTGGAAGTCGACGCGTTGATTTCGATCGGCGGTGACGACACCCTGAAAACCGCCAACAAGCTGAAGATGTTCCAAGACAATCTTCCCGGTGACGCACGACGATTCCCTGTCATCCACCTGCCCAAAACGATCGACAACGATTACAGCGGAATCGATTTCACGTTTGGTTTCTTCACCGCTGTCGAAACCCTGGCAGAAGAAATCCGCAACCTGAACTACGACGCCGCCGCGGGTAAGGCGTACTTCCTTTGTGAAGCCATGGGCAGAAGCGCCGGCTGGCTGGCCTATGGCGCCGCGATCGCTGGCGAAGCAAGCTTGGTGATGAGTGTCGAAGACGTCTGCGGCGATCTGGCGACCGAAGAAGTCGATCCAGAAACCAACGAGACTCGCAAAGTCATGGTGCTGGACAAAGTCATCGACAAAATGGTCGACATGATGATCGCCCGTGAACGCGAAGGCCGCGAATACGGAACCATCGTCGTCGCCGAAGGCTTGGCCGAGTTCCTGCCGATGAGCTATTTGGAAGGCGTTTCGCGAGACGAACACGGACACATCAACATCTCGGCCATCAACCTATCGACGTTGATTAGCAAGCTGATCGCCAAGCGATACAACGAACGCACCGGAAAGACTCGCAAGGTCAACGGATTGCAGTTGGGTTACGAATCCCGCTGCGCCCCGCCGCATGCCTATGACGTCATGCTGGGTTCCCAACTTGGTGTGGGTGCATACCGTGCCCTCGTCGAAGAAAAGCTAAACGGCGTGATGGTATCGGTCTCCGGCCAATTCAACCTACACTACGTCCCGTTCGAAAAGCTGGTTGACCCAAAGACATTGGTCACCAAAGTTCGATTCATCGAACCCAAAAGCGACTTCCATCGCTTAGCTAGATTCTTGGAAACCTGCACCGAGTAATCGCCGGCAAATACGGTGTGACCCCCAATCCTTGTGACAAGGCTCTGCCTTGTCACACAGACCAATACTTGTGATAAGGCTCTGCCTTGTCACACAATGCCCGGCAGGCTCCCGCCTGCCAAATACCAACCTCCGCCTGCCAGCTCGGCCATCGACAACCCTGAGCCGCCACCCAAGGCTAAACCAGCTTCGAACACAGCCAGTCCAACTCGCCCGCGATATCTTCAGCCAACCCACGGGCTCGCATCTCACTCGGCAGCACCGTCCAGGCATATGTCTCGGCTTCGAGGTGCCCGGTAAAGTCGACGTCGATTTCAGCGTCGCTTAATGCGGCAAGGCATTCCAAAACCTCCGCACGAGTTGTTTGCAACAACCCGAATCGCTCCAAGAAGATCGGAACGTGGAAGTGAATCACCCAGCGATCCAACTCCGCCAGTTTTTCGACATCGGTTTGGCGAATCAGTTCGGGTAGATCCGTTGCTAATCGGAAGCCGCCTTGTCGGTCGACTTGTCCGGTTTGATGCAGATATCGGTCCTCGGCAAACTCCGAAAGCTGCTTCAGCGCGTCAGCGTGTTGCTCCGCAGGAATTGATTTCCAATCGGCAACGATCGCGCTACTGACCTGGACTTTACCGATCGAAATCCCAGCGTCGGCATAAGCTTTGATCGCATCACGCTGTGGCTCGTTCATCACCGCACTGTGACAGATGTCGTGACAAGCACTGATGTACTGGCGGTGTTGCTTATCGGGAAGCTGCGCGTCAAAGAACGCGACCATATCATCAACCGTGTCCAGCGTACAACCTGGTTCAGGTTCGATCGCAACCGTGATTTCCCGGCCACTGGAATCGTGCAAATCCGCTAAGAACGTTGCCAGCGTGCGCAAGTTAGCACCGGCAACATCAAGCTTGATATTGCGAGCGTTATCATTTGCAAACGGGTTGTCCGGCCAACCGATCGGTAACGTACTGATCGAACCGATCGCCTCGTCATCAGGCATGATTGCTGACAGAATTGTCGCCAGACGCTGGGTGTACTCGAGGCGTTCGCGGTCGGCCCAAGTCGGCAGGTAAACACCTTGCTTTACGCGATCACCATGAAAATTGGCGAAAGGGAAACCGTTGATGGTGAAGGCTGATAGCTTTGCTTCCGTCAGGAATGCGGCGAAACGATCAAGTTCGCCATCGACCAATTGCCGTGAAGCCTCATCTGGGATCCAAAGCCCGACGCCCAGCTGTTCGCAAGGCCGCGTCAAAGCGAGTTTTTCACGAACGGCAACCGCGTAACGGGTCAAGTTTTCGCGGATCGAATTTAGATCGGTGCCTGCATGGACGTTGGTGCAATAACCGACCTGTGTCGACGCAAGTTTCCCAAGGTGAAGCGTTGAAGTCACAGTCGAATCAATCCTTGTCTAGGAAGCGTGGTCGCCGAAAAGCAGAACGCCAGTTCGTCAAACGTTTTTGGCAATCCAATCACGATTGAGCAACCAAACGAGCAAACCTTTCTGCGCATGCATTCGATTACCGGCCTGCACGATGATGTCGCTCTGGTCTCCGTCGATGACTTCATCGGTAATCTCTTCACCACGAACGGCCGGCAAGCAATGAAGCACGCGAGCGGTCGATGGGGCTGCGGACATTAATTTCGCGTTGACCTGATAGTCGGCGAATGCGTTTCGTCTAATCTCGACTTCCGCCTCCTGTCCCATACTGACCCAGACGTCGGTATAGATCGCATCGGCAGTCGAAACGGCAGCCGCAGGATCGTTGGTGATACTGAAGTCTGCTTTGGGGTGTTCCTTTTGCAAACGTGCAACCCACTCGGCGTCCATCTCGTATCCGTTTGGACACGCCAGCGTGAACTTCATGTCCAGCTTGGCACAAATCAGGGCCATCGAGTTGGCCACATTGTTACCGTCGCCCACGAACACGACATGCTTTCCGCTGTAGCTTCCGAAAGCTTCTTCGACAGTCATCACGTCCGCGATCGCTTGGCACGGATGACAAACATCTGTCAAGCCGTTGATCACCGGCACAGCGTCGTAGCTGGCAAGCTGAGTCACGCTGGAATGACGATTGGCTCGGCAGACAACCGCGTCGATAAACTGGCCCAGGACTTTCGTGAAATCCGAAGCCGACTCGCGTTTTCCCCAACCGACATCGTCGCCGAGAAACAAACTTGATCCGCCAAGCTGCGCGATTCCCGATTCAAAGCTGACTCGCGTTCGCAAACTTGGTTTCTGGAACAGCAACGCCACAACACGATTGTGCAAAACGTCTGGTCGTTCGCCCGCTTTCAACTTGCTTTTGACAACCTTGGCCGTTTTCAAAATCAGCTTCAGATCGTCGGTGGAGACGTCAAATAGAGATAGAAAATGTTGCATGTCAGTAGACTCAGTTGCCGCCGTGACGGGAAAAGGAAAAGTTCAAAGTCACGCGGTTCCGTTTGCAGGTTCGCGATAAATTTCTGTTCCAACACCTTCGGAGGTATAGATTTCCAGCAACAGCGAATGCCGTAGACGGCCATCGATGATGTGGACTTTGCCGACGCCGCGATCAAGTGTTTCCAAGCAGGCTTCGACTTTGGGGATCATCCCTTCGGCGATATGCCCGGACGCAATGAGATCACGGGCTTTCGCTTCGCTGAGCGAATGGATGATGGTGTTGGGGTCATCCTTGTCTAAGCGGACACCGTTGACGTCGCTAAGGAAGACCAGCTTTTCTGCACCGAGCGCCTGTGCGACAGCCATCGCGGCGGTATCGGCATTGACGTTGTATAAGTTGCCTTCGCGGTCTTCGCACATGCTGGGGATAATTGGCACCTGATCGGTGTAAAGCAAGCCTTCGATCACGTCGCGATCGACATCGGTAACCTTTCCGACGTGTCCCAAGTCTTCGCCGGTTTCCAGCGCCAAACGCTCACCAAACAAAACGTTGGTGGTATGGACCGATAGATTCATTGCGCGTCCGCCCAACCGCTCTACTTCATCAGTCAGGTGGCGGTTCACCTCGCCCGCCAGAACATCGCGGACGACCTGGAGGGTCGCGTCATCGGTGTATCGTCGCCCATGAATGAACTTGGCTTCGATGTTCGCTTCGGCAAGTGCCCGGTTGATTGCCTTGCCACCGCCATGAACCACGACGGGTTTCATCCCCACCGTTTCCATAAAGATGACGTCCAGCAGGATGTGCAGCAGCGCGTTGTCGTCATCTAAGACACTGCCGCCCAATTTGATAACGGTCGTCTTGCCACGGAACCGACGGATCCACCCCATCGCTTCGATCAAGGTATCCGCTTTCGCAATCGCTTCTAGCACGCAGGAGACTCCCGTGAAGGACAGGGCTGGGGGTAAGTTCAAAATTTCAACACCAAGACGACTTCACCAAAGATCGGTCGCAGCCATCGGTCGACTAAAACCGTTTGCCCGCATGACCTCGATTCGACAACCTCCGCTCCTTCGGTGAGTCACCCGCATCGGGCGACCGGTCAATCTCGTTGTGAAAATTGGTCATTGGCGACCGGGGAAAAACGCATCATGCTAGGTGCCTGCGGTGTAGGGGTCAATTGTCAAGGCATCTGTCTGATGACTTCACTGCCGAAAATGACGAGAAAACGGGCAAAATCGGCCCCTGAACCCTCCAAACCATTGGTCTAGACGAGGAAGAAATCTTGATGAAGAAACGAACGGTCGCCGTCATCGGTGGTGGCCAAATGGCCCGCGCACTCGCCGGTGGCATGCTGGCGTCCGGAGTGATCCAAAATTCGGACCTGTACGTCGCCGACCGCAACGATGACAAACAACAGTGGTGGAAAGAACAATATCCGGGCGTCACCGCCGCAGCCGACCTCAAAGACATCGTTGCGGATTGCGATACGGTAATCCTAGCCGTGAAGCCTTACGGCATTGCCGATGTGGCGGCACAGGTCGCCAAATGTGGCGGGGCCAACAAACTGGTCATCTCGCTCGCTGCCGGAATCTCGCTAGCACAGATTGCCAAACATGCCGGGCACGAGCGCATCATCCGCGTGATGCCGAACACTCCCAGCTTGGTCGGCGCCGGGGCGAGTGCTTACTGCCTGGGTAAAGACGCCACCGAAGACGACGGCCAATGGATCGATGAAGCACTCGCCGGCGTCGGCGTCTCGGCCAAAGTCACCGAAGCCCAAATGGATGCGGTTACCGGACTGAGCGGCTCAGGTCCGGCCTACATCTTCATGGTCATCGAAGCACTTTCCGACGGCGGCGTTCTTTGTGGATTGCCGCGACCGTTGGCGATGAATTTGGCTGCCCAAACGGTTTTGGGAGCCGCAAAAATGGTGCTCGAAACAGGACGACATCCCGGCGAACTGAAAGACGCGGTTGCCAGCCCGGGAGGAACCACCATCGCGGCAATCCAGGCACTTGAAGACAACGGCGTTCGGTCGGCAATGATCGCCGCGGTTCAGGCGAGTGCCAACCGCAGCAAAGAACTGAGCTAAGGATTGTGCTTCTAGGCAACAACCTGCCAAACATTGACGCTGACCATTCGGCTGCGCGACTGCCGCCGAATGCATCGCCAAATTCATCACAGGGAACTCGTCTAAAAGTTCAGAATTACAGTTCCAAGAACAGACGAGCAGGATCTTCGATCACCTCTTTGATCGTTCGCAAGAATCCGACCGCTTCACGGCCATCGACAATGCGATGGTCATAGGTCAAAGCGACGTACATCATCGGCCTGATTTCGACTTGGCCGTTGATCGCGACGGGGCGTTCCTGAATCGAGTGCAGCCCCAAAATTCCCGACTGTGGCGGATTCACAATTGGGGTGCTTAGCAGCGAACCGTAAACACCACCGTTGCTGATCGTGAAGGTTCCGCCGATCAGGTCTTCGGCCTGCAAACGGTTTTCCGATGCCTGTTTGGCAAAGTCAGCGATGGTCCATTCGATCTCGGCGAAGGACATTAATTCGGTGTTTCGCAAAATCGGAACGACCAAACCTTTGCCGCCGCCAATCGCGACACCGATGTCGTGGTAGTTGCGATAGATCGCGCTGTCGTCACGGATCTCCGAATTGACCGCTGGAAACCGCCGGAGCGCTTCGACGCTGGCTTTCGCGAAGAACGACATGAAGCCTAGCTTGACGCCGTGCTTTTCCAAAAACGCGTCTTTGTATTTTTTCCGCAGCGCCATCACCGGCGACATATCAATTTCGTTGAACGTCGTCAGCAACGCGGCGGTCTGTTGAGCGGTGACCAAGCGTGATGCGATCGTCCGACGCAGCATGCTCAGCGGTTTCACCTCTTCGCTGCGATCGGGGCCACCGGTCATCAAAGTGCTTTGCGGACGTGGAGGCGACGCGACGGCTTTGGATGGCTGTTCTGGCTTTGCCGCAACAGGGGCGGGTTTGGCTTTGCCGCCTTCATCCAAGAATTTCTGCACGTCCTCTTTCAACAGGCGACCGCCTGGTCCCGTCGCGGGAACGTCCGACGCGGACAAACCGTTTTCGTCCAGCAAGCGCTGCGCCGCTGGCATCACAAAACTAGCACTGCCTGAAGGTGCACTTGCTGAAGACGATCCCGACGGCGCTGATTCGCCTGCACCCGAACCGGAATCGGAAGCGCCACCACCGGCAGGTTTCGGAGCAACTTTGATTTTCGCAATCACCTCACCGACTTCGGCAAAATCTTCTTCTTGCTTGGTGATGTCTTGCAAAAAGCCGGAAGCTGGCGACGGAAGTTGGACGGACGCCTTTTCGGTTTCGATTTCGATCAAATCTTCGCCGCTTTCGACCCAGTCGCCTTCGGACTTTAGCCAAGCGCCGAGTTGGACTTCGGTAATAGATTCGCCCACGGTTGGGACTTCAACGTCTACGATTTCGCTCACGGGTCCAGGTCTTCCAGGTCAGATTGAAAACAGGTTGGAACGGGCACTTGCAGTATGGAAAGGATACCGAGTGTGCAATCGCTCTCACAGCGGTGTCCCGCTGGTTCTACGAAGAGAAACTCGGCGTATCGACACTGTTACCCCTTCGACACAATAGCCCCATTCCTGAAACATTCGTTCGCTGAAACGAACTGTTGATAGCAAATTCGGCATGGAGTCAGCCGACCGAGCCAGTATCGGAGCGTCCTTTCGAGCCACGGTCCGCGACGCAACGTCGCACACAACCGATCGATCCTGCAGCTTCCCGTTTGGGGACAGGCCCCAGATTCCAGTTGGGGACAGGCCCCAAAACTTGATCTGCCAGCATTTCCGATCGACGCCAACTTATGATTTGATCGCAAACACTCAAAAGCTGCTGACTTTGGTGAGCCTTTAACGGCCCAGCCCTTCCGATTGGGGAGATTCTCTTGCGTCAACCGACCTTGTTCCGGTAAAGCTCGTGATGCAAATGGGTCGGCGGTCCGAAATGCACCGCAGATTGACTAACCAAACGATCTTTACACCCCTTTGCGGCATGACTAAAAACGCATGTTCCATGGAAATCGTCTGACGATTATTGGTGCGATTCGCGACAGGAAGAAGCAGGATGCTTTCATTTTCGATCATTACGCCGACCTTGGGTAAACGACGATTTCTCGTCGAGACTCTGGAAAGCGTCCGGCAATCTTCAGCTGATTTAAACGTCGAGCACCTGATTGTCATTCCTCCGCGATCTCCAGAGACCCCGATCAAATTCGATCTCGGTGAAGCCGATCTAGCTCGAAAGTTTATCGAGGCACCGTGCTCGGGCCCGGCTTCGGCTTACAACCATGGCTTCGATCAAGCGACAGGTGACCTGATCGGATGCATCGCCGATGATGACACCTATCACAACGACACGCTTCAACGTGTTCAAGCGATCTTCGAATCCGACCCCAGCATCGACGTTGTCTACGGCGGAATCGAGCAGATTGACGAAGACAGTGTCGCCTACCGAACACAGATTCCACGCAAGCTGACAGCATCGCGGATTCGCCGCAAATCTGACAGTTTCCAACCGAGCCTTTTCTTCCGCCGATCGGTTGTCGAAGAGATCGGCCAATTGGACGAAAGCTTGCAATGTCATAACTGGTACGATTTCATTCTCCGCGCCTACAAAGCCGGAAAGAAACTGCACTACGTTGCCGACTGCCTCGGTTGCAAACGACGCCACCGAGACAACACGCACTTTGGCAATATGGCGATCAGCTATCGGATCGCGAGAGCACAAGAACGCATCGAAGTTGTCAACAAACACTTCGGTTATGTCCACGCATCAGCAGCTTTAGAAGCCGGTCACTATCTTGCAGTGCAGCAAGGATATGACCCTCTGAAACCTGGATACGACGGAGCGATGCTTCGGTTGGCCGCGCAATCGGTCAAACAAATCGAATGCAAACCGAACTTGCTATCCACTCATGTTCGCGCCCAAGTCACTCGCTCGCTGAAATACCCACGCGAACTGACCCGCTACATGCCAACGTCGGTAGCGACTGGCGTTCGCGGTTTCTTTCGCAGTCGCTTGTTTCAGCTGAAGCAACACGAACCACGAGACTTTAGCGTTCAGAACGACGCTGCCTTGGATGCGACCGCGAAACAGCTGTCGATCGGTATCGTCACTCCAAACTTAAACACGGCTGAGTACCTGCAGCGGACGATCGAAAGCGTCGTCGGTCAAAATTTCCCGCGGCTTCAGTACGTCGTCCAAGATGGCGAATCGACTGACAACAGCGTCGACATCATTCGACAATTCGAATCGCAACTTCACTGCTGGGAATCTCGCCGTGATGGCGGACAAACGCAGGCGATCAACCGTGGGCTAAGCCATGTCGACACCGACATCATGGCCTACTTGAATTCCGATGACATCCTGCTGCCCGGTACGCTTTCGTTTGTCTCGGAATACTTCCGTCGCAATCCCAGCGTCGATGTGATCTATGGCCATCGATTGATCATCAACGAGAACGACAAAGAGATCGGCCGCTGGGTTTTGCCGCCGCACGACGATCACGCAATCATGTTTGCCGACTACATTCCTCAAGAAACCATGTTCTGGCGGAAACGGGCATGGGAAGCAGTCGAATGTACGCTTGACGAATCATTCCAGTTCGCAATGGACTGGGATCTAATCCTACGGTTCCGTGCCGCGGGGTTAAAGTTTGTTCGAGTCCCACGTTTCCTTGGTGCCTTTCGAGTGATCGAAACTCAAAAGACCCAAGTCCTCCTTGAAACGGTTGGTGCGACCGAAATGAATCGGCTTCGCCGACGTGTACTCGGACATGTTCCGACGACTCGTGAAATGCGGCGAGCGATTCGACCTTATCGGTTTCGGCAGTGGTTCCACCACCACGCGCAAACCTTATTGGAGACCACCCGAGGTTAGGTCACGAAGTAGTCGATATGAAACCATTCCTCCGCATCGCCAAAGGCATGGGCCGTTATCCAATGGCCCTCGCCGCGTCGATCCTTTGCTCACTTGCCGTCGCGATGCTTTGGGGCGGTAACATCGGTGCCGTCTATCCTGTCTTAGAAGTCTGCTTGAACGGCAAATCCGTCCAACAGTGGATTACCGACGACATCGCCGAAGCCGAAGAAGACATCGAGAAATACCAGGCCGAATTGAAGGCCCTGCCGGCTCCTGGTGACGCCGCTGCGACCGAGGAGATCGAGACGCAGCGTCAACACTTGAAGGATGACATCAGGTCTTGCGAAAATACGATTTCAAATCGTCTTCGCGTTCAGCCGTACGCCGATTACTTGCCCAAAGACCCGTTCCACACCGTTCTGGTTTTTATGGCGATCCTGCTGGCGGCAACGGCACTGAAAAACCTGTTCATCGTTGCCAACTTGGTGACCACGACTTGGGCAGTCCAAAAAACCACCTTGGATCTGCAGAACGAATACACCGAAAAGGTGCTCGCGCTGGACATGTCCGCGTATGACAAGTTTGGCACCAGCCAACTCGTCACGCACTTTACCGAATCGATCGAACACGTCAGCAAAGGTCTGCACGTTCTATTGGGTGCGTCCGTTCGCGAACCGCTGAAGATCATTGTCTGTGGTGTCGGTGCGTCGCTGATCAGTTGGCGTCTGATGCTTTTCACATTGATGATCGCGCCGCCGACGGCACTGCTGATTTCAACACTCAGTCGCAAGATTCGCCGGACGCTCAAAGCGCATGTCTCCGATTCGGTCCACCTCAACAGGTTGGTTTTTCAATCGGTGATGTCGCTACCCGCCATCCAGGCCTACGGTATGGAAAAGCCGATGGCTCATGAAGTCGACTTAGCTGGCGACGAACGGATGCGTCGATCGGTAAAGATTTCGTTCTGGATCGCAATGACCAAGCCGGTGACGGAACTTGCCGGAATCACCGCCGTCGCACTCTCGCTCGTTGCCGGTGCTTACTTGGTACTGAACCAACAAACGGACCTGCTCGGCATCCAAATGACAGATCGTCCGCTGACGATCTCACAGATGCTGGTCTTCTTCGGCATGATGGTCGGTATGAGCGACCCGGCCAGAAAGCTGACAGACGTTTATAGCAACCTCCAAATCGGCATCGCGGCGGCAGATCGTGTTGCAGAAATCTTGGACGAAAAGAGCCGCTTGGAGTTTGACGACACAAACAGCAACACCGCACTTGCGACTGCTGCTGCGTCCACCACCGCGCCCGAACCATTCGACCAACACGAACCACATCCCTTCAACGAAGGCAGAGTCGAATTTCGTGGGATCTCGTTCGGCTATCTTGCTGAACAATCGGTCCTCGACGAAGTCGAACTTTGTGTCGAACCCGGTGAAACAGTTTGCATCGTCGGTGCAAATGGCTGCGGAAAGTCAACACTCGCCAAGTTGCTGCTCCGCTTTTACGATCCACACGATGGACAAGTGCTGGTCGACGGTATCGACCTTGCCGAGGTCGATCCAAAAGTGGTTCGCCGCGCGATCAGTTTTGTCGCACAAACCCCCGCGATGATTGACGACACCGTCGCGGCAAACATCCGATTTGGTTCAGTCCATGCGTCGGACGAGCAAATCGTCGAAGCAGCGAAACTGGCTCGAGCTGAAGAGTTCATCGTTCACCTGTCCGATAAATACGACACCGAAGTCGGTTTCGACGGAAACCGACTCTCCGGCGGACAGAAACAACGAATCGCATTGGCTCGCGCCTTTCTACGCAATCCGGCAATTCTGATTCTCGATGAAGCGACCAATCAGATCGACCAGCACAGCGAACAAGTCATCTACGACGCATTGCGTGACTACGCTCGCGATCGGACTTGCATCTTCGTGTCGCACCGACCCGAAGTCTTTGATCTCTGCGACCGAATCGTGGTAATGGATCACGGCAAAGTAGTTGCCAGCGGGGCACCAGAAGCACTGCTGAAAACCTGCCCGCCGTTTGCGAAATTGTTCGCCGCCAACCTGGAATTGTTGACATCTCGACAGGCAGCTTAGCCTGTTCACCGACCTTCGCGCGAACACGCTAGTACTTCGTTCGAACTCGATTCTAGGATTAGCCGTATGGAGCCAGCTACGGTTTCAGTGCAATAACCGTGGCTAATGCCTTTCGGCTGATGAATCGAACTCGTATTTCCTATGGAACGAAACGCTAGACTTGCAGCCAAGGCAAGAACCGCTATTGGCCCCCCTCTATAATTAGAATGCAAAGCTACGTTAGCTTTGCAGGGCTACAATAGCGATGCTTTGACAGCGAACGCGTTCCGTCCACCCAGGTTGATGCAGATGACCGGCGACGAAAAGGCACCGGCCGATGCAACGGATCATCACTCGGGGCAGCCATCGGGCAAAGAGCTCCATCGCGATTCACCGAGTCCCGATCACAGTGATGTTGCGAAACACAGTGATGTTTCGAAACACAGTGATCTTGCAAAAACACGCGAAGATCTTGTTGCCTCCGGAGGCATACGGGCAGCTATTGATGATGGCGAGCCCCGCACGGTCGATGGCAGCGACGATTTCGAAACGGACGAACTGATCAGTGACTCCGAAGCGAGAACGTTCCTTTCGTCTGCACCGCAAATCGACCGTTATCGGGTCGAACATCGTTTGGCGTCAGGTGGCTTCGGGAATGTATTCCTCGCGACCGACACTCAACTGAAACGCCGCGTCGCGATCAAGATTCCACATCAAGAACGGATGTCAAAGTCGTTCGATGTCGAACGCTTTTTGGAAGAAGCCCGAACGATCGCAAGCCTTGATCATCCCGGTGTCGTACCGATTTACGATTTCGGGAAGCTTCACGATCGCTACTACATCGTGTCGAGGTTTATTGATGGCCAGACCCTAGGGCAATGGATTCAAGAACCTCATCGAGGAAGCCAGAAAGTCGAGATCCTGCGCGATGTTGCTGAGACTCTGGACTTTATTCACCGGGCCGGGGTTGTTCACCGCGACATAAAACCTGCGAACCTGCTTCTCGACGACCAACAGCGATGCTTTATCACCGACTTTGGTTTGGCACTTCAGACCGATATGCCTACCCGTCGCGCAGGGAAAATCGGCACCTACGCGTACATGAGCCCTGAACAGGCGCGGGGTGAGAATCACCTGATCGACCGACGCTCTGATTTGTTCAGCCTTGGCGTTGTGATGTACGAAGTGCTCTGTGGCACGCTACCGTTCAGCGGGGATTCGCCAGATCAGACGCTTCGCATGATCTGCAATTCTCAACCCGAATCACTAAGAACACACGATCGACAGATACCCAAAGAACTCGAGCGTATCTGCCTGCGGCTGCTCAGCAAGCGTGCGACATCGCGTTATCAAAGCGCTGCCACCGTTGCAGAAGACCTTGCCTGGGTCCTGCAAAGTGATCAGTCAGACGAGTCGTGGACCTTGCAAGTCGCACGCGGAACCAAATCGCGAAGGCGAGATTTCCCTAGCAGCGGCGAACGCCTATCCAACAGCAGTGACAAGCTACTTGATATCGTCCCACGTGGACTGCGAGCTTTTGATCAGCAAGATGCGGACTACTTCACCAAGTTACTGCCGGGACCGTATGAACGCGATGGGCTGCCCGAAAGCATTGCCTTTTGGAAAAGCCGCATCGAACCGCCGAACGAGGCGATTCCGTTTCGCGTCGGCGTGATCTATGGCAAATCGGGATCGGGCAAGTCTTCGTTTATCCGAGCTGGTTTGCTCCCACGACTTCCAAACTCTGTCATCGTTTGCTTTGTCAGCGCGACTTCTGAGAACACCGATCAGCAAATCTTATTTTCCCTCCGCCAACAGATCCCATCACTGCCCAACTCGCTATCGGTTGTTGAAGCGATCGAGTGGATCCGCAAAGCGTTCAATGGTGGCGAGTTTGAAGGCAAGAAACTGCTGCTGGTGATCGACCAATTCGAGCAGTGGCTCCATGCCTACGCCGGCAAGTCCAACACTCCGCTGGCACTCGCCTTGCGTCAATGTGATGGCGAACACGTGCAATGCATCCTGTTGGTCCGTGACGACTTTTGGATCGGTGTAAGCTGCCTTGCCGACGAAGTGGAGATTGAACTTACGCGAAGCCAAAACTTGGCGATGATCGACCTGTTCGATAAACGTCACGCCCGTCGGGTCTTGGCCGAATATGGATGCAGCTTTGCGCGACTTCCAGACCAGATGACATCACTGTCATCGGATCAATCTCGGTTTCTTGATGACGCAATTGAAGGACTGGCTGTCGAAGGAAAAATCGTCCCGGTTCAACTGGCAACGTTTGCTGAGATCATGAAAGGTCGCCCTTGGACGACCAAATCATTGCAGCAAATCGGTGGCATCGACGGTGTCGGAATCAAGTTCCTTGATGAATCGTTTGGCGAAACCGCTCCGGCAGATCGACAAGTCCACATGAAGGCCATCAAAGGAATTTTGGCAGCGATGCTTCCTGAGACCGGAAGCGATATAAAAGGTGCTACCAAAAGCGAACACGAACTGCTTGAGCTTTCTGGATATCGCGATGACCCGCGACGCTTTTCCGAGTTATTAAAGATCCTCGACAACGACCTGCACTTAATCACGCCATCGGATTCGAAGTTACAGACCGATGGCGAAGTCCGGCAATTTCAGCTCACCCATGACTATCTAGTTCCCTCCATTCGCGGCTGGCTAACACGCGATCTGAGGTCGACTTTGCGTGGCAGAATCATGCTTAGCCTCGCCGATCGCGCCGAAGCCTGGAATGCAAAAAAGGAGAAACGCCAGCTTCCGTCTTGGCCCGAATGGCTACTGACGATCTCGTTCACCAAGCGTTCTCATTGGAACGAAAAACAGCAGCGAATGATGCATGTCGCAACCAAGCGGCATATCACGCAAAGCATGTTCGCCTGCGGACTACTGTCGATCTTGTGTTTGATCGCGTTTGGATGGATGAATCGTTCACGCAGCTATGCGCTGGCGGAACAATTGCGGACTGCGAACGCGGACGAAACAGCTAACATTCTTGATCAGCTACAGAGTTATCGCTACTGGGGACTACCGCGTCTAAAAGAGATGACCTTGAGCCATCCGGTAACGACTCGTGCAGGAGTCTACTTGCGTCTTGGAATCTTGAGACTGAACGATTCAAATCCCACCGTGGTCGAGCAAGTGGTCTCCGCCGTTCCAAGCCTTGACCGAAAAAGCCTCGTCATCGCACTTGATGAGCTACGCCGGATGCCGATCGACCGTTCGCATATCCAGCAATGGTGGAACTTCGCTCTAGATCGTCAAAAAGAACCGTACGAGACCATCAATGCGATTATCGCATTAACGGCATTCTCAGAGAAGGAAAGCCTGTGGGACGAACACAAAGCTTCATTTGCAGAAACGCTCCTTGAACACCTCCGTTTTCACCCTGACGAACAATCCTTGATCGTCAACCAAGTTTCGCTTCACGGGCAGGACCTATTTGATCCGCTTCACCAAATTTACGTTCAAAACGGCGAAACCCCGCTGGGCCTTCAAGCACGTAGCCTGCTACTGACGATCTGGGCGAACGATGTCGATCGTATGATTGATGTCTACCTCGATTCGAATTTTGAAACGATGCTTCCTGCGGCGCACCGACTGGATGAATTTGAAGAAACGGCTTCAATCCCCAAGTTGCATTCAACAATCCATGATGAACATATTTCGATTGATAGCCGACAAGCGAATGCGGCTGCATATCTTTTCCATAAACAGAATTTTGAAACACTCCTCCGTTTACTTGGCCACAGTTCAAACCCCAACGGCCGATCGCAAATCATCGAACGAACAGCGTTACTGAACACCTCCCCCGGCTATATCGACAAACTTTTCGCTTCATCGAAAGATCCCTCTATTGAAGCCGCGTTGTTGCTGCTGCTCGGATCACTCGACACAGAACGTTTGTCAGAATCTGAACTTGAACAGGCAATCGATCGCTGTCGAAAACAATTCGTCTCGTCCAAATCACCCGAAGTGCACAGTGCCGCATGGTGGGCCCTCCGAAAGCTCGACGGAAAATCCAACTGGCTTCATGAACAGGTTGCCGAGCTGGCTGGCAAAAAGGCACCACTGGATCAGAAATGGTCAATCAACCAACACAAGCAAACATTCATCCGCTTCGATTGGCCAGGACTGTCGTTGGATGTCGGGGCCTGCGAGGTCACAAAAGCCGACTTTGCCGCATTCAACCGAGAACACCCAACTGGCAAGAGCGATAACACCCAGTATCACCGGCGATTGCCAGATGACCATTGCCCCGCGATCTTGATCGATTGGTATGCCGCGACGAAGTACTGTCGATGGTTGACCGAACAGGAGGGACTCGATGAAGATGACCAATGTTATCCGGCGAGCGAAGAGGAGCTCGATAGCATCGGGATCTATCCGGACTATAAAAATCGCCGTGGCTATCGTTTGCTTTTCCCAGACGAATGGACTCGTTGCTGTTTCGGAGATGCGACAACAACTTTTGGATGGGGCGACGACGCGGAACTATTAAAAGTTTATGGTTCGATCCCCAATCAATATCAAATCCAAACGCCAGTCGATTCGATGAAGCCTCTACCCACCGGAATGTTCGGCATGTATGGCGGCGTACGTGAATGGTGCATCTCCCGTGGTCACCGCAATGATCAACAGCCAATTCGCGGTGGTGACATCGATGACTCCGTTCAAGACAGAATCCGACTCAGTCGAAGCGGCGCCGACTCAAAGAAGCTGCACTATTTCTCAGTAGGCTTTCGTATCTGCCGTGCCTCAGACTTTCAGCCATGACTGAAAGGATGGTTGATAGACTTCCGAGATGCTTCGCGTCTGATTGTCCGGGGCGGTTGGACGAAGGCTACATTTAGCTCGGCAACGGACCAACTCGTGGATTCTGGGTATTGCTAAAAACCTTTAGCGAATTTGATTCACCAGCTGGGTTCAGACGTTTTACCGTCGTTTCGTTCAGATGAACTGATCAGATTCGGTCGATCGCGAACCTTGAATCAATGAACATGACCAGCGTGACCCCACAGCCGAACCACGTTTTTGGATCATGACCGGTTATCACCGTGAGGGTTTGCCTTCAGCCTGCCAGATTACTTCTTAGCAAGTTGTATAGTCAGATATCTGGATGGTTGTGTCATTGATACGTCTGTTGTGAACGGATTTCCAACCATCGACTGACACAGAAGGCTGACCAAACACTGGCATCGGGGAATTAGGCTCAAATGCCAGGTTGCCCTCAAAACTAGGCAGAACTTGACAATGATCGGATTGAACGGCACCTGTGCAAACCCATTGCTAATCTGCAAGGTTGGTGGTGAATCGTATGCGATTCAAGTCGATTGTGTACTTGAACTACTCGCGCTTCAGAAGCTGAACATCACGCCATTGCCAGGGATGCCGTCCCATGTTGAAGGGATGATCAACCTTCGCGGGCAAACTTTGTGTGTGCAGAACATCCGCACCATGTTCGGCATGACTAGCCTGAAGAATGAAAACGATGCGATCATCGAAATGCTCGAAGAACGCAAGCGTGACCATATTTTCTGGTTGGATCAACTCGACGCCTCCGTCCACCAAGGAACGGAATTTCAACTTGCGACCGATCCACACGAGTGCAAGTTTGGAAAGTGGTACGACCAGTTGTTGGCCGACCCAGAAGAAATGAACCGTTTCGCCCGCGACCAAATCGCCTTGGTCGATATCATGTCGCGATTCAACGGGCCTCACCAACGCATTCATGCCATCGCGGAAAAAGTTACTGCCCTAGTAGCCAAAGGCGACACCGAGAAGGCCAATGCCATCATCGAGCACGCCAAAGCGAACGATCTGCAAGAGCTTCTGGAACTTTTCTCGAATGCTTGCGACCTGGTCCAGCGTTTTCATATCGGCGTTGTCGTAGTCGTTGAACGAGACAACAAGCGAGCCGGACTGGTTGTCGACAGCGTCTGTGATGTAAAAGAATTCCAGAAAGACAACTACCTTCCGCACAACTTGCTGGGGGGTGATGACTGGATCCAAGGCTTTGTTCAAGACGAAGAAACCAAAGACCTGATCCAGGTTATCCGGTTGGACATGATTTCGGGTTTCGCACGAGAAAAATCTTTCGCAGCCGAAGAGCTGGCCGCGGTCAACTAGCAACTGACCGGCGTCCTCACCGTGAAGCCGTCACCGCGTCCCTGCGAATCCGGTTTTAACTTAGCGGCCTGTAGATTCTCAGGTTTGATCTCTACAAGACCTGCTTTCTACTTCACAAAACCAGCGGTAAAGAATGCCACCTTCAAGGAGTGAAGGGCGACAATTTAATATCGATAGGTTGCTAGACCATCTCGCTGATGACATGTCCGTGCACGTCGGTCAGTCGGCGTTCGATCCCGTTGTTCTTAACTGTCAGTTTGGTGTGATCGATGCCCAACTGATGTAGGATTGTTGCGTAGATGTCATAGACTTGGGTTGGGCTTTGCTGGTCCAGTGGGCGAAAGCCCCATTCATCCGACTCGCCGTAAGTCCCCGGCTTGATCCCACCGCCACAGAGCCAATTGGTGAAAACAAACGGATTGTGATCGCGTCCATGGCTACCTTGCGAACAAGGCATTCTGCCAAATTCGGTCGTCCACAATATTAAAGTGTCTTTCAGGAGATCACGCTGCTTCAGATCTTCAATCAGTGCCGCGGCACCCTTTGCCATCCCCATCGCCAATGGCTCGTGATCTCGCTTGATGTTTTCATGTGAATCCCAATTACGTCGCGGAAAACCGTTGTCATTGCCGCTCCAGATTTGCACGAACCGGACGCCACGTTCCAACAAACGTCGAGCGATCAGACATTTGCGGCCAAAAAATTCAGTCTCGGCTTTGACGTTGATCTCTTGGTCATTCACTCCCGGCCCCTCTTTTGCCAAACCGTACATGTCGTGGATGTACTGCGGTTCGTCATTGAGATCCAACGCATCGCTGGCACTCAACTGCATCCTAGCGGCCAGCTCGTAGGACTTCACTCGAGCTTGCAAACGGTTATCACCGATGCGCTGTGCCGCGTGTTCGGTATTCAATCGGTTCAAGACAGCCAGCCCATCTCGGTCGCTTTCACGATTGATGAATTCACTTTTCGGGGCAAAGAGATTGGCAATCGGATCGTCGCTGCCAACACGAATTTGCGTCCCTTGAAATTCAGCCGGTAAGAATGCCGGCGACCAATTCTTTGCCCCGTTCGATGCAAGACCACGATGATCTGGAAGCACGACAAAGGAAGGCAAGTTTTCCGTTTCACTGCCCAGGGCGTATGAAATCCAGGATCCTGCACTTGGAAATCCGGTAAAGCTAAATCCGGTCGTCTGCAACAAAGTCCCCTGACTATGAACTCCGGTCTTTCCGATCACGTTGTGAACAAAAGCGATGTCGTCGACAACCTTCCCCAGCGGACGCACGATCTCACTGAGGTGCTTGCCTTGTTCGCCATAGCGATCAAACGACCAAGGGCTTGCTAGGCAGGCACCCGGCATGCTTTGGAACAGCTCAACCTTTTCGCCAGGATCCCAAGGCTGACCATGTCGCTGCTTCAACAACGGTTTAAAGTCAAAAAGATCGACGTGGCTGGCAGCCCCTGCCATGAACAGCTGAACCACACGCTTCGCTTTTGGAGGATGATGCAATCTCTCTGTGAGCACGCCATCTCGTGCTAGTAGATCGCCCAATGCCAACCCAGCGAACGCCCCTCCCATTGTGCCCAACAGTTGTCGTCGATGAATCATGAATGCCCTCTAGTGCTTCGTTCCATATAAGAATACGGGTTTGGTTCATCAGCCCACGGGCGTTAGCCCCGGTTATTGCACTGAAACCGTGGCCAACGCCATACGGCTAGTCCTAAAATCGAGTTGAAACGAAGCACTAGTCCAGATACAGAAACGCATTCAGATTGAAAATCACACGTGCCAAACTCGCTTCTCCGTGACGCCGTAAATGACTTTGCAATTCAGTCAGTTCAAAGTCAGACGGTTCACGTCCAAGTGCGCAACGACAGGCGTCTCGCACACGTTGTTCATTCGTCGGTGATCGCTTCCGAAGCTGCTCGCCAAATTGCTCAGCAATGAACTCAACCAAGCGATCGTTCCAATATGTCAATGCCTGCAATGCCGTTGTCGATTCGTCTCGCCGCGGAATACTGATCGAAGGATCGGCACAGTCCAGCGTCGTCAGCATTGGCTGCGGTTGAGAGCGGACAATAAAACGATACACACTGCGTCGATGTGAAGTGGGATCGTCGAGGTCATGCAGTTCGTATTCGTAGTGAGGTGAATGCTCGGGCTTCTCGACTACAAAATCACGAAAACTCGGGCCTCCCATCTTAAGATCAAGTATCCCTGCGATCTGGTAAAGCGAATCGCGGAACTCTTCTGCGGTCAGTCGCCGTCGATTGAAACGCCAATAGTACGCATTCTCCGCATCGATTCCCTGCATTGCCGGATCAATGCGACTGGACCGTTGATACGCATCACTGGACACCAGCAATCGCACGATAGACTTGATTGAATGGTTAGGATCATCCCGCATTTTCGCAGCGAGGTAGTCCAACAACTCGGGATGGGTTGGCTGTTGACCGCTTCTTCCAAAGTCATTCGATGTCCCCACGATCGGAGCCCCGAAAGTCCATCCCCAAATTCGATTGACAATCGATCGCCAAACCAGTGGATTGTCATCCTGCGTTAGGTACCGTGCGAGCCTCAAGCGGGCCTCTCCCTCATCCCACGCTCCATTTTCAAAGAACGGCAGCCGTTCTCCGCCCCACATCGAAGGCACGCCCGGTGTCATTGCCTCGGCAGGACTCTTTAGATCACCACGCCGCAGCAAATGAATTGGGCGAGGCTTTCCATTGGTTGCTTTGAACTGACCTCCGCCGGGAAACACCGTTGATGCCGCATAGACGAACTGCCCCTCGGGGATGTGATTGAGCTGAACCTTTCGCTTCTCAATCGACTGATTCAAACCGGCAATCGTTTCCAGAGATTCCTTCGAACGAAACTTCCTTACCAGCTGCTCACGTTTGATCCGGAGCTGCTGCAATTGAGCCTCTGCTGATTCATCGGTTAGTTCTTTGTAGTAGATGCCGTCGACCAAGTTAGACTTTGACCAACGCACTGGGGCTTCGATACTATCTTTGGCCGTCACCTGAGCCCCTTTCGCGACGTTGTTCCCACCGGCAAGAACTTTGATTTCTGCCAATGCAAAAATAAAATCGTCACGACGTTCGCGCAATTTTGTCGCCGTAATCCGAATCGATCGAATCGCCTTTAAGTCAGCTTCGATTGATAACGTCGTGCATCCAGGATTGTCCTGATCTCGATCGGATGCATCGAGCAACAACGCAGGGCGATTGTCGAATGATCCGTCTACGGATGCTTCGACACGATAGCGAACAGGGAATCCAAATCCTGCACCGATATCAGCGTACTGGTCGAATGCTGGAAAGATCTGTATTTCATCAATGGCAAACGGCTTGTCGAAATCGATCTGCACCCATTTTTCAACCTCGCTTTCCGACTCGATCTGGCTGTGGTATCCGAAATGAGGGTGCTGCGGCTCGCTTGATCCGAAACGTAGCTTCAGCTCGCTGATTTGTTCATCGATCGATTGAGTCTGCCGTGCGATCGCTTCATTTTGCTCGCGGCGTAACGAATCGCGTTCGTGCTCCAATTCATCGATCTGCGCAATCAACCGATCTTTCTGTTGCTGCTGCTCATTGGACAGACCTGCATAAACACGATCGGCTCGGTCAACAGCCGCAAAGACCGCATGCAGTCGGTAGTAGTCCTCCATCCGAATCGGATCAAATTTATGGTGGTGACACTGGGCACACTGCACTGTCGTGCTTTGAAAAACGTTGAACACCGCCGCAATCATTTCGTCGCGATCCAGGTGCTTGGCAATCCGTCCATCAAGCTTTGATTCGCCGACCTCCCAGTGGCTGATAAAATCCCATGGCCCGGCTGCCAAAAAGCCTAGCCCCAGCACGCCCTCCGGATCATTCTTGAACAGCACATCGCCGGCAACCTGCTCCTGAACGAAACGGTCGTAAGGCTTATCGTTGTTGAACGCGCGAATCACATAATCGCGATAAGGCCATGCGTTTTGACGAGGCTTATCTTTGTCGAATCCGTGGGTTTCGGCATAGCGAGCGACATCAAGCCAATGCTGGGCAAACTTCTCACCGAACCGCTCCGATGATAAGAGGCGATCGACGAGCGTCTCCCAAGCCGAGCGAGAACTGACTGACCAATCTTGTATGAAGGACTCGACTTCATCTGGCGTCGGTGCCAACCCAGTCAAATCGTACGTCAATCGCCGTATCAATACTGCTGGAGAAGCTCGCTCGACCGGCTGCAAACCTTTGATTCGCAATGCACGATCAATAAACGCGTCAACAGGATTGACGCTGGCATGATCGAAATCCCCGTTGCCATCGGGAGCGTCTGTGTTTTGAATCGGCTTTAGCGACCACCAATCTCGATCAGTCACCTCGAATGGCTGAAGCGTTATCGATGGGGTCCACGTCGCACCTTGTGAAATCCACTCTCGCAAAATCGCGATTTCGTCATCGTTCAACGGGGCCGCATCTTGCGGCATCTCAGCTTTCCCGTCGACGGGTGTCACTAGCTCGATGAGATAACTGTCTTGCGGGTTTCCCGGATCAACAAACCCAGAGTCTTCCAAATGTAAAGCGTTCGACAGTGAAAAGTCGCCTTTGCTCAGTCCGTCGTTGTGACAATCGAGACATCGTCGCTGCAATAACGGAGCGACTTTGTCGACAAAGAAATCGTCTGCGGCTATGAAATCCCAACCGATAAAATTCCAGCCGACAAACAGCGTTACCAAGGTTAATACGAAACGGAACTGCAGCATTGTTAGGGAACCGCTTTGGAGGACGACACGTTCTCTAGTCCGACTGGCCTACCATCCAACTTCCATTCCGGCTTGATCCTAACGCCAAGATGTGACAATGCGGTGGCCGTCACGTCAACGACATAAGTTTGTTCCTTGATTGCTCCCTTCCGTGCGGCTTGCCCACTGACGACCAGAAACGTTGTATTGATCTCGGGAACATCGTGTCCATCGCCATGACTGACTCCACGACCGCCATGATCCGTTGAAATGACAACCAACCAATTCTCGCTTTGATAGTTTGGACGCGACCTTACCGCATCAACCAAACGACCGATCTGTGTGTCAACCTTTTCGATCGCCGAGATGTAAGCAGGAACCGAGGGGTGAAAACCGTTGTGGTGCCCGGTTTCATCGATCGCACCAAGATAAACGACCACCGCATGCGGATCCGACTCGGAAAGATACTGACAAGCATCCACGGTTATCGTTTCGTCTTTTTCGGCGTAGTCATCTGCACCTTCGGCCGGATATACCTTTTGGACATCGGCGTCCGAAACGATGTACTGGTCAATCGGTTCCCAGTCTACAAACGATGCCGTCGTCGCCCCTGGAAATTGACTCTTCACACGATTGAACAGATGAGGGAACGCTTCGTAGTTCCGGCCTTCGAATGAGTTGTCATCGACACCGTGCTTGTCAGCCCAAACACCTGTCAAAAAGCTTGACCATCCAGGACCGCTGACGGTGTTGTTGCCACGGTATCGCTGACCAAGAATTTTTGTCCCGTCGCTGAATGCCCCGTCCTGAATCAGCCGATCGATCGCTGGAGTCTTGGCGGCTTTCAATGCGTCCGCCCGGGTACCGTCGATCCCAATCACAAGCACTCGAGATGCGGGAGAATCACCCGCATCGCTGGGATGACCCCAAGCACAAACGACGGCAAAGACAAGGAAACAGAATCGTGTTTTCACGGCGACGAACTCTTGCTGGTAGCGGAACATTGGTATCCGACATTCTAGTCGATTCGAACAACCGGTCGCTCTTCGCTATGGAACAACAGCACCCGCAAAACCCAAACAATCCGTCGTGCGTTTCGAAAACGCGTGGCAAGACTTCGCATTCGCGCAGTTCGCAACCTAGATTTCCCAAACGGGTGCCCATCGAGCCAACAGGTGCGAAAATGAACTATCTAGAAGAGCTTCGTGAAATCGTTTTGGCCGATCGGAAGATCTCGCCCGCCGAAGTCACTTTGATCGAACGCAACCTTGTCGCCGACAAGAAGTTGGACATCGACGATGTTAAGTTTCTTGTCGAATTGATGAAGAACGCCGACGAGATCTGCCCTGAATTTGATGCCATCCTATTTCCCTGCGTCAGAAGCGTCATCTTAGAAGACGGCGAAGTCTCTCGCGAAGAAGCTATTCTTCTGATGGAACTGCTGTGCAGCGGCGACTCGATCCGCCAGAGCGAACGCAACCTGATCGATGGCATTTTTCAGCAAAGCGAAGATCGATCACCCGAGTTCACGCGTTTGTACGAAGCCGTCTTTGGCTCACACACCTAGTCGCCCAGGCAAGCACTGAACACGGACCGCCAAACAGATCTGCCAAGCAAACCTATCGGCGGTCCTTGACCGTTTCCTTAGCCCTGCGGTGACTTCATTACCAACGTTGCTGGAAGATCAGATACAACGCTTCGGCATTGCTATCTTGGTTGGCGTTGGCGGTCGCTTCTAGATACTTCCCGCCGAACAGCTTGTTGTAGCTGACCAGAATATCTGAATAGCGCGTCAGATGAAAATTTAAGACCAAGTCGATTTCGTCACCAACGTTGTTCCCTGCGGCACCCGTCGGATCATGTCGGTAGGCCACTCCGCCGGCGTTATAGAGCGCGTCGCGTTCTTCGGCCAAATAGAAGTGATGGTATTGCAACCACATCGTGGTCCACTTGTTCGGGTACAGATACAAATGGGCGTTTAGATCATGGATGTTCTGCCTGCCGATCAAGTCCATCCAGCCAAAGTAATAGTGCCCGAATGGGAATTGCTGATTGAAGGTATGCGCATCACCTGAACTCAGGTCGTTGTCTCCGCTGGCATAATCGTAGTACATCCAAAATGTCGGCGACCATGGTGCGTCCGGACAACCTTTTCCAAAGCCGACGGTGCCCATCCCAGCGACCAAGTCTCGATCGGCTTGGCGACCGAATTGCATCGCACCTTCGATGTCCCACATGAATCCGTCTTGATTGCCGGACCAACGAGATCCGACGGTGTGAGTCTGGAAAGGTGCACGGCCGATCCCCAGCTGTGACACCGTATTTTCGTTGTCATAGAACAAATAATAGAGGTCTTTTGAACTTCCTTTTTTCGAATGATCGTTCCACCATAATCCGGCGAACGTCTGCTGGTCGTCGGCGGAATCGAACTCGCTCGCTTGAGGTGGGACGTACTTAGTCCAAAACGCGTCGACGTCAGTCTCCTTGCCGTGCCGGAACATGCGAAAACCGTCAAATGAATGTCGCTTGTTGGCCCATGGCAAGGGAGTGACCATTCGCTGCGACCCAAATAACAATTCTTGCCGACCGCCGCGAACATAAACTGACTCACCGCCAAGCTCGCCAAGTTTCAAATCTACGAACAGATCCAAAATGTCTCCCCTGTCCACGTCTGGAGGAACAGGCGAAAGTTCTTCATCAAAGCTGTCTGCCCAGACATACTCGCCATAAACTCGCAGCGACTCGCCAAACCAAAAGTCAGCATATTGTCGAACATGAGCGAGCGTAAAATCGTTGTTCGCAGCTTGCAAACGACTGTTGGTTTCGTTGGTGTAGCGAACCCAAAACTCTCCGCCCGTGCTCAGAAGCAATCGCTCTGACAGGTGCAGTCGCTTCAATCGCTCGACCGCTGTCCATTGGCAGTTCGGGACAGATTCCACGTATCGCCAGTCCGCATCGAAAAACGGCCAGGCATTGATGGCGAAAGGAGCGTATCCCGATTTGGGAGGCTTCTCCAGACGATTTCCCATCAGCGTGTCCAACGCGCTGTAGTACCCTGGCCCCTTTGGTGGAATCGGCACAATGCCTGGTTTCGGCATCGGATGGATTGTTCCAGGATACAACGACCAATCGATTTGGTCCCGGCAATAGCAGGCCGAACGTGCGTGGCCAGCCACAACGACGTCACTGGCGTCACCTAAAACTGAACTCGTTGCTAAATCATCAACGATTTGAGAATCATGAAGAACGGTTGGTTCATCTGCCTCAACATTTGAAACTGCAGATGTGGTGGCCAGCGCCACCAACAGGGCCAGTCCTTGCCCTTTGGCACGAGCGATGTGCATCGATACGCCTCTTTGCGCAAAACATGTTCATGGACAACGTTTTGCTCAACCCTTGCGGGGGTGTATCGTCATATCACGATCGCTCCGATACCCAAATCTTTGGCACGGTCAATGACTTCTGCCTGTTAATGACAGTCGGACGCACAATCGGCAAGGTTTACCTGCCCTTCAGCACGACCAACCTTAGCCTTCGATTGCTCCATCTGCATTTCGATCATCAACGCGATCGGGCCAACGATAAACAATGCATAGTACGGTGCATGAATCACTTCAGCGAGTCGCAAAACCATTTCGACCAATGCGACGGAAAAAGCGACTAAACATTGCCCGCGTTTCGTTCGCACGGTTGTTTTCGGATCTGTGATCATGAAGAACACGAACAGCTGATACATCGGTCCTGTCAGTGGCGCGACATTCGCAAGAAACGGACTGTCTGTAAACCAACTTCTCGCGCCGGCTAACGCGACAAATGAAACCACATAAGTCAAACAGATGTGAAAACGCTTCAAGCGACGAATGATCATCGCCCCAAGTCCCCAGACGACAATCATCGGCCAAAGCGTATTGCCCCACTGAATACTTAAACTGGCGACCGCAGCGGGATACAGAAACAGCATCGCGCTAACACCGAAATTCGATGGGTTCCATAGATGTCGATCATTCCGACGCAGCACGTACTTGGACATGATCGATATCGCCGCGCACATCGCGTATGGCCAAATGAATGGCGAACGAATCAGAATGCCAACACTGATTCCGGAGATATACGCACTCGCCAAATGTGGAAACTTCCCAAGGAACAATCGTCCGAGCACCAGTTCAGTTGCGACCGCAACGGCGATCGCCATCAATGTCCGTGACCAGCTTTCGAGAAAGCCAAAGCTCAACTGTCCCACCAGCAGAATACTGGTGATCAAAAGTGGCGCCATGAAGCGATTTTCAAGTGTCAACCAGTCACGCCAAGTCTTCGCCTTGACCGAAAGATTGTCGCAACCTGCTTCGATTTCACCGGTCAATTCAGATGGATTGGTAGTGTTCATTTAGGTTCCTCGATCAAATGAAGTTTGTCGATTGCCGGGGACTGAATCGTCTGCTCGTTTCCGCTTGGCCAACGGACCACGATACGATCCACGGCCGTGGCACTTCCTAGTCCAAAATGAAGGCGACTTTGGTTCTGCGCCGAATATCCACTCGCTGCGACGCGTTCCTGCAGTTGCTGCTGACCGTCCCAAAAAACTCGCACCTGCGCACCGATCGCATTTCGGTTACTGACCGTTCCCTTTAACTCGATTGCGATCCAGTGACGATCGGAACTGATCGTATTTTGGTACAGCAAAGCTCGATCACACTGATTTGCAACGACGATATCGAGCGTGCCTTGATTTCGGAAATCGGCGAGTGCAACGGCACGTCCGTCGTATCGATCGGTGACCCCGACCCACTGCGCGACATCACGGAACTTTCCGGCACCATCGTTCAGCCACACCCGCTTAGATTGGTAGCCCGCCAAACTGCGTCCTTGCATGTCAGGCCAATTCATCGCGTCCGAAATGATTTGCTCGTGGCCGCCTGTGATTTGTGAAAAGTCGTACCAGTAGCTGGTTCCACGATCGCCGGAAACATAGCCATTGGTGACATACAGATCGGTAAACCCGTCGTTGTTCAGATCTCCAAACTGTGCACCAAAGCTCCACCCACCGATTTCGACTCCCATGACCGATGCGAGGTTTTGGAATTTGAATGTCCCATCGCTGGCTGGAAACCACAGATTGTTTCCCTGCAGCAAAACGCCCTCTTCGGAGATGTTGCTTTCGTAGATCGAAAACCGCCCGTCGTTCAACACATCTCCGATCGCCGCATTCATTCCACTCTTCGGCGAATACCCAACACCGGCTTCTTTGCCGACCTCACGAAACCTCTTCCCCGATTCGTTGACATAGATTTCCGAAACGCCATAGTCGTTTGCAAGAAACAAATCAGCGAAGCTATCGCCGTTCAAATCGGCCGCGATCACCGCAAGGGTCCAACGCTTACTATCAAGCCCAACTTCCTTGGTGACGTCCTCGAATCCACCTTGCCGATTGTTTCGCAGAAGCCACTTGCCTCCACCGTTGTCGGCGTACTCGAAACTCTCGGGCATGATCCGCGTGTCACGCAGTTCTTCTAACTGAACCTCGTTCGGCCAATAGCCTGCCAAGAACAAATCGATATACCCATCCCGATCGTAGTCCAGCCAAGTTGCCGAACCAATGTTCGCCCATTGTGGAAGCGATTCGGTTTGATCAATCGGCTCAAATCTTTTTCCTTGATGATTTTTCAAGATGATTTGCTTGCCCCATTTGTAGACCAGCACGTCATCGAATCCGTCATTATCGATATCGCCCCAAACCGAACCCATGCAAGCACCGGTTCCGGGAACATTCAGATCGGCAAGCCCCAACTGCTCCGCAATCTCGTCGAACGTTCCGTCACCTTTGTTGCGAAAGAAACAGTTCTTCGTATCCGGTGCACTGGATGTCAAATAAAAATCTAGCCAGCCATCGCGATCCACATCGACCACCGAAACGCTCGCCCCCATTGCCGCGACCTGCGGACCGATGTGGTCCAATCGGGCATCGATTTTTGGAGGTTGATGAACGAAATCGACTCCGACATCCGACGCAACTTCACGCAGCGAGAATCCGTATCGTTGAAGGCGACTGTCCTGGGAGACGACTTCATGCCCGATCTCGCTTGTCTGCTTGTCCGCCCAACGAAAATACGCGGCGGGCCCAAACAACAACCCGGCGAATGCGAATGCTAAAAATGAACGTGACATGGATTACTCGCCCTGGAACTGACTAGAGGGAACGACGCGATCCTTCTGAGACTTGAAGAATGGCTTTGATGACACGTAGCGTGTGTGGAATCGACGCCAGTCATCGGAATGTTTTAGATAGACAGGATCTTTCATCAGTCCTGTAGCTGGTCCTTGGTAGTCGACATCGTGATGCCGTGGCAAAGGCCCCACGGTTGTCGAAAATGACGTGTTGAAGTCTCCGTCCTTCACCCATCCGTCGCCGATCAAGATAAAGTCTCGCTTGCGTTCGTTATCAATTCCTTTGACGGGCTTGTACGCGAACTGCAATCGCATCTCATCTCCCGCGTTCATGATCACATAGCGATCGTCGGTTTGGGCGAGCAATTCGGCGACATCACCGTAGCGGGTATAGAATCCTTTCAAGTCCATCCAGATCGGCTCAACACGGTCGACTGTATAGGTCGGGGTGTCTGGACGGCGACGATCGATTGGTTCCAATACCGAATACCCACGATGTGCCAGATCAGATTTCACCAAAGGCAAATCTGTTTCAGAAACATCGTCATCTCGAATACGAACCGACCAACGCAACGAGTCCCAATAGATCTCCATATTGGTCCGCAACCGGTATGTCGATGCCGTCGCAATTTCTTGACCATGCATCGGGATGATCACATCCTTGTGCTTCCCCGCTGGAAAACCGATTTGATCATTGACGATTTCCCATGATCCGTCTGGTAGCTGCCGCTCCAGAACTAATCCGTATGGAGCGACACCAGGATTCTGTGCAATCGCGACATTCAATGAGCTGTCGGTCGGATAGATCCAACCATGCGCCACAATGAACAGTTCATCTGCGTCGGAGGCTTCGCTAGGAAACTGGAATTCCACCCAGTGGTCATCCGCAACGCCCTGGTATTTCCCAAGTTTAAAACCGTCGACGTAGATCTCATCATTTTCGGCTAGCAGAGCCGCAACGTCTGCTCCATTTTCATCGCGGACTCTTTGCATCGGCGTTGGTGGCGATCCGACAAAGATTTCACGAGTCGGCTCTTGCTGTGGAGCGAATCGCTCATCAACAAAGACTTCGGTGTCAATCGAATGGTCGACCGCAACAAGTGCGACAGAATCAAAGAAGTGTGTCTCCCAAAGCTCCGCGGTGATCCGAATCTCATAGCGTCCATCACGTTCGCATAAAACGCTGCCGGGAAGCTTGATCCGGTCTTCGGTTTGAGTCACGCCGGCAGTGTCCTGTGCGTTGATTTTCAACCCCAGAGGCGAACGCCAAAGAAAGTCTTTTACGAACTGGAACTCATCTCCGTTATCCGTGAACACCCAAGGACATGAACCTTTGAGTCGCTGCGATGCGACGGTTTGCCCATTCCGTTCGAGTCCGAATTCGGCTTGGCTTGTTCCATTGGGCCATATCAATCGGGCGACATCGACTTGTGAGTGATCGCCTAACCCAAAGTGCACTCGCGAAGACTCAATCACTTTGGTCTGAATTGTGTTACCCGCACGAACTTCGACATGTCCTCCGATGCCAAACGAATTGATGCGTTTGTCACCGGCGGCCGTATTCGCGCGAGGGCTGATGTCATGCCAACGATAGTTCGCTGAGCTTTTGTTGATGGCCAGCTGTGGTTGCCCATCACTCATACCGATCAAGTCGAGCAATCCATCGCAATCCACGTCAACCACGGACGTCAGTTGCTGCACCCCAACCTCGACCGAATGCCAACTTGATCGATCATCTTGCAACCAAACCACGCTCTGCCAAGCGGCGCTGATGACTAAATCGATCGCGCCGTTATTGTCGATATCCTCGACGGTTAAAAACGCATTGGAAATCGAATCGCCTTCGGTGGGCAGTCGAATGGCTTTCGGCAGAACATCAGTAGCCTTCCAGGATTGACCGTCGAATTGAAGACTCCTGATGCCACCGTTTTGATCCAAAGCGATGATTTCAAAAATGCCATCGCGGTTCAGATCAGCAACTGTAATGGCAATGGAGGAAAACCGCTTTAGCCCTTCAAAAGCCGTCGATTCAAATTTTCCGCCACGCTGATTGGACCACAGATGCAACTGGCCATCTTTATCGAGACTGACGAAATCCAAGTCACCATCGCGATCGAAATCGATTTCCTTCAGCGACGTCACTGACTTAAACGCCGCAAACGACGGATCGGATTGAAAACCGACCGCACCGTTGTTCAGGAAACATTGCAACGATCCGGAATGGTCGCTTAGCATAAGATCCAAATCGCCATCCGCCTCGACATCACTACACCACACTGATTTCCAAGGTCGGCTGAACAGTTCATCGTTCAGTTCGGCCCGTCCAAAGCCATCCTTATCCGCTAGGTATAGGTTCGTCCCCTCTGAACCGACGCAAATTAGGTCATTTTCAAAGTCATCGTTCATGTCCGCCCATGCCACACATGCCAGACTTTCGTTTGGCGTGTATCCTGGAAAGGGCAGCGCGGCCGACCCCTGAACGTGCATCGTCTCCCCAGAAAGCGACAAAAGGGTTGAGCATCGCTTTCCGGGTTGATTCACGCCCAATAACAGATCGAGCCGCGCTGCTTTTCCGGGAGACTGATCAATGGCAAAACGAAGCTTCACGTCTGCTGGCGAAGCTTCTGCAGGCGGCATTGCCATTGCGATAAATGAACGGACCGGAGTTCCAACGGCGGTGACCGAGAGGATCCCCAATTCATCAAGACTTCGCTGATAAGCCACCGATGGCTTGGATAAGTTTTCAAAAAATGTCAGCGAAACCGCGGCCTGCCGAAAGTTCCCTTCCCCCGCCGCAGTCATCGCTTGATCGAGTTGCTTGAGCTGCGGGTCAGTCCATTTCGATCGGTCCTGGTTCAAAAATTCAATGGAGGATTGCAGCGAGTCTATATCCGGAATGGTGGCGGCTAACCGAGCCGATTCGCAGCGGACTCGCAAATTCTGTGGATGCGTTTTCAAGATTCCTTCCAGCAATCTCAAACACTCGCTATCAGCCGATTCGCTATTCATCTGGCCAAGCAGCAGACTCAAATTAAAAGCCACACGGATATTCTGCGGCCACTGCTGATTCAGTTTCCGCAGCACGTTGATCGCTGACCCAATGTCTCCAGATGATTCCAGGAACTGAGCTTTCAACCGCAGCACCTCGCGTGACTCTGGGGCCCTCTGCAACGCTTCGTTAAGTGCCAACTCTGCAGCTTGCAGGTCGTTAAGACGCAATTTTGCGACTGCAAGATTGGCCCATAGCGCGGGCTCGCTTGGTTCAGTTTTGACAAGCTCGTCGAGGACTCGCGCCGCTCGCTCGTTCTCCTCGACATCAAGCGCGGCAAGACTGACAAAGAAGCCTGCCGTAACGGTTTCCGTTGGCACTCGTCGATTCGGCATCCGTGCGAAACGATTCCAGCTGATCATGACGACTACGATTAGCATGGCAACAACGACCATCCCGCCAATCATCCAACGCCACCGATTCATAGCGGTTCCTGATTTCTTACTATTCACAATCAATCACCGTCCCGGTGTTCGGCAGATTGTCAGACGGCACATGATCCACTTCACTGAACTGGTCGTCATTCATGTGCCGTACTCGCCTTGCGATCGCGACGCACCAAACGCCGCCGATCAATGCGAACGGAAACAAATAAATTGCCAGATCCCAAGGCCCGTACCCGGGTGGAGTCGACTCGACAACCGACACCAATTCGCTGGAGCTCCCGTCGGGCCGTATAACGCGGATTCCGACATTCCAATGGTCTTGCCGATCAAAGAATGGTTTCGACAAGAACTGCAAACTTCCCTTTAACTTCTGGCGATCAATCGGGACGCTCACCTTGGGCAGTCGGCTATCAATAGGCTCGACCCAAAGCTGAACTTCAGGAACAACCGAAGGCATCTCTCCCGATTCCGATTCGACAATGACGAAGAAGCGAGCCTCGCCAATATCGGGATCAGCCCAGACCGAAACTGAATAACCCGCAACCGGCTGATCAAGCTCTAGAGGAAACGGCGGTCCTTCGTGGGCAGTCGCTTTCGATGCAAACGAACAAGCGATCAACAACACTGCGTTGCGAAGCAGACTTCCTTTCAATTTGTAAATAGTCATTTCAGCCACCCAAAAAAGTCCCGCGCATGTCCATCGGTTGATTCATGATCCAGATCGCCGACACCAGCATCAGGAAATACAAAACACCCCACGGAACGGTTGCCTTAGCGACCGACGATTGAAGGGAAGCTCGATCTGGCCCCTTGGACGCGAACCCTTGCTGGATGCGATGCAAGATCATCCATGCTGTCGCGACAGAACCGATGAACCCCATCAATAGAAATCCGAGTTCGATCGCATAAACCATCGATTCCGGCATCCCGCCCAGTGACCACTGCGGCTTTCCAAGCCATGCGGTACCAAAGGCCTGACGCACGGCATTTTGAGAGACGGGAATAATCGTCAGTGCACCCGTTAAAAAATGAAACGCATAGTGTGCAAGCCAGACACCAAACCCGATCGGTAGCAACGACGGTGCTAAACGTTTCACAATCGCAATTGCCGAATCATTCGATCCGGTTAGTCGCTTGGTAATCACAGCAGCAGACAGCAGCAAGATTGCGGGTTCGATTACCAAAAACAAAGAGAAGATGGCTGCCAAAATCGGCCATTCCACTCGCAGACCGGTCGCGTTCGCAATCGCCCTTTCCAGCGTATAAACCGGACTGATCATCGCAAATGCGTTCAGCAAAGCGCCAAATGCGAACACTACCGCCAGCACGGAAAAATCAAGACGCCGTTCCAGCACCCCAAGGCCGGATCTGGAACCTATCTGGCCAAGCTCTTCGCCGGGCAATCGAGCGATGATTCCGACATTGTCCGCCGGACACGCATAGACGCAGTCCATGCAAAACGTGCAATCAAGATTTCCCGTTTTACGTGGCTGAAAAAGCGCTAGTTCACATCCACGCTGAACGATAGGAAGCTTGGCTCTGTTGCTGCCAACCGTACCCGATATTTGTTGCGTGGCCCCTATCGACGTCAGCTCATTTTGAATATCCCGTCGACCGCGAATGCAATCTTTGGTTTTACACTCCGTACAAACCGACGGATCGCGAACTACGACCTCGAGCGGCGACAATGTGGACGCCAAGAAATTGAACTGACCGATCGGACAAACATATTTGCAAAACGAAGCCTGCCGAAACAGGCTATCCACCGCTGTTGCCAAACCAAAGTAGGAGACAATCAAAACGCCGGTCCACCATGGATCGGCAAACAGATCAAATAGCTCATACGCGAACAACACTCCGACGAACAACGTGATCGCAGGCCACTTGTTGCGAAGTGCTTTTGGCCAATTCCAACGAGGTGAATAAACCTTGCGAACCAGTGCGCGCGGAAGCATGAAGGGACACCCCATGCAAAAGAAGTTCCCGCCTAGCAAGATCACCAGGACCACCAGGCCGCGAAAATGAACCCAAGTCAATAAAGCAGCGAGGTTCTTCGGCGCCAGTTGCGGTCCCCAGAAAGCATGCCCCACCATGATCAAGCTAACTAGCAAAACAGGGATTTGCAGCAACAACCGTGAACAACGATGACGCAGGATTCCTCCGAGCAACGGAATCGAAAACAGATCGATCGATGACCGCTGCTTTCGCCTACCTGTTGCCCCCCTCGGAGGATCCTGCTCAGAGCGACGTCTAGCTGAGTGCTGCGTCCCAAGGGAACTCACTTCGTGTTCACCCCCGGAACATCAACCTTCGTTTCAATAACTTCGCCGCTTGGACCTTCAGCCGAAACCAGTAAAAACCAGTCACCTCCCATCGTGAAATCAATAGTCCCTTCATAGACACCAGGTTCATCTGCTTGGCTCATTTCGGCAAACGAAGGTTTCATCCCGGCGTGGTTCATATTGCCTTCGACCGTCAGCTTCGCATCCTCGATCGGCTTCCCTTCGCCATCGACCAGCTTGATCGTCAAGTCGCATGGCCCAACCGTTGGCTGTGAAGGCTGGAACGTCACCTCAGCACTGCCCGTTGGACTTTGCGTACTTCCACCTTCGCAACCGACGATTGCCAATGCCAAGAAGACCGAAACGCATACCTTTATTGCATTCAGCTGATACTTCGATCGCTTTAAACAATGCATCTTTTCCTCTCCTAAGATTGATGAGCAGTAGGCGAAATCATCTCTTCTGCTGTCCCTGGCTTTGCACTCCACAGCAAAGTGAAACATCCGACTGACAACAAACCGCATAACACCAGCACCACGCGAGACCCGATCGATTGGGGCGACGGTTGCCCTCCAGCCCAGAACCAACCGGCAATCGAAACAGCGAACAGAGCGACCAAAAAGATCGAGATGAAGGAACGAACTAAATTCATAATGAAACCTTGGTAAAAGCAACTTTCTAAACACGTTTATTGCATCGTGATCGATGCATTTCCCAACCACAGCAACTAGGCCCTTTTGGCACGTGGTTGCCATGCACACGAACAACCCTGGTGGGCAGCTTCGCCGGGAAGTGGAAACATGTGATAGAACATCGCGATCACCATCGGGACAAACACAACGGTGTTGTAGAACAAGTGCAGTTCGACTCGCGGTACGACCAACTGCAGAATGCTGACCGGGACCGGTGAATCAAAAAGGTTTCGTTGCAAGATCGCCTGACTTTGCAACAAGGCATGCTCGATGTGGTGCCAAAACTGAATCCAAAACGCGACCATCCACCAAGTCAGCGATTGGCCTACGAATCCTTTGCGAAGGATCCAAAATGCGACCAACATGATGATCGCGTATCCATAGTGCAACGCTTCGGATTTGATCATCCAAGGGAACCAAAGTCCGAGCACTCCTCGCGATTCAGGGATCGGCCAATTGAGGACATAAATCTGAATCGCTTGCGCTAGGTGTTCAGTCCAATGCGCCAAAACGATTGCGGTGTAAATCCAAAGAGCCTCTTTGTGGTAAGGGCCATTGATCCTCTCCATCCATGTCATCTGACTGGTCGCTTTAGGTAGCTCGCAGGTTGCTGTGGACATTCACTGATCTCCAAATTGATTCGGTTCGTGGTTGACGACGCGTCCTCCGGAAGAGCGAAGGATCGTGTTAACGAACGTCCGGCAAGAGCGAAGAATCGACACCTTCAAACCCAGCCAAACGCTCGCTTGATAAGTTCATAAACCGTCGATGCGAACAGCGCAGAGCACTACCCCAAGCAACCTCATGCTGCGTGACGAGGGGCCAGATGCGGACTGGTCACAACGACGTAGCCGGACAACGAAATCCACTTCACAGACAAGTGAATCGTCACACAAACCACGGCGACAGCGAGTCCCAGGTGGCATGGTGAAGCCGGACGAAACGACAGTTCGAAAGCGTTGGCGGAGTAGGTGGCCAACCAACCAGGATCCTGCCTGGCAAGTCAGCGACGCAGCCCGAAGCAGCTGAATTCGGTCACGTTAGCCAAGCTGCGAATCATCGCAGTTTGAACATGACCAACCGCAGCTGAAGGCCATCTCGCGACAAGGCGACCAACGACGCAAACGGTTTCCCAGCAAGGACTTCCGTAAAATCCAACGCGACTTTAGACAGCCCGTGGTGGACGCTCAACGCGTCCACGATGACCGGCCAGGAATGAAACTTCTGGCTCAAAATAGAGGAGTTCAGCTTCGCTGATATCAGCAACTGAACGCTGTTTTTGCTCGCAGCCGTAATCCTTGATCGTCTTGAACGAAACGGAGGACACTGGAACCGGAGCACTTGGAACGAATGGAGCACTTTTGCAATTCGGACCATCACAAGGAAGCTTGCCAAACGGCAATGCCCCTGTGCTTGCAAAACGTACTGTGCCAGCCAGATTTATAGTGCCGGCCGAATGTGAAGCGTCCATCGACTGCTCACCAGCAGGATGCTGCAACCAGTCGCCACAACTGCCATACGCAGAAGAAGCAGACGCAACCATGACGACAATCAAAACCCCTGCCTTGGTCAGGACTGACCGAAGCAGTTCGCAACATTTTGCTACGTTTCGATTGAAAGACTGGTACATAGAGAAGGCAGTCTAGATTTCCAAAACGTTCATGTCAATCAAAATTGTCGCACCGCTATAGAGTTACCTTGCGATCTGAATTCGATGCGATTCAGTTCGGAGATCACCACCATTGCGACCTCTTGCCTAGCCGCCGAAGACTCGCGATCTCACTATTGCATTGTGCGGTCGCTGTCTTCATTGCCTTGCTTTGACACAAGCCGAAATGCGGTCTCGGGAACCATCACGTCAAACAACTGTGAAGTCCCTTGCTGAGCGATCTTGGTGATTCGTGTCCCGACCGGCATGCTTTGAGCCAACTCGTTTTCATCGACCGACTGTTTGACGATCATGTAGCATCGCTCGGATCGTAGCACAAACGATTTCAACCTCTCGTCTGTCACATCGGAATAGTTTTCGACGTCGCTGCGTTTCAGATAAAACGGCACTTCTGAAAACTCATGACTGACAGTTGCGATCGGAACATCAGGTGTGCTTAGCAATGGCTTCGAAAATGTCGATGACTTTGCCAACAGCGTTTGCTGATAGCTGTAAGCCGGAAGCGATTGATGAAACACCATGGTCGCTAGAACGAGCGTTGTGACGCCAACCATTGGCCATTCGTACCGCAGCATCGATCCACGAACGATGGACTGCATCGTGAACACGATCATTGCGGCCCAAACGAAAAGCCAACCCGCCAAGACCATTGATTCTTGACTCGCGGTGATCCACTGAAAGGTTGCAAAACCGATTCCGACAAAACAAGTCGTCAGCAAGGCCGCACGTGGCGACCAAACACGGGCGATCATCATCTTCGCCCTTCCCTGTGACTCGTTCGCCTGTGACTCATTCGTCGCTGACTTCTGAACAATCGCTGACATGAAATGCCCCATCATCATCGCGAACGCTGGTGCCGCAGGTAGCAAGTAGGTCGGCAATTTGCACTTCGATATCGAAAAGAACGCGAACGTCCATACCGCCCAAAGGCAAACGAATCCTAGGGCTTGTGGACGATGATTCCTCTGATGCTTATCCCGTCCCAAAAGGAAACGGATGTAGGGGACGGTTAGGAACGACCAAGGATGACCAGCAATCAGCAGCACAGGAATAAAGAACCAAATCGGTTTTTCATGAAAGGCGCCTGCAAAACGCGCGACATTGTGCTTGTAAAAGAACTCCATCAAGAAATTCGGATCTTGTCGATGAACCAGCACAAACCAGGGCAACGTGATCGTGGCCGCAACCAATCCGAACCATGCGACCTGCCATCGCGTTGGTTTTTGACAAGATTCAGAAATCCAGCAATACGCCAACAAGCAAGGCGCCCCCAACACCAACACCACAGGTCCTTTCGTCAAAAAGGCCAGACCGGTCATCACTGCCGATAGCGTCCACCAGATCCAACGGATTGTCGCCGAACGAGAACTCGGGCTTATCGCTTCATACGCTGTGAACATCGCACCGGCAACAAACGCTGTCAGGACACCATCGAGCAACAGATACCGACTGCTAAACAAGAATCCTGCAGATAGAAACAGCACGATTCCGGTCGACAGTCCCACTCGCCTATCGAACACTCTCGAAGCGAACGCCATCGTCATTGCTAAAGTCAGCAACGCCGCCGCCGCAGGGACAAGCCGAGCAGACGATTCACTGACACCAAAGCATTTGTACGATATCGCACAAAGCCAATAAGTCAGCGGTGGCTTGTCATAGTAGGTTCGAAAATTCAGCTGCGGCAAAACCCAATTGCCGGTACCGATCATCTCGCGCGGTATCTCTGCATATCGAGTCTCATCTCGATCGATCAAGGGATACCCAAGATTCGTCGTCACTAGTAGCGTGGCAAAGACGAGTAAAAGGATTTGCAATCCGACCAACCGAAGTTGCCCCGAATCAGAAATGCTAAGTCGCGACACTTGCGAGGGCAAAGACTCCATCGCGGGAAACTGCACCCGGTTCCACCAGTATCGCAATAGCTGCGTCAACACTTGTGGAATGTGTTTGATCGATACGGTGCTCTCCCCAGCCGTCCTCGGGCGATGAGTGACGCCGACTTCAACAACCGAACAGCCCTTTCGTTTGGCTTCGACCAAGATTTCGGCATTCACAAGAAAACCGTTCCCGGTGATTTCCAGATCTTTAACAACATCTCGGCGAAAGAGTTTCAGCGCACAATCAATGTCACGCACTTCGGTCCCAAGCAAACAACGCACCAAGACGTTATAGACCTTGGAATAGAAGCATCTTAAAAAGCTGTCCTGCCGGTCAATTCGATAGCCACAGACGACGTCATAGTCGCGGGAAAGAAAAAGCAATCGATCCAACTCGTTCAGATCAAATTGGCAATCTGCATCTGTGAAGGCAACAAAATCACAAGTGGCGACGGCAAAGCCGGAACGGATTGCCGCGCCGTAGCCGCGATTGGGAGAATGCCGTACAAGCCGAACAGAGGAATTCCGCTGTGCATGTTCTTCAACGATCGCTGCGGTTCGATCCGAACTTCCGTCATCGACAACGATGATTTCGTAGTGCGTTGTTAACTTTTGAAGCGCGGTCACCGCTTCTGAAATCGCGGTCGCGATCACCGCCTCTTCGTTGTAAGCCGGCAAGATCAAAGAAATTGATTCGCTTGCCTGATTCAATTGACGCTGTGTCACTTGCATCCCTGCTTGCTGTCTCTGCGTGTTGTTCTACGGCATCTTTAGTAATTCAGCCGATCGGGATACTAGAAACACCCAATAAGTTGGCACAACACCAATTACTACCCAATTAGTAATTAAGCCGGCCACGATGGACTCCGGCGTGTTCTACTTGCCCAGACTTGACGACGGCTGTCGAGAAAGCATGTTGGTTCTCTATTGTCGCCCTTCACTCCGTGGAGGTGGCGTTCTTTACCGTGGGGTTTTCAGAGTGGAAGGCAACTCGATGAGAGAACAAACCCGAAAATCAGCACCTGCTTAGTGCTCGTCGCACAACCATTCGTGCAGTTGAACACGTTCGTCAAACGCTTCGAAATCACGGACTTGGATATCGGCCTGATGCAAAGCATTGGCGGTCCAGGATGGCCAAGGCGACCACTGACTGCGACTCGAAGCAAGTACGTTGGTTGGAAGCCAAACTTGGTGAATCAGCAGTGCCGCGATAACCAAGCCGACACTAGCGATCGACGATCGCCAACGACCGGCTCGCCACTGCGTCAACTTGGACGAAGCGGTTGCCAATTTCACGAGTCGATCACTTCGCCGAATCAGGCTACTTTTCGAATCACCAAACCCCAGTGTTCCGCGAGTCACTTGCGTGCACGAAGGGTTACGGCTGAACTCGGCAACCGTCGCCAGTGTTTGCAAGTAGCGACTGAAACTGCCGATGCTATTGGACACAGCTTCGTCGCACAAAAACTCACGCGTTAACTCAGCTTCTTTAGCTGCCAAGCGAACTGCAGGGTGGAACCAGAACAAGACGGAACAGACGCCTTGCAAGAAATGCTGCATCGGATGCTGTGTTTGCAAATGCTCCAGTTCGTGAAGCACCACGTTGCGAACGGTGGATTTGTCATGTGCCATGAGCTGCTCTGGCAGCACGATCACAGGGCGATGAAGCTGCCAACAGAATGGCCCATTGATTTCGGCGGAAATGAGCACCGACAATTGCGGATCATCGACACAAGCAAGATCCAAATCGGCAAACAGCTGATTCATGTCAATCGCATGACAACGGTTCCGCAAAAAGGAAACGAGCCGTAGGAGCTGCGTTGTCTTCATCAAGAGTGTCAGCAGGACACCGACGCCCCAAATCGATAACAACGTGACAGCCAGACGGCTTTTCCAAATCAAAAACGTCGACATTGTTGAACGATTGACTTGGAAAGGAAAATCGAACAGTCGTCGGTGGGGCAGACTCAATCCGGAAAAGAGCATCCCGATAATCACCAAGAAGCAAATCGTCCAAAGCCGACAGTTGCCTTGCGAATCGTCAACCCAACGCCTTAGTGCGAATGTCACCGCAACGACGCAGGCGATCTGCGTTGTTAGTGAACTTGCGATTTCGAATGCGAGATACTGATCCATCATTCGTCGCCTAGCTTTGCGGCGGCTTCTCGCACCGCTTGAATGTCGTCGTCCGAGATCGTTTCGGATTCGAGCAGGCTGAGCACCAAAGACTTTGTCGAGCCACCAAAAAGTCGATCAGCGAGCGACTTAATCATCCCTTGCTGAACTTGATCGCGAGAGACATTGGCGAAGTACGTGTACGCTCGGCCGATTTTTTCGCCGCGGCAGACGATCTGTTTTTCTTCCAAAATTTTGATCGTCGTCATCACCGTGGTGTAGGCCAAATCACGTTTGATGGTGTCGACAACATCGTTGACTGTCACGCTGCCTTTTGTCCATACGACATCCATGACCTCTGCTTCGCATTTGGTCAGTTCGATCGAGCTTTTTGAAGAACGTGGCATAAAACTTAATTCACAGCTTTAACGATAAGAATAAAGGTGGCTTCAATCGCCCGCTCAGTCCCGTCGATGGATTTGAACGGAGCGATGGTATTCATCCAGGTCGATGCTTTCGGAGATGAAGGAAACATGGCCGTCACCCCATAAAAAATTCGCTCCGCCCGGATGCCGACTGGAAAAGTCCGACTCGTCTGCAAGCGGATGATTAACGCCCTCGAGCGCGGAACCGACTAGGCGTGCGGCGGCGTCTTCGCCTGCCAAGCTAACGCCAAGCCATGTCGATGGAACTTGCGCCATCGTGCGTTCACCGACGATCATCGTGCGTGATAATCCACGCTGAATGTCTCGAAATCGAACGACGCGATTTTCGAGGAACGCGCCATCGCCGATCGGAGCTGGGATTTCATCATCCGACTCCATCGTTCCAAAAACGCCAACGTAATTTGCGGTCGGCAAACGCATCAGCGGCTCGCTTTCGTTTTGCGAGATAAACGGATGCCCAGACGCATAGGATCCGCTTTCTTCTTCGTCCTCGTCTTCGGCGTACAGGGTAAACATCGGGTCGGCGATGTCAGACGGGCATAGCATTAGCGGCAATGATGTCTGCCGAGCGATGCCGTGCTTTGCTGCTGCGAGAGACGCCTTCATATCGATGCGCGATGCGATAGACGACTGCTCCAGAAAAGGTAGAAGCGGCACCGTCCAACCGAAAGCGGATGACGCGCTGGGGTCAAAGGTCCAACCCGCGGGAAGGCAACGCTTCGCATCATGATGGTTGTGAAGCGCGATGCCGATTTCTCGTAGATGGCTAGAACATTGCGTATGCCGGGCCGTTTCGCGAGCCGCACCAATGGCAGGCAAAAAGATCGCCAAAACGCCTGCGATGATCGCTACAGAGACCATCAACTCCAGCACGGTCAAGCCTTCGCGCGTTCGTCGAATGCATGCATACGCACAGTTCCCATACGTACGGTGATGTTGCGATCGAAGCGGCATCGTGCTCAGCCAATTCCAGTGACTTCCTTGTCTTCCAAGCCGCACAATATACGAATCTTTTAGTTTTTCACCAACGCCAGTTTTTACCGTGTTTTCCAGCTCAAACGCCCAACCACTGTTGGATTCTGCTGCCAAAACCCCCTTCTATCCAGCCCCATTTGCTCCGAACCGATGAAACGGCGTTGCCTTTTTTACTAATCGTTTAGTAAGTCATGTCCGTCCTCGTTTCACTTGCTCGGATTGACTTATGACACGGCACCTGCCCGCTGCTTCATCACCACTAGCCACCATCGTTAAACACGTTCTGATTTTGATCGCGACCTGCGTAGCACCAGTCCAAACATTTCGTTGTTTTGCCACCGAACCGGAAACCGGCTTCACAACGCCCCAATCCGCGCGTAGCCGTTGGCAGGATCCACCCTCCTGGATCAACAACCCGACTGCGGATCCGTCAATCAGATTGATCACCGCTTCGATGCAATGGCCGGATGACGATCAAGGCTTCGCCAATACGGCGAGCGACAAGACGAGTCCCGATCGGACTTTGCCCATTCCCAACGTGATGACGGAAAGAGAATCCTTTCGCCATCAGTTTTTCGACCACCCATTGCTGCGCCGACGTGCAAAGCTTGAGCGAGAACTTTCGAACAATCAGACCAGCCTTTGGAAAGAAGTCCAACTGGATTACTTGAATTACTACGACCTTGAAACATTGAAACTGGTCGCGGGCGGAGCATTGATCGGAGCGGCGATCGCAAACACGACGCTGGACCAACAGATTCAAGACCATTTTCAAGCCAGCGTCCGTGGTGCGACCAGCGATGACTGGTTCGAAGGCCTGCATTCCAGCAAAGAGCTTGGAAATGGGCTCTACACGCTACCGATCTTCGGTGCCGCTTGGTTGGCCGGTGAGGTGTTCGACGACTCTGCTGTGATGCAGACCACTGGGCGCTGGGGCAAAAGAACGCTGAGATCGTTCTTGGTTGGTGCCCCTCCGCTGATTGTCGCGCAACGATTGACGGGTGGATCTCGGCCGAATGAAGATCGACACGCTTCGCATTGGCAACCATTCAATGACAATAACGGCGTTAGCGGTCATGCATTCATGTCGGCATTACCGTTTATCAATGCGGCGAAGATGACCGACCGTCGCGACTTGAAAACGATCCTCTATGCCGGATCGCTGTTAGGGCCGATCTCCCGAGTCAACGATGAAGCCCATTACCCATCACAAGTCGCATTGGGTTGGTGGCTAGCCTACGTTGCCGCTACCGCCATCGAGCGAACCGATGCGGTCAGCAACAACGTTTACATTCATCCCTACGTTACCGAAAGCGGCGCAACGGGCGGGATGTTACAGTGGCGATACTGATCGCAAGAACCTACGCAAAGGCTTTGCGAAGCATCGAAAGGCTTTTGGGGATCGCCGTTTCGTGTGCTTCTTTGCCTTCGAACTCAAGCGAGATGTAACCTTGGTAGTTGGCCGCTTTCAGGATCTTGGCCACTTTGTCGTAGTCGATCTCTAACGTGTACCAGGTCCCGCCACCGAAATACGTCTTGGCTTGAACGAAGACTGCCTTAGGGGCCATCATCTCGTATTGTTCGTACTGGTTTTCTAAAAAGTTACCGGTGTCCATCGTCGCCTGCAGCCATGGCGAATCGATTTCATTAATGATCCGTACGACGGCATCGGCGTTGCGACCGATGCCCCAGTGGTTTTCCAAGCCGAGCGTGACGCCACATCGTTCGGCCGCTGGCAAGCATTTTTCGATGCTATCGATAACCCATCCGAAAGCGTCTTCGTCGGTATAGCCGTCCAGTCGTGGCTCGATACCTTTGTTCGCCATCAGCGTATCGAAATCTTTGCTGGTTCCCCAACGTCCGGTATTGATACGAATCGTCGGGATGCCCATCGCGTAGGCCATCTCGATGCAATCGATCGTGTGCTGGATGTTCTCTTGTCGCTTCTGAGCGTCAGGAAAAACGAAGCTCTGGTGAGTCGAAAACCCACAAAGGTCCAAGCCGTTGACGAAAGCCCGCTGCTTGATTTTTTGCAGCGTTCCAGGTGACGTGTCTTCCATTTGGACGTGCAGAATCTCGACACCGTCGAACCCGGCTTCGGCGGCCAAGTCGATACACTTCGCGATCGTCAACTTACTGTCGTCTCTGTAACGCCAGTAAGAATAAGTCGAAACAGCAATCCGATTTGGACGCACAGCAACTGGGCCTGCACCTGAAACGGGCTCGGCAGCAAACGTCGGCTTATTCAGTGCGGTCGCCGAAAGCGTGGCGGCACCGGCGGCTGCCATTAGGTCACGTCGATTGAGCTTCATCTTCATTTCGCTGGGTGTGGACTGGAATGCATTTGAAGGGAATTCGTGCCGTCAGTCGCCGCTTTTGCGATTTTGCGACGAACCAATCTTGCCGAAAGTGACAAGTCTTCCGGACGCCGCAGCAACATCGTCACGCCAAGCTCCATCAATGATGCGAGCTGACTTGCCGACCATGGACGCTGCGAACGATCAATCGCCACGAATTGCATCACATCATGATGACTGACGGAGACTTGTGCGATCGAAAGTGCAATTGTGGAGCAATTTGTCGCGTCAACTTCCCAGAGCACAAAACAATCCCCCGCCGAAGCAATCGCGGAACGGACCAATTGCCGCTCAATCGCCTGAACTCGGATAACTGAGCCGCGATCGGACACCGGATCATCTGCCGCCGCGTGTGCAAATGGGCCAACAAATCGTCTGGCCGCATCAAGCCAGCGGCGGCCAGATTCGGCGACCAAAAAGACGGGGGGCTCAGCAGGTTGTCGCATTACAGATACGTTTCCAACTTTCGCAGCAACCTTGCCCGGGAGATATTCATTCGCCTGGCTGCCTCGGCGCGGTTACCGTCTGCCGATTCCAAGGTCGATAGAATCAATTGCCGTTCATAGTCAGCAAGCGTTTGATCCAAATCGAATGGCTCGGCATCGGTCGCGACAACCGTTGGCCGATAAGACCGAATCGCCAGCGGCAAATCTTCCACACCGATCGAAGATTGCTTGCCCGTTCGAATGGCATGGCGGATCGCCTGATCCAACTCATCAAAATTATCCGGCCAAGGATAAAGCACCAATGCATCCAACGCCGCAGCCGTAAACCGATCGGCGCTGCCCTCACCTGCCGCACGACGACGATCCAACATTGCCGTCGCGATCAATGGCAAGTCGTCTACACGGGCGGCCAACGAGACCATCCGAATCCGGATACCACAAAAGCGATCATTTAAATCCGGTGACAGCAAGTTGCTTGACGCCGTGTCATCACTGTCCGAAGACTCATCCGTCTGTGACACCAACCCGGGACAATCGACCAGACCGATCACTCGCAAACGATCACCGTGCTCCTGAACATGATCGAGCAAACGCTGCTGGGCTTCGGGAACGGTCGCATCGATCTCCTTAAGAATGACGCTAGCTGGCTTCTTGTCAGCCAGCTGATGCAAGATAGGCCACAAGCTTGCATCCAATAGCTCTGCATCCATTAACGAACCATCGACGACAACCAACGGTTCAGACGGAGCGGAACGGTTGTGGATCTCGCGTGCGATCGCTTCGGCAAAACATCCGGGCGGCGATTCGATCAAAAAATCACTTCGCGATGCCGCGGCGATTTTGATTTGACGCTGGAGCCTTTCGGCGGATCGAGACTCACCCAAGGCAGCGATGTGTGCCAAGTTGTCTTGGTGGTGCCGCCAAGTATCAAGACGTTGTCTGAGCTGCTTTGCCAATTCCAGGTCGCCATCAGGTGTGGCGTCAGCAAACCTACCGGCAAAGGCAAAGACCAAGGTTTCATCGGCACGCCCAAGCTTGACGAACCGAGTCTCCATCGGAGTGAACTGACGTGCCCGCTTGCCGGCCATCGAGGGCTGGACAAGCAGCGAAGCCGTCCCGCGGGACAGAATCCCCGGGGGCGGTGCCAGCGATGCGGCTAAATAGTCGATCGGATCATCGGTGATCGCAGCCCCTGCGACCGACAACCGACCAACCAGCAGCTCCGGTTCGATCGAAAGCCACTCACCGACGCTTGCGGATAGATAGAGCAACTTACCGTCTGGGCCAATCACCCAGAACGGATCGGTTGATTTATCGATTTGGCGGCTCAGTGGCCGAATGCTTGTGCTCGTCGCCATCGCGGCCATCTTAATCAGATCGAGCGAAGCTTTGCCTGAAAACTTGAGCCCGGTGGCGCAAGCCGCGTTCATGAATCACGCGGTCAATGATCAATCGACACCACGGCAAGCGACGATGGGCTCAGTGAACAATCGTCCGTGTGAGACCATCGCGAAGTGCTTCGACCCCGCGATCCTGCGTCGCTTCGATTCCGGTGTTTTCCCATTCGACCGTCAATCTTCGACGGTGAATCTTAGAACACGTCAAGGATGAAGTGGTGTCCGCTGTGGTAGCGGCGATTGCTGGGGTAGTAGTTGTGCCACTTCTTGTTGTAGACAGGAATACGCATTTCGGCTGGATAGCGGTGATACATGCTATCCGCACTGCGATAGTACTCTTGTCCCCAGAAGTTTTGGGGGTAGTAGACGTACGGATAATGGTAGAAGCGATTCCAATCGCGAGTGCTGGCGCTTCCGCCCCACGCTTGTCCATAAGCACGTTGGTCGGCAGATGCCTGATCAGCAAGCGTGAACGCCGATGCGACCAGAACAGCGACGATGATCAATTGACGAAGCATTTCTGCTTTCCCCCTAGGTCAGCCTCATACGGCCCTGGCGTCGTCCTGACGCAGGCCATCGGTGGGCTTGGTTGATGGTTGTTTCCAAAGTGTCCGCCGCTGTGATGCTGGTGTCCGACATACGGGCATCGTTCCACCCTGCCACAGGCCAGCGAGTCGCGAACCATCGAACGTATCGGCAGTTTTGGCTGGATGGGTTGAGCCGATCGTAGGGCGAATTCCGGGAGAATCGACTTCAGCCTTCTCAGCCGACCTGTTTTCCACCTATGATTAAAGCAATCGCTCAGCGCTGCGATCGTGACTGCGCTGTCAGCTTTAACCATTCCCGGGGAAATCCCCGCTGGTTTCCGCGCCAGACACCCGGAAAACATAATGATTAGGCAAACCTACCGAACTTTAACGGTCATCGCTTCAATGCTCGCAATCGCCATCGGACCGATGGTCGCTGCCTGCCCGTTTTGCGAGTCCGTTCAGCAAACCATTCGGCAACAATCCGAAACGATGGACGCCGTCGTGATCGCATCATGCTTGGATGGTGAGTCGACCCGAAATCTGACCACGGGGGTGGTAAAGATGAAGGTCGAGAAGGTTCTCAAAGGCGGCCAATTCGTCAAGGCAGAACAAACCGTTGACGCGATCTACTTTGGAAAGGTCGAAGTCGGACGCCGCTTTCTGCTCTCCGGCGTCGATCCCCCAAACTTACAGTGGTCGTGTTTGCCGGTTAACGAAAAGAGCGAAGACTACATCGTCAAAGCCACCGAAGTTGAAGATGACCCTGTCGCGCGGCTGCGATTCTTTCGCAAGTACCTCGAAAACGAAGATCCATTGATCTCGCGCGACGCCTACGACGAATTCGCCTCCGCACCCTACGACGTGATCAGCAAGATCGGTCCTGAAATGGATCGCAAGCAACTGATCGACTGGGTCAAACAACCTGAAATGGGTGTCGACCGTAAACGTCTGTACTTCACCATGCTGGGTGTCTGCGGTGACGACCAGGACATTCCCATGCTGGAAGAAATGCTCAAGCACCCCACTAAAAGTGGCGCTAACGGCTTGGACGCATTGATCGCTTGCTATCTAACACTCGCCGGTGAAAAAGGATTGCCACTGATCGAAGAGCTTTACATCGCCAATAAAAAGGCGGAATTCTCGCAGACTTACGCGGCGATCATGGCACTTCGATTTCATGGCACCGAAGGCAAAGTGATTCCTCGCAGTGCTCTCGCTGAATCGATGCACAAGATCCTCGAACGCGAACAGCTTGCCGACATGGTGATTCCCGATTTGGCCAAATGGCAGGATTGGAGCCAAATCGATCGGCTGAGCAAATTGTTCAAAGAAGTCGACCCGAAAGACAATTGGCTGCGAGTGCCTGTAATCAACTACATGCGTGCTTGTCCGCTTCCGGCAGCCGCCGAAGCACTCGAGGAATTCGAAAAGATCGATCCTGAAGCCGTCCGCCGTGCCAAGGCTTTTTTCCCGGCACCGATCCCGGTCCGCCCCAAAAGCAGTGAATCGTCGACCTCCCAAATCGATTCGTCGGAGCTACAGCCGCCCGTCGCCAGCACGCCATTGAAGCCACGAACCGGCGAGCGTTACGCAGCAGCCTTGAACCCATCTGCCGCTCCCGTGCCCGCTTTGGTCACCCGACAGAATGACCTGTCAGAACCATCGAACCCTTGGGAGTTCGCCTGCGTACTGATGATCTCCTTGGCAAGCTTGGTGATCACTCTGTTTTTGGTTCTTACCGGCGGTTCTATCGCCGAACCGAAACCAGAAAACTGAATCGCCCGCTGACGGTGACAAAATCACCATCAGAGGGACGTTTTCAATGACGTTCAACGGTGTCGCTGACATTTTGAATTGGATCCTCGCGCGATGAATGTCGCACAACAACGAAGTCCTGGGTGAACGACGACGTAGTTCGGCCGCTCTCCCTGGTCTGGATCGTTGCCCGTGATCAGAATGCCACTTTCGTAATAGCAATCCATTTCACGTCTTCTTTGCGACACATGCAAACGATGGCAACGACTGATTTTCAAATGACGAACTCCGCCGATGCGGCGGACTTCCCGTACCGTGCCCTCAGCCGCAGCGCTATCGCTGCACTAATGTTGCTGGCAGTTGGACTGCTCGGCTTGGTACCACCTTTCGAGTTTTTGTTGCTGATGTGTGGTGTCGGAGTCATCTTCGCCCTCGTCTCGATCCGCTCGATCAATCGCTACCCGGACGAATTCAGTGGCCTCGGCCTGGCCAAGTTCGCTTTGGTTGCAAACTTGGTTGTCTTGATAGGGGGCGTTTCGATGCACACCTACGTGTACCTGACCGAGGTTCCCCCGGGACACGTTCGCGTTCCGTTTTCTCAGCTGAAGTTCGAAGCCGACCCGGATCGACCGACCGAAACCGCGTATGAACTGGACGGCAAAGACATCTTCATCAAAGGTTACATCCACCCATCCAGTGGTGGAGGAATGCTACGCCAATTCGTCATGGTTGGTGACCTAGGGACTTGCTGCTTTGGTGGACAGCCAAAGAGCAGCGAGATGATCGAAGTCACCTTGACCGGTGGCGAAACTGTCAAAGGTGGGATGACACGGCGAAAACTCGCTGGAAAGTTCATCCTAAACAAAGTCCCCCAGAACCGAACCGATTTTGACAACTCGGTGTTCTATCGGGTAAAGGGTACGTCAGTGAAATGACGTGGCGATTGCCCTGATACCTGATCGATCCTTCCTGCGAACACCGGAAGGTTACCTGCCCGTTTGAGGGACGGCATCTGGCTGGGCTATGATGATAATACATCGCCTACCCTTTGATCCTCCCAACGAACGCGATAACGATGAAACAGCGCCCTGCCCTTTTGTGGTCCACACTTTTGGCCGCGCTATCGATGGCATCGCCATCCCTGCCATTTGCGCCAACCGCCGCGTTCGCTCAGGAAAAACAGGAAGTCCCGCTTCGCCAAAGCAGTGAAGCGCAGCTGGCCAAAGGCGAGATCAACTTCGATGATCTCAAGTTTGACATCGAAAAAGACGCCGCATTTGATTCCGAAATGTGGACCAAAAGGCTTAAACGCCTCGACAAGAAGAACGTCAAACTGCGGGGCTACATCTTGCCCCAAAGCGTCTTTCAACAAGAAGGCATCAAGCAATTCGTACTCGTCCGCGATAACCGCGAATGCTGCTTTGGTCCGGGCGCTGCTCTTTATGATTGCGTTTGGGTAAAGATGGCCGATGGCCACTCCGCTGATTTTTCGACCCGCCCGGTCACCGTCGAAGGCAAGTTTTTCCTCGACGATGAATCATTCAAGTACCCCGGCGGCAAAGGACCACCAAACGCTCCCAACGCGACTCACATGGCTGTCTTTCGTATCGAAGGCGTCAACGTTGACTGACATAGCCATTGCTGCGGCTCCGACAACCATCGGCCGTTTACCACAGCATCAACGGAGAAATCCGTTCGGCGCCTTCGGCTAGCAGCAACCAACTGCCCCGTGGCATGGAATCTTCAAAGCGGCGTCGCATTTCGTTGACCTGCCCTGGCCAACAGTAAACGTAGACCACTTCCGCAGGGACGTGCAGTTCAAGATAGCTGCCGGTGACAACCTTTGCGTCCAAACCGTGCTTGGCTAACAGCACCTCGGAACGACTGGCAAGCTCTGACTCGATTTCAATCCCGGTTGCCGCTAGGCCAAGGAGTGAAGCCATGCCGATCCCAATTCCGATACCGCTTCCCCACTCACAATAGCGGCGTCCTTTGATGGTTCGCAAATAGCTGTAAAGTACATACGGATTGCTAGGGATATAGTCAAAGCAATCGACCTTCTTTGCTTCCGCAGTCGCATCGTCAATCCACTGAACGACGGACTTGGGCACGGGCCCAAGTTCTGGATCGATCGTTATTGGCTCTAAATTCATCGAGGCGATTTGGAGTGATTCATTGAAGCGTGAAAGTTGAAAGGATGCTTATCGCGGGCAACGACAAACCTTCGTAATGAGAGAAGTCGTCATCTTTAGAAGCCCTTTATTGCGAGATTCTATTCTGTTTTGCCCGTCGAAGTGGCCTGATCACCGGTGCCCGTTAATGCTTCACTGACAAGGGCAACCAAGTACGTTGTGCTGGCACCAATCGTTGCCAAATAGGTCCAAGCAACCATGGCTTCACCGGCTGCATTTTTCAACCAGAAGCTCAGCCAAACCAAAATCGCTGTTGCCACACTAGCACCAACTAACACGCTGCGTTGACTGATCCCTGGCCGGAACACTCCCAGTCCGAAGACCCCTAGCAACAGACCTGCCGAAAACCCCGCGATCTTCAACGCACTCGTCACCACGGTCGAATCCCACTGACTCGCCCAAATCGCGATCAACATTTGAAGACATCCAAAACCAACTGTCATCAGACGCGTTGTTTTAAGAACCTGCCCAGACTTCGGAGTGGGCAAATTCCATTTGGATCGCAGCGGAAAGTAAAAGTCATTTAACAGCGCAGACGATGACGCACTAAGCGAACTCGAAAGGGTGCTCATCGCGGCTGCTAAAATTGCAGCCAACATCAACCCGATCAGTCCGACATTTTGCGGAAAGTGATTGACGATGAAATACGCAAACACCTTGTCAGCAGCCTCCGGTGCAACCGAATGGGATTGATCAAAGAACGCAGCCAAGGCGACACCAATCCACAGAAACAACGCGAATTGTGCCATCACGACAAACGCGCTAAGCACGACCGCGCGTCCGGCATCACGTTCACTGCGAGCCCCCAAATACCGCTGAACCATGATCTGGTCTGTACCATGCGTCCCGATCGTTAGAACGGCACCTCCTAAGACGCCGCCCCAAACGTTCAATGGCTCGGACAAATCAAACTGAAGATCAAAGATCACCATCCGTCCCGATTCGTTCGCAAAGTGCGTGATCGCTGCGAAGCCACCCGGAACAAGATCGACCAAGATAAAGACGGCGGCGACTCCGCCGATCATATAGATCACAAACTGCACACAGTCATTCCAAACCACCGAACGCAGCCCGCCAATCGTCGTGTACAGGATTGTGACAATTCCCATCACGAACACACTTGCGCCGAGTGACCAGCCAAGCAGTGCCTGCAGAACAACTGCGGCAAGGTACAGTCGCAGCCCGTCACCAATGTTTCGCGTCAGAAGGAACAACAGCGATGCTGCCGTTTTAATTAGCTTGCCAAGTCGCTCATCTAAAATCTGATAGGCAGTCAGCAACTGACCTTGGAAATACAGTGGCAGCAGGTACTTCACCACCACAACACGCCCAATCACCAATCCAAAGGTGAATTGCAACCAGCGAAATCCAGCCCCCGAATACGCATCACCAGGAAGGCTAAGTACCGTCGCGGTGCTCGTCTCGGTAGCAACGATCGACCCGAGAATGGCCCACCAAGGCAAACTACGACCGCCGACAAGATACGATTCTGCGTCTTTGTTTTTTCGACCCGACCAAACGCCGATCGCTAACGAAATCAGCATTACGCCGACCAAGACGATCAGGTCCAAGCTGCCAAGCTGAGTTAACATCCCAATTCCAAGAGAAACCTTGTTCGGATCAATCAAGGTATCATCGTAGCGGAACCAGCCTGAGCGGTTGTGATTGTCACGCTGCTTGCGGTGTCAAATGCAAACCGAAAATCGCGATCGACAGGAATCGAGGGCAGCTAGAACGGAAACTGCCACGGGATCATGACCATTGCGATACCGAAGACGATCAGCGATAACGGAAATCCGAAACGCAGATAGTCCGACACCCGATAGCCACCGACGGTGTAAACCATCAGATTGGTTTGGTACCCGAACGGTGTTAGGAAACTTGCCGAAGCGGCGATCATTACGGCGATAACAAATGGCATCTCATTGACCCCCAACGTGCTGGCAGCACCAAGGGCGACCGACAACATGATCAAAGCCGCCGCCGTGTTGGTGATCAACTCGGTGCACAACATCGTCATCAGGTAAACGAGCGCCAGCGTTGCATAGTCGTTCCCTTGTGCAAGACCGATCACGCCGCGTGCGATGATTTCCGCAGCCCCACTTGTCTCCAGTGATTTCCCGATCCCGATAGTGGATCCAATGACGATCAAGATCGGCCAGTCAACCGCGCGGCGAGCTTCATTCGCGGTGCAGCATCGAAAACCGATCATCGCAAGTGCGGCGACCAGCGAGGCGGTCAAAATGGACACAAACGTTGATGCCGCGGCCAGCACCATGACAACCATGACGACGATCGCAAACCAAGCACGATCGTGACGACGGACCGCTTCGTCGCCGACGGCGCTCACCAAGAAAAAGTCGCGCAGTTCTTTTGCACGGTGAATGAACGATGGCGACGCCTCCAACAACAAGACATCGCCCGTCTCCAAACGCACGTCTCCAATCTTGCCTTCTAACCGACGATCACCGCGAGCCACAGCAACCACCGCGGCGTTGTAATTACTTCGAAAACGACCTTCACGAATCGTTTTCCCCAACAAGCTACAACGCGAACTGACCACCGCTTCGACAAGCGTCCGACGCCACGCGGGAACTTCCAGCTTTCGTCCTTGGTCGTCGGGAGTCAACAATCCGCGGATCTTTCTTAGATCAACGACTGAATCCAACGCCCCAACCAAAATCAATGCGTCATCGCCACGCAAACGTTCATTCGGTTTTGCCGCGATGACGTCATCACCACGTTGAATTTCAGCGACATACAGCCCAGACAGATTTCGCAGCCCTGCCTCTTCAATCGTCTTTCCGACGAGTGGACCGGACGCATCGACCAACATTTCGACGGTGTATTTCTTGGGATCGTCACCGACACTGACAGCGGCCTTTCTGTCTGGCAAAAGTCGCTCGGCAAATAACACCATGTAAATCACTCCCGCGATCGCGGCGGGGACGCCAACGACAGCGGGCGCAAAGAATGTGATTTGGTCCCCTCCACGAACAACGAACTCGTCGCGGACAATCAAATTCGTACTTGTTCCCATCACCGTGCACATACCGCCGATGATCGCGGCGTACGAAAGCGGCAACAGCAACCGGCTTGATCCGACCCCCAACCGCTTCGATGTGTCATCCACGATCGGAATCAACGCGGCGACAACGGGCGTATTATTCAGAAACCCACTCAGTGCGGCGACCGGCGCGAGGATCCGCACTTGAGCACCGCGCAGGCTTTTCGCGCGATCTAAATACCACCCCGTCGCCAGTTTGGTCGCCCCGGTCATTTCGAGACCGGCAACAACAGCGAACAACAGCCCGATGGCGATCAAACCTTTGTTGCCAAACCCTGCCACGGCCTCAGAGGGGGTCGGCAAACCGTTCGTCCCGGTGACATCCTGCACAACAACCACAAGGCCCAAAAACGACAACGCCAAGATGTCGGTCGAAGCGATTTTCAAGGCCAAACTGCCGAGTAAACCGGCGGCGACCAAGAGCGAAAAAACGGCGGGCCATTCCATTCGTTGTTAAATGGTTCAAATTGTTGTGGAGACGCAAACAAGAGGGGACAGGTTTCTTGCAGGGCAAACGATAGTCCCTATGAGCGGTTTCGGTCAGTCAGGCTCGCGTTTTTTCGTACGAATGGCCGACAAAAGGGTGCCACGTATCTGAATTGGGCGTTCTCGCTACAATTTCACATTGACGATGCACCTAAGTTCGCCCAAACGCGACGATTGTTTCTTTGGCCATGACCAGCAACGACAAACCCTCACCGATCGACGAACTACGCGCCCAATACGAAGAGCTCGCAGAACTTTCGGGCTCACTAGCGCATGAGATCAAAAACCCGCTGTCGGTCATTCATATGAATATCGACCTGCTAAGCGAAGACTTGGCAGATTGGAACTCACCAGAAGCTCGCCGCCCACTCGAAAGGGCAAAAATCATTCGTGAGCAATGTGTCCGGATGCAGGGTTTGCTGCGTGACTTTTTGCGATACGCGCGGCTTCGCGACATCGACTTGGTTTCTGGATCGCTGAATGACCAGCTGGAAACGGTTCTGAATGCCTACAGCGCCGAAGCGTCCCAGCGAGGCGTCGAAATCGTTCGGTTCTTGGATAACGACCTTCCGTCAATCGCGTTGCACAGCGATTCGCTGCAAGCCGCGTTGATGAATCTGGTCAAAAATGCATTGGAAGCCACCGATCGGGGCGGAAAAATTTGGGTCCGAACCTACACGACCAAATCGGGCGTCGCGATGGACTTGATCGACAACGGTCGAGGCATCGACGGCAACACGATCATGCATATGTTCGAGCCGTTCTACACAACCAAAGAGGGCGGCAGCGGCCTCGGGCTACCGACGGCTCGCAAAATCATCGAAGCCCACTCCGGCCGCATGAGCTTGGAAAGTGATGTCGGCCGTGGAACCAAATTTACTCTCGAATTTCCAGCACTCCGGCGAATCATCTAGCAACACTTCAATTGCGATTCGGCGAACCACGACTGCGGATTCTTTGCCATAGCACGTCGAACGTTCGCCCGCCCCCTCTTTGATCCATCGCAGTGGGTCAAACGGCATCGTCTGTGCATCCAGCAGACATCCGCGATGCCTACGACCGGCATAACCGGAACATCACCAACGCTCGGCACGATCACACCGTCTGGACTCACTTGCCAGATTTAAAGTTGCAAATAGGCTACGAACTCCCTCGTCGCCAATTTTCGTGAGCTACAGCGTCAGCTTTACGCATCAGCCATCTTGGACATTCATCTGATGCGGCATTTTCAGCGGCGGCCGAGTAAACCAAAGTGGTGTGGAATTCAAATGAAGCCTCAACGGTCCCATCGTCGCCTTCGATCATTCGTTCGAGATCACTTGCTGGCCTTGGGCATGCTTGTGCTCGCCGCAATGCTAACCGCGTTCCTAGTTGATGCATCATCGGCCCAAGACGGCGTCGCCACGCAAGACGCACCACAGGAACAGTCGGATGCTGATCCGCTCGCACTGAAAAGTGACACCACGGATTCGGAAACACCTGAAGCGGCCACAGCCAGTGCTAACTCAGACGGTACCGATTCAGACGGTGCTAGTTCAGAAATGGCAAACGATGAGGCTCCTCCGATGCCGACCGATCTGGAGCCGACTTCGGCATCAGACAAACCATCCGAAGAATCAGAACCGTCTCCTGCTCCCCAGCAAACGCCACCGGCCGGTCCCTTTTCAGGTGCGCACACGACTTTGATCCAAGACATCAAGATCGCCTCGCCGATTTCAGGAATCGTTCAATCCGTTGAAATCAAACCAGGGCAAGCGATCACCAAAGGCACCCTGCTGGTGCGTCTTGACGATCAACTCGCAAAACAGGAAATGGCTGCATCCAAAGCTGCACTGAAGAAAACAATTTTAGCTAGTAGCAGTGAATCAACTCGGCGTGCCGCGCAGCAGGAATTGGAACTCCGAAACTTAGAACTTCATCAGGCGGAACTCGCCAACGAATCTTATGCGGGCGTCGTCAGTGATTTGGAAATCCGCAAGTTAAAGATGCAGGTTCAGAAAGCTGCGTATGCGCTCGACCAAGCCGAACAAGTTGACAAACTTGCCCATGCAACAACGCTTGAAATGGAAGCTCAGCTAAAGCTTTCCGAAAGTAAGCTACAACGGCACTTCATCAGCTCGATCGCCGACGGAACCGTGATTGACTTGAACGTGCAAGCTGGTGAATGGGTTCAGAGCGGACAACCAATCGCACGGGTCATCTCGCTTGATCCGATCCGTGTGGTTTGTGAAGTCGATGGCTCACGAAGCGCAGAAGATTGGCTCGGACGAAAGGTTGTCTTTGTTCAAGACACGAACCATGAAGCCGAGGACAAATCGCTTCCGCCCCGATCGATTTCTGGTGAGATTACGTTTGTGTCACCAGAATCCAATCCAGTTTCAGGAAAAGTTCAGGCCTGGGCCACGATGCAGAATCCCAACGGATTGATGCGATCGGGTGTCCCAGGGCGATTGCGGCTTGAATAGATTGCCGGACTTCGTCTGCATTTCGATGTGACTTAACCTGGTATCTCGGATCAATCGATGAAAAGCCAGTCACAGCGGAGCTTTTATCCGAACCGGCATCAATCCCGCCGCTCGAAGACCAATGGACAGATTGCTAAACTGAAACGAGCCCGACTTGTTTCCTCGCAAATCAATCCGATCCATTGTCAAACCGACCAATCACATCCTGGTCTGTCATCGCCGCAGGCGTTCGACAAAATTGGCGCACCACCATTTCAGTGGCATTGGGTGTTGCGATCGCCACATCGGTGATTGTCGGGGCTCTGCTTGTCGGCGATTCCATGCGAGGCAGCTTGCGTGAACTGACAGTCGAGCGGTTAGGCAAAATCGATAGCGTGATCGCACCGGGCGGATTCTTCAGCGTCGACTCGATCGCTGAACGGGTAGGACAAAGCCCGGACGCAATCGCGGCAGTTCTGATGTTTGACCAGGCCGTCATCGAAGCATCCAGCGGTGAAGACCTGCGACGCTCCGGTTCGATCCAAGTGATCGGCTGTGACGACGCGTTTTGGCACCTTGATTCCTCGGGGATCACTCCGGAAACGACGCTCGATGAGCAATCGGTCATCCTCACAGAATCACTGGCGACAGAATTGGGCGTCAAAGTTGGTGATCAGGTGACCGTTCGACTGCCCGTCGAACAAGCGGTACCGGCAGACAGCCCGCTGGGACGAAAGGACGTTCAAACGGAAGGCATTCCGCGTCTGACCGTGGCTGAGATTCTTCAGGACAAAGGACTGGCAAGGTTCTCTCTTGCGGCATCGCAAGCGGCACCCAAGAACGTTTTCCTTTCACGCAAACTTGTCGCCTCGGTACTAGATCGAGACGGGCAAGCCAACATCCTGCTAAGTTCCCAGCCGATCGACGCCGCAAAGGTCCGTCCGACGCTACAGGACCTTGGCCTAAAGCTGGAACACGTCGTCGATTCATTCGAAGACCAGACAGTATTCGAGTACTTCAGCGTGACAAGCGATCGTCTTTTGATCAGTGACGCTGCTGTCGAAGCGATCACCCAAGCCTTGCCTGCTGATCAAGTGACTCCGGTTCTGACTTACCTGGCAAACGAAATCAAAAAAACAACTGGCGAAATTGCCAACAATCCAGACGCGTCAAATGACGATGATTCGGTTCGGGTGACCTACAGCACCATCGCGGCTGTCGACCCATCGAAACAGTTGCCGCTGTCTTATGGCGATTCGAATTCGGGTGAACTCGATACCAACGACACGGTACCAATCATCGTCAATTCGTGGCTCGCCGAACGCCTGAATTTGAAAATCGGCGACACGCTGGCCATCGATTACTTTGAACCGGAAATCAAGAACGGCAAGGAAGTCGAACGAACCTTCAATGCGGCGGTCGTCAACGTTGTACCGCTTACCGAACCGGACCGGCCTTATCGCCGTCGTCGCAAAGCAGAGTATTCCCAAGAACCGACCCGCTATAACGATCCCAACCTCACACCAACGGTCCCCGGTGTAACCGATCAAGATTCGATGAGTGATTGGGATACCCCATTCGAATTAACGCGTGACGTTCCTCAAGAAGACGACCAGTATTGGAAAAACCATCGCCTGACTCCCAAGGCTTTTATTCCTCTTGCCGCTGGTCGAACGCTGTTCTCAAGTCGATTTGGCCATACAACCGGGCTAATCATCGCCGCAAACGCGGTGAGTAGCGAAGACGAACTACGATCCAAAATACTGGCCTCGACATCGGACATCCTTCCCGCACTCGGTTGGCAACCTCGCTCCATCCGTGGCGCCCAGCTTTCCGCTTCGAAAGGCACCACGCCGTTTGATGGGTTGTTCCTTTCACTTAGCATGTTTGTGATTTTTTCGGCGGTGATGCTGATCGCAATGCTATTCCGCTTGGGGCTCGTCACGCGCAGCGGCGAACTGGGAACGTTGCTTGCTGTCGGGCTTCGCAAACAGCAGGTTCGCCGGCTGTACCTTGGCGAAGGCTTGTTGATTTCGATATTGGGCGTGGTTGTCGGAATCGCCGGTGGGGTTGGCTATGCCGCTGGTGTGCTCGCCGCCCTACGCAGTTTCTGGGTTGGCGCCGTGACGGTTCCATTCCTGACATTTCATGCGTCAGCATTAAGCCTGTTCATCGGCAGTGCGGCGGGATTGTTCTGCGGCTTAGCAGCCTTGTGGTTCACAACGCGATCGATGCTTAATAATGACGCTGTCGACTTGATTCGTGGCAAAGGCGAACTGGACGAAATCGACACGACGACAATGCTGCGATGGCCTAGCTACACTGCTGCCGGACTTGCGATCGCGGCCTTGGGTGCCGGAGGATTTGGTGCTGCCAGCGGCGGGCAAACGGCAGCAGGTGGGTTCGTGGGCGGCGGCATGATGCTGCTGATCGCAATGCTCGTTTTCGTCTATGGTCAATTTCGACGCGGCGGACACCGTTCCGATTCGGGACACGGTTACAGCCTATCAATGTTGGCCCGTCGCAACTCTGTCCGGGCGCCGCTGCGAAGCACATTGACGATCGGACTGATCGCAACGGCTTCGTTTTTGATTGTCGCGATCAATGCATTTCGGCTGACCCCTAGCGATGAAGGCACCGGTGGATTTCAGTTACTCGCCGAATCCGCGCAGCCTGTTTATCAAGACCTCGCTGACCCTTCAGTTCAGTCTGGCTTAATGGGCGCCGAAGCAGACCAGCTGTCAGACGCAACGATCGTGTCGTTCCGTGTTCGACGTGGCCAAGATGCCAGCTGCAACAATCTTTACCGAGCGACCGAACCGACCGTCTATGGCGTCCCGGCGTCGGCGGCCGAACCGCTAAACCAATTTCGTTTTTTCGCGTCGGCTGCGACGGATAGCGAATCACCATGGTCGCTACTGGACACATCGGCACAGGGAACAGAAGAGGATCCCATCCCGTTGATCCTTGACCAAAACACAGCGATGTGGAGCCTGCAGATGATGGCTGGCATCGGTGAAGTTAAATCGTTCACCTATGAAAACGATACGATCTTTTTCAAAGTCGTCGGACTGTTGGAAAACTCGTTGCTGCAAGGTCGACTGATGATCGGTGAAGCAAACTTCCAGCGACAGTTTTCCGAAATCAGCGGCTACCGGTTCTTTCTGATCAACGTCGCCGACAATAAGGCAGCCGAAGACAAAGTCCGAGCAATCACAAAGACCTTTGAAACCCGCCTTGGTGATGTCGGCTTCGACGTTTCGGACACACGCGAAGTGCTGGCAGGAATGATGGCCGTCCAAAACACCTACCTTCGAACCTTTCAAAGCCTTGGCGGCCTGGGGTTACTGCTGGGAACTATCGGTCTGGCGATCGCTCAAGTACGTAACCTGCTGCAACGTCGAAGCGAATTGGCGGTGATGAGGGCGATCGGATTCACCCGAACTCGGCTCGCATCGATGGTCGTCGGCGAAACGGCAACCCTGTTAGCGATGGGCATCGGATGCGGGGTGGCTTGTGCGATCTTGGCAGTACTGCCCTATGCTTGGTCGCAAGGCACCTCACCACCGATCATTGAACCGCTCGCCCTGGTGTTGGGTATTTTTGTGTTTGGGCTATTGGCTGGCCTGATCGCCGCTGTGCAGGTTTCACGGATGCGACTGCTCGATTCCTTGAGGGGATCGTGAAACGAATCGTTATCAAACCGGCCGAGGAAGCGAAGCTTTCACTCCCGACCTATCAACTCGCAATCGACGAGGCCTCCCTGGTCGCGGCCGAAGCGGGTGAACTCGGTCCCAGCTTTCGAACTTGGGAATTGAATTCGCCGACCGTTATTTTAGGGCGGTCTTCGAAAATCAACCTAGAAACCGATCGCGAATTCTGTCGCCAAGAAGGCATCGGGATATTCCGTCGCTGCAGCGGTGGTGCATCCATCGTCGCCGGACCAGGATGCATGATGTACAGCGTCGTCCTATCACTGGACGAACATCCCCAGGCGGCGAAGATCGACCAGGCACACCAGATTGTGATGTCGCGTGTGCACGCTGCGGTCGCCCGCCAACTTGCGGACGTCTCACTTCAGGGAACATGTGATCTTACGTTCGGCGATCGAAAATTTTCCGGGAACGCTTTGCGAGTTGGCAGGCGTCACCTGTTGTATCACGGCACAATTTTATACGCCGCCGACGTCGCGTTACTTCAACGATGCTTGGAATTCGCCCCCCGCCAACCGGACTACCGAGCAGGCAGAAACCACGGTGCCTTTGTGACAAACGTTGCGATCGATCCGGCACAATTGGATGCCGACCTAGCAAAGGAGTTTGAGGTCGTGGGCGAAGTTGACGCGGACCAATTGAGCACCACCATCGATCGCCTGGTGTCCGAACGCTACGGTGAAGTCGCTTGGCACGAGCGTCATTAGGCGCAGCTACGCTTGTTATGCAAACCGCCAAAGACAGGGACTTTGCGTTTGCGTATCCTTCACCCGAAGGGATCCGCCAAAGACGTTGCGGCGGCAGATTGAATCAAATCTTGTCCACTTTGGTTGATTCGTGCCCCGCCGCCGAACATCCTGCCGCAGGTCGCTGATCAGCAATTCTGGTCGTAGGGCCGGATTGATGGAAAACTGCGATGGTGACGGCAAGTTTGTGGAATCCCACGTGATTAGCTGACTAAACTGCTGTCGAAAACTCAATGTTTCGACGAATCAGCATGAAATGGCGAAACAAAATGGGTACAGCGCTGTTTTAAACTGTTAGCGCCCCAATAGCATCACACCCCCGCAAAACGCCCTCCCCCCCTCCACATGATCGGTGGAAATTCCATGCACAGAATCTCGCGTCTGGACCGCCCCGCGAAATTACCCAAACGCCGTGGTGGTGCCGCAGGTGCCCTGATCGCGTTTCTAGTTGTCATCTGCGTTATCGGAGCGATCGGATATGCGCTTCTTTCAGACAAAAACAATGGGGTCAAGGTTGGCACCCTGATCACCCAGCCAGTCACGCGTGGTCCGTTTGACCATATCGTGCTCGAACAGGGCGAAATCGAAAGCAGCAGCAACATCGAAGTCACTTGCAAAGTCAAATCGCAAAGTGGCGGTGGTGTTTCGATTCTGTGGGTTGTTGAAGAAGGGGCCCGTGTCCAAGAAGGCGACAAATTGGTCGAGTTGGATTCGTCGGCTTTGGAACAAAAGCTGAACGAAGACAAAATCGGCGTGATCACGGCAGAAGCCAACGTCACGACGGCAAAAGCGCTTGTCGAACAATCAAAGATCGCCCGACAGGAGTACCTCGAAGGCGTCTACATGACCGAAGAAAGCGCCTTGAAAAGCGAAATCCTGATCGCCGAACAAGACCTGGTTAAAGCCCAAAAGGCACTCGAAAGCAGCCAGCGATTGGCTGCGAAAGGTTTGATCAAGTCCCTGCAGTTGGAAGCAGACCGGTTCGCGGTTGCCAATGCCAGAAACCAACTGGAATCTGCTCAAGGTCGACTGAAGGTTTTGCAAAACCTGACCAAGAAAAAAATGCTGGTTCAATTCGACAGTGACATCGAAGCGGCACAGGCACAGCTATCTGCTTACGAGAGTGAATTGCTGGAAGAGAAAACCCAGTACGAAGACACTCAAACCCAAATCAAAAACTGCCTCATCACCGCGCCCGCAGCAGGGGTCGTTGTGCACGCCAACCGCTACAGCAGCCGTGGTGGTAATGCGGAATTTGTCGTCGAAGCGGGTGCAACCGTTCGCGAACGACAAGAGCTGATCTATCTGCCCGATCCGTCGAAGATGCAGGTCAAATGCAAGATCAACGAATCGCGAATTACGCTGATCTCGGAAGGGATGGCAGCGAAGATCACTGTCGACGCGATTCCAGGACTTTCGCTCAAAGGGCGTGTTGCGAAGGTAAACCGATACGCCGAACCGAGTAGCTTCTTCAGCTCGTCGATCAAAGAATACGCAATCACGATCGACATCATTAATCCGCCCGAAACCATTCGGACCGGTATGACCGCCGGTGTGCAGATCTTTGTGGAGCAACTCGACAACGCAATCCAGATGCCTATCCAAGGCTTGTACGAACACGGCGGAAAGATGTATGCCATGGTTCAAGAAGGCCCGCAAAAGTTCCGTACACAAGTGGTCAAGATCGGCGCTACCAATGACACCATGGTGACCATCCAAGATGGCGTCGAAGAGGCCGAAACCGTTGTCCTTAACTTGCGTGAGCATCTCTCGCTTATGGACCTTCCCGAAGTTATCGCCGAAGACAATAGCGAGATGCGTGAGATCGCTGACGTCGAAGAAGCCGATAAGCGACGCGGAGGCCGTCCCGGTCCTGGCGGCGGCAACCCCGATGGCCGAGGCCCAGGTGGACCTGGCGGACAGGGTGGACCACGCGGTCCTGGTGCTGGTGGCGGAGGCGGGTTCAACGGACCTCCCGGTGGCGGTGCACCTCCTAACCCGGCCGCTATGGTTCAGCGCATGATGGAACGCAACGACACCAATGGTGACGGCAGCATCTCCGCAGACGAGATGAGCCAGATCAACGAAAACTTTCGCGCACGCATTCAATCGGCTGATACCGACGGCGATGGCTCCGTATCGCGTGCGGAGTTAACAAAGATGATGAGCCAAGGTGCAGGAGGCTGATCCCGATGTCGACTACTGATGCCTATCGATCCGCCGAATCCGATCCCGGATCGCAAACAACCGCGACCAACCCGAAACGCCTCGCGACTTCGATTCGCAAGCTGCAAAAGCACTATGTGCTCAAAAGCGAAACCGTTAAAGCGCTGCGTGGTGTTTCGTTTGATGTCCCCGAAGGTGATTACGTCGCCATCATGGGGCCTTCGGGTAGCGGCAAAAGTACTTTGCTAAACCTGCTCGGCTGCTTGGACAAACCGACCAGCGGATCGCTAATGCTCGGTGAAGACGACATCGCGACGATGACCGACGATGAACTCGCCCAAATTCGCTCCGAACGGATCGGGTTTGTCTTTCAGTCGTATAACTTGATTCAGCAATTGAGCGTTGTCGAAAACATCCAGGTGCCGCTCTATTACCAAGGCATCATCGGACCGAAAGAACGCGAACGTTCGATTCAATTGGCCAGCCAAGTCGGCTTGGCCGATCGTCTTGACCACCGCCCATCACAGCTATCCGGTGGACAGCAGCAACGTGTCGCGATCGCACGATCACTTGTCAATGATCCCTACTTTGTCCTTGCCGACGAACCGACAGGTAACCTGGATTCGGTCACGACAGACGAAATCCTAGGGCTATTCGACAAGCTGAACGATGAAGGCCGGACAATCATTCTGGTCACACACGAAGATGACGTCGCGGCTCGTGCAAAACGTGTTGTACGTTTGAAAGACGGAAAATTACACCGTGATGAGGTCAACGACCCGGCCTCACGCGTCGCCGCACGCGAAGCACAACGCAAGGTCGTCGAACAACTCCTGCGAGAGGCGGACCGGTAATGTTGTGGATTCGTACCCTTCGTCTGGGAGTCAAAAGTCTAGCGCTACACCCGTTGCGCAGTGGCTTGACCATGCTCGGTATTTTGATCGGGGTCTGGGCAGTCATCCTGCTAACCGCGATCAGCCAAGGTGCGAGTGATCAAGTTCAAAAACAAATTGAATCACTCGGTGCTAACACGATCATCGTTCGCAGCCAAAAACCGCCAGAAGAAAAACTGGCCGGGGCTCGCGCCAGCCAATACGGATTGCTCCGTAGCGATTTGGAATTGATCCTCGCCACCGTTCCTACGGTTAAGACCGCGATTCCGATTCGCGAAATCCGTCGCCAATTCACCTACCGCGACCGAGTTGTCGATGGTCGCTTGGTGGGATGCACGCCCGGATACGCCGATGTCAACGCGTTGAGCATCCGCAGTCATGGCGGCCGGTTCTTGACCGATGCCGACGGGATGCGCAGTGACACCGTTTGCGTGATTTCCGCCGGCGTTGCCGAGCGACTGTTTCCTTATGAAGAGCCCCTTGGAAAGCGGCTCTACATTCCCGAAAGCGAAGACTACTACAAAATCGTCGGCGTCCTGGAAGCCCGAAACCCTTCCGCCGCAATCGGTGGTTCTCTCGATTCACAGGACTTTTCATCGGACATCTATATCCCGATGCAAACGCTGCGTCGGCGAATTGGTGACACGATCATGACCCGCCGCAGTGGTCAGTTCCAAGTCGAAATCATGGAGCTAAATCAGATCACATTGCAAGTCGAGTCGGTTGACGAAGTTCGCTCAAGCGCCGCGATGATCGAATCGTTGCTCGAACGCAACCACAAAGACATCGGTGACACTGCGGTTGTCGTACCACTAGAGTTGCTCGAACAGGCTCGCAACCTGCGGATGATGTTCCTTGGTATCGGCGTTCTGATCGCGTGCATTTCGTTGATCGTCGGCGGCATCGGTATCATGAACATCATGCTCGCGAGTGTGACCGAACGAACACGAGAAATTGGTATCCGCCGGGCATTGGGTGCAAAACGTGCGGACATCGTGCGACAGTTCTTGGTCGAAACTCTGGTGCTAAGCGTCTGCGGTGCCGCGTGCGGTATCCTGCTCGGCTTCCTTGGCCCGGCGATGTATCAGGGCCTGATTTATATCGTCCGCGAGGGATTCCCAGATAAATTCGCTGCCCTTCCCGATGCGATCCGAGAGGCCAAACCGACGATCGTTTACGAGACGATTCCGTTGGCCGTTGTCATCGCTGTCGCGGTCGGTCTTGTTAGCGGGCTCTATCCGGCGATTCGAGCCGCTCGAATGAATCCAATCGACGCACTTCGACACGAATAGGCCAATCGGGTAAACCCATTTGTGACTTCCGCGTTGGGCGATCATAATGGTCGCCCATTCGCATTTCGGTGCGAATGCACAGCTAGTTCATAGCGACACGTCACAGTCACTTCGTCAGGGCCTACCGCACCGCTTCGGTACTCGGGTCCGGACGGAAATCTCTCCCGCCAAGCCTACTGATCGTCATGCGTTACTGCACCTTCGCCATCGTGGCAGTTCTGTCAATTGCCACGACTTGCCCCGCACAAGAATACCTCAACGGAATCACTTGGCAGCAACCGCCAATCGTCGAACCGGGTGAGACCGCCGCGTCGCCTCCATCGGATGCGGTCGTTCTGTTCGGCGGTGAAGACCTGTCTCAGTGGAACGGTGCGGACAACTGGACCGTCAAAGACGGCGCGATGGTCGCAGGAAAAGGCACCTTGGTGTCGAAGGAAAAATTCGGTGATTGCCAAGTCCACATCGAATGGACTGCTCCCAACCCACCGGTCGGCAGCGGACAGGGGCGAGGAAACAGCGGGTTGTTCTTAAACGATCGCTACGAAATCCAAATTCTTGACTCCTATCAAAACGACACCTATTTCGATGGACAAGCTGGCGCGATCTACAAGCAAACGCCACCGATGGCGAATGCGATGCGAGCGCCCGGTCAATGGAACACCTACGATGTGATTTGGACCGCACCACGATTTGAAGACGACGGCTCGCTAAAGTCACCTGCGTACATCACCGCCATCCACAACGGTGTGGTCATCCTTAACCACTTCGAACTCAAAGGCGACACCCCGTACAATCGCCCGCCGGCATACACCCAGCACGAAGTTAAAGGATCGATCCGCATCCAGGACCATAACAATCCCGTCCGCTTCCGTAACATCTGGGTGCGTGAACTGACTCCGGTAAAAGGCGAGCAAACTCGCAAACCATTCTTGCGTGACGGTAAAAAAGAAACACCGATCGAAGACTAATCTTCCAACGGCGTTTCTTATCGGACCGCGACGCGGCGATTCAAATTCGATTGGCATCGAACAGCACCGGATGGAAACCACGATGCCTCGAAATCACTTTCAACCGCTTCAATTCATGGTGTGGCGATCGTCGCTGTGATCGCTACACCGAAGCGGCCATGATTCTTTCTACAACCATCCTTTGAGCGTGCCGATTGACATCCCCGTCAACGGCCTCTGCTTGGATACAACGCTTGGCAACCTGGACGACATGCAGTCACGGAAGTTGGACCTAAACCTTCTACGCGAAGATGACTACTTCGACACCCTGGCCCGCTGGTTAAGTTTGGAGGGTGAAGCGGAAAGAGAACGCATGGCTCGGCGCAGGCAAATACAAAAAGCGCGTGATGCCGAGCGAACGGGCGAAACCCTTCTGAACTTAGAAATCCAAGATCACAAGACCGGATTGGCAGGCCGAATCCTTTTCGACTTCGTCAAATGCGACGATCGTGCGTTGCCAATGAATCGTCTAAAAGTCGGCTCACCGGTCGTCATCTCCGATTCGGATGACCTGTCCGATCACGGCATTGCTGGCGTTGTCAGCCGACGCAGTCAAAACGTGATCCAAGTGGCCACCGAACGCTGGCCCGAATCGGTACGTCTACGCATCGATCTGTCACCGGACGAAACGACACGGCGGCGACAGCTGGCCGCGATGGCATCCGCGCGTGTTGCTTCAGGACGGACGAAGCAACTTCGTGACATGATCCTGAACCAACGTGTCATCCGTGAAGGCGATCCCGACGAAGTCCAGTTCCTAACAAACTTGAACCCGCCCCAACAAGAAGCGGTCGCCTTCGCACTCGCATCGCCCGATATCGCGATCCTACACGGCCCACCGGGAACCGGAAAAACGACCACGTTGGCTGAGGTGATTTACCAAGCGGTCCAGCGTGGTGATAAAGTCCTCGCCTGCGCCCCAAGCAACACCGCCGTTGACAACTTGCTTGAACGCTTGGTCCCGATGGTTCCCGCTGTTTTACGTGTCGGCCATCCGGCTCGAGTTTTCGAATCACTGCGTGGTCACACTCTGGATGAACTGGTCGAATCCGACGCATCAGCGGCGATCATCAAAGACATGCGGCGTGAACTGGACGAACTGTTGCGCTCCGCCGCTCGCCCAGGCCGGGGTCGAGACGCCCGAAAACGACGCAACCTGCTTTACAGCACCGCGGGCGACTTGCGGGGACAAATTCGGTCGCTTGAACGGAGTGTCGTTCGCAGCATTATCGACTCGGCAGATGTGATCTGCACCACCACCACGATCGATGAGGATCTGTTGGCAGGGGCAAAATTTGAAACCGTGGTGATCGATGAAGCATGCCAATGCACCGAGTCGAGTGCATGGCAAGCCATCCTTCGCGCGGACATGCTTGTCATGGCCGGAGATCATTGCCAGCTACCGCCGACCGTGCTGTCGGACCAGGCCGCGTCCGAAGGCATGCAGGATTCGATGATGCATCGTTTGATCGAGCGCGAAGGTTCTTCGATCTTTCGACGGCTGACGGTTCAATACCGGATGCATCGCGATATCATGGACTTTTCATCCAACGAATTCTACGAAGGCACCTTGGTTGCCGATCCCAGCGTTGCCAGCCACTTGCTTTGCGATCTCCCTAGGGTGGAAACGAACGAACTGACTGATTCAGCGTTGATGTTTGTCGATACCGCAGGCGCAAACATGAACGAAGAGATCGAGCGTGATGGCGAAAGCAAGTTCAATGCTGGCGAAGGAAAACTGATCGAACGCTTCGCGACGGAGTTGGTTGAATCTGGAGTCGATCGCGATCAAATCGCCATCATCGCACCTTATGCGGCACAGGTTCGTTGGCTAAGGAACCGCCCATCGCTAAGAGATATCGAAATCGACACGGTTGACGGTTTCCAAGGGCGTGAAAAAGAAGCCGTTTTGATCACGATGACTCGCAGTAATGATCGAGGCGAGATCGGTTTCTTGAGAGACAAACGCCGGACGAATGTTGCCCTCACTCGTGCCAGAAGAAAACTGATCGTCATCGGCGACAGTGCAACGCTAGGCAGCAATGAATTTTACGGCAGGATGCTTGAATATTTCGAACAGAAACAAGCCTACCGAAGCGTGTTTGAATTCCAGATCGACTGACCCCGATTTGAACAACAGAAAGTTAGGCCCGCTGTTTCGATCAGCCGAATAGCGATAGCACGCGTTTTTTGATGCCGCGGCAGATATGCTGGTCTGTTTGAATGATCCGCAGAGCGTTGGCGCACTGGACTGATAAGTGGTCCCACACAGAACCGCACGCTGGCGCGTTGCGGCTGATGAATGTTCCACCAGACCTGCAACCATCAGCCGATGAGCGTTAGCTCACGGTTAGTGCGCAGGACTAATTAGCAATCCCACACAGAACCGAACGCTGGCGCGTTGCGGCTGATGAAGATCCCACCAGCCCAGCAACCATCAGCCGATGAGCGTTAGCTCACGGTTAGTGCGCAGGACTAATTAGTGGTCCCACACAGAACCGCACGCTGGCGCGTTGCGGCTGATGAAGATCCCACCAAGCCAGCGCCCCTCAGCCGATGAGCGTTAGCTCACGGTTCACGAAGCAGATCAACACAGCGCAGAACCGCACGCTAACGCGTTGCGGCTGATAAAATCCTCCACAGCACGTATCTGCATCAAATCGCAAACCTAATTCAAATCGGTCAGCTCAACCTGAGCCCGATAACGTTTGCCGTCGCGATAGATAATCATCGGGATGTGTGATCCGATCGGAGTCATCCCAACCTTCGCAACCAGGTGGTCGTCATTCTCAACTTGGATTCCATTGAATTCGACGATTATGTCTCCACGTTGCAAATTGGCTTTGGCCGCCGGCGAACCACGATGGACTGTCTTTACCAGTGCTCCATTACGGATACTTTCCAAACGGCCCAAGTCTTGTGGACCGAAATCTGGATCAAGAACGACGCCCAAGTACCCACGGCGGTATCGGCCGTAGCGCACTAATTCTTCAGCGACGCGCATCGCCATGTTGATCGGGATCGCGAATCCGATCCCTTCGCTGCCACCGCTGCTACTGGCGATAGCGGTGTTGAGCCCGATCACCTCGCCACGCAGGTTCAGCAACGGTCCACCACTATTGCCCGGATTGATTGCCGCGTCGGTTTGAAAGAAGTCCTGAAGATCGATCTTCTTGTCGCCAAGTGATAGATCTCGACGGCCCTTCGCACTCAGGATACCGAAGGTTACCGAATGGCTTAGGCCAAATGGGCTGCCGATCGCGATCGTAAAATCACCGATCCCGACCGTCTCACTATCGCCAACACGTGCTGCAGGTAAATCCATTTTGGAAACCTGCATCACAGCAACATCGGTCCCTTCATCGGTGTAGATGCGCGTCGGTCGGAATTGTCGACCATCAGCACTTCGCAACATGATCTCGTTCGGGCTAGCCCCCAAGATCACGTGCCGATTGGTCAAGATCCAGTGCCCACCCGAAATCGAAACCACAACGCCGCTGCCGGCTTCGTCATAGGATTCATACTTGCCGTTGTTCGTTTCGGTTTTGTGCGCTTCGATATGAATCACACTTGGTTTGACCAAATGCGACACCTTTCGAACCAATCGCCCAAGTCGATCAAATGCGTTGAACTCTTCGGCCAGCTCTTCAAACAACGCCTCCCGCTGCTGATCGAGCGAAGCCTCTGTACTCAACATCTCCGTCCCTAACATCGATGGAGACGTGATCGCCGGAGGAGACGGCAACGACGGTCGATCCAATGAGGGACGCATCAGCTGGTACGATCCGTTTGACGGCTGATTATTCGCGTCAAGAGAAACGCTCTTACCGTTGGTCCCATGGCTTCCGCCAGAAGCGTGCGCAGGAGACTGGACTGCGACCTGAGCGGCAGCGGAGTGGCTGGATGCAAACGAGACGACAGTCGCGGCAGATAAAGCGAAAGAACGAACACCGCTGTGGCGCAGCATACAGCTCAGTCGTCTGCGAGCGCGAAGCTCGCAAGATCGCAGGAGATGGACCATAGGAAGAGCCATGAATTGGATAGGGGAGGTTCCGACGGGGAGGCGTCGTACCTGTAGCAATCGTCGACATTGAGCAAACAACTTTGCATTGCTTGCATTGGCTATCCCTGGCCCAACAGAAGCGAAGAATCGTTATCGCTAGAACATTTACGAACCGCGGACTTTCTTAACGCCGGGCGGGCCTAACACCCCTACATCCGGAGCCTGCAACATCCGTTTAGTACGGTTCGGTTGTATGAAACACGTCACACCGTGGATGCGGATTTACCCGCCATCCATCCTTGGCGGACTGAAGAAAGCATTCGTGCAAAGAAATATTTCGTGAAACGGATCGACTCCACAGTTTCACGGGTGCGAACTGATTTCGATCCGGCACGTTCTCAAGGGCATCCAACACCATGCGCTGCACCGGCAGCGTCCAGTTCAGCTACGCCAACGAGACCACTACTTGGTCATGTTGTCAGCTTGGTAAGAATCGAACACACGATTCATGCTTGCCGATGGATGTGAACTTCGCTGCTCGGCCACACGATGACAGGTGATGCATTCACGCGCGTGGGGGACGGCACGCAAGCGAGTGAGCGGAATTGGCTTTCCGCAGTCTTCGCAGGTCCCGTATTCACCTCGATCCAGCCGTTCGATGGCTTCATCGATCGCGGTCAACTCACGGCTTTCGACTTCCAGAAGCTGGCTGTTCAGTTCTGATTGGACCGTGTCGGCAACGGCATCGAGCACGTCGGCCGATTTCGTAGCTCCGCCGAGCAAGTTCAGGTCACCGAGAGCCGACCGAATCAAAGCTTCACGTCGCTTTTGAAGGTTTTTACGAAGCTTTTCGAGCGCGTCTTTTCTGGCCATCGGAGCACCTAATTACTGTTCACTAGCACGAATTTGCCGGGCACGGCGACACTGTAAACCCCCAATCACACCCTAACTTACGCAGCGGATTGGTGATGGATCTATTGGATTTTTGAATTCGTGACCGGGGCGTCTGATCTTGGCATCCCGCGGCGAGTAATAGTAGGAAGAACGACGGTAAAGTCACGCCAGAAAGCCCGCGAAAAAGCCCTAACCGATGTTCTAGTGCTATTTAACGGTCATTTATCCGCTTTCTGGCCGATCAGACTTGCAATCCCGGCGATTTAGAAGCGAGACAGTTGGATAAATGTCAATCAAACCCCCTGTCGGGGCCGCCATCGTCCGTTCCCCCGCTCAATTCCGGTTTGATCCGCTTAATTTGCTTTACCCAAGCATCCTAGGCGGCCGACACTCAGAAAACGGCTGCGCCCATCACCCACCACAACGGCACTACATACGTACAGTCAACGACAGGCAAGTGTGGTGCAGGAACGTCTTGGTGACCAGCGCTTTTGACAACAATACTCGGTGACGGCCCAGCGAATTAGAGCGGAGCATCGATCATGGAAGATTTCACCCAGTCGCAGAACGATTCGTTGCAAAGCGAGCTTTTCACCAAAGGCTTCGCTGCGGCAGCCCACGAACAGACACTGGGCAACTCGGTTTCAGTCCAAGCCAACCCGGCGATCGAGTTTCGCGTTATCCGTCCGGGCTCACCTGTCCGTCGACTACGCCTCACCGGCAACCGCTACACGTTTGGAAGCGGCGAGGGCTGCTCCATCCGGCTGGAGGACGAAACCCTTCGTCCGATGCATGCGGTGCTTCTGCGAGATGCCCATCGTGTGTTGATGCGGGCTTATTCTGTTCCGCTTGAACACAACGGCGATCGCGTTACCGAAACCGATCTGCGGGTCGGCGACATCATCCGTATGGGTGACTATCGATTCGAACTTCTAGCCAAGCCCACAATAAGCGGTCCTGGCGAGCCCCTGCGCCAGCGTGCGGTCACACCACCGACCAACCGGCCTACCCCATCAAACGATTCGTTGATGCGAGACCGCTTGGCCGAACTGAGCCAACAGTGGCACGCCCGTCACGCCGAGTGTGAGATCCGAGAGACTCGATGTGACAATCGTGAATCGGCACTACACGGTCGTGAAACGGAACTTTGGCGGCGTGCGAACGACTTACAGAAACGCGAATCAAAATTGGTCGCACAAGAAGCCGCCGTCCGCGAAATCCAGCAGACTTATGCTGCGGCACAAAACGAACTGAAATCTCTTCGCGAACGCGAAAAGGCAGCCGAGCAAGAATTGGCTTACAAAGAAGCCGAACTGCAAGACCTGCAAGAAACGCTGGCCAATCGTCAGCTGGAACTTCAAGAGCGTCAAGCCGAATGGCAAAAGCGTGAAAAGGAATACGCCGCGCGGGCTGCCGAAGCCCAGCGACAACTTGAACAAACCCAATCGCAAGCACAGAACGCCAGCGAAGCAATCACGCGGATGCGTAACGAGTTCGCGGCGTTAAACGAACAACTGACGGAACTGCGTGAGCGTCACAGCGAACTGCAACAGCGCGAACAAGACGAACAGCGAACACATGACCGTCTTCGTGCCGAGTTAGAACTGGCACGCAACGAAGCAGTCATCGAGCGTGACAACGCCATCGAAGCGAGAGCGATCAGCGAAGCCGCCAAAGCTGCAAAAACGACGGAGCTCGAAAAAGCCGCTGCAGAATTGACGCGTACCCGTGCAGAAATCGAAGACATCCGCAAGGAAAGCAAAGCTCGACAACAAGAGCTTGAAGAAAAACTTCAAAACAGTGGGCAAGAGCTGGTCCAGGCTCGTGAAAACGCCAAGGCAGCAAGCCAAAAATCCGGTCAGCAGATCGCTGAATACCGCGACCAGCTAGCCGCAGCAGAAGCCAAAGAATCCGAATTGGAACAATCGGTTTCTGAGTTCGAAGCCCTCGCAAGCGAGTTCCAAGCTGAACTGGAAACCGCCCGTAGCGAAGCAGCCAAGGATCAAGAAAAGGCACGTCTGGAATGCGAAGAAACGGCAGCGAAGATTGCCGACTTGCAACAACAGCTTGCCAACTTGCGTCAATCCAGCGAAGGGCAGCAGGCCAATACCGATCAAGCGATTTCGGATCTCAAAATCGAAGTCGAAGACGCGAATCAACAACGTCTCGCTGCCGAAGAAACAGCCACGACGCTGCAAAGTGAAATTGAACAACTGCAACAGCGGCTTTCCAAATCGAGCGAAGAGGTCGCCAAATGGCAAAGCGAATACGAAGGCGCAACCGCTTCAATTCGTCAGCTTGAATTGCTTGTTGACCAGAACCAGAATTCTCAAAGTGCTCAACAGGATTCCTGGGAGATCGAATCGGATCAGCTGCAAAACACAATTAACGAACTGTCTGTCCAACTTTCTGCAGCCAACTCCGAGCTTTCGAAACTGCGTGAAGCAAACGAAGCGCTGACCCGTGAACTCACCGAGGCAAACGACCAACGCGAACAAACAGCGGCGGAATTGATCGCACCGGACCGTTTTGCTGAGCTAGAAAACGAACTGAAGATCGCTCGTGACGATATCGAGCGACTCAAAAGTGATCACGCCGAAACGATCGCGCAGCTCGAGACCGAGAGGCAAGAAAGCGAGTCTCAACTGCGTGAAGAAATTCAAAAGCTGCAGGACGAAATCACTGCCGCACAGCAGGCAGCGACTCAGGCGAGCGAGTATGCCGCTAGCGTTATGGCTGGGCCTCAGTCGCTTGAGCATCCGTTGGATTCAGAATCCAGTCAGCCCAAAACCGACGAATCGGAAACCACTGCAGCATCGCATGCAGATCCAACGGAGCGGTTAGAGGTAGACGCGGCTGAATCCGACGACGAGCCAGCGGCAAGTGATTGGTATAGCAATCAACTTGAAACCGACGGACCTGCCGCAGAAACATCTTCAGAGCACGACGAGATTGAAACTGTTGATCGTCATGACATCTCGACTGACTCTTCGGCCGATGAGGTTGTGTTACTAGAGGAAGATACCAATGCCGAAGAGGCTTGGGACGAAATGCAGCAACACGCCGATTCGATCGTCACCGCGGAAGCTTATCAAGGGGAAGACACCGATTCGGTCATCAACCTAGATGCCGTCTCGATTTCGGAAAGTCTCACACAGCCGTCGACTCCGGAGAACGTTGCAGTAGGGCATGAAGCTGACCTTCCGCAACACGAACCGGTTGCGGAAATCGAGACCGCAACCGCTACTGACACCGAAGACGAACCAGCGGCAGAATCGATCGATGAAGCCAATGCGTCGGGTGACAATCAGTGGCGTGCTGATGCGTCTGCTGCAGAAAGCCAAGCTTGGCCGAAATCGTCAGCTTGGGGACAGGTCGATCCCTTCGAATCAGCGTCCGATTCCAGCGATCCACATGCCGCCGACAACGACGCCTTCGATTCGGACACGAACAACACCGGCAGCGGTTCTTGGGCTTCGGACGAAGCGGAAAACGATGCTTCTGAAGCACCGCAAGCCGATGCCACATGGTCCGACGAATCACCCGAACATGCGATCTCAAATGCAATCGATGATCTTGAACAGCGCGTTCAGGAAGCGATCGATGATCAAGTTGATGAACCCGCTGCTGCTCCAGTAAACCACTGGCAAGAGCAGCCATCTGAAGATGCTTCGTCGGCAACAGCGGATAGCGTCGACGCTTCGGAATCTCAGCTACAACCATACGCGAATCTTCCAGAACGCGAGGAGCCGCTCAGTTGGGCGGACTTCATGCCCGGCGAAGACAGTCAGTTGACTTCGTCTTATGAGACGGAGGAATCCGAACAACTTCAAAGCGATGAAGATCAATACGGTGACGAAGCACCGTACATCGAGAATGTATCGGAATCCGCCGAGTCTCTTGAGACACAACACACCATCGGTGAAGAATACGAATCGGCAGAACATGACGCCGTAGCGTATCAAAGCGAAGAACCGCAACTCGATGATCCATATGCGGATCAACAGCCAATCGACCCATCGTCTACGGCTCACGACCAGTCTTCGGAAGACACTTGGCAAGAAGAGACATCTCCGACCGAGTTCGTTGGTGACGAATCGCCGCAAGCAGCTTACGAGGATACCGCTTACGAATCTTCAGATGACGATTCATACCAAGCAACGCAGGTCTGGCAAAGCGACTTAGAAAGCAGTGTTGAACACGAGCCGCCAGCAGAAAGCGAGCCGACACTCGGTGGCTTGGCGGAAATGTTGATCCGCGACTTGGATGCCGAACGCGACCTCGAACGAGCAAGTGTTGACCAACTGGCCGAATCGAATGATGAAGCCGAAGCGGAATACGAACAGACGTTTGTGATGGAAGAATCGGTGGACGATTCCGAGTCACAGACCCCATGGAACTTCGCTTCATCGCAGTCCGAATACGAACAGGACGAAGAAGAAAGCTACTCGGCCGAACCGGTCCAGGAACTACCGCCTGCCCCCGAGGCGACGCCAGCGATTGACGCGTCTACCGAAGACGACTCGATCGAAGCATACATGAACCGCTTGCTGCAACGGGTCCAGGGCAGCAACAGCAAAGCACCTGCCGAGCCGGCAGTGGCCACGCCAGCTGCGACCGCAGAAACGACCAAGCCTGCACCGAAGCCAGCAAAGCCCGAAACGGGTAAGTCAATCGAGCTCGCTGATGAGTCTGACGAACGATCGGCAACAGGGGCGTCGACGCTCGCGCAGGAGCCTTCCGTATCGGCACCGCTGGTCCCTCGATCGCAAGCCCCCGAGCTGAAGAAAAACCTTTCGGCGATGCGGGAACTGGCCAACCAGTCGGCACGAAATGCGGTCGCCAGAAGCATTCGCATTCAAGCACGTGACACACAGATGAATGCGTTCTGGAAAGCCGCACTTGCCGGATCCTTCATATTGATGGCAGCAGGCGTGTTCACGTTTGTTAGCTGGTCGTCAACGATCAAGCTTGTCATGGTAGGTGCTTTCGTTGTGCTCGCAGGTGTCTTTGGACAAGAAGCCTTCGTGCTTGCCCGCGACGCGCGACGCCGCTTGAAACTTGCCAATGACGGCAGCAATGGATTGAAGGACGACGAGGAGATCGCCGAAGAAATGCGACGCATCGCCGAGTCAGCAGAAACGCCAGAATGATCTCTGTCGGATAACCTGCCGGATCGTCGGATTAGCATTGATCCAAAAATGACGTCTGCTTATCGATGTTGACGACCTAAAATAAAAACGCGTCACGGGAATCAAGTCCAATGACGCGTTTTTCGTTTCTAGATGCTCAGTTGTGATCCGAAGTGTTGTCGTCCACTGCGTGAACTTCGCGTTCTTTCCCGTGGGTATTGCGATTGCGGAAGGCAACTCTGTGAAAGAACAAACCTGAAGTTCAGCGGATCACTAGGCCTCAAATTCGACATCGATATTGTTCTCGCTAGCAGCCGAACGAAGCTTCGCTAGGGCACGAGCTTCCAATTGTCGGACGCGTTCCTTGGTCACGCCCATCTCTTCACCGACCTCTTTCAATGTCAGTGGTTCGCTGCCACGATCGAGTCCGAAACGTGCAGCGATAATCTTTTGCTCACGCTCATCCAATCGGTTAAGGATCTTTGAAAGTTCCCGCTTGCGGTTCCGCTGAACGGTTTCTTCCATATACGGATCAAGCCGCTCGTCTTGCCGAGACAAGAAAAGTTCTTCAGTCGTCGTTCGGAAACGATCGCGATGCTTGAACTCATTCGGAATCGTCCGAGCAAAGTTCTTCATGATTGCCCAAGAAGCGTACGTACTGAACTTGTTGCCTCGCGAGTAGTCAAATTTCTCGACCGCACGGATCAACGACATGTTGCCGTCACTAACCAAGGCAAAAAAGTCATCGCTACTGGACAGGTGACGCTTGGCAATCGAAACGACCAAGCGCAAGTTCGCTTGAACGATTCGGTTCTTAACCTTCACGGCCTGCTCGTACAGGTCCTCGATCTCATTCATGATCGCAGACTTGCCACTGGCTTCATCACCGATCGATTCACGAAGCTTGCTAGCTTTGTGTTTCAGGTAGTTCATCTTGCGAAACAGGTGGTGCTCCTGTTCTCGCGAAAGCAACGGTACATCGTAGAGCGACGCTAGGTATCGCGGCAGGTCGCCGGGAACGCGTACTTTGCGAACTTCTGAAGCTTCGATCGGCTCACTGCCCAGGAACTCAGCTTCCCGTGCAGTCGTTTCAAAGTCTTCGTTGTAAATGTAATCCAGCGGCAATTCGAAAATACGTTGACGACGCATTTCGATCAGGATGCGTTGGATACTGGTACGAGTCCGCTTGAATCGGCGACAAAGCTGAGCCAGCGTGATCCCGCTAAGGTATTGATTGAAGATTGATCGCTTGTCGTCGTCGGTCAGAACCCCACGGTGATTGGGGAATATCGCGATCGACGTATTGTCAGCATCAAAATTCTTGAGCGTGTACCGAATGGTTTCAGCACTGCGTCCCATCTGGTGCGACAACAAACGCGTCACATCGGCAAGTGCAGCGCCGCCTTCGACGAGCTGACGAGCACGTTCGATGATTTCGCTTTTTTCGTCTTCGCTCAGTTGGCTAAATCGCTCACCACGTTGAATCTTTTCCCTGTTACGTGAAACGAATTGTTCCACGCTGCTGTTCAAGAATCCGACACGTTTGCGGCCGCCAAACAAGAGACGCCGGCTGACCAGCCCGGCTTCACGCCAACGGCTGATGGTCTTGGTCGATACGTTGAACTGACGACTCAAGTCTTGGACGGTGTGAACCTGTTCAGCAATCTCTTCGACCGCCAATTCGGCATGTTCACTCAAGTCTTCGATCAACAATCGCAGATCATGTGAAAGGTCGCCCGACGCAATATTGTGTCGGCTCGACCGTTCAGGGCGATAGTTCGTGATTCGGAAGCAAAGGTAGTCGTATGCGTACTCGCGACCGTCATCGATTTCACAGAGCAACGTTTCCGCCGCTGCCGCTTGCTCGATCAACTTCGTCTTCTGATTGAAGCGTAGTTGGTCACGGAGCTCCTTGATTTTGCTGTCGCGATAATTGTTGTGCATAACATTGGTCTCCCAGCGCTTTGGCGTCAGACTGGCCAAACATCCCTGCGATCCCGGCGGATCGCCCAGTCCAAATTGCCTCGGTTGCCCGGGTTCACCTGTCTCCTCCAGGTGATTCGGCCATTTGGTCCAGTCCTTGGTGCTAGGAATTTCGCAATCCCATCGACACCTTAGGTCATCGGCCCAAATGCCAGTTGCCGACTCCGTGTCAGCAAACTTTTCGCCCCCCAGTAGATGAAGCGCTTGCTCGCGCTTTTATCCACACTGGGATGCGTCATAAGACGAATTTATCCGCCATCCGGTTCACGTCTCCCTAACTGGGAATCGCCATTCCGACCCGTTCTTACATTAGAAAACGAAATTTCATTCCATTTTTCCAAGAAAGCAGGACCGGAATCCTTTGGCAGCGGTTGTCTTCGCCTGGGACACTCCGTAGGAAATTTGGGGCCAAATCCGTCACACATCAGGGCGAAATATAACGGAATTGGAGCTAAGTCGTTTAAGGGTTTGGGTTTGAAATTTTCCAGACTCTTTCGACGCATGGCGGATGAGCATCAAAAGTGTCCACCAGAATGTAAAAATTTCATGCGCGGTGCACAAACGGCAGTCGTCGGATCAATCAATTGCTGCCGAATTGGTCAAACTTGACTTCAAGTTCGATAATCTGGGGACTTTAACGGACACGAAATCTATGAGGCTGCCTCGGATCCGGAGCTCGGACGAATCCTCCGCTTGCGTCAATTCTGCTGAATGAGACTTCTCTAGGTGGTCGATCAGACCTACAGCGTCAGGTGCCGAAAACCACGGCAGACTAGTCACATTGAGGCTGCTGACGCCCACGACAGAGTTTTTGCCAAGCCGAAGACGAAGGAAACGGATGACTTCGATGGAACGTTCCAGCATCAAATCAAATCGACGAACCTTCCTTGCTCGCTCAGTGGTCATGGCGGCTGGGGGTGCTTCATTTCTAAGCAGTGCATTCTCTGGCAATGTCCGTGCGGCCGATGATCAACCAGTCACGATGACGATTCAGCGCCAACCGCTGATGCGTTGTCGCCTTGAACTGGAGGTCAAAGGGAATGTCAAAGTCCCTTCCGACCCGTTGCAATCTCGCGAAACCAAGCAAACGCTTCCGGTCAACTCAAACGCCTCTCTGGACTACGAAGAGCGTTTGTTGATGCCCAGCGACATTTCAACAAAGTCCGAAGTTGTTGCTGCTGAACGGTTCTATCACACCGCCACCAACGAAAGCGTTCTCAATAAAACCACTGTCCAGCAACAACTCCGCCCACAGATGCGGCACGTTGTTGTCCGACGTGAAGTGCTTCCCGAAGTCGTTTACTCCAACGAGAGCTACTTCAACCACGACGAACTGTCGCTATTAAAGCTGCCCGTTTCCAGCGTTGCTGTCGATCGGCTGCTACCAAGCGATGCGGTGATCAAGGACGATCAATACGAAATCGACCTGGAATCCCTGCGTTCGGTTTTGAATTTGACCACGCTTGAAAAAGGCAAAGTCGAAGGCGTCGTGTCGGAAATTGACGCGAAAAACGTCCGCATCCAAATCGAAGGGGACATCGAAGGTTCCGTCGATGGCGTCTCCACACGGATGCGTTTGCTAGGCAAGCTAACTTATGATCGATCTGTCAAAGCTTGTACTTGGCTCGCACTTGCGTTGCACGAAACTCGCGAGATAAGCCATTCGGAACCGGGGTTCGACATCCTGGCCAAAGTTCGTTTGCTGCGTCAGCCATTGGAAAAGCCGATTGGCTTGCCTGCGGAATCTGCCGAAATCGATTTCGACGCCGGACCACCCGAAGAACGTCTCTACGTCGAACTACAAAGCTCGCACAGCCAGTCTGCCGTGATGATGGATCGTCGTTGGCGGATGATCAGCGATGATCCGGGCCGCTGCGTCATGCGAATGATCGATCACGACAACAGCATTGCCCAGTGCGACCTGCGCAAGCTGGTGGACCTGCCTGCCGGCAAACACCTCACGCTCGAAGCGTTTGAAAGCGACATTCGGCGCAGCCTCGGAAAGCAGCTCGTCCAACTGGTCGAAGCTGACCAAGCACTGTCGTCTCAAAACCTGCGAGTCCTACGTATCGTTGCCGACGGCGAAGCCGAAGGCGTCCCGGTCCGCTGGATCATGATGCACTTTTCCGACGACACCGGCCGACGCGTCCAAGCGACCTTCACCATGTCGGGACAAAAGGTCGAAGCGTTCGCGGGATGCGATATCCAGTTTGGGGATTCATTGAGATTCCTTCAGCCAGAAACTTCCCCCGAAAAGGGCGATTCCACGGATGCGGCAATCTCGAAAGCCCCTACGGCAGAGGCTGAGACGGAAATCGCCGAAAATCCGCCGGTCAGCGCCAGCGACCTGAAAGCGGCCGAATTGAAGTAGCCCGCTATCGAGTCACACCGGAAAACTGACGGGGGATACGGCCTAGTGCTTCGTTCGATATGAAAATACGGGTTCGGGTCATCAGCCGACGGGCGTTCGCCCCGGTTGTTGCACTGAAACCGTGAATAACGCCATACGGCTAATCCTAAAAACGAGTCGGCACAAAGCACTATTGGACCTGAACGACGAGCCCAAATCAGCAGGATCCGGACAAAAGTCACCCCGTTCACTCCGATATGTGAACCCGACCACAGGAAATTGCAAAAATACTAACTAGACTTTGGCAGTGAACCGAGTGTGACACCAGACTGTTTGACACACACTGCCGCCTGACAATCGACGGGCCAGGCCCCCCTTCCTCAGAGAGGCTTTCAGCTTCACGGGAAGCCTTTTCCGTACCGACGCTTCACTCAGCCTAATTCCCGACTGCGAGAAAACGCCGTTAGAGGCCATCCGCTATGACCATTTTGATCTGCATGCGTAACGCCGCCCACCGAATCGTGCAGCAAGTCAGCCGCAAGGGACTGCCCGCGCTGATGCTTGCCGCCTCGGCATTGTCGGTTTCGGCACAGGACGCGGCCGAAGACGGAATCATCCAGCAGCAAACACAGTTCGCCCCTGGCGTCGTCACCGTCATCCCCGGCGATGCCAGCCCAAGCGAAACCTTTGACGGGCCGCTCGCCCTACAACGCTTCATTCAATCTCATCCCGAACTGGAATGGGATCCGACCAAATTCGAAAATGGTCGTCCGCATTTCGACCCGCGTTCACGGACGCTGATCGAAATGGCCAAGCAGGTTGTCTTGCGACGCGAAATCTATTGCTTGGAGTTCGCGTTCAAACCGCTTCGTCAGATCTATGTGGACGTTCCGCTCGCTGGCGGGCAGACTCAGCGCAAGCTCATCTGGTACATGGTTTACCGAGTTCGCTACACCGGAAAAGACCTTCGTCCGGCGGCCGATGAAATCGGTGGAGCGAAAATGTATAGCCGGATCGAAAACGTGTCTTATGAATCACGTCGTTTCTTCCCGCTTGCGACTCTAAAAGACCAAGTTAGCGGACGTGAATACCTGGATCGATTGATCCCGAGTGCCAAACCCGTCATCGCCGCTCGCGAACGAATCACCGCTCCGCTTTACAATAGCGTCGAAGTCTTCAACCAACGCATCCCGTTGACTCAAGATGAAGACTCCCCTGGCGTTTGGGGAGTCCTAACCTGGATGGACGTTGCGCCAGACATCGACTTCCTGTCGCTTTACGTTTCCGGCCTGACAAACGCGTTCGAGCAAGACGGCGAAGGCAAAGATGCTCCGTACCGCCGAAAGATGTTGCAACTGAACTTCTTCCGCCCCGGCGATGCTATGAATCAAACAGCCGACTCGATTCGGTTCGGTATGCCACCGTATTCCAACGAACAAGAACACGCTTACATCTTGGACAAATACAACGTCGAAGAATTGCGTAACTATCGCTGGGTCTTCCGCTCGGTCAAATAAGCCTGCGTGTCAGTACCCAGACGTGCTGAGTTACCTGCCGGTGTCATCGTCGACGTGTGTGTCTGATCGAAAAGAAAGACACACGCGATGACATTCACTGCCAAAGAAGCTTTACTTTGGCAATCGTTGCTTTAGCCGTGCAGCTAGTTCTTGCTGAACGTCGACCAGTTCGACATTGCCAGCAAGGTTGGTGATCTCGTCTGGATCGCCTTGCATGTCATAAAGCTCTTCGGAGCCGTTGGCGTAACGGATGTAGTGCCAGCGCGATGTCCGTAGCGAGCCGCCTTTGTGAATTGACAGCGCGTCATCACGAATCTGATATTCGGGATCGTTGACGATTTGCAGCAGACTACTGCCTTCGGTCGCCTCAGGAATCGGAACGCCCATCAAATCGCAAACGGTCGGATAGAGGTCCACCAGTTCGACAAACGACTGTGAATGAGCTGGACTTTGGCCGGGGACTCGCACCAAAAACGGAACGCGAATCACTTCTTCGTGAAGGTTACTTTTCTGCCAAAAACCATGCTCGCCCAAGTGATACCCGTGGTCGCTAATAAACATCACGGCGGTGTCTTTCGCATGCGGCGATGATTCCAGGGCATCTAGAATTCGCCCAACCTGCGTGTCCATGAAGCTCACGCTGGCGTAGTAAGCCGACCACATCCGTTTCTGGTTGTCCGGGTATTTTCCAATCGGATTTTGATCGTTTCGTGTGCCAGCGAGTCCCGGTTGGGGAATATCACTGGTGTCATCATGCCAGTTGCCGGGCATTTCGATTCGATCGATTCCATAGTCGGAGAAATACTCGCTTGGTGCGACCATGGGATAGTGCGGGCGAACAAGTCCAACGGCCAAAAAGAACGGTTGGTCTTTGGGTTGCCCAATGATTTCAATCGCTTTCGTCGCGGCTTTGAAATCGGCTTGCTCCGTTCCGTCGGTGGTCGATTTCACGGAGACGAACATGCGGTGCGGCATTTTTGTCGACTGACGATTGAACATGCTGTCAGTCACAACATTCAGATTCAGGCAAGCATATTCACCGGGAGTGTGAGCTTCCGGACCGGGAGCATTGAAGCGCTGCGTCCAACAATCAATGACGTCGGCACCATCGGTTCCCGCAATAATGTCGCCGGGGACTCGCATGTGAAAGATCTTGCCGACGCGGGTCGCGGTGGCGCCATGTTGCTGCAACTGTTCCCCTAAAGTCAGATTCTTGCGATCCGTATAGCGACTGTGCATAAACGAAGTTCGCGAAGGTGCACACCATGTCCCCTGGCAATACGCTCGCTCAAAAACGGTCCCCTGACTTGCCAAGCGATCCAGATGTGGTGTCTGACAAACCTGATCTCCGTAGCAACCGAGCACGCTTGCCTTCAAATCATCAGCGACGATCAGTAGCACATTTTGCGGCGTGTTTTGGGCGTAGAGAGCACGAGTGCATAGACGGCTCGATTGCAGACTGGCAATCGCAACACACCACAATAAAATTCGAAAAAACATGTCGCTCCAATCCGATCGGGATGGTTTCAACCAGGCTGTAGGTTCCTATAAAACGTTGTCATTATAGTCGCCTACGCTGCGGCCCACATTGCGGCCTTACATTGCGACCAGTTTGCTGGCAGTTTCAACTGGACCGACCAGACTAAACCTGGCAAAGCACGCTTTGCGCCAATCCATCGGTCCTATCCGGCAATCGCTCGACGCCATTTTCAATCGATAGTCAATATGTCCGACAGCAACGAAGTGACACAGTGGATCGAACAAGTCAAACAAGGCGACTCCCTGGCCGAACACCAGCTTTGGCAACACTACTTTGACCGGCTGGCCCGCAGCGTTCGGCAGAACTTACGTGGGCAGAACCGAGCGATCTCGGACGAAGAAGACATCGTCGCAAGCGTTTTCGAAAGCTTTTACCAAGCCGCCGAAGCTGGACGCTTTCCAGACCTTTCGGATCGCGACGCCCTGTGGCGACTGCTGCTGAAGATGTCGGCGCGAAAAGCCATCGACAAACGTCGCCATGAGCACCGACAACGTCGCGGTGATGGAGCCCAACCGCGTCCAATGCTCGGCCCCGATGGTGAACTGCTGATCCAAGTCGCCGGTGACCAACCGACACCCGAAATGGTGGCGATGATGGCCGAGTCGATGCAGCAACTGTTCGACCTGCTCGGCGAAGGAGAAGTGAAAAGCATCGCGATCGCAAAGCTTGAAGGACATTCCAACGCGGAGATCGCCAAAAGCCTTGGCTGTTCCGAGAGGACGATCGAACGAAGACTGCATCTGATTCGTGAAAAGCTTCAGCACGAAATTGATACCGACTAATCGCTTGATTCGTACGGAAGCATCCAACCTCGTTTCTTTGCGATCTCCCGTACCGAAGTCCAACCGATCACGACATTGCAACTGCCTATGGCAATGTCATGTGCTGGTTTTCGTTCAACGACATAAATGGGTTGTGTGCCAGCTCCCACAAGTGCCCATCGGGATCAGCGAAATACCCCGAATATCCACCCCAGAAAACTTTTTGAGGCTTCTTCATTGCTTTCGCGCCGCAATCAATCGCATGTTGAAATGCGGCGTCCACGTCTGATTCCGAATCATAGTTCTGGGCAAGCGTAACACCGGAAAAACTTTTGCCCTGTTGGGATTCACTTCCATCGCTGGCTACATCTTCCACACAGGCATCTTCAGCCAAGGCGAGACGCCCGAACAAGCCCAGTACGGTGCCATTGGAATGAAAGAAAGTCACTTGATCGTTCGACGCGGACGACTTCTTCCATCCCAATCGTTCATAAAAAGCCGTTGACGCAGCGACGTCGGCCACGCCCAACGTGACAAGATTGATCCGCGATGGAAGATTCATTTTGCATGTCCAAAAGATAAGTATTGTGATCGCACCGGCTGCAGGGACAGGATGCTCGACTATCGCAAAGCGTTGGCGGTTGAGATAAAGTTTTAGCTCCCCACCCTCCCACTTATTCGAAGCAAGGAGCCACTGATGGTTCAAGCCCCCCGCCTTCTCTGCCTACTGTTCTTTACTAGTGTCACGATTGCCTCGGTCGCGCCCGCCGCCTCGCCCGAACGAATCCCACTTTGGAAAGACGGTGCGCCCGGATCAGTCGCTCGCATGAACGAGCCTGAGAAAGTTGACGGAAGCAACGTCACCAATGTGCATCATCCATCGATCACCGCCTACCTCCCCACCGCCGAAAGCTCCACAGGAACCGCCGTTATCATCGCGCCCGGTGGCGGCCACCGCATGCTATGCCTCGGCCACGAAGGAGACGCGTTGGCAGAATGGTTTGCTGAACACGGCATCGCGGCATTCGTCCTCCGCTATCGGCTATCCCGAGAACCTGATTCGATCTATACGCTGCAAGGTCATGCGATGGATGACACTCGGCGTGCAATCCGGATGGTGCGTTTGAATGCCAGCGAGTGGAATATCAACCCTGAACGTATCGGCATCCTTGGGTTCTCTGCTGGCGGTGAACTGGCGGCCTATTCGGCGATGGAATCCGATTCGGGCGATTCGACGTCTTCAGATCCCATCGAACAACAAAGCAGTCGCCCCGATTTTCAAGGTCTAATCTATCCAGGCAAGTCCGGAACATTCACCGTCCACAAAGGCATGCCACCGGCTTTCGTCGCCTACGGATACAATGACCGACCGGACATTTCCATCGGTATGGCGGAGGTGTACCTCAAATACAAGAAGGCAGGCGTTCCTTGCGAAATGCATGTCTACGCTAATGCAGGCCATGGATTCGGCTATCATGCCGGCAGCACGTCAGCTGCTGGCGATTGGCCACAACGATTTGTTGAATGGCTCCGTGATTCGAAGCTGCTTTCGTCAAAGTAGTGACGATACCTGTCCAGAGAATTAAACCGTATGGTTTCAAGACGGCCATCACGAACAAACATGGCAGCACGAGTCTCGTAAACCATACGGCGAACGCCTGATGCACCGGTCACTTAAGCATCGGAACGCTCGCTACCGCCAGACCTTCCCAAGTGTTACCGAACACCCACCGATTTATTTTGACTCAAAAGCTTTTCCCACGACCATCGCTGAATCTCTTCTCGATGGTCATCGTTGCCTGCGTTATCGGCTCGCTATCTTGCCAGACAGCTTTCGCGAAGACCGAAGTTCGTTCACCCGATGGGACCAATACCCTAGTCCTTGAAGACCTCGGAAAAGACGGCGTCCCTCGATATTCCGTCCGGCGAAACTCACGCACCATCATCGCCTCCTCCGCGATCCGCCCGATCCTATCGGGTGACTTCGATAGCGACACCGTTGAGCGTCTCGAAGATGGCCAAGCCGATGATCACGAAAATCAATTCACGCTTCCTTGGGGTAAGACCGACAAGGTTCACGAAAAATACTCCGCCGCGACAGTGAACCTGGTCAATCGATCAGGGCTGAAATGGCAGATCGACTTGCGTGCCTATAACAGCGGCGTCGCGATGCGATATCGCTTTCCTGAGCAAGACGAACCGACTGCGCTAAAGATCGAAAACGAAACAACGGAATTTGATCTACAAGGTTCTCCGACGGTGATGTTCAACACACTTGATGGGTTCATCAACAATCACGAGTCCTTGTTCAGCAAGCAGCAGCTCAGTGAGGTCCCACAAGATCGATTGATCGAGATGCCAACGCTGTTCTTGTGGGAAAATGAAACCGCAGGGGCGATCACCGAAGCCGGCGTCCGTCACTTTGCCGGTGGATATCTGCAACGTGTTTCGTCAGACCAAACCACATTGCAATTCCGGTTATCGCCTCACTTGGACAATCCCAGCGTTAGCGTGTCGGGTGATTTGCCAATCGCCAGCCCATGGCGTGTTGTCATGCTTGCTGACAGCGCCGGTGAATTGCTCGAAAGCAACTTACTTCTCTGTCTGAACGAAGCGCCCCAAGGTGACTACGCGTGGCTCAAACCAGGAAAAAGCACCTTTCATTGGTGGAACGGCGTTTTCGAAGAGGACTTTAAGCTTCCCGCCGATTCGGACGAATCCTTCGAACGACATTGCCGTTACATCGACTTCTGCGCCAAGTATGACATTCACTATCACGGTGTTTCTGGTGATGGATACGCTTGGTACAAGCAGTCCAAAGTCGGTTATGGTCAACCGGGTTCGGAAGCCGACCTAACCATTGCCCGTGAAGCGATCCGCCTACCGGAAATCATCGCCTATGCGAAAGAACGTGGTGTGGGAATCCGCTTGTGGGTTCACTGGGAACCGCTAAGCCGACAGCTCGAAGAAGCGTTTGCGACGTACGAGTCCTGGGGAATCAAAGGCTTGATGGTCGACTTCCTCGACCGTGATGACCAGTGGATGAATGAGTTTTCTGAGCGGATGCTTGAATGTGCCGCCAAGCACAAACTTCACATCCAAATTCATGGCAGCCCCAAGTGCAGCGGCGAACAACGGACATTCCCCAACCTGTTCAATCGCGAAGGCGTCTTGAATTTGGAGTACCTGAAATGGAGTGACAAGTGCACTCCAGATCACAACGTCAACGTTGCCTTTGTCCGTGCACTTGCCGGTCCGGTCGATTATCACCAAGGTGGATTCCGATCGGTCTCACGTGATCAGTTCAAACCTCAGGACCTTCGCCCGGTTGTCATGGGCACTCGTTGTCATCACATGGCGATGTACGTGGTCTATGAAAACCCAATGCCGATGGTGGCCGACACACTGGATTCGTACGAAGGCCAACCAGGGTTTGATTTCGTTGCCGAAGTCCCTACCACGTGGGACGAAACCAAGTTCATCGATGGTGTCGCTGGCGAATACATCGTGATCGCCCGCCGTAAAGGCACCAAGTGGTATATCGGCGGCATGACCAATTGGACCAGTCGCGACTTGAATATCCCATTGGACTTTCTATCCGAAGGCTCCCACGCCGCAACGCTCTACGCGGATGGCTCGATGGACGAACAAAAGCCCAATGAAATCAAACGGACAAAACTCTCTTTGTCCGGCGGTAGAACGCTGCCGGTAAAGCTTGCTCCGGGCGGTGGGTTTACCGCTGTGATTGAATGAGCGCTCTCGATTGCTGCGATTGATCGATTGCTGTTGCTGATCAATGACGATTTGAATTGCAAACACCGGCGAAAAGTCGCCGGTGAAACGGATGGATTTGCTATAGTGGAACAACGACCACCCAGGTGATTCTTCCACTGTCAGCATTCGAGAATGTTTTCAAACTCTACCGTTCTTCGTCTTACGTTCTTCACTTGTCTAACTGCACTGCTGACGACGTTATCGTCAGCTCAGAACGCGGGTGAAAATCAAACGCCGATCGATCCTGAAATCGCACAGTTCTTTGAACGGTTTCAAGCATCGACTCATGAGGAGACTGCCGACTCCACCGTATCGATGCTGGACGTTGATGCGATTTGCAATGGCGCGTTTGAGAAATCAGGAGTTGAAATTCCGGCCTTTATCAAAGCCCAATATCCAACGCTGGTTCGACAAAAGTTTAAAGAGTGGTACGAACTGGCTGATGACCAATGGATGCGTCATCAAGTCGTCTACACAAAGATCTCTGAAGACGGTCTGCACGCGGACGCATTCGTCCGTTTCTGGGACCAAGACTACACCACATCGCGTGCACACTACGAATTAGTCAAAACTGACCAGTGGCGAATAGCCGATTCACTCGATATCAGTATCGGAATCTCCACCCAGTGGATCATGGGTACGATGCTTCGCGATGGTTTCGGTGAAGACGCATCAAGTGATTTTGAACAATCCGCGATGATCTTGGTCGAGGCCATCCGGACCGCGACAGAAAGCGAAGATTTTGAAAGTGCAGCTTACACGTTACGGCGTCTCGACGGCCGAAACGTTCCTCCGGGAATGCGTCAACTGCGTTGGTGCTTTGCCGCCGCAACAGAACTGCATGTCGATCCTGTGTATGCACTTGAATGCGCCGACAAACTCGAAGCCTATGAACCGGATGCGTTCATCCTCGAATTGATTCGCTGCAATGCTTATCAGATGCTTGGTCAGTACGAACAAACGATTGTCGAAGGCGAACGCCTCCTGCAACGCTTTGGTCCCGATCCAGATTCGTACTTGAACTTGGGATTCGCAGCCAAAGAACTCGGCCGCCTCGACGAATCGCTCGAATACTACACCACGGGACTCAAAGACACGCCGGAATCTTACGATTTGGTGGAAGCCTTTGCGGTCGCTCTTCCCGATGATCGCAAGTCGGAATTCCTTCCCTACTTCACAAAACTACCCTCCGCGACGGAATACCTGGAAACGCTCGCCGACGCGTTCGAAGCGTATGAAGATTACGCTGCGTTGGAAACCTTGATCCAATACGACGACCGGACATCGCAAAGCCTTCCGAACCGAGCCTACTACGATGGCCTCATCCTCACACATCAAGAAAAATACGACGCTGCAATCGAACGATTACTGCAAGGGCGTGGCATCCTTGATGAAGAAGACTACTACCGCGAATACTACAACGCGTTGATCACGACCGCGTTAATTCGAAAGCAAACGCCGATACAGCTTTATGAACTGCTCGAGACTCCTTCCGAGGCATTCACGCTACTGATTAATCAGCTTGATGTCGAAGCACAATTGGCGATCGACAATGAGAAAGATCCCGCTTCGACCAATGCCTTGATCGATCAACTGATCGACTTTCATACCACCGAATATCCTGATGATCCGGCCGCCTACGCCTTTGTCGGTCGGCGCCACTACCACGAGGAAGCTTACGCCGAAGCATTGCCAGAGCTGAATCGCGCACTCGAGTTAGAAAAACAGATCATCGAAAAGAGCCCGGACGACGAAGTCCTAGCGGAGTCATCACGATATCTCATCGACGAGCTACTGGAAACAATCGTTGACTGTCACATCGAACTTAAGACGCTGGATGAGTTTTACGACTCCTACCCGGACAAACCACAGTTATTCGATGTGATCACGTACAGCGGCTACATCGAAGACGAGCTACTTGAAACCATCGAAAAAAAGCATCGCCAACTTTTCCCCGATGCCTCCGATCAGATCAAGCAATATTTTGCGACCGAACAATACGACAAGGCACTTCAGTTCGCACAGCAACAGATTGACGAATCAGTCGACGAACCTTCCCTCCAATGGCAATACTTCGAAATTTGCAGCCTTGCTTATCTGAAGCGATTTGACGACGCCATCTTAAAAGCCCGTGAGCTTGAAGACGGATCTAGAGACTTCGCTCGTGCGATGGTCTACGTAATCAAAGGCGACCGAGAACGTTTCAAAGCGGCGTTCCGATATGCGGCACAGCACTACTTTGAAATCGCTCATCTTAAATATTACATCGAGCTCCCCGAAGACTGGGACTTTGTCGACTCGCTTGAATTCGACGCCGTGCGGCCGTTTGATCGCTACGGTGAACTACGCCGAGTCGTCTTGTTGTTAAAACAGCCTTACGAGATCAACTCGTTTTCCGTCCATCGCGCCGCTAGCGAGATCGGGCTGAATCCATCGGTCGTTCAAAAAGATGCACTCGCAAATCAGACTAACGATCAAACCGTCATCTGTGACTTTGGAAATGGAAAGGCCGTATTAGCCCACAACGGATCGGAATACTTTCTCACCTCCGGAAGCGGCCCCTACCGCGGTGACCCTCGCTGCATCACCTATGACGAATTCAGCGACGAACAGGCCGACTTACTCAGTAAAAGCGGTGGCTGGGTTGCCATCGATATCTACCAATGGCCCTTGTCAGACGAGATCGAAGAGATTTCGCAAATCCCAGTGGAATCCGCAAGCGTTTTGGCAAAGCTTGCTAAACAGTTCGCCAATCAGAACGTGATCGGTGCGATTCATGAAGACAGCGCAACGATCACCGCCCCGCTACCTGAGAACTTTTTCGCGAAACTGATCGACCAGCCCAATGCCGAAACGTTTGATCCCATTGCGGAGACTACAGAGTTAGACGAAAACTCAAACACCCCGGATTCAGAAGATCCAGCAACAGATTCTCCATAAATTCAGTAAATCCGTTGTGGATATCGATCGCTGATTCCGTTCAATTCGTCATCCCCATCCGACGGAACCCAATGATGGACCACCTTGAACACACGCCCACGCGGTTGCCCAATGTTGCCTTCACGCTTGGGCAGGGACTACTGCTGGGACTGCTGCTCGTCAGTGGTCCGATCGGATGCAGAAAGCACACGCCGGTCGCTGAAGTTTCGACCGCAGAAAGTGGTATCGAAATCAAAGACCTCGCGTCCGCCATTTCCGAATCGGATTGGAACCAATGGCGAGGCAGCGATGGCAGCGGCGTCGCAACCGATCAAGAACTTCCGACGCGGTGGAGCTCCAACGAAAACATCGCTTGGTCAGTAGACGTTCCAGGTCGTGGCCACAGCAGCCCCATCGTCGTTGGCGACCTTGTCGTCGTCGGAACCGCGATCGACCAAGAACAGAAACAATCGGTCCTCGCATTTGATCGAGTCACAGGCGATCAACGCTGGAACACAGTTGTCCATCAAGGCAACTTCCCCAACCAGCGAGACATTCATCAAAAAGCCACGAACGCGAACTGCACCGTCGCGTCCGACGGAAACCTATTTGTCACCGCCCACCTGAATAACGAACGCATCTTTGTCACGGCGTTAAACTCATCCGGCGATATCGTGTGGCAGAAAGAGGTCGGCGCGTTCGCATCCAAGTTTGGCTACGCGCCATCACCGGCGATCTACAAATCGCTGGTCATCATTGCGGCCGACAATCTTGGTGGCGGATACCTTGCCGCACTCGATCTGCAGACTGGTGAAATCGCATGGCGACGGTCACGCGGTAATGCGAGTTCGTACTCCAGTCCGCGAATCGTTAATGCAGGCGGGAAAGACCAACTGCTGATCAGCGGCGGCAATCGCTTGGCAAGTTATGACCCAGCGACCGGTGAACCGAACTGGGAAAAGGAAGCAATCTCCGAAGCAACCTGCGGAACGGTTGTCACGGCCGGAGACAAAATCTTTGCTTCAGGTGGCTATCCGGAAAAAGAAACCGTTTGCTTTTCGGCCGATGGACAACGTCTTTGGTCAGACAGAAACAAGCTCTATGAACCATCGCTGATCACCGATGGAACGGCACTGTACGGTGTTACCGACGACGGAATTGCGATTTGTTGGTCGCTGGCCGATGGCTCCGTCGAATGGCGAAAACGCTTGGGCGGTAACTTCAGCAGTTCGCCCGTGATTTGCAACGCGATGGTTTATTCGGCAGACCTATCCGGCAACGTCTTTGTCTTTAAAGCATCACCGGAAGGTTATCAGCAGGTTGCCAAAAACCGCTTGGGCGATGACTGCTATGCCAGTCCAGCGATCAGTCAGTCGTCACTGTTCTATCGCGTCGGGTTCGGCAGCGGTCGAGACCGACACGAAAAGCTGATTTGTATCGCAAGCTCGACGCAGCAGTAATCGAGTGAGCAGCCGAAGTCCGCACGGCACGTTTCACTAAAGTTATAATCGCCAAGTTCAACACCCTTGAAATGGCGAGACGATCAGATGAAACGACGTGAATTTCTATCCACAGCCGCAAGCGTCTCCATTGGTAGCACCTTACTAAACCAAAGCTGCGGCGCCGAAGACCAATCGCTAGCCAAACGTCGCGTCGCGATCATCGGCCACTCCGGACGAGGCAACTATGGACACGGACTGGATACCGTTTGGTTGCAGATTCCGGAGGCACAAATCGTCGGCATCGCTGACGGAAATCCAGCGGCGGTTCCGAAAGAACTGAAGAAGCTCGGTATCGACAAGCCGATCGGCTTCACCGACTATCATTCGATGCTCGAAAAGCTTCAACCCGAATTCGTTTCGATCGGGCCGCGGCATGTCGACCAACACAAAGAAATGATTCTGGCGGCAATCAATGCGGGGGCCAAAGGGATCTATATCGAAAAACCGCTCTGCCGCTCACCTGCGGAATTCGATTCGATTTCTTCAGCCGCACGATCGGCAGGAACCAAAATCGCAGTGGCTCACCGCAACCGTTACCACCCGGCGATGCCAATCATCAAAGCGATGATCGATGAGGGCAAGCTAGGACGTCTACTTGAAATTCGCGGTCGGGGCAAAGGTGATCACCGAGGCGGTGGTGAAGACTTATGGGTTCTTGGCAGTCATGAATTCAACTTGATGCACTATTTTGCTGGTAAACCAGTGCATTGCTCGGCGCTGATGATGCAAGACGGTCATCCTGTCCGCCCATCTGATGTTCAACCGGGAAACGAAGGACTGGGACCATTGGCTGGCGATCAAGTCTACGCACGTTACATGATGGCCAACGGAGTTCTGGCTCGATACGATTCGATTGCAAATGACGAAACGTCAATGAGCTACAGCATGCAATTGATCGGATCCAAAGGCATGGTCGTCATTCATATCGACCAAGATCCGGTCGCCCATTTCATTCCTGGTAATCCATACCAGGTCCCCAACGAGCCGCGGCGTTGGATTCCCATCACCAGTGCTGGCTTAGGCAAAGCGGAAACCAACCCGCAGCTGATCAAACAAGTCCATAACCATGTTGCCGGAGTACGTGACCTGATCGAGGCTGTGGATTCTGACCACCAACCTCTGTGTAGTCTTGACGATGGCGGCGTTGTGATCGAAATGATCTGTGCCGTCTTCGCATCTCATCGGGGTACCGGGAAAGCAGTCCTGTTCCCTTTGGAAGAACGAGAAAACGCTCTGGCAAAGTTTGAAAAACAATCGCTCGGACGATAGTGGGCCTTTGGAACAGGCTTTGCAATTACATGGTGCAGTGACACTGATTGAGGTGTCACAACCGCACTGGAGGGCGGTGAGCTGGTCGCTTTTCGACCGAATATTGAAGCTCACCGATGCAACCAGCCTCTTCTAAAACCGACCGAGCTATCCCTATGAAACGATACCTGAATTATTCGATCGCAGCGATTTGCACCGCGGCGTTAACCAGCAGCACCGTGCGATCGGCCGACGCGCAGTCGCCAGCCCCGCCAAATGAGCCATCGCGCCAATTCAGCAATGAGAACGGCCTGCAGTCACCAGACAACGAAGATGATCGGGTCGAATACTTAACTCGTGGCCCGCTTCACGAAGCGTTTGCCGAACCGTTCTCGAAAGATCCCAAACCAAACCCGGTCGTCGATCGAGAACCGCCAGAACCGATCAACGAAACATCACCGGAGTACAAGCCGGAAGGCAAGAACGTGCAGTGGATCTCAGGCTACTGGGCTTGGGACGAAGATCGCGACGACTTCATCTGGATCAGCGGCGTTTGGCGAGACGTTCCTCCGAACCGACAGTGGGTTCCTGGTTATTGGGAACAAGCACCGAAGGGTTTTCGATGGGTTAGCGGATTTTGGGCCAAGACCGGCGATCGCGAAATCAGCTATCTGCCAGCTCCCCCAGAATCGGTCGAACAGGGACCTTCATCACCCGCGCCGAATGACGATTACTTTTATGTCCCAGGTAATTGGGTCTACCAAAGTAACGACTACCAGTGGCAACCAGGATATTGGGCACCTACCCAGCCTGGCTGGGTTTGGGTTCCAAGCCAGTACTATTGGACACCGCGCGGATGCGTTTATCGCCATGGTTATTGGGACCGAGAACTTGCTTACCGCGGCATGATGTTTACACCGGTTTACTATCGTCAAAACGTTTATTCCCAATCCGGATATCGCTACCGCCCACGGTACGCGTTGGACACGACGGTGTCTCTACTGGCCAACCTGTTTTTGCGACCGAACTACAACCGATATTACTTCGGTGATTACTACGGCAGCCGCTATTCAAGTGCGTATTATCCGTGGGTTAGCTACGGACAACGAAGTGGATTTTACGATCCATTGTTCTCGTACTATTCCATCCGAAACCCACAGACACTGAACTTCGCCAACCGGTACCACGACCACTTCAACAACAATCGTGACCATCGTCCGCCGCATACGATTGCAGCACAGCAGGCCTTCCTGAAAACGAACGCAGGCGCCAACTTGGACTCGGGAACGCTCCGAGCAGCTTCGATCGCGGAGAATCTGACTCGACTGGTGAACGACGATCAGTCCGAAGTTAGGCTACAACGTGTCGACCCGGGGCAAGTGACTCAACTGCTCAGCAACAGCAGCCCGGACAACCCACGAGAGTTTTCGCAGCGTCGCCGACAATTCGAGTCCAAGCGAGATCGTAACCCGAACGTCTTGGACGGGAATTTGAATGGAAACAACAAGGAAAACTCCGAAGCCTCAGCTTCGGCAAAAGCGACCTTGGATTTGCCGGTAGTCAACGCGCAGGCAAATGCTAATGCATCTGCAAATGCCGGTTCAAATTCGGACCGACAGTCACGCGGCCAATCCGAACGCGATAAAGGTCGACGACCAAACCCTGGAAATCGTCCCGAAATCGGTGAGACACTACCAGGACAAGATTCTGTGCGAGGTCAACTCGACAAAGATGCGCAGTCTGCACAAGAGCAGCTCAATCGAAACCGAGAACAGCTACAACAGAACATGGAAAAGCTGCGTCGCGAAGGTCGTGCACGTCCAGAACGCCCAACCGATTGGCCCAGAGCGATCGAACGTTCACAAACCGAACAAGCACTTCCCACAACTCCACGCCGTGGCAATTCTGAAAACGGTCCTTCGAACAACCGTCCACAAGGAATTGAGCGGACGACCAATCGTGCGACCGAACTTGGGAACTCGATTCGATCAAACAGCCAATCGGCTACCGAGTCGGTTCAGTCGCGTGCGCAACGTTCGATTGAAAACCTGAATCGTGGAATGGAACGCCAACGCGGATCCTCGGCCGAAGGACGAGCACGAGGAAACATCAATGTTGGTGGCAACAGCATTGGCTCGTCTGTCCAAGGTGCCCTTGGCTCAAACGGATCGCGTGGATCCGGTAAGGCACGTGGCAATGGCAACCAAGGACGAGGAAAAGGCAAAGGGAAAAAGTAATCACCCTTTGATGAACCGCCGCGTTACCTGATAACGCATCGACTTACTTCGAAAAGCACCTAGTTCTAAAACGCTAGGTGCTTCTTTCGATATAAAAATACGGGTTCGGGTCATCAGCCGATGGGCGTCAGCCCCGGATATTGCACTGAAACCGTGGCTGGCGCCATACGGCTAATCCTAAACACGGGTTCGGGTCATCAGCCGACGGGCGTTAGCCCCGGTTATTGCACTCAAACCGTGGCTAATGCCATACGGCTAATCCTAAAATCGAGTTGGAGCGAAGCACCAGGTGCTATTTTTCATTCGTCAGTGGGAGGCCCATCAGGAATGACCGGCTCTACAAGATTCGCCAGCTGCGTCAGTGACTCCTGCCAACCCAGATAGCACATCTCGACCGGTATCACATCCGGTAAGCCAGACTGGACGATATTCAGTTCTGAACCACAGGCGACGCTCTTCATTTCCACCGTGACTTCGATCGTGCCGGGCAGATTCGGATCGTCGAATTGATCGGTATATCGAAGTCGTTCGTTGGGCACAACTTCGACAAACTTGACTGAAAAAGCGTGGGCCGCACCGGTTCCGAAGTTCACGAAAGACATCTTGTAGCCGCCACCTACCTTTACATCGAATTCGTGCATTTTCGCAACGAATCCGAACGGTGCACTCCAGTAAACCAGCGCATCGGCATCGGTAAATGCGCGATAAAGCTTTTCCACTGGCGCTTTGAAAACTCGATGTAAGCGAACGGTGTTTCCGACTGACTTACTTGGGGCCGTATCATTCATTGCAAGAAGCGTCTCAGATTGAGTTCCATTACCACGTAAGACGAGCTTGTGACCCGTCACTTCACGCTTTGTCGAAATGGCAACTCACGAATCGACATGGGAATTCACAGTCATGGAAAATTTGTGCTGAACCAAACCCAGAGTCGTCTTGCGTGGATTTCCACTAGTTCATAAATCCACCGCCCCCCAATCCTCCTCCACCTCCGAATCCGCCCATATCGCCACCCATGCCACCAAATCCGCTTGCTCGCCGTACTGGCATTGGCCTGACGATGTCTTTGGCAGACGAATTAAATGTGCTCGAACGCAAGGCGTCAATTAAATCTTCGATCTGACGATGGATGTCGTAACGCGCACTGATAATCAGCGAAGGACGTTCCCCCGGACCGGGCCCCATCGTGCAATTGCCACCAAGAGCTTCCCAAGCATCCGGTTCAATCGAGGTTTGGATCGTTTGCATGATCGAATCGTAGTTACCATCCAAAGCCAACCCTTCGAGCCAATAAATTCTTGTCAGCAAGTTATCGTCCGCCGCTATGATGGTAGTGACGGTGGGGACGTTATTGAGCACCATCAATGTCAGATCCAGGTTGCGAAGCGCTGTCTGGATAAAGTCGTATGCGACGACTTCTTTATCCAAGTCAATATTAACGGACGTTGATGAATCGAGACCGATTTCGTCGAGTGCTCTGCGATCAACGATAAAATTGATATCGAGACTCTTTGATAACTGCACAACAGCTTCCTTTAACGGAGTCTCAACGAATGTCTCGTTAAGCCCCATGGAGAGTTTGTCAGAAAGCTCTCGCATTTTCTCGTCATCGGCATTGAGCCATCGATCGGTACCAATCCCACGATAGACCAGTTGTGTGTGATCTGCCGTGACAACGATCCCTTCGTTATCGATCGTTGCTTTTAGACCAAGCGGCTCCAAAATCTTTCGAAGCGAAGACCGCAATGGCTCTTGGCTGCTGATGTATTTGACCGGCTGATCAACGGACAACTCGGCAAACTGAATGGCTCGTTGATCCAGCAAGACCGGTAACTGAAGCTGCCTCTGCAGTTCATCGGCGAGCCCTTCGAGACTGGTTTCGATCGAAAGGTCTTCAGGACGATCCATCGCCTGTAGCAATTGCTTGGCAACTTCGCTTCGTTCTTCTTGAGGTGGTTGCTCTGCCGCTTTCGACGTGTCCGCGTTGGCCGAAGCTTGAATCTTAACGGCAGGGTTCGCATTTCCCGAACCGCCTTTTTGAATGTTCGCCGGCCCCAGTTGAGCTGTGATAACGTTGGTTCCGTTGTCTCCACCTGCACCGACAACGTTCGCCGGTGGTTGGACCAATAACAAACCAAGCGTTCCGATCATCGCCGCGCCGCAGCCAAGGCCAAGGTTCATTGGTGACATAAATTTGTTCCCTGTCGAGAGAAGAGGTTTGACAAGACTTTCCGGAATCGGAGGAGAAGGAGGAACTGTGGTTGTTCCAAGTGTTTGGATCAATTGCCCAGCCATCGAGCCGGCTTCTGCGTTTGTCGCCTGTGTCGCGACCGATGCGGTAAACGCAACCAAGGGGACAACGCCACGACGACGTAATCGACTGGCAAGCAGTTTCTTTCCGCGTTGCAACCGCCCACGGATCGTCCCGACGGTTGTGTCGAACCGCTCCGCCATCTTTTCGATCGGGTGACCTTGATAGACTTGCATCAACAAGACCGCGCGATAGCGTTCCGGCATCGCGGCAAGCTCTTCATCCAAGATCATCGACTCGTGTCTCGCGGCGATTTCGTCAAGCGGATCTTCGCTCACCACCATCTCCTCGCTCGCTAGCAGGTTTTCGTTGACCTCGATACCGCGATCATTTCGCTGCAGTGTCGCGACCGATGAACGCTGTGCCACTCGGTGCAACCACCCCGCCAAACACTCCGGCTGCCGAATCTTGCTGCCATTTTTTGCAAGCAGCAGAAATGTCGTCTGATAAGCATCTTCTGCATCGGAATGGCAACGGCATTTGCGCTGACAAACGCTGAGCACCATCACGCTGTGGCGCCGAACCAACGCTGAAAAGGCATCAGCCAACCGGTCCCGGTTCCACGCATCAAGCAACTCCGCGTCACTGGCGGACGCAAATGGATCATGCTTGGACCGGTTTGTTTCACTCATTTCGCTGCACTGGTTCATGGTTCGTACCATGTTAGTGCTGCGAAACAGCCGAGCGGCGCGCAAGAAAACGCCAAAATAGAAATTTCGTCTATACAGCGTTTCCCGACTATCCGGCGAGATGCCGGTCAGGTGCTGGCGCAAAGACTCCGACGGGTAGCATTTCCCGTGACTACAGAACGATCGTCATCCCCAGAACCAAGCTGTCCTGGACAACATCGCGGTCGCTGACGGTCGTGATATTGATCAATGGCGCAAAGCCGAGGCTGCGAACGTATTCAACCGAACAGGTTGCGTGCGGTCCCATGCTCAGCCCCATGCCAACCGCGAACTGTTGATTGAATTCAAATTCGCTTCCCGATTCGGCCTGATGACCGTCGCTCCAGCTGATCGCATATCGAGCCGGTCGACCATAGCAGAGCGAATCGTACGCCGCTTCGGCACGATAGGCACTGACAGGATAGCTTGTGACTGGCCAATCGCCGGTCGTTGAAACGAACTCACCTTGAAAAGTGAAATCCCGCACCTTGAGTTCGGCGTTTACATCCCAAGCATGATTGGCTTCACCAAACAAACCGGTATCCAAATGCTCCGCGACAAGTCCGTCGTAGATTGTGCCATACAAAAACCCCGCCCCCAAACGCCAACTGAGCTGCCGCTGTCCGCCACTGATGATCATGTTCGCGGCAAAGTTGTTGATCTTTCCCTTTGCTTCTGAATCAGCCAAACGAATGCCTCGGCCGCCGTTGATTCCCGTTAGCGTTGCGCTCAAGTTTTCGTCTTGATACCCGACTCCGACACCTTCGTGCAGTGCCGCGAAGTAGTGCCAAACGACCGATTGGCTAAACGGCAATAGCGTTCCCATGTCGCCAAAGGAAACGTTCTTCTTTCCGATAAACGCATACCAGGGACTTTGCGCCGGATCGCCAAACACCGCGTACGCTTGTCGAACCTGCAGGCTTCCTTGTTTGAAATCAGGAAAGGTAAAGACATCCGAGAACAGCAGTTCGCCGTATCCACTGATCCACGGATTGACATAAGTCGCCATGCCCAAGTTCGCTTGCAACAACCTCGCGTCGGTCGCGGAACTTCCTGTGAAGTCAGCGGGAAAACGTCCCAGGTAGCTGAACTTGTCGTCTCGATTGGTCGTCGCCGCCAAGATCGATAGCCTGGCTTGGGAGCCGACCAGAACCACTGGCTTACCGGACCAACTGGCATTCTCGTCGCGTAGCAGTAACTGCTTTTCAGTCTGGTGATTTTGAAAGTCCAACAGGTCACCGAACAGCTCTGTGTCCAGCTGAATGAACGATGGCTGAAATCGCGAGCCAGCGCGATGGTTGTACGGCAGGCTGTATCCAGGATGACCGACTGTATGCGCGTCGTAGGCGATTTCCTGTTGAACCACCGACCAAGGTTCCGCGGCAGGTTCAAACGGAACGACAGGCCCACCTTGCGGATCACCATCTAAAGCGCTGTCAATGTCGCCATCCGGATCGCTCGTCGGCCCCAGCGGTACCTCTTCGAACGATTCGTAGCCAGGCAGCGAATCGAACGCGCTGACATCCAATGCCGTGCTCACCTCGATCAACAAGGCAACGCATAACGCGAGTAAGGTCCATCCTGTTCTTTGCCGCATCGCAATCCATCGCCGCATTTAGCCATCCTGATCCAGACCCCACAAAGGTGGCCCCGGTAGAGTGTGGTGATTCCGCCATACGGTGAACGAAGCCAAACGCGAAGTCACGACCTGCACAGAAAAATCACCACGAATCACCTTATCGACAAACTTTACCGCGTCGGCACAGTTTATCTTTCGTGAAACATTCGGATATGAAACACAGCTAAGGGGAGCCTCCCGATCATTGCGTTGAACGTCTTTCTCGTTTCGAGCGCGGTACGTTTTCTGGCTTGTTTCAGCGAATTAACATAGCGATTCCACTCTCGCTTGCCCCCGACTTCAAAGGGAAAGATTTACATGTCGATCCGTTGCCTGAGGACTGTCGCTCGTTCGGCGATCACCACATGGCTGCTTTCAGTCAGCCTGTTTGCCGCCGATGCCACGCCGTCCAAAGAACAAGAGGACACCCCCTCCAAGGAGACGTCCTCGAAAACTTGGGACATCGAATCACCTCCAGGGAAAGCATCCAGTCAGCCCATCGACGTTACCGAAGGCACATGGATGAACCTGGACGTCAGTCCGGATGGCAAAACGATCGTCTTTGATTTGCTAGGCGATATCTACAGCATGCCAGTCGAAGGCGAAGAACCTCGAGAGCCTAAAAAGCTGACCTCGGGAATCTGCTGGGATATGCAACCTCGATTCAGTCCCGATGGCCAATGGATCGCTTTTACCAGCGACCGAACGGGAAAGAATGAACGGGCAGGTGACAACATCTGGATCATGCGTGCCGACGGAAGCGATGCACGACAAGTGACCAACGAGACATTTCGTCTGCTTAACGGCCCTGCTTGGTCACCCGATGGAGATTACATCATCGCGCGAAAGCACTTCACCAGTCGCCGGTCACTCGGTTCAGGTGAAATCTGGATGTACCATCGCGCTGCCAAAAGCGCATCGGCAATGAGCGGGGTGCAACTGACAACAAAACCGAACGAACAGAAGGACGTCAACGAACCGATTTACTCGCCCGACGGCAAGTACGTTTACTACTCGCAAGACACCACGCCCGGAAGCAACTTCGAATACGACAAAGATTCGCACGGACAGATCTACACGATCAAGCGTCTGAACCTTGAAGACGGTGACACCGAAGCGTTCGTCACCGGTCCTGGTGGAGCCTGCCGACCAACGCCATCGCACGATGGCAAGTCACTCGCATTTGTTCGCCGCGTCGGTGCCAAGACAGCACTACACGTTTTGGACCTTCAGTCCGGAGCGGTACGGATGGTCTATGACGAACTCGAACGTGACATGCAAGAAGCATGGGCGATCCATGGCGTCTACCCCTGCTTCGCTTGGATGCCCGACGATCAATCCATCATCGCTTGGGCCAAAGGACAGATTCGCCGAATTGATATTCAAAGCGGTGAAGCCACAGTCATCCCATTTCACATCGTTGATGAACGTGAAATTCGCGATGCCGTTCGATTTGCAGTCGATGTCGCGCCGGACACATTTCCCGTCAAGATGCTGCGCTGGGTCAACCAGTCCCCCGATGGCAAGCATGTCGCGTATCAAGCGTTAGGCAAAATCTGGTTGAAAGAATTGCCGGACGGCGAACCACGACGCCTAACCGAACAAGAAGATCATCTGGAGTTCTACCCCAGCTTTTCTCGCGATGGGAAATACATCGTCTACTCAACTTGGCACGACAAAGACCTGGGATCGATTCGCGTCACCGCGCTCGATTCGAGCAATGCTGAAAACTGGACGGTCACCGACGCGCCCGGTCACTACTTGCAGCCGGTGTTCTCTCCCGACGGGCAAACAATCGTTTTCATCAAATCGGGCGATGGCTACCTACGATCACCGCTCTGGTCTCGTGAACCTGGTCTTTATCAAATCGCCGCCCGAGACGGTGAACCAAAACTGATCACGCAATCCGGCGAAACGCCGCAATTCGGTTCCGAAAGCGACCGCGTTTATTACCTAAAAACCAATCGCAACTCCGATGCAGACAACTTGATGCTCTGCTCGATTGGGCTCGACGGAAAAGACGCACGTGAACACCTCAAAAGCACTTGGGGAACCACCGTTCAAGTCTCTCCTGACGGAAAATGGGCGGCGTTCATTGAACGGTTCAACGTCTATGTTTCGCCACTGGTCAAAGCTGGCAAGGCGATCAACATCGGCCCCAAAGGCTCTTCACTACCGATCGCCAAAGTCAGCCAACAAGCTGGCGACTGGTGCCACTTCTCGGGCGACAGCTCCAAGCTGCTTTGGACACTCGGACCAACGCTTTACAGCAAGCCTCTGGACGAAGCATTCGCTTTCTTGAAAGGCGAAACTGAAGACGTCGATTCCGAGGAAGCCACAGAAAAGCCTGATGATTCTGAATCCGACGAAGACGCATCTTCCGAAGACGCTGACGATAAAACCGATGACTCGATCGAAGAACTGGCGATCGGATTCGATGCAAAGACAGCTATTCCTGAAACCGCTTATGCTTTGGTCGGCGGCAAGATTGTCACGATGGGCAAGCAGGGCGTGATCAATCCCGGCACGATCATCGTTCGTGGTAATCGCATCGAAGCTCTCGGCGCCAAATCGGACATCGATATTCCTGATGATGTCAAAGTCATCCCGACACCCGGCATGGTCATCCTTCCTGGGTTGATCGATGTGCACGCACACGGCCCAATGTCCAGCGATGGCATCACGCCGCAGCAAAACTGGGTCAACTATGCACGACTTGCCTTCGGCATCACGACTGCACATGACCCGTCCAACGACACAGGCGGAACGTTCTCGGCGATCGAAATGATTCGTGCCGGCAAAACGCTTGGGCCGCGAACCTTTTCGACCGGTACGATTCTCTATGGCGCCGCGGGAAGCTTCAAAGCGGAGATCGAAAACCTCGACGATGCCAAGTTCCACCTGCAACGGATGAAAGCGGTCGGTGCCTTCAGCGTTAAAAGCTACAACCAACCGCGACGCGACCAGCGACAACAGGTCCTTGCCGCCGCACGTGAATTGGAAATGATGGTCGTTCCCGAAGGCGGTTCGACTTTCATGCACAACATGACAATGATCGTCGATGGCCATACCGGGATCGAACACACGCTTCCCGTTCAAAGCGCTTACGATGATGTGTTTGACCTTTGGCGAGGTACCAACGTTGGCTACACGCCAACTCTGTGTGTTGCTTACGGTGGTATCTCCGGGGAACGCTACTGGTACGAAGTTGACGACGTCTGGCGGCACCCACGACTGAAGCAATTCTTGCCACCGCACAAGCTTCATCCACAATCACATCGTCGACAAAAAGCCCCGCTGGAAGATTACAACCACATCCGAGTTGCTGAGATTGCCAAACAAGTCGTCGATGATGATGGTCTCGTTCAAGCCGGTGGTCACGGGCAGCTAAACGGAATCGACACCCACTGGGAATTGTGGAGTTTTGTCCAAGGTGGCATGACCCCAATGCAATCGCTTGCTTGTGGAACCATCAAAGGTGCCAAATACCTTGGACTCGATGGCGACATCGGATCACTGGAAACGGGCAAGCTGGCCGACCTGATCGTGATTGAACGAGGTTTCGATCCGACGGAAGAAATCCGTCACTCCGACAAGATCGACTTGGTGATGATCAACGGCCGTCTTTTCCGAGCATCCTCGATGGAAGAGGTCGGCGGTGCGGAACAGCCCGCACCAGAGTTCTTCTTCAGCAACGGGCAGACGATGACCGCACCGATCATGTCGCGACTGCGTGGCTGTGAATGTTGCCGCCCCGGTGGATTGCCAGACTGGATGCTTCAATCCAAATAGCCTGGCCAGCGGAGACGCGACCCAAAGCGTCTTTGGCCTTTATTCTTTCGGCTGATTCCTGCGGGCCGGTGGGAATCAGCCGAACCTAAGCTTCTAAGGCGTAGATGGATGCTTGCCGTCCATCTACGTTCGTGGCCGTCTGGTACTCGCGACACCTCTTTCAAGTCGGCAACATCGCGTAAAACAATAAGACGGCTCCAACAGCGTTTCTGCTAAACTGTCCCGGTTGTCATCTTCGCTGTGCCGGGAGCCATATAACGATGCCTATCGCGTTGTTGCGTTTGATCTTTGCCGTCGTTGTCTTCTTATCCACGTTCGGCAGCCTGCTGAAACCGCTCGCCGCCGCAGATGACCTACCAAAGCGAGCCACACCTTGGCTGACATCAAAAGTTCACGGTACGCCAGACCCGCCATTGCCGTTTAAGGCAACGCGGACATTTGCCGAAATCAAACTGAACAATCCGACGGACCTCGTCTGGCTGCCCGACGCACGGCGTTGGATCGCGACACAGCAGCACGGACCGATCGTTTCATTTGCAAATGATCCCGAGACCGATTCGCTTCAAAACGTGCTCGACTTAAGCGATTGCCATCCACAACGTGTCAGTCAAACACTGGCGACGCTGTTCCACCATGACTTGAAGAAATACCCATGGTGCTTTGTGACCTACACCTACAACGGCGGTGACACCCCAAGCACAAGGCTCGTCCGTTTTAAAGTCACCGACCCATCCGTTCCGACCATTGATCCCAACAGTCGGCAGCTGCTTGTCCAGTGGCAACCGACCGGACACACCGGTGGATCGATGCAATTTGGGCCCGACGGAATGCTCTACGTCTCCGTCGGTGATACCCAAGCCCCTTATCCACCCGATGCCGATGAAACGGGGCAGGATCTCACCGATCTAGAGGCTTCGATTCTGCGGATCGATGTCGACCTGCCCGAAGGTGATGTGACGTATCGAATCCCACACGACAATCCGTTTGTCGATCACCCGAACGCCCGCGGTGAAATTTGGTCGTATGGACTGCGCAATCCCTGGAAGATCGCTTTCAATCCGAACAATGGAGACCTACTGGCGGCCGATGTCGGCTGGGAAATGCGCGAGATGATCCATCGTGTGGATCGTGGTCGAAACCATGGTTGGAGCATCATGGAGGGCAGCCAAATCGTCAAACAGGGACGCGATCCCCTGATACCGATCACGCCTCCGCTGTTTGAACACACCCACCTGGATTCGCGTTCCATTACCGGTGGCCATTACTGGCAAAGCGACCGCATCCCTGAACTAGAGGGTGCCTTCATCTACGGGGACTGGATGACCGGTAAGGTCTGGGCCTTAAAATCAGATGGGGATCAAGTCGACTGGCAAAAAGAACTTGTCGACACATCGCTGCAAATCGTTTGCTTCGGTTTGGATCCCACCGGTGAAGTCCTGATCGTCGGTTTTGACGGAACCATCATGGCGATCGATCGCAATGACGCCGAGGATACTCAGCAGTCCTTCCCAAAACGATTAAGCCAAACCGGAATCTTTGCGGATGCTGTCAGTCAGCAGCCGTCTCCCGGTGTGGTTGAATATCAAATCAATGCTCACCACTGGGCCGACGGAACCGTCTCTCGCCAATGGATTGCCATCCCCGAAGACAAGCAGTTGGGGCTTTACGACCGTGACGACTGGCAGCGTCCGATCGTTTCGGGAAGGTTCGAATTCCCGACCGACACCGTCGTCGCAAAAACGGTCAGCTATTACAAAGACCCAAACGACAAATCGACACTCACACATCTCGAAACACAGATCTTGCATCTGCCGGATGAGGAATGGCGTGCTTACAACTATGTCTGGGACGAATCTCAATCGGATGCTTTCCTGCAAGACGATGTCGCCACCGAAACGAAACTACGCATCGTCGACCAAGAAACTGACGACGGATACCGCACCCAAACGTGGCGTCACGCCAGTCGTAGTGAATGCCTGCTCTGTCACATCTGGGCTGGTGGAACGGTGCAAGCCTTCTGGCCGCCTCAACTGAATCGATCCTTCGACCCGTCCAACGATTCACAGTCAAATCAAGGTTCGGTGCAGACCAATCAACTTGACGAGTTATTCAAGCTCGGTTATTTCCGATCGGAATTTGATTGGCCCGAACCGATCGCGTCGCCACACGACAAGTCTGCACCAATCGAAGATCGAGCTCGCGCGTACCTTTCGTTGAACTGTTCTTCTTGCCACCGACCTCAAGGCGGCGGAACGGCGAACTTCAACTTTGACATCACCAAAAGCCTCAAGGCCAATAACTTCATTAACGAAATTCCCGCACAAGGAAATTTCGATGTCGAAGATGCTCGTGTCATCAGTCCGGGCGATCCCTATCGAAGCGTGCTGCTATACCGTGTCTTGAAATCTGGACGCGGTCATATGCCCCAATTTGGTTCAAACGTCATCGACTTAGATGGCGTCCGTGTGCTCCATGACTGGATCGCCTCCATGAAAGGCCTTGAAGATCATCATCAAAGCTGGCAGCGACTCGCAACGAAACTAAACGCAGCTGATTCCCCAAATGAATTGATCCAAGCAAACTTGCGCTCGCCGCAAAATGCACTGGCGATGTCGCTTGCCTGTGGACTCGGCGAACTTGATCAACCACTGCGTGACCAAATCATCCAGCTCGCGACGGCCAGCGAGAAACCGCTGGTGCGTGACCTGTTCGAGCACTACTTGCCAGAAGATCAGCGAATCGAACGTTTGGGTCCAAGTATCGATGCGGAATCGTTGCTCGCCCTCAAGGGCAGCATCGAACGCGGCAAGGTACTGTTCGAACAAAGCAACGAAGCCAACTGCCGATCTTGCCATCAGATCAACCAAGTGGGCAAATCGGTCGGACCAGACCTGACCGGCATCGCCGTGAAACAATCACCACAGGAAGTCTTGGTAAGCATTTTGCAACCTTCGGCAAAGATCGACCCGAAATACCGATCGCGGCAGATCCTTGGAACCGATGGGCAAGTGATCGTGGGAATCGTCACGCGTGAAACTGCGACTGAGATCGAAGTCGTCGACTCGACCGGAAAGCAGCAATCGATTCTGATCGAAGAGATCGAACTGATGCGGCAATCTGAAAAGTCCGCGATGCCAGATCAACTGCTTTCCGGAATGACTGCAGACCAAGCTGCGGATCTGCTCGCGTACATCCTTTCGACGAAGGTTCCCGCTTCCCAATCGCAACCACCCGATGTGTCCCCGACGGAATGACCTGGACGTGGAACCTTGCAATATTGAACAATCCGGATTGACGGACGGTTTAGCCCAGCAAGGAGACACACCGTGGCTAGTGGTGACGAACAAAAATCGAAGTGGAGCGACCTTCGCGACCTATTCGCCGCGACTCGTGAGGCAATGATTGTTGCCGCGATGGTGTTATTGATCGTCGTCCCAAGTTTTGTCCGCAGCCAACTTGAACGTGCCGGCATCAGTTCCTTTGCCGGTGTCGAATTCGGTATCGAAGACGTTGTTGACGCGAGCGAGCAGGTCGCCATCGCGGAAGCCGAAGTCGCAAAACTGTCCGAGCAGCTTGCTACCGTTCAAGCCAAACTGGACACGATGACATCAACCGGACGTTCAGCCAGACCGGAAGAAATCCGCGAACTCGCCTCTGCGGTTAGCTCCCTAAAGTCGCACGCCACTTCGGTTGACCATTCGCTATCAAAAACGTCTAACAAATTTGGCCGGGTGATGGATTTGATGCCTCCCGAACAGCTTCGTGAACTGGCAGAACAGAACAAACGCAAAGCCGCAAACGAGCAAGATCTCAGCCAAGCTCAATCGACCTTGAACGATCCGCCCGTCCAACAAACGCCACAGCTGCGCGGCTTCCTCGTTCCTCAATCTGCTCAGTCTAGCCTGCAACCTCAGCCGCTGTCCCGCTAGCTTTCGAGAGCCAGCAATCGGTTCTCGCATAATCATCAGCCCGTCGCTGCCTAGCCATCCAGAGACCGTTCGCCGGAACTATACTGGTGCCCATCGGTTTCTGTTGATGGTGCGATAGAGTAAGGGTTGAACGTGAGCGACGAACTAGCTGCAAAAATGCGGGCCAAAATCTCCGGCTCGAAAATCGAGAACTTCGTCGAATCCATCCAGGTCGACGGACTGAATTTGATCGTGACCGCCAGTTTGGACTACATCGATCTCGATCATCCGCGACGTGAAAAACTACAGAACCTGATCGAAAAGGTTTGGCGAGAAGAAAGCGGGTTCCAGTTCGGACAGGTCCGCATGCAGCTCGCTCAATCAGCACCGGCTCCGCCACCAGCGCCGACCGCAGCGGTGATCCAACCGCCTGTCCCGCCAGCACCACAAACAGCCGCGGCGATTCCACAGATCGAAGTTGGACAACAAGCGGCACCAGAGCCTCAGCCAACTCCGCAAGTCGAAACGGCAACCGAATCAGCCAGCCCGTACTCGACCGACTTCGGAGCCGATTCGCCAAGTCGCTTTGCCGCCTTCAAGTCCTTTGCCTCAAACTCGCAACAAGCCGCTCAGTCCGTCGCCGGCTTCGGTAACCATACGACGTATCGGCAGGAACGGTCCGCAGCGAGCCTTGTGATTACCTACGGCGTCTTCTTTCGCTGGATTGTGAACATCGCGACAATCGTTGTTGCGATCCCCATCATCGGTGGAGCGTTGTTCGGGATCGTCATGGCAGTCCTAGGTGGCTCGCTTTCGGAGATCATGCTCGCTGCCCTAACCTTCGTCATCGCGGTCGTGGGTGTAGTCGGCTTTTGGTTCGCACTATCGCTACTCGGTGCGTTCTATATCGTCTTTGGAGGCATCATGCGTGCGCTAGCGGATATCTCAGATGCCGTCAGCGGAAGCCATCCTGAAAATGTTCAACGCTAGCTGAAGCACCTGACGCGATAGCCTGTGTGCCAAAGAGATCTGTATGCAAACTTGGATCGCACTCTTTCGTGGAATCAATGTCGGTGGGAACAACATTCTTCCGATGGCCAAGCTGCGTGAAAACCTCGAATCGCTTCAGCTAAGAAACGTTCAGACTTATATCCAAAGCGGCAATGCCGTCTTCGAAAGCAAAGCAAAAACAAGCGGACCGCTAACGAAGAAAATCCAGCAGGCGATCGAAAGCGAGCATGGATTTCGCCCAAATCTGATCCTTCTAAGCAGCGAGCAATTCGAGGAAACAATCGAAGCGAATCCATTTCCCGACGCCAGCGACGATCCAAAGTCTCTGCATTTTTTCTTTCTGCAAACGCCGGCAACCGATGCCGACCTGCCGGCGATCGATGCGATCAAATCTGAAACGGAACAGTACGTCCTTACCGATTCCGTCTTTTACCTGCATGCCCCAGAAGGCATCGGCCGATCCAAGCTAGCCGCAAAAGTCGAACGATATCTCGATGTCCCCACCACCGCACGAAACTTCCGCACGGTGCAAAAGCTAAGCGAGATGGTCGGTACCTAGAAGCTGTCCATAAGACGTCAACATTCCCGATCGCCAAAGCGGATCAGTTCGTCTGCCCTGAGCCGTGATCGCGCTAGCGACGGTTTCTTCTGCTGCTCAATGCCGTCTTCCATAGGCCTGTAATCAAATAACCGTGGCTAGCGCCAAAGCGGATCATCCCATTCCCCTGACCGCAAATGCCGGTGGATACCGGAGGGAAGGCATAGTAGTCATGGCGGTAAACTACTAGAATATCATTCCCTTGCGTCATCTCTTTGACGCAATTTCGCCGAACTGATTTGCTGATCAATGCCACCAACCCATCTATGGCAGCTGGGAATGGCAACAGCAACAACAACTTCAGTTCAACCGAACTTCACGACTTCTCAGCAAGAACGCTGATTGAGGCGTCAAAAAAGCTGCCATGCCCAAACAATCTATCTTTGCAACATCGGACGATCATTCCCGGACCTCCGCTGGGGCAACCCAGGAAAGCAAAGAACACATCGACGTGTCATCAAGCACCGATGAAGCGTCCGAATCAGGCTCCAGTTCTGCTGACACGTCCTCAAGCACTGATGAAGACTGCGAGGATTCTGACGACGCATGCCAGCACCACATCGTGGCGATCGGCGCATCGGCCGGTGGCCTGGAGGCACTCGAAAGTTTCTTCAAGTCAGCCGCGACAGATGCGGGGATCTCCTATGTGGTCATCCAGCATTTGTCACCTGACTTTGAAAGCCACATGGATTCGCTTCTGGGTCGAATGACCGACCTGCCCGTCAAGGTCGTCAAGGACCGAATGCCTGTCGAACCGAATCACATTTATTTGATTCCGGCCAAGACTGAGATGATTGTTTCCGAAGGCAAGCTACTGCTGACCGAACGCCCGAGTGATCGAATCGTCAACCATCCGATCGACTTGTTCTTTCGATCCCTGGCCCAAGACATCGGTCGCTACTCGATCGGTGTGATCATGTCCGGAACAGGAAGCGACGGCTCAAAAGGAGTCCGTGAAATCTCAGAAGTCGGCGGGCTGGTGATCTCCCAAGACCCCTCGACTTGCAAATTCGACTCCATGCCGTTGAATGCACAAGAAACGGGATGCGTCGACCTGATTCTTCCTCCAGATACGATCCCCAACGCCATCGTTCGTTATGTCGCCAATGGTGAACCCGTCGAACAACTGCGAGAACAGTTTCAGCACCAAGATGACACCTCTGGTTTGGACCATGTTTTCCACCTGCTGCAAACCGCTCACGACATCGACTTTTCCAGCTACAAGCCGGGAACCGTTCATCGCCGAATTCAGCGTCGCATGGAGATGCTCGACATCAGCGATTTGTCTCAATACGTCACCTATCTTCGCGAGAATGGGAACGAGGTAAACGATCTCTACAAAGATCTTCTCATTGGCGTGACGCGATTCTTTCGCGATACAGAATCATTCGAATTGCTGACGACGCACGCCTTTCCAAAACTGATCGAACAAATCGAAGACAGCGAATTTAGAGCGTGGGTTTGTGGCTGCGCCTCCGGCGAAGAAGCTTACTCGATCGCGATCCTTTTAAACGAAGCCTACGAGCGAGCTGGCCGACAACCGAACTTCAAAATCTTTGCGACCGACGCACACCAAGAGTCGCTACAGTTCGCTGCCGCAGGGATCTACGACGCAAAGAAAATCGAAACGCTTCCCGAAAGATATAGGGCGAAGTACTTCAGAAAGCGGCGCGACGGATTCTATGTCACACCGGAGCTTCGAAGGCACATCGTTTTCGCACCGCACAACGTCGTCAGCGACCCGCCATTCACACAAATGCATCTGGTCACGTGTCGCAATTTGCTGATTTACTTGCAACCGACGACACAGCGAAAAGCGTTATCGCTGCTGCACTTCGCGCTCTGCACTCAGGGAATCCTATTTCTTGGCCCGAGCGAATCGCCTGGTGACTTAGCAGATGAATTTGATTCATTGCAAAAAGGTCACAAGATCTATCGCAAGCGGCGCGATCTTCGATTGCCTACTGAAGTTCGCATGCCGATCGCTCGTCGCCACGAGCGACGTGGCGTCAGTCCGTTTTTTCAAAGCGAACAGCAAGTCGAAACACGCAATGACATCCTTCCATCGCTTTACGACACCTTGCTTGGCAAGGTCATGCCGCCCAGCATCCTGATCGACGAAAACAATCAGGTGCTTCATACATTTGCCGGATCAGAGCCATTCCTGAAAGTCGTCATTGGGCGACCGACGACGAACGTTCTGGAAATGATTTACCCGGCAGCACGCAATTCGCTCTCCGCCGCAATTCAGCACACCTTGCGTGGTGGCGAACCGGTGCGTTACAGCGGTCTGCCCCATCCTTCAGATCCCTCTCGCGAAGTTCGTCTAATCGTCGAACCGATTAAGCTGGAATCGAACGGACGGCTCTATTTACTCGTCCAATTCGAAGACATGCAGGCGGCGGCAACGTCCTACACCGAAGCCGAGTACCACAACGTTGATATCGGAACGGTCGCCGCTGCCAGAATCGAAACGCTCGAACAGGACCTGTCCTACACCCAGCAAAACTTGCAAGCGACGATCGAAGAACTTGAAACGTCGAACGAAGAGCTCCAAGCGACCAATGAAGAAATGGTCGCAGCCAACGAGGAATTAACCAGCACCAACGAAGAACTGCATAGCGTCAACGAGGAACTCTATACCGTCAACGCGGAACATCAAAAGCGAGTCAAAGAGCTTGATGAATCCAACACGGACATGCAAAACCTTCTGGCCACAACGCATGTCGGGGTGCTGTTTCTTGACCGAGAATTGCAAATCCGCAGATACACCCCTGCATTCGGAAAACTGCTTTATCTGGAAAGCCAAGACATCGGGCGAAAGATCGAAAATTTCCTCGCCCGAGTCGCAGACGACACGTTCATTCAGCAAGTGAATACGGTACTCGATGAGCGACGCGAGATCGAATGGGAAGTCACGATCGCTGACAAGGTCTACTTTACTCGCGCGATTCCGTATTGGACGGGATCAGAAGTCGACGGTGTTGTAATCTCACTTGTCGACATCAGCTCACGCAAGGAAACCGAAGCCGACCTTGAACAATTCAAGTTCATGGCGGATGCGAGCATTGACGCACAAGCGTTGATCGACGAACAAGGCCAAATCACCTATGCGAATGAGCAACTCGCGAAGCTGTTAAACACCACTGTTGAGGACACGGTCCATTCATCAATTCTGAAAATTGACAACCAACTGGACCAGATCGGATTCGGCGAGGCCTTCAGCGAAGCACGTAACAAAGGCGGACTGATCTACGAAACAACCCTCCAAACAATAGAGGACTCAATCGTCCCGGTCGAAATTGCCCTGACCTATGTGACGCTGCGAGAAAAAGGATTTCTGTTTGCCGCAATCCGAGACATCACGGAAAGAAAACAAGCCGAATCACGACGTCGACTACTCGAACAGGCCATCGAAACTGTTGAAACAGGTGTGGTGATCTCGGATCCGACCAAAGATGACAACCCCATCACTTTCGCAAATACCGGCTTCGAAAAAATTACCGGCTATTCCGTTGACGAGATTCTGGGACGCAACTGCCGCCTGATGCAAGGCGCCGAAACCGATCCCGATGACGTTCAAAAGCTGCGAACTTCGATCAAAAATCACCAGTCTTGCCGAACCACCATCCGCAACCACCGAAAAAATGGCGAGCCGTTCTGGAATGACCTGCATATCACTCCAGTAAAAGACAACGCTGGCGAGACGATTGCCTATGTTGGCATCCAAACGGATGTCACCGAACGAATCGAAGCCAGCTTGGCACTCGAACGCAACGAACGAATGACTCGCCTGTTGCTCAACTCCACCGCCGAAGGAATCTTCGGTATGGATCAGCAAGGAACCTGTACGTTCTGCAACCAAACCTGTGTGCGGATGCTCGGATATTCGGATGCAGAAGAATTGATCGGAAAGGACATCCACGATGCGATCCATCATACGTCGATCGAGGGTGATACGATCAATCGCGAAGACAGCATGATGCATCGGGCGCTGCGGCAGTCTGAATCGGATCATGCCGATTCAGATCAGGTCTTTTGGCGTGCCGACGGAACCTCATTCCCGGTCGAGTACTGGATTCACCCTCTTATCGAAAAGGGCATCTCGATTGGCGCCGTCGTTACCTTCGTTGACATCACCAAACGTCGCGAAGAAGAACGCCGACTTCGTCATATGCAACGTGAAGCCGATGCGGCCAACGCTGCGAAATCGCGTTTCCTTGCCAACATGTCCCACGAATTAAGAACGCCTCTATCCGCGATTCTCGGCTTCACGCAGATCGTTGACGAGGAAATTGAAAACGAAGAAGTCCGCGATAAGCTTGCGACGATCAAACGAAATGGCGAATACCTCCTTCGCTTGCTCAACGACGTGCTCGACCTTTCACGAATCGAATCTGGAAAGTTCTCCACCGACCCGATGGTCATTCGTCTTGATGAGTTCTTGACCGATATCGAACAGACGATGCAAATGCGAGCCATCGAGTTTGAAACCGAATTGAAAGTTGAACTGGAAAACCCACTACCAGAATCACTCAACACAGACCCGGCTCGCCTTCGCCAAATCCTGATCAACCTGACCAGCAACTCGATCAAGTTTGCTGCCGGTGGACATGCCAAGGTTGTTGTTCGGCACCACCAGCGAGACGACGGTCAATGGATGGAATTCGAAGTCTCCGACGATGGCATTGGCATGTCACAAGAACAGGTTGATCGCCTCTTCGAACCCTTCACCCAAGCCAGCCAAACGATTCACCAACGATTCGGTGGCACAGGACTGGGATTAAGCATCTGCCAAAGACTGGCAAAAGCCCTTTCCGGAACGATCGAAGTCGAGTCCCGAGAAGGCGAAGGCAGTAGCTTTCGAGTCACCCTGCCGGTCGACCCGGCCACGGAGCTTAAAGATCTGAAACTGGGTGAACGCCGCGAAACGGATCCGTTGCCGCAACACCAATCATCCGACGACCGCTCCATCGCCGGATCCCGAATCCTCATTGCCGATGACCGTCGCGACATTCGCTACATCGCACAACACTTTCTAAGCAAAGCAGGCTGCTTGATCGAAACAGCGGAAAACGGCCGACAAGCCGTCGACAAAGTCATTGAGTCTCACCAAACGGGTCAACCGTTCAACTTGGTCTTGATGGATATCCAAATGCCAATTCTGAACGGGATGCAAGCGATCGAAGAAATTCGCAATCGCGATTTGGAACTGCCGGTGATCGCGTTGACGGCAGACGCGATGAAGGGCACTCGGCGCAAATTGATCTCACTCGGCTTTGACGAATACTTAACTAAACCAATCAGCTCGAAGGTATTGCTTTCGACCGTGGAAAGATTACTCCACCCCGAATAAACCCCGATGACGGGTATCGGATTGATGCCTAGTGAAAGTCGCAAAGCTCTGTATTCGCAGATCTGAAATCAGACGATCTTCACTGCCGCGAAATGTCACCGAGGTGATAAGAATCGGCGAAACTCCTAGAACTCCTAGAACTCGCGGAACTCGCGTAGAAACGCAATCGTAACATTTGCGAATTTGACCTACCGCATCGCCTGGCTTTCCACATTCGCCATTCATACCGGTCACTGGCGAGTGCATCTGCGTCGATACGTGAAGCTTTGTCATCAAGACTTCGTATCTTTTTCCGCCCGATTGGCGGACATTTGCTGCCGATAGTAAAAAGTGACGCTTGCCACCAGCGATGCGAATTATCTTTTGTGTGGCGGCGGACGGCTTGATAAGTCGTGCTAAACTGTGCCGCTGAAAATCAAACACCCGCAGTGCACCTTCACCACCTCTTTAGCTAAATCAGAAAGTTCCTTTGACCGGTATGGAAGCAGATATTTGTGGCAAATGCGGCGGAGTGCTAACCGCGAACGAGCGACGCACGAAGTTCAAGTGCCCGTATTGCGGTATGAAATACAATCTGCCGGGAGCACCGATCCTTGCTCGATCACTTCGCGATAACAATGTCAAAGAAGCAATCTTGCTCACCTCAGCAGACGAAGTACGTCCGCAAAAACGAAAGACGCCTCCCCGTGTCCCTCCACGACGCCGACCTCCACCACAGCAACCACCTCCGCTATCACACTCCGTATCCTCCTTTTTTCGACTTATCAACCTTGCGATCAGCTGGGTAATCTTCGGAACGATCTGGCTCATGATCGCGGGAATCGGGGTCGGAGGAATCCTTCGTTTTTTTCTGTTCCGCAAAGCCCATCCCGGTCAGTACTGGGAATCAGAATGGGTGACCTACGGCATCGGTGCAGGCTGGATGGTGATGATCCTAAGTCTTCTGTTGTTTGTCTCCCTCTTTAAACCAAGCCGTTAAAGGACGAGCGATTTTGGCGATACGAATTGCATGCCCGCGATGCCATGAACCACTGGAAGTTCCCGACTATGCATCGGGCCGTGTCATCCAGTGTCCCGCGTGTCGTGCCCTCTCCGAAGCCCCGATGGCTTTCCGCCCCAAACCGCCACCACGGGTTAAACAAGGTCCCTCGGAATTGGATGACCTGACAAAGACATTCCAGAATCTGTATTCCAATCCGCTTCCAAATCTGTCGTTGTTCCTAAGCTGCCTCGCGATATTGTTTTTCATGCGTCCTTCGCATGCCCTTATCATAGGTGGCCTCACGATCTGCATCGGCCTGTATGGTCGGAATAGCGTCGAACTGAATCCCAGCGGCGCTGACAAAGAGCAAAAGAAAGCGAAGTCGCTAGAGATCAAAAAGTTTGATGCCGCCATTACCGTCAGCTCAATCGCAATCGCCCTCGCGTTGCTACTGAGCTGGTTCGGTCGCTAGACCACGCGAACTTCATGTGTCGATCCGATACAACGTATCGGCGTCATGCGGCGAACTTCTACTTGCCTGCCGAATGCCCAAAAGCTTGCAAGTAAGACACAACGTCTTATATTAAAGAGAAACTCCAAAGAGGCGTTTAGGATCATGCGAAGTCGATGCACCATGTATCAATCGGCAGCGTTGCTATTGATGATCGGGCTTGCTCTGCCAAACGCAATGTCGGCCGAAGAACCGGCAAAGCCAGATCAGCACCTCACATACCTGGTCAAACGTCAGCAAGCTCACCAGCTGACTCGCAAAGAGGACCGCGTCTCTTGTTCGCTGCGGACCGAGCCGATCATTCGTTGGGTGAACCCGATCAGTGGCGCCAATGGTGGTGTCTTTTTGTGGACGATCGACGACCGGCCCGCAGCGATCTCGAAATGCCACATCAACGACAGAAAGAAACACTACGTCGAATCGACCGTTGTCCTTGCTCCGAACCTGGTACTGACGCATCCCAATCGGTCAACATGGATGCCACAACAGCCCGATTTTAAAGAGATCGCTGTCAACGAGACTCCCCGCTTAAAACTTCCTGCGACAGGGCGTCTTATCGAGATGCGAAAGCTTGCCGAAGAATTCACGATCACCGATCGCTGGGGAGAAGACGAAGGCGAGCTTTATCAACTCAGACTCATGCCGCGCCCGCTGTATCGGTACTCGTCTGAATCAGCGGGGGTGATCGATGGCGCGATCTTTGGGTTTGCGCAAGGGACCAACCCGGAAGCGATCGTGATCGTCGAAGTCATTCGCCAAAATGGCAGCCTAAGTTTCCGATGCGGCATATCGCGACTCACCGGATATGAGCTTCAAGCCACACGCGGAGGAGCAACCGTCTTTGAAGTCGCCCGAGTCAACGGCCCAGGGATCCACGACGGCTACCGCCACCACTGGGAAAAACCGATGCCCTATCCGATTGCGTTCGACGAGACCAAGTAAACCAACTAAATCGCAAACGGGACGTTTATACCGAACGCGATCACCATCTTTTACCCTGGCTCCCATCGCCCCGCCTGCGATCGCCACACCCTACCTGCGCTGGCGGTTGCAATCTCATACCCAGGCTCCCTTCGCACCGCGTGCGGTCGCCATCTCTTCCCCAAGCTCCCTTCGCCCCGCTTGCGATCGCCACGCAACTTACTCTGGCTCCCTTCTCCCCGCTTGCGGGGAGAAGGGCTGGGGATGAGGGGCTCTCCCGACCGTTCCTAGAACAAACCCACCGTCGCCAACCCACCACAACCGAAGCAAAAACCAACACCTACATCACGACGGAGCGTGATGGATACCGAACGCATTACGTAGCGGAAGCATCACTATGCAGCCTGATGGGTACCGTACGAATATCTCTGCGGGAGCATCACGATTGCCCGTCTTCCACTGCCCCTCCTCTGCACCACACCCGCCTGGATCGCAAACGGGTATGCTCATCTGATATCAAGACTTGATCGCTTAGCGACGTCCGCCTCGACCTGATCGCGCCCCTCCTCGGCTGCCGCCCAAACTGGTCCCTCGACTTTGGGTCTGGATACCATTCTGGACACCCAAGGATGATGAGAAGTTGCCGCTTCCACGACTGAAATCTTGTCTCGTATCAGCTCCGGTCACCGAGCTTGCTCGTGATGCACCTGCCGAGCGACCGAACCGGCTACTAGCGTTTCCTTCATGCTTCAGAGTATTCGATCGGGCACTAAGGCCTTGCCCGGCCAATGCCTCGTTGAAATTTCCAGCTTGTCCGCTGTTGCGAGCGAAAGACCGTTGAGCACTCGATGCCGATTGGCTCTCACGTGCAGTACTCTGCGATTGACTGCCGAACTGTCCGTCGCCAGCAGTGACGGAGTGGCTACCGTTGTCGGTCGTCACCGTTGATGTGACTTGCCCGTTCCCTGCACTCGTTTCAATGCTCGCGTTACCGTGCGTCGAATCGATCGAGCTGGACCCGTTGTAGCTGCTATTGCCAATCCCACCTGCGGTTCCGGCTCCTTCGTGTGTGATTGTCGAACTGCCGTAACTGCTGACAGTTTGAGTCGTTGCTGATCGGTCGAAGCTTGTTGTCCCATCCGCATTTTGCGATGTCGATGCGTCGCCGCTCCGAACGGCGCCGGCGTAGTTGCCGGTCGCGGGATTGTAGACCGCGCCTCCAGCGACAGAACTTGTGTTGTACCCCGAACCGGTATTGGTTACCGAACCGGCCGCACCGCCAACTCCATAGACGGTGTTGCCCGCAGGACCAGTCACGGCTCCCGCCCCGGCGACGCCTGCGACGGTCGTGTCACCATGGGGCACCTGCCCACTGACGGTGCCAGTTGTCGCTGTCGTTCCCGCAGGACCGGTTGCCGTTTGCGAAGCAACGTACACGTTGTATTCGTCATTCAATTCATCGATCACCGCATCAGCCCACAAGGTGGCCGTGTAAGCGATGTAACCCGCCGGGACATAAGCCGTGGGAACAGGAACCGCGGCAACATTCGTCACTGTTGCAGGCTGATTGGCGTAGGTCGCCTCGGCCATTTTGTAGGCTTTCCGGACACGATCGATCGCATCCCAAACGTCGTTGATTTGTGTACGTGCCGCGACACCGAGCCGTGCGGTCAACGCCAGTTGCGAGTCAAGCTGCTGAAGCAATTCTGGGTACTTTGCCAAAAACAATAGGCTTTCATCAGTTTGACTGTTTACCCCATCGACGGCAGCCACGTGCAACGACTGTGGGTCTTGAGCGGCCGACAGAATGTGTTCGATCACAGGGTCACGATAAAACGCACAACTGGAAACGAGCGCGTCCATCGCAGGAGGCGACAGCAACGCGACCGGAGACGCGTCGGATTGTTGAGCCAAAACCCTTTTTGAAACAACGTTGCTGACGGAAACAATTGTGATACCGATCACGACCAAGTGCTGGATTCGGCTCAATATTCTCGATGACTTCATGGGATGCCTTTGACAAGTTGTTGCGGACGAAAAGTGGTGTGCGATTTCCCTATCGATGTAGCTAGTTGTTCGCGGAACCGAAATCGAGGACACCTGATAGCCAATTTTCTTTTTCGGCGGGTGCTCTCGTTGCCAATGGATTGGCGTATTCGATACCAAACCTAAAACCGCTACGAAGTCGGTTCCGTTGGAAACCATCCTCCCAGTCGAATCCTCGAAAATTGAGATTTTCGTGTCCTCGACCGCGACCCAATCGCACAATACTTCGTGGAAAAACTAGCTTATGAACCAGCCTCCACCTTGCGAAAAATCGCTTCATCGATATGCCTGAACCGCATTCCAACGCACACGACTTGTTCGAGATCCTTGTGCGCGAGAACTCGCGTACCCTGCTGGCTTACATTCGCAGTGCGGTATTTGATTCGTCTTCAATCGACGACATCTGGCAAGAAACCATGATGGTCGCATGGCGTCGAATCGATGATTTTGATCGATCCCGTCCGTTCGCGCCGTGGTTACGCGCCATCGCCGCCAATGTCATCCTGGCACATGGACGCAAAACTTCGCAGGCCATTTGTGTCGACCAGCAAACGCTTCAGCTGCTCGACTCTCGCTTCGAGCAATTACAGATGCTCAGCGGTGACACCCTCGATGAAAAGCTGCAGGTCCTGCGCGACTGCGTATCTGACTTACCAGACCACTATCGCACCTGCATCGAATTGCGTTTCCTGCACGACCTGAAGCCAAGTGAGCTAAGTAAACGCATCGGATCGGCCATTGAATCGGTCAAGAAGCGGTTATCACGCGGCAAGGCGATGCTTGCCGATTGCATGAATCGAAAAATTGCTGCTCAGTGACCGAAGGGACCAACAATGATTCGCAGGCCCAACGAATTGCCCGATCATGACAATCGCTACATCGACACGCTGCTGCAGGAAGCGCTAGCACCGGATCCTGCTGCTGATGAGCGAAGGATCGAAGCACTAATGCAAAAGATTCGGTCCGAATCTGAACCGTCCGTCGAACTGCCCTCGACCCATTCAAGAGGTGCCAGGTTGTTGTCGCGACGAAACATAACGCGACTGACCATGGCAGCTGCCGTGATGCTAATTGCAGGCATCGCGGTCTCATTTTCCCTGGGAGGCAATACCGCCTACGCGACGGTGATGCGTGCGATGCGAAACGTCTATCCGACACGCCAATATCACGTCCAAATGATCAACCGCTGGCCCGTCATTGGCGATCGTGATGTTGCCGCAACACTTTACATCAGCCGCGATGGGGAATTCTGCTTACAACACCCAGGCTGGTTGCCGGGGGGAGAACTTTGGTTGGGCGGCGATGACCAATCACGCTGGTTCGTGCCTCGCATGGGCCCCGTCATCACCGGTGATCAATTGATGGTTGGCAGTGTGTTGCAGCCGCAAGGCCTGAACTCACCACTCCTTCACATGCAAACGCTTCTCACACGATTTAGTGAATCTTACTCACTAGAATTGGCCGATGACGAACGGATTACAAGAACGAATAACACTGCTTTAACGGTGCTTTGTCACCATGTTGTCGGAACGATCATCAAGGGTGATGACAACACGTCAGCCGTCCCCTTACCCGTCCAGATCGACCTTTGGGCCAATACCGAAACGGGCGTCGCCGAGCGAATCATCATTCGCTGGTCGGACAATGCAGGAAACTACATGCCGCGGCGATGGCAAATCGACCTCGTCGGTTATCCGGATTTAGATTCAGAATGGTTTCAACACACCGCCCACAGTCGGTCGGGCCAAACCGTGTTGCCGTTGTCAGTAAAGCCGTTGTCTATAACGAATGAGGGTGCATCCAAAGCGAACGACACTCAATGACCGATTACTTTGGATGCGATCGCCAACAATCTTCAAGATCTGCTGTCCTCGAATCACCACACAACAGCAATAGAAACGTGAATGCTTTGTGCGATCGTAGCACGTTGCAAAACTTTTCCATTGCTCAGGTGCTTTTCGGTGATTTCAACTATCCGATCTTTTTACCGCTGTCTTGTCGGCGCAACGATGTTGCTGATGTCAGCTTTGTCCGCCAGTGCCGGCTCAATTACCGAGTCGGTTGACTATGAAAACGATGTTGCCCCGATCATTGCCCAAAACTGTTCTGGATGCCATCAGCCCAATCAATCTGGCCCATTTCCCCTACTCACTTTCGAAGACGTCGCGACGCACGCCGAAACGATCGAGGCGGTGATTGCAGATGGCTACATGCCACCCTGGAAACCGGTTGATACGGGCATCAAATTTGTAAATGAACGTTGCATCAACGATCACGACCGGAAGATCATTTCGACCTGGATTGCCGCCGGAAAGCCACGTGGTGAACGGCCCCAACCTCCCCAAGCAACGCTTGGCGACATAGCCGAGCAACCAGAGCCGACAGATTGGCTGCTAGGCCAACCCGACCTCGTCGTGTCGATGAAAACTCCGTTCGAAATTCCTGCCGAAGGTCCGGATCTCTATCGCTCGTTCGTGTTCGAAGTCGGGCTGACCAAAGACCGCTGGATCAAAGCGATGGAGATTCGCCCGAGCGCTCGCGGCGCGATGCATCATGCCTTGTTCTTCGTCGATCCATCCGGCAAGTTACGGCAGCGGCATGCAAGCGACGGCAGAACAGGGTTCAATGGAATGAGCTTTCTGAGTGCAGCTTGGGCCGGAGCGGGCGGAATTACAGAAAACTTCAATCGCGGATTGGGTGGTTACGTGCCCGGAGCGATACCAACGCGATTGCCGGGCGACCTCGCTCGAAAGTTACCCGCAGGAAGTGATATCGTCATGCAAACGCACTTCCACCCGATCGGTCGTACGGAGACTGAGCAAGCCACGCTGGCGATTTATTTCGCTGACAAAGCGCCGTCTCATGAATTGATTCCACTTCAATTGCCACCGCTTTTCGGAATCGGTGCGGGCATTGATGTTCCAGCAGGTGAAGCCAACTTTGTTGTCCGCCATTCTTACACGTTGCCAATCGATGTTTCCGCAATCGAAGTGGGCGGGCATGCTCACTACATTTGCAGCAGCATGCAACTCGATGCGACGCTTCCTGGTGGTTCGATGCTGACGCTCTTAAAAATCGAGGACTGGGATCTCGATTGGCAAGACTCCTATCAGTTCGCCGATGCGATTGATCTACCTACAGGAACTCGACTGGACGTTCGCATCACCTACGACAACTCGGCGGCGAACCCATCGAACCCTTTCACGCCTCCACGACAAATCGCCTGGGGCCGCGAGTCAACCGACGAGATGGGTTCTATGATTCTAAATGTTGTCGCAAAAGACGAGTCGGAACGTGACGTCTTAATCAAAGATATTCAGCAGAACACCAAAGACGCGCTGCGAAGACGAATCCTTGCACAACAGCAAAAACTGGGCATATCTCTGCCGACGCGAATGCCGAACATGCGGCTGCTGATGCTGTTGGATCAAAACGGAGATCAAAAGATCCAATCTTCTGAAGTACCGGAGCGTTTCCGGAGCCGCCTATTCGACTTTTTTGACAACGATCAAGATGCAACGCTCGACGAAACCGAGATCCGGCGACTACGGACCTTCATCTCGGAATTGATGTCCGACGAAGAATAAGATTCGCAGCCCCGTCAAAGTTCTTTTGCGTTATCCACCATCCGTCGAGACGAAAACTCCATGTCACGCCCCCTTTGTACCGCTCTTCAACTGATCGTATTGTTGTGTCATGCCCCAAACGTTGGGGCTATCGATCCGGTTGGCACGCTTGATTCCACGAACCTTTCCCCGATCTCTGTGATTGATGCCGATGGCGACGTCATCAACGTACAGACCATCAACGTACCGACACTGCTTGCGCGTAAGCCTATAACGATCATCTTTGTCAAACATGATTGCCCCGTCGCCAATAGCTACATGCCAACACTCAACCGATTGTTTGAAAGGGTTGATCGAAGCCAGATGAATTTTGCGTTTGTCTATCCCTCGCAATCTATCTCGGTTGCGGATGTCGAATCCCATTGCCGTCAGTATCAAATAAAAGTCCCCGTCTACATCGACACCGATCTGCAATTGGCACGTACTTTGGACGCAACGGTCACTCCCGAAGCCGTCGTGCTCGACTCAACCGGCGCGGTCCGATATCGAGGGCGAATCGACGATCGCATCGTTGGCTATGGGAAACGCCGCCCTTCTGCGACACGAGATGATCTGGCCGAAGCGATCACGGATGTCCTAAGCAATCACCCCGTTCGCGTCCCAGAAACCAAAGCGATCGGTTGCATCATCCCACGATGATACCGCTTTGGCAGTGCGTGCAGGCTTACCTTTGCTGAAGGAATGATTGTGCTGAGACATCACGCCGGAGCGTGATGGGTACCAATTCAGTCAATCACAGTTGGGACGCAAGTCACCTGACTTTGGATCTCCGTCACACTTTACAGGGTTCACCTACGCTGGCCCCCTTCGCTCCGCCCACGATCGCCAACCTTACACAGGCTCCCTTCGCCCCGCGTGCGATAGCCATCTCTTACTCTGGCTCCCTCCGCCCCGCGTGCGGGGAGAAGGGCCGGGGATGAGGGGCTCTTCCGACCGTTCCCAAAACAAACCCACCGTCGCCAACCGGCTACGACCATTGCAAAAACCAACACACACATCGCGTCGGAGCGTGATGGATACAGTCGACTCGCATCACGCGGAGCGTGATGGGTACGATTGGGATGCGGGATGGGTGCATGGTGGGCGATTGCCCTACGAAAAAACCCCGCAGGACGCTTGGCCTTGCGGGGTTCTCTTTCTAAGTGGGCGATACAGAACTCGAATCTGTGACCTCCACGATGTCAACGTGGCGCTCTAACCAACTGAGCTAATCGCCCTTTTTGCTCTCCAGGCAAGTTATCCTGCCCGGGAGTGTCTTTGATCGGCAAGTGATGAACGAAACTTCAATCAAATGCCGTCCACGACGGGTTGCGTAGTCTGTAGCGATCCGGGCGTATCGTCAAGATGCTTCGAGCGTTTCTTGGTCCAAGGTTTGCCATTTTTTACCTGACTTGCCCGCATCCGCCTGAACGCCTATTAATTCCCTGCCCCCAATACCACACGCTGTCCCCGCTGCCGCACCACAGCACTCAACTTTCCTCCCCCGCCCGTTCAATTCCACCATTCCAAAATGTCAAAGTTCTTAGCCGGAATGTTCTGCGGTGCACTGCTGCTGTTCGTCGCGATGCATTACCACATCGTCCACGGAAACAATGGCGTCGTCCTCGTCCCCAAAATCAGCAACAACCTCTCGGACGTCTACACCGACATTCGCGAGTTTGACCTCGATGATTGGCGACAACACAAATCACTCGCCGCAGCCATCATGCGAAGCAGCCAAGCCAATCTGCTGGAAGAGTCCGCCTACCAAAGCTTTGGACGTTCGATGCGGCAAGCGGTTGACCAATTATTCGGTGATGATCCCCCCAAAGGGTCAAATTGATTCGATGGGATAGGGAAGGATCGGAAAGAAGCGTGATCGCTGGTGCAGACCGGAAAGCTAAACCCGTCATGGGAACCGCGGCTAATGCCGTGCGGCTTAGGGAGACAAAAAAGGCCCGGCGCTACGAGGCCACTGAACTGAACCCCAGCAATCCGACGACGAAACACAGCAACGCATCTCGGATTGTTAGGGAGATTCCGATTACAGCGACGGTGATCGAGCAGCGCGAAACTTCTGTGGGCGGTTCGGTTGTCTGCACCGACCGAGCTAGACGATAGCAAAACGTGGAACCCTTCCTCCCTTCCGTTGCTGATCGACTAGAACCATGTCACTGTACCGAAATCGATATTTCCTATTCGGGATCCTGCTGATCCTACTGGGGCTGCAATTTCGTCGCGTTGAATCGTTCGTCCTGAACGAACCGTCAACCCGCTTCATGGCGAAGATGACCAACACGCCCCTGGTCGATAACTCGACCACTGTCGGCGCCTTGATCGAACCGGTGGTCCCTAAACCCAAGAAGCGAGTTCAGCCGCCACGCTGGCTGGGGCTTTCGATGATCGCTGTCGGTGTTGTGATCACCTTCCACTCCTTTGCGATCCCGAAATACAAAGGCGACTGATTCGAGTCGGTGACGAAAGCAAGGATGGGACTCATCGCTTCGTCGATTGCTGGTTGGAGGGCGAAGGACTCATCGCTTCGTCCACTACCTACTGGGTGAGGGACTCATCGCTTCGTCCACTACCTACTGGGCGAGGGACTCATCGCTTCGTCCACTACGGCTTCGTCTGCTAGGGTTTGACCGTTTAGATTGATTCGAGCTTTGCTCGGATCTCGCCGGGGATCTCGGCTTTTTGTAGGTGGCCACCGGGCTGCAGCTTGCAACACACGACGACAGTTTTACCGGTCGCGATGGGGGCCATTTCGCCGGAAGACGACTCGCGATAGAAAGCGATATCGTACTGAACGCTCGATCGACCGACCTTTCCGATGGTAACATCGATCGTCAGGACGTCTTCAAAACGCGCGGCCTGATGGTAGTCACAGGAAACGCTGACCCGCGGCCAAGTGACCTCGTCCGCGTGATCTTGATGATCGGGAATGATTTTGATCCCGACCGACCGCAGCATCTCGTGCTCGGCAGATTCCATCCAGGGAAAGTACGCCGAGAAGTGAACTATCCCGGCCGCGTCGGTATCTCGAAACTCGACGCGCCGGTTCGTTCGAAAGCTCATTCGCCTTGGTAAGGCAGCAGAGCCATGTAGCGTGCGCGTTTAACAGCGGCGGTGACAGCGTGCTGGCTGACCGCGGTGCAACCGCTCTTGCGACGACCGACGATGCGGCCTTGGCGGTTGATCATTTTCTTTAGCAATTCAACGTCCTTGTAATCGACATACATCGGACGTGGTCGCTGGCCATCGACGAAGATTGGATCCTTCTTCTTGGCGCGGGAGCGGACGCGTGAACGCTTGCGGGCTCGGCTACGCGAGCTCATTGGACGTGGAGGCATTTTTAAAGCTCTCGAGGTTGGTGGCGAACGGACGCGGTCGCAAGCTTGGGATCGAACCTAGGAGTAAACTTCGGTGTCCAATCGCCTGAGTTCAGCGATCGGTCGAATTCGCCACCGCAAACCGGTTCGGGCAAAGCAGCCAAAGCGGTTTTCTTCTGACGCGGTCCAAAGTGACTGCGACGGGGGGATTCGACGAAGCAGACTCGTCAAAGCTACGACGACGGTCGTTGAGACTGGAGCTTGCCAAGGAAACAGATCCCAGGCTCGGCTCAGCGACTCGCCTTCAAAAAATCTAAGGGAGCAGGAGTATGTCGGCCTGATTCGGGTCCGGCAAGAGGAAACTATGTGGCAACCGAGCAAAACGCGGGGAATATCATTCGCTGTGGTCACCCAGTTGACCACGGCAGATCGGTTTTGCGCCGCGCACCTGCCACACTTGGGAACTCCCGTCATTTGCGAGCAATTCACTTGCTTGCCAAAGCGATGGAAACGATCCTCGCTGTCAGTCCCGTCGATGGGTGCTCGGGGTCCGGCTATTTGGGCCGCCACACGCGGGATTTAGGGAACTTTCCGCGTCGATTCGCCAATGCGGCCAAAGCAGACTTTCGTTGCTGTCCTTTACAAACCGATCAGTTCACGAGTCGATCAGCCGATAGACCGATCGATCACGGCTTGATCAAGCGAACGAGAATCGCTCGAAGGCGGCGACGAACAGCTGTTCGTCCAAGCAATGGGATTTGATGAACGTTCCTGCAGCCGAATCGCGTCGAGGGGCCAATTTGCCCTTCCCGCTAGGCCAATCCTTTGCCATATTCCGCAAAAATTTCCAGCCATTCCGGCGTGGTTCCGCTCTCGGTACATCCTGACCGGCCATTTTTGGCCCCTGGATCAACCTTGCGATCACCCGATTGGCCCCACCCGTTGACCGGTCAGCGACGGATTTGAACCCGGGTGGTTCCCCAAGTTTGCGAATGTCGGCGTCGAAGGTAGATCGCCATCATTTCCACTCAAATCACTGCAGACTTAATCGCAGCTCGATAGACACGAAAACATTCAACCCCCGACCAAACGACTGCGGCAGTTGCCGTGTTATCTCTCGGTCGGTTGCCAATGCTAGGTAAAAAAAGATGAAACTGGAGAACGTACGAAACATCGGGATCAGCGCCCACATTGACTCGGGCAAGACCACCCTCAGTGAGCGAATCCTGTTCTACGCTGGCCGAATCCACAAGATCGAAGACGTCCGTGGTGGCGGTGACGGCGCGACGATGGACCATATGGAACTGGAAAAGGAACGTGGGATCACGATCACCAGTGCCGCGACCAGCCTGAAGTGGAAAGGCAAAAGCATCAACTTGATCGACACCCCCGGCCACGTCGACTTTACCGTCGAAGTGGAACGCAGTCTTCGCGTTCTTGACGGTGCGGTTTTGGTCCTTTGCAGCGTCGGTGGTGTTCAGAGCCAATCGATCACCGTTGACCGTCAGATGAAACGCTACCAAGTTCCTCGCTTGGCTTTCATCAACAAGATGGACCGTACCGGTGCGAACCCATTCCGCGTTGTCGAACAATTGCGTGAAAAGCTGGGTGCCGAAGCGTTCCTGATGCAGTACCCGATCGGTGCCGAAGAAAACTTCGAAGGCGTTGTCGACCTGATCGAAATGAAATCGTATCGCCACGCCGGTAGCGAAGGCCAAGACATCGTCGTCGGCGAAGTCCCCGAAGACATCAAGGAAGAATGCGAAGCACAGCGCGTTCACATGCTCGAGCAGTTGTCGATGTACAACGACGAGATGATGGAACTGCTGCTTAGCGAAGAAGAAGTTCCCAAGGAAATGATTTACAAGGTCACTCGTGACGCCGTCCTCGGCGGTGCGACCCCTGTTTACATGGGAACGGCGTTCAAGAACAAAGGTGTTCAACCTTTGCTGGATGCGGTTAACCGTTACCTGCCAAGCCCTCTGGATCGCGAAATCCATGGCCGCGACCCTCAGGACGAAGAAAAGCGAATCGAACTGAAACCCGATCCAGACGCTCCGTTCGTCGGCATGGGCTTCAAGATCGTTGACGATCCGTTCGGCCAGTTGACCTTCATGCGTATTTACCAGGGCAAGATCGAGAAAGGCGGCACCTACGTTAACCAACGTACCGGCCGCAGCGAACGATTCAGCCGTATCGTGCGAATGCACAGTGACAAACGCGAAGAGATCGATTCGGCAGAAGCCGGTGATATCGTCGCGATCATGGGTATCGACGCGGCTAGTGGTGACACCTATGGCGCATCTCGTGACCAGTGCACGCTGGAATCGATGTTCGTCCCAGACCCGGTTATCAAAATCGCTGTCGCTCCCAAGAGCCGTGGCGACGGAGACAAGATGGGCAAGGCACTGCAACGTTTCCGTAAGGAAGACCCAACGTTCCGCGTGATGACGGATGAAGAGACCAACGAAATCCTGATCAGCGGAATGGGTGAGCTTCACCTGGAAGTTTACATCGAACGAATTCGCCGCGAATACGACGTCGAAATCGAAGTCGGTGCACCAAAGGTAAGCTACCGCGAAAGCCCCACCAAGGAAATCGAGTTCAACTACAAGCACAAGAAGCAAACCGGTGGTAGCGGTCAATACGCTCACATCGTCGGTAAGCTGAGCCCACTGGGCTCGGTGAGCGAAGATAGCTTTGAATTCGAAGACCACGTCGTCGGTGGACGTATTCCTAAGCAATACATCCCCGCGATCGAAAAAGGCTTCCGCGACATCCTCGGCAAAGGCCCCTTGGCTGAGTACCCAGTGGTGGGAACGCGTATCGACTTGAACGACGGTTCGTTCCACGAAGTCGACTCGTCGGAAAAGGCGTTTTATACCGCGGCTCAAGGTTGCTTCCGTGAATACTTCAAGCAAGCCGGTCCAAAGCTGCTCGAGCCGATCATGAAGGTCGAAATCGAGTGCCCCGAGGACTTCCAAGGTACCGTCGTCGGTGACGTCATTCGCCGCCGCGGAATCATGAACAGCAACGATATCGTCGATGGCAACAGCATCATCATCGCAGAAGTCCCACTTGCGGAAACCTTCGGTTACGCGACCGACCTGCGAAGCATGACGCAAGGCCAAGGGACATTCACGATGGAACTGGAAACCTATCGCGAAGTTCCTTCGAACGTCCAAGCGGACATCATCGAAGCGAAACGCAAAGAGAAAGAAGGCAAGTAATCGCCTAAGTCTCTGACGTTTTGATAAAAACGAATCCCTCGCCGGCAGTTGCTGGCGAGGGATTTTTTTGTGCTCGTCGCAAGGCTCCTGCCTTGCGACGCACTGCATGCAGCCTCTGGCTGCTGAGACTCCGTCAACCGCGGCGAACGCCAAAGCGGCTCAGGGAATGGTTTACTGAGCCGATTCGCGCTAGCGACGGTTAGATGATGTCCAGACTTTTGGGCGGGCGGAGCCCGCAAGACATGGCACACGAGGTAGGACTCGTCGCAAGGCTCCTGCCTTGTGACGTACTGCATGCAGCCTCCGGCTGCTGAGACGCAGTCAACCGCGGCTAACGCCGATGCGGCTCAGGGAATGGTTTACTGAGCCGTTTCGCGCTAGCGACGGTTGGATGACGTCCAGGTTCTTGGGCGAGCGGAGCCCGCAAGACATCGCAGGTGAAGAAGGACTCGTCGCCTCGTCCACTACCAACTCGTCGCAAGGCTCCCGCCTTGTGACGTACTGCATGCAGCCTCTGGCTGCCGCGCACGCAACCGCGGCTAACGCCAAAGCGGCTCAGGGATCAATGTCTTTGAGGAACTTGAAGATATCGCTATCGGTGGTTAACACCAACGTGCTATCCCCGCCGAGCATCTCTTCGTAGGTTTCCATGGTTTTAATGAACTCATAAAACCGAATGGCTTCCTCGTCTTGGTTATAGGCCGCGGCATAGATCTCCGTCGCTTTCGCATCCGCCGCGCCGCGAATCTGCTGCACCTTTTTGTAGGCCTCCGACTCGATCTCAAGTAGGTCGCGTTCCTTTCGGCCAATGATCTTTGCCGCCTCGCCAGCACCTTCACTGCGGAACCGCTCGGCGATTTGCTGACGCTCACTGATCATTCGGTCATAGATTCGCAGCTGAACGTTGTCGTTGTAGTTAATTCGCTTGAAGCGAACATCGAGCAGTTCGATGCCGAAGTCGGACAACTTCTCGACCGATTTTTCGAAAATCTCTTGCTCGATTTTTGCACGACCTTTGGTAATCGGATAAAGCGTCCCTGTCGTGCCCGGACCGTCAACGATCACCACATCCTGAACCGGCTGGCGATCTATTGTCGTCCGCACCAACTCGATCAATTCATGCTTCGCGATCGCGTTGCGAGTCTCACTCCCGAGGATGTCATCCAGACGCGATTGCGCACTGCGTTCATCACGCAAACGCAAAAAGTACTGCTTGGCATCTTTGATTTTCCAACGACCAAACGTATCGACAACGATGTACGTTTTGTCCTTGGTCGGCATCTCATTCGGGCGGCCATCCCATTCCAAGATCCGCTTTTCAAAAAACGTTGCCTCTTGGATGAACGGCAGCTTGAAATGCAAGCCGCTATCGACGATCGGATCTCCGACCGGCTTGCCGAATTGGGTCAAGATCACCTGCTCGGTTTCCTTCACCGAATAGCTGCAGCTATAGGCTATAAACGAGGCAGCGACAATGAAAACGACCAACAGTGTTACGGGGACTTGTTTCATCGAACCGCACCTCCGGTTAAAGGCAACAAGGGCAAGATCTGCTTCGCCCCGTCATCAAGAATGATCTTCTTTCCAAGCGACGGCACAACCTGACGCATCGTTTCGATATAGATTCGCTGCTTAGTCACTTCGGGAGCTTTACGGTACTCTTTCAGAACAGCCACAAAGCGAGCCACATCGCCTTCGGCTTCATTGACTCGTTTGGTCGCGTAGCCTTCGGCACCTTGAATCTTTTGCTCCGCTTCACCGCGAGCACGGGGAACCTCTTTGTTGTATTCACCATTGGCGACGTTGATCAACTTTTCGCGTTCCTGCTGTGCTTGATTGACCTCATTAAACGAAGGCTGCACCGGCTCGGGCGGATTCACGTTTTTGAGCTGCACCTGATCGATCGCCAAGCCAAGCTCATAGCGGTTGACCAGCTCTTGCAGCTGAGTCAGCGCGTCGACTTCGATCTCCTGCCGACCGATCGTAATGACTTCGTCAACCGTCCGATCGCCCACAACCGTACGCATGACGGATTCGGATAAGTCACGAAGCGTCCGGCCCGGGTCACGGACTTTGAACAAGTACATCTGCGGCTCTTTAATCCGGTATTGAATCACCCATTCGACCGATGCGGTGTTCAAGTCACCGGTCACCATGTTGCGTTCTTCTTTTTGCTCACTGGAATACTGCGTCGGGTTTGACGCACCAGCAGTCCCGAAGCCAAACTCTTGTTTCAACTGACGCTTGATCGGAACGAACTCGACCTTGTCGATCCCCAACGGCAGCTTGAAACGCAACCCGGGATCAGCCGTCCTTACAAAGCGACCGAAACGCAGCACGACGGCCTGCGACTCGGCTTGAACGGTGTAGAAGCTGGTGCTCAACAGGAACACCAACCCGATCCCTAGAGCAACCCAAACGGCGTATGGCCGTAGATGCTCAAAATCTGGCAACTGGAGTCCATCGGATTCAGATTGGCTCATGTTCAATTCCGGATTCGTTAATCTTCGGAAGGTAGATGACTGGTTAGTGAGCGGCGACGCGAGGCGATGACATCAGTGCCGCTGAGCAATTGGCACGAAAACATGGGTCTTGAAGCACCCTTTTCAGCGAAATAATCCGGCCGAGGAAACATTTCGCCCATTCGTTCGCCGCAACGTCCGCATTCTTGGCATCAACGGACAACGCATAGAACCGGTAAAAACCGAACGCGATGTGGAACGAGGACCGAGATGCCGTCATCAGCCGAACCCTGGCCGAGGCCGAACCCTCGCCTCGATCGCAGTGTCCTTCACATCGCACAGACAAGTGGCTCCGAAGCCTCGCCTGCGATGTAGCTGTCGGACATTGCTAGTGACGGGCAACGCTATTGGCGGGGAATGCGACGTTACCTTGTCTTTCACTGCCGGTCTCGTAGAATGGCAGTGCCGAGGGAGTGACTCTTCGGTCTCCCTGTTTTTCATCGGGGGCGACTTGGATTCGACCGGATGATTGGAAGCGAGTGATTGCGTGTCGTGGTTGATCAGTTGGCCACGTAAAAAGCTGATCATAAATTTAATTGCAGATGAAAATCTAGCACTGGCTGCCTAATTACAGGCATCCCTGACTGAGGGGGCCCGCCAGAGGCGCCCGACTGTCAGATGTAATTCTGGATCGCCTGCCGTCCTGCTCGAGACGCGGTGGGTTAAATAAAGATTCGAACTAGTGAGCGGCGGAGCCTGTCGGGCAGCGCCGCAGTGAGCGAAACTGGACTTCGGTCCGAAATAGCCTGACTACACACGTAGACGTCGCCGTGGACGCATCGCGGGACGCGGGTTCAATTCCCGCCGCCTCCATACAAAAGCCGTTTGTGAGAAATCACAAACGGCTTTTTTTTCTTGATGCTGAGGCGATTCCTTTGCTTTCCGGGCGCCCCTCGCATTCGATAAGGTCCAAGCAGAGTTTCAATTGGACCCCAGCGAATCGCTTCAGAAGTCTTCAATGACCGTCGGAAAAGATAAAATTGGTCCATGACTTCATCCGCAACAAGATTCGCCGAATGATGGCGAGCGGCTCCATATGCTCGCTATAGACCGCGACTTGTCCGGTCGATCCAGGGGCGATCGTGAAGCCCTCAAACGCCTCCTCTTCAAACTCGATCGAAACATTGATTCGTCCTTCTCCGCTGATCTTCTCCGCGGCGACGAGCTCGCCACTGGGCTGGAGCTGCCCCTGGGCCACGACGGCGCCGACGAGCTTGACCTTCCCCTTAAAGAAACGCCCCGGGACGGATTGGAATATCGCCTCGGCCTCGGCTCCTTGCGTGACGCGTTGGGCGTTGTTCTGCAAGAACGAAGCGACGAACACAGGATTTTCATCATGTTGAAAGATCATGACCGGTTTCAACGGCAAGGGGACCGCCATCATTCCGGGGCGTAACATCACTTGCAGCACGACTCCGTCAGTGGGCGCTCGAACGACAGTTTCGTCCAAGTCAAACTGAGCTTTGGCCAGCCGCGCCTCGGCCTCGGCAACATCCGTATGGACCCCTTCGACCAACGACTCCGCCTCCAGCTGGGCTCGCTTCAGTTCCGCGTTCGCCTGACTGGCACGCGCGACGGCGGACAGGTAGGCTTGCTTGGATTGCTCAAATTCGGCGCGTGACGTCGCGTTCTGCTCGACAAGCTTCTGATCGCGCTCATAGGTGTCTTGCGCGGCATTCCGGTTCGCAACGGCAGAATTGAATGCCTCTTGATAGGCTTCCAGATTGACCTTCAACCCTTCGGCACGCTGTTTCGCTGCGACCAACATCGCTTGATTCTGATCAACGATCGCCTGGAAAGGTGTGGGGTCAATCTTGAAGAGGATGTCTCCCGCTTTGACCTGATGCTTATCCGAGACGAGAACCTCAATCACTTTCCCCTGCACCTGCGGGACAATTGGCGTCGTCCGAAAATAGAATCGTCCAACCCTGGTGAAGGGATGGTTGTAGTTCATCGTCAACAACAAGGCTGCCAACAAGGCAATGCCTCCAAGCGCCGCCGTGACGACGGTGTATCCGTTGACCGGAATCTTAAACACCTTGAACGCGCCAACCGCCAACGCCGCATAGGACAATAAGATCAATAGGTCCATCAGTTAGGCTCTTCGTTCACGGGAGGCAACTTAGAAACCTGCAACGCCGCGAGCCGCGATTCGATTTCCGCGACACGCTCTTCCAAACTGGTGGAATCGGCAGGCTCTTCTTTCGATTCGCGACCGCTATAACCGTGTCGAGGATCGTAAGCCGTCGCCCAAATCCAAAGGAAAGGCCAAATGGCATGCAAAGTGAACAGGCTGACCCATCCGCCGGCGTGAATCGCCGATTGATGCGGGTGATTCCGCGATTTAGCAATCTTGTAGGGAATGTCGTGAATCGCGATCACTCCATAAACCAATGCCAAGATGACGAGCAGGATGGTCACCAAAGCGAGCCAGCTGAGTCCATCGATCATGACAACTCCGACCAGTGGAAGCGTTCGTCAAGACTGATCAAGAGCGGTAAGGCTAACCGCGTATTGATCTTACAATAAGTGCTCACCAACGAGGATCAACACGATGGCTCAGAACTGGATTTGATACTTCGCTGTCATAGCACGTCGAACCTCTGCGGTGATCTTATCGATTTGGTTCAGTGTTCCGCGATAGTCCCCATACGCGTTTCCCCGAGCCATCGCGTCGGTGACACGCTGATAGTCAACACTGCTGTTCGTGTTGTAATAGCCATACCCATCGTTGTAGTAGCCGTTGTCGAGGCTTTGGTTCGCCTTCACCTTGCCGGCCTGAATATTATTTTGCCGCACGTTGATCGCATTACCGCGAAGGAGCTCGGCCACGTTCGTTCCGTACTGAATCATCTCAGGATCAACATTCAGTGTTCCTAGCTCATCAATCTGGCGTGCGCGTTTGTCATTCCAACTGGCCATCGCGCCTGTAGTCTGAGATTTATGATCTCGCGTCCGCTCGATGATCGTATTGACTTCATCGAAATAATGCTTCGACTGATAAGCAATCTGCTTGTCATCGTCCGCTTCAAGAGTCGCTCTGCCCGCAGCTCGCTCGGCCTGACTCTGTACGCTGAAAACGCTCATCAAGCCACTTAAGGTTGACTGCGTGATCGGTCCTTGCAGTGCAAGCTCGTTGTCTTTGACGGAAACTTTCCAAGTCTTGATCTCTGCTGCCGCCAAACCATTCTTTTCCAAAATCTCTGCGAGCATCTCAGCGGCGATCGGCTTGAGCGATGCTGGTGATTTATCGAATTGAAACTTCACGATGCACTGCTGCAGGCTTTGTCGGCCAACAATCACGCTGACACCTTGAATCGATGCCAAAACCTTCGCCACAGACTCGGGAGGGTTGGCTTTCAAAGACTCGATGGTTTGCAAACGCGTTGCCAAAGGAACTGGCGAAAGTACATTCCGCAGCTCCAATGCCATCATGAATGACAAATACGATTCTGGCTGATTGGCCTGAGAATCTAAAAATGGGGTGTACTGGATGTTCATCGTTGGAGTCAACCAACCGGCCAACAGAGTACGATCGGTTGGACGCAAAATGCCTAGACGCTCGGGATGCTTCACACCAGGAACGAAATAAGTTTGCTTGGGGGCGTGGACGACTTGCTGGGTTTCGACCGTGTCGACATATCCACCCAATGCGCTGGCAAGTTGCTCGGTATCAACTGCTTTTTTAAGAGTTGCATATCCTGCCTCCCATTTAGGCCGCATTTCGGCCAGGTCCAGATCAGCGATAAACCAGACTTGATCGATTGAGGAACTGACCTGAGTTGAAAACCCGGCATCCTTCATCAGCTTGTTGAGCGATGGAATATCAATGAATCCGATCGCGTTCGCTTGGGCTGGCGACCGATCCAACAGTAAAGCGATCTTTTCCTTTTCCTGCCCAAGACATGGAACAGTCGAGACCACAAACAAAACAGCCGCATTGATCAAAGTTCGAATTCGCATCTGTCCAGTCGTTTAGCCGTGATGTGAGACAACTTTGCGGAGCTAAAAATCAAAGAAGCATCAGCAATGCGTGGCTCCGCGTTGAGAGCACATCAGTATAGCCAGCAACTCCGACAACAGTGCATTCAGAAACGGTTTCAAAGACGCGATTAACATGCTTTAAAAACGTAAAACCATCTATGCAATTGAAGTCTTCAAACCCGCTTGGCCGAAATCACTAAAGTTCAGTGACTTCGCTAGCTTCACCGTTTCGCGCCCTCATGGGTCAAATCGATTCCGAAACGAGTGATACTCGCCACATTACGATGCACTTACGTCCACTATTCATCGTCACCATCGCACACATCACTGCTGCGATGATATTTCTTTGTCCATTAAATGCACAAAACATCAGTACTATTGGACTTCTTCACCCTGAACAAGAAACTAATCGGCCCCTAAGACCTTATACCGATACAGCGTCTGCATTAGAGCTTGGTGCACCGCAACTAGCCGAAATGTCGATGGAGCCGCAGAGCTTTGCAAACGATGGACTGAGTGCTTCCGACTTTCGCACGCCAGAATTTGACGATACCCTCCTAAACCAAAACAAGAATGACTTTAACGCCGTACCTGAGTTTTCCGGCGGCATCGTCATTATCGCTGACAAAGCGGCGATGAAAGTTGGAGGCTTCATAAAAGCCGACTTCATTTCCGACTTGGCTCCTATCGACAGCGAAGATTCTTTTGTAACGACCGAGATCCCGGTCGGTGCGGCGGACCATAAAAATGCTCGATTTCATGCCAAACAGTCCCGCTTAAGCTTTGATACACGATGGCGAGTTGAAGAAGACATTGCCAGGGCGTTCATCGAAGCTGACTTTTTTGGCGGAGGCGACGGTTCCAATGGATCACTGCGTCTTCGACACGCATACGGAACTTTAGGGCGATTCACCGCTGGACAAACCTGGACGACATTCACCGATCCTTCCGCTGTCCCACAAACGCTGGATTTTGAGGGCGCGGTATCAAACGTCAATCGTCGCCAAGGCCTTGTGCGTTTCATCCAACCACTCGGACGGTCAGGCTGGAGCTTTGCGACCTCCCTGGAAGATCCCACCGTCATTATCGAAGTGCCAACTGGACTTTCTGGTCAAGGGCGAACCGAGTCTCCGGACGTCATCACCCACCTTCGCTGGGAAAGCGACTATGCGGAAACCCAATCCGCGCTGGTGCTGCGAAAACTTGGCTTCCAACCGACCGGAGGGTCCGTGATTACGGGAACTGCGTGGGGCATCAACATCACCGGTTCCGTGCACCTGACTGATTGCACAAGAGTTTATTCGCAACTGACTGTCGGCGAAGGAATCGGCAGCTATCGAGGATCACCAGACATCGTATCGACAGGCCCCAACAGTGCTGCAATCCTGCCGATGTTCGGATGGATGATCGGATGCAAACAAGCTTGGTCCGATCGCGTGACTTCGAACCTAACATTCAGCCAACTCACCCTCGATGATCTTCCCGGGCAGTCTGGATCGAACCTGCGTCAGACGAAATACTTGGCGATCAATACGATATTCAACCCGTACGATCGGATATTTGCCGGCGCGGAGTATCTGTACGGCGTTCGTGAAAACCAAGACCTTCGTCAAGCTGACGCTCACCGCATCCAAGTCTCGTTTGGATTTTACCTGCCGTGATATTGAATCACGTCTTGATCGAATGGAAATTGGCTCACAGCATCTGCCTTTCAAAGGCGACTTGCCTTTCTGACACCGATTAGCGAGTAACCCGGATAGTTCGGCAACACCATTTGGGTTGCGGCATTACTATCATGTGCTGAAACCATGACGCTGACAGGTCGGCCATAGACGGCAGGGTTGGGCTTGAGCTGAACTTCCCAAATCGAAATCAAGCCGGTTTGAGCAGCCAACATATTCAACTTCAACATTTCCATCCGTTGATATTCAGCCTGTTGAGCGATCGATCGTTGATAGTCCATGGCCTCGGATCGCATCATCAGATCCTCACGTGACTTCGCCGCACCGTCAGTTTGCTGCCAGTTCTCCCAACCGGTTTTCAAAATCTCCAGGTCGCTATCGCTGAACATAAAAAAAGGCACGGCAATCTGATCACCAGATGCCAACTCCATCAGCACGCCTTCCAAGGGATACGTCTTCGGCTGCCCGCCCAGGGAACCGACAAAGCGTTTCAAATCCCTTTCGTCCTCAAGCGGCGTATTCTCGATCTTTGAAAGGACTTTTAATGCGACGTGCTGGTGTAGAGAATCGAGTGCCGAGAATGCTTTACCATTGATCGTAATGACGCCGCGCTGCTTCGCCAAAGTGTAGTCTTTCTTTCCGTAAGAGATGACGCGTGCCTGAATCTTCATCCCGTCGCGTGACTTCCAAGTTTGCATGTGCTCGGCATCTTTATCAGCCTGCGATTCATCCTTGACTATTGCAACTTCCGACGGATCCCGATTCAGCAGTTCACGGATCACTTCGCGATCCTTTGGCGAAAGCTCGGATAGTTCAACCGCTACCAAACGGCCCGACCCTTTGCGTTTCAAGATTGCGGTCGTTTCATCGGAAGCAATAAACTCACCTTCAATGGTGACGTTACCGTCGACACTGGTCCACAAACGAGGCTTGGCTTCTGCGGGCGACAGGACCAAAGCGAAATGAACCAGGCACACAGCGATTAATGAAACTCGATGACAAATCATGGCGTGATCTTGGGTAGAAGATTAGTTTCCGGAAGCTGACACTTCGGGGCTAGGCAGACGAACCAAAAGGTATTCGTCGTGATTTTCGCTACCGTAATGCACCAGGACGGAAGCTTCATCCTGAGTCAGGTTGTAGAGCCCCGTTTCGACAACAACATCTTCGCTTTCACCAAGACGCATGGCGACTCGTTGCGTGTCTTTATCAACACGTCCTTGTATCGCCTGTAACTGATCGGTGTCATTGTTGTAGAGTGTCCCAGAAACGATTCCCTGCCGGTTGACGGCAAGTTGAACGATGCGTGAAGGATTGACATCAGCAGGATCGGCGGTCAACGCAAATGTCCCAAGCGGCATCCACTCGGCCTCCTCCGCATCTTTCGTGTCTTCAGGTTCATCGACAGTGGATAGCAGAGCAGCGCTCTGAGCAAACTCATCGGCACCCGCAACGGCTTGCCCCTCGATGTAGACCTGATTCTCTTGGTAAATCACATTGCCGCTGTTTCCGTAATCGTAGTAAACCGGTTGCGACGCGACAGATGCCGCAGCGTTCAAGTTGCACCAAGTCACAACGTCGTTGTAGGTCGGCGTGCCCCACCAATACGTATAGGGATAGTACGTGTATGCATAAAAATAATGCCAACCAGAGCACCTAAATTGGTGTCGTGCCCACCAGTCTGGACGGAAGTAGCCGGGGTAATGGCTCCCGCTCCAATGGTCGCGGATCGCATCACCCCAATCCTGAAATCGACCTGGAACTCTTGCCGGCAAGGTCGTGGCACTGTTGAGCTGATTACTCCAACGCCGATTGATCGCGCTAACTCGATTATTGTCGATCGTCGCCCATCGAGGCTTGTTGCTGATGACATTGTTGTTTCCGATGTTGACATCGCCAATCTGAATATCGGGACGTCGATCAGGCGCAAGCCGATTGCCTGGTTCTGGCCGGGGTGACAAGCCATGATTTCTATCTGGGCGAACGACTGCGGGAAGGGTGTCACGCTGGCCAACCTTTTCGCCGATGTTTGGACGCTCAAATCCGGTGTCACGATTCCCCGCGGGCAGCATCGGCCGACTCGGATTCGAGGCGGGTCGTGTGGGTGGATCTACACCAAGGAAATCACCAAGCTCACCTGCCGAGGGCCTTCCAGAAGGCAGCTTGCCAAAGTCCGGCATCGCGGGCCGATTCGTGTTCGCCACTGGCCTAGATCTTTGACTCGGTACGTTCAAGTTGTTTGGCCGGACCGCGGCGTCTGGTCGAACCACAGCGTTGGAACGCCCTGTAGAAATGGACCTGCGTTCGGCTTCATCACGCCGCCCCGGACCGAAACTGGATCGATTCTGTGAAGGCACACTGAGATTCGAATGATTCAAGTTCCCAGAAGCGCCCAGGTGCGGTGAACTGGTTTGTGGACGCTGCATCGGAAATGAACCGCCGCCACCGAAACCGGTACGTCCTGTGTTCACATTCGGTCGAACATTACCAACACCGCTGCCTGCACCTCCAAAACTTGCACGGGCACCAACGGAAGGACGGCCCCCACCAATGCTTGCACGCACACCAGCACCTCGGCCGCCAAGACCTCCGCACTCCGCTGTTGCCGCCCAGGGGCTTGCAACGATGATAACGAAAGCAAAGCGCCTCAAACGATGAACCAATACTTTCATCACTCAGCTCCAATAGCGGGTGTTGATTCGGATGAAACACCGACGCTGCCATCGATGCGTTTAAGCGTTACCTCTTGCCCCGAAGGCATCGGCTCACCATCGATTTCTCGCGAGATCATTTGCACGACCATCGTGTTCTTATCTTCCGGACGGATGATATAGGTTCCCAACGCGCTGCGTCCGTCTCGAAGTGTTTGAACGAGTTTCAATCGCCAATGGTCGGAACCGCTGCTCCAGATCCCGCTACCAAAACTACCATCGGTAAAGAACATCCAAGAGCGGACCAAATTTGACTTCGCATCGTAGCCGACCAACTCGTACCCGATAGACGCCTTCGTCGAGGGATCAAGAATCGTTCTTCGCAAGAACTTTCGCCCTGGCAGGTACTCGATCTCACTTTGCAGCCTTCGGTCCGATGAATCTTCCCAAGTACCTACCAACCATTCCAATGACTCAATGGCATGATTGGGCTCCGGGCTGCCACCGAGACTCAGTCGCTCTGCGTCGATCGGTGCCTGCTCAACAATGGATGTAATTGTCCAGTGTCCTGACTGCTTAACCACCGTCACGACAAAATCAGAAACCTCATCCGGCATCGATTCGGATACCAGCGTCGTCTGACCACGAACGACCATCTTTGCGACATCAACATCACCCTGGTTCTGATTCTCCAACCCGATAATCTGTGCCTTCAAAACCAACCCTGGCTCTCGTTCGACTGCAGTTTTAATCCGACCGATCAAACCGTGAACACCAGATATTTGCTCTGCCGAGGATTCATCGCGATAAGTGACGTCAGAAGCAACCAGCTGCCCCAGGTCTTCCCATCGCCGATCATTGAATGCCTGGGTATAGCGTTTCAAATGCGCCCGCACAGAATCCTCATCCGCTTGATCTACAGAAACGGCGTTCGTCTCACCTTGCTGTGCAGCCGCCCAGTTCACCGGTAGCAACAAATACACCCAACAAAAAGCGACCAAAACTTCAAAGCGATGCGACATCATGCGTTTCCAATTCAAGAGCAGTAGTTGACCGAGCATTCCAATCCCGTCCGAGAACGATGCCTCTCCGATTCCCTACCCTGGGACATTTTACTGAACCCATACAACTAGATTCGATCGATGAACATGTAAGAAAAAACCCCAATCCCCCCGTCAGCGGACAATTCGCCATTCCGAAAACTCAAGCTGTACGAGGATATTACTTAAAAGCTGCAGAGCCCCGGGGACCCACCAGTGGCAGTTAAACAAACGCATTCGATCTTGCGACGTCTGACAATAGACACGGTGCTCTGCTGCGTCGTATTGATTGGATCCTCTGCGAATGCCTCAGCTCAAGTGAACACATGCACCAATAGCTATGAGAGCTTCGCGTGCGACTGTGGCACAACAACTTGCGACCAGCTCGGATGCGATGGCGTAGGCTGCGAATCTCCCTCATGGCTCCAAGGGATTCATGCAACCTTAGCGTCCCGTGGTATCACAGTCACAAACAACCTCACGCAATATTACTTTGGCACTGTCAGCGGTGGGCTTGAAGAAACAGACCGATACGGCGGACACGGAGATTACCTTGCCAACCTCGACCTTGGAAAAATGGGAGTCCAAGAAGGGCTATTCATAAAACTCCGCGCCGAACATCACTTTGGCCGATCGATAGGCGAACCTGCTGGTGTTCTCTTGCCGCCAACTCTACCGACCGAACTGCCCGTTGCTGACAGCCGTGATCTGTACCTAACAAACGTGCTTTTCACTCAGTTTCTCTCGGAGAGATTTGCGGTCTATGCGGGAAAGCTGGACACGCTTGACGGTGATGCCAACGCTTACGCCAGTGGACGAGGGATCACGCAGTTTTCTAACGCCGCATTCATCGCTAATCCGATCGCTCTCCGAACGGTACCGTACGCTTCGCTGGGCTGTGGATTTGTGATCGTCGAGGGGACGGAACCAATCTTCAATTTCCTTGTCATGAACCCGACCGACACAGCAGATTCCGACGGGTTTAGTGAACTATTCGAGGATGGCGTCACTTTGTCTGCCGAATGGCGGTTTGCGACGGACTGGCTAGGCAAACCCGGGCACCAGCTATTGGGCGGCACCTGGAGCAGTCGCGACTATGTTTCATTCGGGCAAGACCCTCGTATTTTGTTACCAAACGTTCCAGTCAATCGAGTTGACGGATCATGGTCTCTGTACTGGAACACCGACCAAGCCTTGTGGGTTGACCCTTGCGATTCTTCACGCCACTGCGGCTACTTTGCACGAGCGGGAATCGCAGACGACTCCGCCAATCCCATTAGCTATTTGCTAAGTGCCGGCCTAGGTGGCAGCAACCCGTGGCGAGAGAAAGACTCCTTTGGAATCGGCTACTACTACAGCGGCACGAGTGACGAAGTAGGGCCTATTTTGTCGACGGTACTCGGTTCGATCGGAGATTCAAAAGGTGTGGAAATCTTTTATCGGTCACAGATATCACGAACTGTCTCGGTCACACCTGATTTCCAGTGGATCAGCCAAGCACGCAGGGAATTGAGCGACGCGTATCTCCTTGGGATGCGTGTGAACATTGCGTTCTAATCACCTTCACATATGCCCCTGAATCACATTGGAACCATTGAGAGGTTCACTTCATTTGATCTCGTTGACACCAGGCGACAAGTGATGGCACCTCTAGCAACAAGACTTCACCGGCTTCGCCGGTACTTATCACATAGCCACCAATAAACAAAACTACATTTCATTTTTGTTCACCTGAGGCATATAAGACTCAGCTGTGAAACTTCTATAAACTTACTACTACGTGACCCCTCGTCCAAAATCCAAGTGTTAGGATGCTTTCAATAGAAGTCGGCTTCTCTTGTACTGCCGACGCATCCGCTGGCTATTAACTTCAGCCAATCACTCGGGGAATCACAGCATGATAAAAAGGCGCACTGGTGCGTTGGCGATGTTGCTGTCGCTTGCGATCACTACGTTTTCTTCCGCACAAGACAAACCCAACATCGTCGTGATTTGGGGCGATGACATTGGGACATGGAACATCAGCCATAACAATCGTGGCATGATGGGATACCAAACGCCAAACATCGACAGAATCGCCAGGGGAGGAATCGCCTTCACTGACTACTATGGCCAACAAAGTTGCACGGCGGGACGTGCCGCGTTCATGGGCGGCAATGTACCTGTCCGGACAGGAATGACCAAAGTCGGCCTTCCCGGAGCAAAAGAAGGTTGGCAGGAAAGCGATGTCACCATTGCAGCGGTTTTGAAGGGACAAGGCTATTCCACAGGCCAGTTCGGAAAGAACCACTTTGGAGATCGCGACGAACACCTCCCCACCAATCATGGCTTCGATGAATTCTTCGGGAACCTATATCACCTTAACGCCGAAGAAGAGCCAGAGAACCGCGATTACCCAAGTGACTACGTACTGCCAAGTGGCAAAACATTCCGCGAACAGTACGGTCCACGTGGCGTTCTGAAATGCAAAGCGAACGGCGACGGTACACAATCGATCGAAAACACTGGACCGTTAACTAAGAAACGGATGGAAACGATCGACGAAGAAACCGTCGCTGCAGCGAAAGATTTTATCAAACGCAAAAACGATACTGACAAGCCGTTCTTCTGCTGGTGGAATGCGACTCGCATGCACTTCCGCACGCATGTGAAGGAAGAGAACAAGGGACTGTCGGGCAAAGATGGCGACGAATACCACGATGGCATGGTGGAACATGACGGCCACGTCGGTGAGCTACTAGACCTTCTGGACGAACTGGGCATTGCAGAAAACACCATCGTCTTTTATTCGACCGACAATGGCCCTCACTACAACACCTGGCCCGATGCCGGAACGACCCCGTTCCGCAGTGAAAAGAACAGTAACTGGGAAGGCGCCTACCGCGTTCCTGCATTTATCCGCTGGCCTGCAAAGTTCCAGAAAGGGGTCACACTGAACGGCATTGTTGCCCACGAAGACTGGTTGCCAACGTTCGCCGCAGCTGCGGGAGAACCCAACATCACAGAGAAACTGCGAGAGGGCACCGAATTGATTGGCCGTCAATATCGCAATTACATCGATGGGCATAACATGCTGGACTACCTGTCCGGCAAGACCGATCAGTCGCCTCGAAAGGAATTCATGTATGTCAACGACGACGGGAAAGTCGTAGCCCTACGACTGGGGCCTTGGAAAGGCGTGTTCATGGAAAACCGAGGACAAGCCTTTGGCGTCTGGCGCGAACCGTTCACCGAACTACGTGTCCCACTGCTGTTTAACCTGCGACGCGACCCCTTTGAAAAGGCACAGCACAACAGCAACACCTACAACGACTGGTTCCTGGATCGTGCCTACGTCTTGATTCCGATGCAGCAGTACGCTGCCCAGTTCCTGCAAACGATGGTTGAGTATCCGCCCAGCCAGACACCTGGCTCCTTCAACCTGGAAAAGGTGATTGAGCAGATTAAGAATGCCAACAAAGGCAGCTAGTCTCTGAACTAAAACCGCCGGCAGTTTCCTGCCGGCGGTTTTCTTTTTTCTATAACCAGACGGTAGCTCAATGTTCGCTCGCCAATTCATACTTGGGCTCTGCGCCTGCGGCTTGCTAAACGCATCGAATTTGTCACTCGCCGACGAGCCTCTTCCTTCATGGAACGATGGGCAAGCCAAGCAAGCGATCATTCACTTTGTAAACCGTGTCACCGACCGAAATTCGCCTGACTTTGTACCTCCGCCCGAACGCATCGCTACCTTCGATAACGACGGGACGCTGTGGAGCGAAAAGCCAGCGTATTTCCAGCTGCTATTTATCGTCGATCGCGTCAAAGCCATGGCGGTGGACCATCCGGAATGGCAGAACACCGAACCCTTCGCATCGATCCTGAAAGACGACCTGCATGCGGTCGCGGCATCCGGAAAACCTGGGCTGATGAAACTGTTCGCGGCAACTCATGCGGGGATGACGGTCGAAGAGTTCTCAGAAACGGTCAAAGATTGGCTCGCGAAGTCACGTCACCCAACGTCGGGAAAACGTTACGACGAAATGATCTACCAACCGATGTTGGAGCTGCTCAACTACCTCCGATCAAAGGGATTCAAGACCTACATCGTCTCCGGCGGTGGGATCGAATTCATGCGGCCCTGGGCAGAAGAGGTTTATGGCATCCCGCCAGAGCAGGTCGTCGGTAGCAGCCTAAAAATGAAATACGAGCTTCACAACGGAACACCGGTTCTGGTCAAACTGCCTGAAGTAGACCTGATCGACGACAAAGAAGGCAAACCTGTTGGCATCCAAAGCCATATCGGACGACGCCCAATTTTCGCTGGCGGTAATTCCGACGGAGACTACCAGATGATGCAATGGACGACATCCGGCCAAAACGCTCGCTTTGGGCTACTGATCCATCACACCGATGCCGATCGCGAATGGGCATATGACAAAGACTCTGCCATCGGCAAACTCGACAAAGGACTTCAGGATGCAGCGGCGCTAGGATGGACCGTTGTCGACATGAAGACCGACTGGAACACAATTTACCCGTGGAAGTAGCTTCACTACTCGAATTAACGATCCGATCATCTGATTGTGACGCACCGAACGAGCGCGAGTTTGCAGCGTCTACTCTGATCCGCTACCAACCAACGCAACCTCGGTTGGCTCAGTCGCGATCATTTGACGAAGCTCTTCGACACAACGTCCCGCCTCGGGACCGTAAAGGGTTCCGCCGAGAACCTGCCCGCTCGCGTCGTCGATCACCAAGCGATAACAAGGGCTAACCGACGGCGAGTCGACTTGACGATTGTCCCAATCTCGCCAGACGCCCTGGCGGATTCGGACTGTGATCCCCTGTCGCTCTGCTACCAGATCGGGCATTCCAACACTGATACACCGCCAATCAAGAATAAACGGTTCACTCATCTCACACTCCCTTTGAATTGTTCGTTTTCCGAGCGTTCACTCGGTGCCTGTTCAACCGGACGGTCTTCAAATGCAAGCCAACGAGAAACAACAATCCATGCGTCACCCGGGAGACGATTCGCAGTACCCGTCTCACAAACGTGACAGCAGGCGGATCGTGTGTGACGACTGCACGTGATTACACAGGTGCATTCCGATCAACGCAGCCACACATGTGCGGCACGACGTCGTCACCGAAGCGCAAAGAGGTTAGCGCCGTCTCTGCATTATCAATCAATTGCCTGGGCCGGTTCTAGCGTGTTTTTATTGCTTTGGGCAAAACAAAACAATCGCGGAAACCATACCGCTGGTGCATTTTTTAACGATCGCTTCCCAAACGAGGTCGCGATCGACCTGGCCTGCAAAGCGAACCCCGCAAAGACTGCCCAGTTTGACAACACCAGGTTCGCACCAGCGAAACGAACTAAGCTAAATCGAAAAGCATCAATTCGGCAGCCTCATCAGCGACCAGCTGCAAATCCGGCTGATCGCTAATCGCAACGGCGTCCCCCTGCGCCAACTGGTGTTCACCAACCGAGACCGAACCGCGCAAGACCTGCAACCAAGCATGCCGCCCCTCGGAAATACTGTAGGTAAGGCCGCTTGCCGCGTTTAGGTCCGCCAGATAGATCCGAACGTCCTGGTGAATCAACAAAGAACCGGCTTCGCCATCACGAGATGCGACGAGCTGAAAGTTGTCACGACGCCCCTCGGGATCGAAAGCCTTTTGCTCATAGCTGGGCTCAATTCCGCTTCGCTCCGGAAGCAACCAGATCTGATAGAGATGCGTTTGATTGTCCGCAGACGGATTGAATTCGCTATGCGTGATCCCTGTTCCCGCCGTGATCCGCTGGAACTCACCGGGACGCAAGACTTCGCCATTGCCCATCGAATCACGATGCTCCAAAGCACCTTCAAGGACATAGGTGACAATTTCCATGTTGTCATGCGGATGCGTCCCAAAGCCCTTCCCGGGCGCGACATGATCTTCGTTCATGACGCGCAATGAACGAAACCCCATATGCTGTGGGTCGTAGTAACTAGAAAACGAGAACGAATAGCGGGTTTTCAACCAGCCATGATCCGCTGATCCCCGCTCTTCCGAACGTCGAACTGTCAACATGTTGCTACCCTGTATGTTGCCGCGATGGCCCTTCGTATGAAATCAAAACTGCATGGCGATCGACTTCGCGTTTGCGACTGCGGACGCTTCAACCGCCGCCACGTCTTCCGGGGTTCCTAAGGTTGGCTCAACCAATACCGAACTGATGTCGGTAAAGCCCACGAAACCAAGAAACAAATCCATATAGCCTTTCTGCAGGTCCATCGCCTTGGCTTGGTCGTTACCGTACGCCCCACCTCGCGAATAAACCACAGCGACCGGTTTCCCGGTGACCAAACCCGTATATCCGGTTGCGGGATCGAAGCTAAACGTTTGGCCGGGCTGAGCGATCAGGTCAACGTAGTGCTTCAGCTTGTAGGGAACGCCAAAGTTCCACATCGGAAGACCGATCAAGTACTTGTCAGCCGACTTAAACTCTTCGCACAACTCGACAACGGTCTGCCATGCCTGTTGCTGCTGCTCGGTAAAATCCTGGCCGTGCATGACCTGGTATTTCGCATCGAGCATATCGCCGTCAAACTCGGGAAGCGGTTTATCCCACAGGTCGATCTTGACGACCTCATCCCCAGGATTCTGTTCCTGATACGCCTCCAAAAAGGCACTCGCGACCGCGATGGACTTCGAACGTTTCTTGCGTGGTGACGACTCGATATACAGCAACTTTGCCATTTTGAACTCCTTCGTTATGGATTTGAAAAATCGAATTAAACTGAACTGCGAGGCCCTGCGGTGACGGAACACGTTTTCGCGATGCCGCGGAGAATCACCACCAGCACAACAAAGCTCTACTAGCAGAATACTCCGCCTCGCCAATTACCTTACATGTCAACCTTTTGAGCAAATGTTTTAATCGGCCACACCCGAGCGAAGCTTTTCCAAAATCCGAATCAGATTCTTCTGATCCGTCGCGGATACGCCCTCAAAAAGACTGGCGTGCAGATCAAGAACTGGCTGATCCAATTTTTTGAGCAGTCGCTTTGCCGCGGGTTTTAGCTCAATCTGAAAGACACGCCGGTCTTCTTCCGATTGAACTTTGCTAATCAAGTCCAACTTTAACAATTGGTCGACGACGCGAGTGATTGCCGGTGCGACCTGGATCATCCGCTCGGCGACTTCAAGGCACGGCAGCGGCTTGCCTTCACCGCGCAAGATGCGAAGCACGTTGTACTGGGTTACCGTTAAACCGTGTTGGCGCATCAATCTGGCGATTCGATTTTCCAAAAGATCGCTTGTGCGCAGGATTGCTAGCGTCGCCTCTTGTTGGGAAGAAGCAAAGGGCCCACGTTTCTTAAGTTCTTCACGCAGTGTTTTTGTCATCGGATTGGCCTCTGGATATACTTTACATGTAATCTTTTGAGGAGTCAAGGTTGGTCGGGGCTGTGGGGGAACCGACGCTAACGCGTTGCGAGTTCAGGGAAACAATACTGAGCCGCGTTGGCGCTAGCCGCGCTTGAAATTTTCTGTATGTGAGCCAAACCCACATAACCGACGCTAGCGCGTTTCGGCTCAGGTTAAACATTACTGAACCGCGTTGGCGCTAGCCGCGGTTGGGTGATGTGTTAACCGCGGGCTGGCGCCAGCGGCTGATGATCACGCCACGATCAGCCGCAACGCGCCAGCGTGCGGTTAGGTGTTTGGAGCACGGAACTGTCAACCGACGCTAGCGCGTTTCGGCTCAGGGTAGACATTGCTGAGCCGCGTCGGCGCTAGCCGCGGTTGGGTGATGTATTAACCGCGAGCTGGCGCCAGCGGCTGATGATCAAACCACGATCAGCCGCAACGCGCCAGCGTGCGGTTAGGTGTTTGGAGCACGGAACTGTCAACCGACGCTAGCGCGTTTCGGCTCACGGAGATTGCGAATTGAGCCGCGTCGGCGCTAGCCGCGGTTGGGTGATGTGTTAACCGCGGGCTGGCGCCAGCGGCTGATGATCACGCCACGATCAGCCGCAACGCGCCAGCGTGCGGTTAGGTGCTTGGAGCACGGAACTGTCAACCGACGCTAACGCGTTTCGGCTAATGGAGACATTACTGAGCCGCGTCGGCGCTAGCCGCGCTTGAAATTTTCTGCATGCGAACCAAACCCACACAACCGACGCTAGCGCGTTTCGGCTCAGAGGGATCAACAATTGCCTTGGCTGCTTGTGTCGAACGCCACACTTCAAATTCCATCGACCGAATTGCGATGGTGTGTGTCTGGTTTTTCCGATTCGCAAGACGACCACGACGTCCCAATGCGACTTGACGTAAAATAGCTGTGGGCGGTTCGACCTAGGTGCCGGGCACCCGCTCGATCAGCCAGTTCTCTCCCCCACCTGCCCCCGCCTTCGCGATATGTTTCGTTGCACGTTTTTGATTGCTTGCGGTGCTAGCCTCTTTCTCGCTATCTCAGCAACGGCACACGGCGACTCTGAACTGTCGTTTAACCGCGACGTCCGTCCCATCCTTTCGGACTTCTGTTACGCCTGCCATGGTCCTGACGCCAATCATCGCGAAGCCGATTTGCGTCTCGATGATCGCGAAGCGGCAATCGACTACGGCGCGATTGTCCCTGGCGAGACAGACGCCAGCTTGCTGATCGAACGCATCATGACGGATGACGCCGACATGGTGATGCCGCCACCCAAAGGCGGAAAAAAGCTTTCTGAAAAAGAAAAGCAAATCCTAAAACGCTGGATCGCCGAGGGTGCCACCTACGAACAGCACTGGGCGTTCGCTGCTGTCCCCGCATCGGTTCCGATCCCAGAGATCGACAAGACGCCCAGTGGTGAATCTTGGGCAATCAACGCCATCGACCACTTTGTTGCCAAAGCTCATTCCGAGCAAAGCCTGTCGCCAAACCAACCGGCGGATCGTGCAACATGGCTACGACGTGTGACGTTCGATTTGACGGGGCTCCCGCCAACGACGGATGAACTGGACTTGTTTTTCAATGACGACAAGGATGATGCCTATGAACGCGTTGTCGATCGCCTGCTTAAGTCCGACGCTTATGGCGAGCGGATGGCAAACATGTGGTTGGATGTTGCTCGGTACGCTGACACGTTCGGCTACCAGAACGACATGCCTATGGAAATCTGGCCATGGCGTGACTGGGTTATCGACGCATTCAACCAGAACATGCCTTATGACCAATTTCTGACCGAGCAAATCGCAGGCGACCTGCTACCCAACGCGACCGATGATCAAAAACTTGCGACCGCGTTTAATCGCCTGCACCGTCAAACGAACGAGGGTGGCAGCGTTCCAGAAGAATTTCGTCTGACCGGCATCGCCGACCGGACAACGACTGCCGGAACAGCTTTCCTAGCGCTGACGTTCGAATGCAGTCGCTGTCACGATCACAAGTTCGACCCGATCAAGCAGCGAGACTTTTATCGTCTTTCGGCGTACTTTTCTGACATCGACGAATTCGGTTTGTACTCGCATTTCACGCGAGCCCAACCGTCACCAGCGATGCTGCTGTTCGATAGCGATGATCAGCGTAGATCCTACCAGGAGGCAGTCCATGCTGTTCATGTCGCACAGAAAAGCTATGACCAGGCGTTTGAATCGGCGAAATCAGACTGGATGAAACGGCAGAGTGAACTCAGCCTCGATCCACCCGCCGTACGCGAAGCGGCGCTGCACTTGCCGCTTGATGGTGACGCCGATGGCATGATCGAAAAAGCGACTCGCTGCGACGGGGACAATGAAATCGTTTGCAACGACGCACCGAAGTTTGGTCGCACGGATCCGTTTACCTATTCGATTTGGGTACGACCGGCATTGAAACAAAATCGCATGCTGGTGCTGCATCAATCGGTTGCTGCCGAAGACGCAGGATTCCGTGGTTTACAACTGACAATCGATGATGGACATCCCGAATTTTCAATGATCCATTTCTGGCCAGGCAATGCGGTGCGAATCGAAGGCACCGAAAGCATTCCGGTCGATAGATGGACCCACATTGCCGTAACCCACGACGGCAGCGGCCGAGCAGCCGGGCTGCGATTATTCATCAACGGTCAACAAGTCGAGGTGAAAGTCGAACGAGACAAACTGACCCGCGACATTCGACATCGAAACGAATGGGGTGATAGCTCGGTCGGCAAAGTCAACTTGGCTTTAGGCGCCAGATTTCGCGACATCGGATTTCGCGATGGTTTGGTGGATGATTTAAAGGTCTATAAACAACAGCTCTCCGCTGCCGAAATCGCGGCGATCCACCATCAAGCAAATGCCGAGAGTCCATCAGCTATCACGTTCGATCAAGCGTTCGAACATCAACTGCTTGTTGCGGACGAAAAACTAGAGCAACTGCGTGCAGAACTCCAACAATCGCGTGAGCATGAAAATGAAGTGGTCACCAAAATTCGTAACATCATGGTGATGAGACACTTCGCTGATGCTCCCGCGACACACGTTTTGGATCGCGGCGAATACACCGAAAAGGCTGACATCGTTTCTGCGGGTGTTCCTGAATTCCTTAGCGACATCCCGACCGAAGGCGAGGGACGCCTGGCGCTTGCCCATTGGATGACGGATCCGGCCAACCCGTTGACTTCGCGAGTGATCGCCAACCGCTTGTGGCATTTGTTTTTCGGTCGAGGAATTGTGGTGACGTTGGAGGATTTTGGAGCCCAAGGATCACCCCCATCACATCCGCAATTGCTTGACTACATGGCCCGCACTTTGATGGATCACCAATGGGACTTGCAGTCTCTTTGTCGCGAGATCGTCTTGTCGGCGACTTACCGGCAATCGTCAACGATCGAAGACAAGGAGACTTACGCGGCCGACCCGAACAACGTGTACTTGGCTCGCGGTCCGAAACACCGGTTATCCGCCGAACAGCTTCGCGACGCGGTGTTGTTTGCCAGCGGGTTGCTTGTCGAAAAAGTCGGTGGCCCCAGCGTCATGCCTTACCAACCGCGAGGCCTTTGGAAAGAATCCGGAACGGGGAAGAGCTATCACCAGTCGACTGGTGACGGTCTGTATCGCCGAAGCCTTTACACGTTTTGGAAACGCACCGCGCCGCCGCCATCGATGCTGACGTTTGACGCGACCAGTCGCGAAACCTGCACGGCACGGCGGGAACTGACAACGACGCCTTTACAGGCATTGGTGTTCTTAAATGACCCGCAGTATGTCGAAGCGTCGCGTGTCTTGGCGGAGCACTTGCTGCAGACTTTTCCCGAAGACCAGAAAAGTCGTTGGGAGAACCTGTTTCGCCGATTGATTAGTCGTCCACCGACAGCGAAAGAACGCAATGTCGTCAACGAACTGTACCAAGAACAGCTCGCCTATTTCAGTGATAGCCCTGACATGGCAGCACAGCTTTTGAAGGTCGGCGACAAACCGGCAAACGCCTCACTTGAACCGTCGAACCTGGCGGCAACCACGATCGTTGTGCAAACGATCATTGCGTATGACGAAACCATCATGCTTCGATAGCGACTGTCGTTTCGAACGATCCATCCACCATTAGATATCGACCAACATGAACGACCACACCAACCGGCGACATTGGTTGCAAAAATTCGGCATGGGCTTTGGAAGCGTCGCGGCGATGCATCTGATGCAACGCGAATGTGCCGGCAACGAGGCTACTTCGATCGAATCGGGAGTGAAGAGCCTTGGGGTCATCAACCCGACGCATCATATCCCGACTGCAAAACGGGTCATTTATCTGTTCCAAGCCGGCGGCCCGTCGCAGCTCGAAACGTGGGACTACAAGCCCTTGCTTAACGAGCAACAGGGAACACAACTTCCTGACTCGGTTCGTGATGGGCAACGTTTGACGGGCATGTCGGGAAACCAAGCCAGCCTGCCGCTTGCCGGTTCGATTTACAAGTTCGACCGACACGGCGAAAGCGGGACATGGGTTTCCGAACTGATGCCGCACATGGCAAAACAGGTCGATCGGATTTCTGTCATTCGATCTATGTATACCGAAGCGATCAACCACGATCCGGCGATCACGTTTCTGCAGACCGGCAATCAGATTTCCGGGCGACCGAGCATCGGTTCGTGGTTGGATTATGGGCTGGGAAGTGAAAGTGAAAACCTGCCTTCCTTTGTTGTCTTGATCACCAAAGGCAAAGGCGGTCAGCCGCTTTATTCGCGGCTGTGGGGATCAGGATTCTTACCAGCGCGTTACCAAGGCGTGCAGTTCCGCTCTGGTAAAGAACCAGTGCTTTACCTAACCAACCCGCCGGGCATTTCACAAGACAGTCGACGCAGCATGCTGGATCGGCTCAACCAGTTGCACCAGCTAGAACAAGAACGACTGGGCGATCCGGAGCTGACCACTCGAATCGGTCAGTACGAAATGGCGTATCGGATGCAAAGCAGCGTCCCCGAAGTCGCAAACGTTTCAGACGAGCCGCAGCACATCCTTGATCTATATGGACCGGACGCGACGAAGCCCGGATCCTTTGCGTCCAACTGCATTCTTGCTAGGCGACTGGCAGAACGCGGAGTCCGATTCATCCAGCTGTATCACCAAGGCTGGGATCACCACGGGAACATTCCCAGTGGCATGAAAACACAGTGCAAGGACACCGATCAACCGGCAGCGGCGTTACTGGAGGATCTTCAACAACGCGGCATGCTGGATGACACACTTGTGATTTGGGGTGGTGAATTCGGCCGCACCAATTATTCCCAAGGCAAGTTGACGGCAACCAACTACGGTCGTGACCACCACCCGCGTTGCTTTAGCATGTGGATGGCGGGCGGCGGTGTTCGCGAAGGCATGACCTTTGGAGAGACTTGCCCTTACGGGTACAACGTCGTCGAAAATGGAGTCCATGTCCGCGACTTTCACGCAACCCTAATGCACTTGATGGGTATTGATCACGAACGCTTTACGGCCAAGTTCCAAGGCCTTGATGCCAAGTTAACCGGCGTCGAACCGGCGCGTGTTGTGAAAGAGATCCTGAAAGGCTAGTGCTTCGTTACAACTCGATTTTAGGATTTGCCGTATGGCGTTAGCCGCGGTTTGAGTGCAATAACCGGGGCTAACGCCCGTCGGCTGATGAACCGAACCCGTATTTTCGTATCTCCGGTTGGTGCCACCCACCATCTGAACTCTAGTGCTTCGTTCTAACTCAATCTTAGAATTAGCCGTATGGCGTTAGCCACGGTTTCAGTGCAATAACCGGGGCTAATGCCCGTCGGTTGATGAACCGAACCCGTATTTTCATATCGAACGAAACACTAGTGCCACTAGCGGCTTGGTTTTAAGCGAATCGCCATACAGACCTCGCAACGATTGCGTGCGAGCTGGCGAACGCGAATCTCTTCGGGGTTCCACGTTTTGATCCGTTCGATCCACTTCGGAATGTGCCTGGCAACTTCGTAGTCGCCAAGCTTCATCGTCAGCAACAGCCCTTCGATATCACACAGTCGATGCTTCACGATGTTCTCGATCGTGACAAGCGTTTTTTCAGGCTTCACATTTGAATCGGCTAGCAACCAACGGGCCCCGCGATATTCCTTTCTGGGAAGGTCGCCGGCACGTGCACGCAGGTGTTTGAATTTTGGATGGTTGGCGATTCTGGGATCCATGTCCGCCGGGTCGATTCCGATCACCCGCATGCCAAGTTCTAACATGCGTCCGCACGCCCCACCGGGTGCACTTCCGACCTCGACAGCCAAGTCACCTGGCTTCACGTCAAAACCGCTCCACGTGATCGATTCCGCCGCTTTGTAGTACGCGCGGCTAATCGGTTCGTGTTGCGGATTGATCGGCTGAACGCCGCCGGGCCACCGACTGTGCCAATCCGAAGCGACGTGTTGACCGATGAACCAGTCTGACGGATCGACCAAGACGATATCCAAACAGCGGGCATCGGGTTCGGCAATCCGGTTAGGCGCATCACAGCGAAGCCAAGTATCCGCCAGTGCTTGATAGATCTCCTGAGCGACCAAACGACTGACTTCATCCTGGCCGGGCTCGAACCCGAACTTGCCGATTGGCAGACGATCGCGTGGCCAAAGATGCAGTTCGTCGAACTGCATCCCGTTGGGGTACTGCGCCTGAAGCAGTTCGACCAAGGACTGAACCTGCTGCTGAGCATCGACAGAACGTAAATGTCCAATGGAATAAGACGCCGACCGAACAAAAGTTCCGTAGGGCAATTCGGAAGGCCGATCGTTCTTCAGTGTTACAAAGCCAGGCCGCGAAAAGGCTCGCCGCCAACCTTGCGAATCGATGTCTTTCAAAACTTGTTTTTCTGCACCGTTGGCACAGCAGACCATAGCGAACGAAGGCTCCATCGCCGCGTTATCTGAATCATTCGTCATTCGTAGTCGACCTATACTTTTGGAGTCGCTCTTCGACTCCCGGAATTAACCGCGCGGCGTTTTTGTAATAAAGCTTTTGCAGAACGTCATCTGGCAAATCGATGCCATAGATGGTCCACAAGCCTTGCGGTGGTGGGATTTTTTCGCTGTATGGAAACGACTCGTCACGGGTTTCAAAGAATCTCCAATAGAGCTGAAAACGCAGCTCCGGCCATGGGCCATCGGTGCCAAACAAGATCCGATCCTGATAACGGATCAAAAAGTCTCGTGTGGTGTAAGGCTGACGGCCAAGTTCGGCGATTCGTGACGCGGGTTCGATCCAAAGGTTGGGGTACTGATCGAGCCACTCGCCGACCACTTTTAGATCTTCGCTATTGTTGGCGATGTGTGCACCAATGAAGTTCGTCTGTGGGTGGCGCTCGATGACTCGGTTACGAGCGGCGAGCAGGTCCTCTCGCGAGGGAAACATTTCGCCATAGAAGCTCCAATCGGGATGACGCGACAGTTCTTCCCAGCGTTCATTATGTTTATCAATTGGGTCAAAGAAGGCTGCCGGGTCTGCGGTGTGGATGATGACGGGAATGCCAAGCTCGCCGCACTTTGCCCAAATCGGATCCCAGCGGGGGTCATCGATTTTGATCAGTGAACCGTCGGGGTTTTTGTAGCCCAAGCCGAACGCTTTGAAAACTTTCAATCCGCAAACGCCTCGCTGGACAGCGTGCTCGAGTTCATCGGCGGTGCGTTCGGCAAATCCGGGTTGGTGACAGGGCCACAACTGGGGTTCGTCAGCCGGGGCGTTGCCTTGCCAGTTGACGTTGGCAAAGATTGCGAAGCGATCACGGTACTTTGTCCACAGATATTTCATGTGGTCATCAAGTTGCTGCCCCAGTTTTCCGTCCAGCGAAACACACATGGCGATGTTGTTGCGATCCATCAGATCGACAAAGTCCTCGAGTGCTTCCAAACTGTCCCGCAGGCGGTAGTGCATGTGGATGTGAACATCCACAACCGGGTGACTTGCCGCGGACAAAGGGTGTTCGGGAACGACAAGTTTTTGCTTGGGACGAAAATCGCGTAACAGGAGATCGTCGCCGCCGCTTGGTTGTTCTTGCGCCGGAAGCGACAGCGTGCAACACAAGGAGAGGACGATGGCACCAAACAATCGGATCGGCACGACCGCAGCGGCGTTGATCCAGACGCCATCGACCAGCTTTCTCGTTACAATACGATTCGGTTGGTTCGGTACAGGAAGGATTGACACGGCGTCTACCAGCTTGGGATGCGAAAGGGTGGCTCAGTGAACGAAGGAGATTTGACGGAGTTTCAAACCGAGGGTGGTCAGTCGGCCAGCAAGAAGCTGTCGATGCAGGCTACCGCGCCGCCGTCGGACGTCCCAGGGTATCGCCTGGAGCGTTTTTTGGGCAGCGGCGCGTTTGGACAAGTCTGGGTCGGACGAGATTTGAACACCGGGCGGCCGGTCGCGGTCAAGTTTTTCTTGCATCGCGGCGGTGTGAATTGGTCACTGCTATCGCACGAGGTCAAAAACCTGGTCCAGCTTTCGGCCGACCGTCACATTGTCCAGGTCTTGGAAGTGGGCTGGGACAACGATCCACCCTACTACGTGATGGAGCTAGTCCCCGGAGGCTCGCTCGAAGACGAGCTTACTGAGCGTGGCGCCCTGCCAATTGGCGAAGCGGTGCTGCTGTTTCGAAAAATCTGCATCGGGCTCAACCACAGCCACAACAAGGGGGTTCTGCACTGCGACTTGAAACCCGCCAACGTGCTACTGGGTGACGATCACGAACCACGTCTCGCGGACTTTGGCCAAAGCCGCATGACGCATGACCAGACGCCGTCGCTGGGCACGCTGTTTTACATGGCCCCCGAACAAGCCGACTTGGGGTCATCCCCGAGCAGTTCATGGGACGTCTACGCTGTCGGTGCGATCATGTATCGAATGCTGACCGGTGGACCGCCCTATCGCGATGATTCGATCGTCGAACAGCTTGATACCGCGGGCTCATTGCCGAAGCGATTGGAACGCTATCGTGAATCGATCCGCAATGCGACGCCGCCAGTGCGGCACATCCAACGTGGCGGTGTCGATCGCGAACTGGCTCGGATCGTTAGCCGATGCCTCGCCCCAGAACCCGACGCGCGGTTTGCGAACGTTCAAGAGATCCTGGAACACTTGGACCGTCGCGACGAATCCCGCGCCAGACGCCCGTTGATGCTTCTAGGCATCCTGGGACCACTGCTGCTGTTGATCGTGACCAGTATCTCGGGTGTGCAAACTATCAACACCGCCAAGGAACAAACCATGGTGGCGCTTAAAGCGGAGGCGCGCGAAAGCAATCTGCTCGCGGCTCGCTTTGCGGCCCGGACTTTGGAAAGTGAACTGGAACGATACTTTCGCTTGTGCCAAGAAGAAATCACAAGCGATCAGTTCCGACAACAGCTCGGGGAAACCCTGCGTGACGCGGGCTTGCAGAAACAACTGCGCGGCCTAAAGAACGCAGGCACAAGTCAAAACGCCAGTAAACTGACCGATGTTCGTGATCGGCTATTGGATAACGAGGCACGGATCAAGCTAGACGAGTACTTGCAAAGTCGTCTGGACGACTACATGCCGAGCGAGGATCACCCGCACCGGCCAAAGCTGGCAACGATCTTCGTCACCGACGGAAGCGGGACTATCTTTTCGATCGCCTACGTTAACGCGGTCGCGCGGGAACAAAGTAGTGCCGGTCGAAACTATGCCTATCGGACGTATTTCCATGGGCAAAAAAATGACCTACCCAAAACCACGGCAATCGCTGACGTCAAAGCCCTAAGCCACATGCAGATGTCGGCCGCGTTTCAGTCCACCGCGACATTTTTGTGGAAGATCGCGATCAGTGCGCCCGTCACACTATCGGACGATCCCAACGCGCCACCCGACGCAGTATTTGTTGCCACAATCAACCTTGGTGATATCGAAATCCTGCAAGGTGATGAACAGAAAAACCACGTCGCAGTCCTTGTCGATGCGCGTGACGGTCCGACCCGTGGAACGTTGCTACAACACCCTTACATGGACGATCGCCAACGCGAAGGCAAGTTGAAAAACGGTGAGGTGTATCGCGTTGACAATCAAACGATGGATGCCCTTCTACTTGGCGAAGACGTCAACTACTCCGATCCGGTCGCGAAGGCTGAGGAGTCCGATATCTATTCGGGTGGCTGGATCGCGGCGATGCAACCGGTCGCGGTTCCGAGGCTTCGAATTCGACCGGGTGAAGCTCAGCAAGCTTCATCGGGAAACCTCACCATCGACGAGCAGTCTGACCTGCTGGTACTGGTCCAGTACAGGCTGAATAAGGTGTTCGCGCCGGTGGGTCAAATGACGCAAAGTCTGCTACGAACCGGTAGCGTTGGGCTGCTTGCCCTGCTGTTGGTCAGCGCGATGCTGTGGTTCTTTGTTCGCCGGGTTCGCGATGACCGCGTGGTACGACGAATTCGAAAAGCGACTGTCGATGTGAAGCCAATGGATCGGCAGCCAGTGAACAAACAAATGTCGGGCCGGAGATCATCCGGCAATCAAGCGACGAAAGAGACGTCGAAGCCAACCCCGGTTAGCGACCCGACAGAAACGATCGTGCTGCCAGAAAAGAGAGACTGAGAGCCTCGGAAAAGGCGACTGTGAAAGTTGCCGACAGACGGTGCCTGCAGACAGTGCCTACAGACGGTGTTTTCGGCAACAAAACCTTTTCCCATTGAACGACAAAAGGCAACGAATCCCAAGCGAAAGGGATTCGCTGCCTCATCTGAAGGGCGTTGCGACTGTCTAGAAAGCTCGACCAGCTAGTCGATTTTCTTATTGGTGAATCCTTTCGCGTCGCGTTTGCTGACACCGGCACGGGACATCAGCGAACTTTTCATGACTTCATCCAAGTACTCGTCATCGGCAGGTGGTGGGCCATACGCGCCTAACGTTTGCGGGTCGTATTCGACGGTGTAGACGTGACGAGCGATTGCCAGCTTGCACTTCGGATCCAGGCGTTTTCGGATCACAGGGCGGCCGTCGACTTTGATGCCATTTCGGCTGTTCATATCGCGGATAAACCAATATCCCTGCTCCAAAGTCATTCGAGCGTGTTGACCGGAGACGTTATTAAACTTCAACTGAATGTCGCACTCAGAACGTCGTCCGACGACGAGCCGATCCTTCACTAGAGGGATTGGATCGCCACCGCCCACCGGGACCAATTGCCCATATTTTCCGGCGAAATCCAGGTCGTCATTGTCGTCAAAATCGTTCACCTTCACGCCTCGTGAGTGGTGGCTTGTCGAGCGAGTTAAACTGTGTCACAAAAAATTGCGTGTTCGCAAGTCACTGAAACAACGAACACCCTAATATCGATCGAACACCCCCGCTTGGCAACGGACTCCTTTGACAATTTCCGGTTCTAATGATCGTTTGGCCTGGCAACATGAGGGTCTTTACTTCAATGCCTTCGGTGCATCGCTAAAACGTCGCTTCGGCGGACGAATTCAGCGTGTGAGCATCGATGCGGGCTTCACCTGTCCCAATGTTGATGGCGCGGTAGCTCGTGGGGGGTGCAATTTTTGCGACAATCGGTCGTTCAGCCCTTCTCGCCGGGTTCGTCTAAAACGCGTTAGCGAACAGCTCGAAGGCGGCATCGAAAGTGTCCGTCGTCGCTACGGAAACGTCGCCGGGTTTCTGGCATACTTCCAACCCGCCACCAACACCTACGCTCCGGTCGATCAGCTGGAAGAGGTATTCCGATTGGCTCTGCGGCAGCACCCTGACGTTGTTGGGCTGGCGATTGGGACCCGCCCCGACTGCGTTCCCGATTGCGTGCTGGAGCTAGCCGAAAGCCTTGCGAGCGAGCGTTATGTTTCGCTGGAATTCGGCATGCAAACGATGCACCAGCCGGGTTTGGACTGGATGAATCGTGCGCACACCCATGACCATATGATCAATGCACTCGATCGAGCGAGATCGAGAGGCTTTGAATGTTGTGTCCATATCATTTTAGGCATTCCTGGGGAAACGCACGAAATGATGATGCAAACCGCTGATGAAGTTGCCCGTCTGGGATTCGACGCAATCAAGTTACACAACCTTTATGCGGTCCAAGGCACAAAACTGGGTGATGAAGTCATCAGTGGAAAAATTCAGATGCTGGAGCAGGACACTTATGTGAAAACCGTCGTCGACTTTCTGGAACGCATCCCGCCGACGACAGTCGTCGAACGCATCAGTGGTGACGCGCCGCCCAAATATTTGATCGCACCACAATGGTGCTTGGAAAAGTCGACGCTGAAGCTTCAGATCGAAGGCGAATTTGAAAGGCGGGGTTCTCGACAAGGCACGCATTTCGTTGCACCGGATATCGATCCAGAATCACGCCCTCGTCCCGCCGACAACACGCCGCAATCGATTCGAGATCAGATCGATGTCCGAGGACGTTTACCGGTCTTGAAGATCGAATCTTCCGACTGAGTGCGGAACAGTCTAAGCCAACTGCTTTTATCAACTCGCAAACCGCTGCATGCCAGAGAAACCTTCGCCATCACCCTCCGAGTCGACAGCGCATTGGTCGCCGATGGCATCGCTACGGTTTCGCCTTCTCGGTCCCATCATTCTTTCAACACTGGTTGTTGCGATCGGCATCTCAACGGTTGCCTATCGTTTCGGATCAGAACAGGCGAGCGCCGAATCGGAGCGGCGTTTTGATGATCTACAACGGACGATTTCGCAAGCCAGATATCCCTTCAACGAAAACGTACTCCGCTTGCTAGCCAGTCTAACTGGTGCCGAACTGCTGACTCTTGATGAAAACGAAGCGGTGATCCGAAGCACCATCACTGGCGTCGACACCGCACCGGCTGACCGAACCGACGTGGTGATCAATAGCGTTCCGTATCTTGCACGTCGGATCGCGATCGAAGGCTCGTCCCGAAGACAGGACGGTGTGAAAGAGGTCGCGGTGCTGTTGGATCAAAGCCAACTTGCCAAGCGCCGTAAACAGTACATCGCCCTGCCGATCGCAACCGGCCTGTTGACCGTTATTCCGCTGGGCTTGGTTAGCTACCTACTCGCTTCACGTTTGGTCAAACGCATTCGTCGCTTGCAACAACAAGTTCACACCATCGCCAGTGGTGACCTGCAGCTGACCATCCAAGACAATGATCGTGACGAGCTTTCACGGCTCGCCCATTCGATCAATCAGATGGCGTCGGAACTGGAAACGCTTTGGAAACAGACCGAACGACGTCACGGTGAAAAATTGATTTCCCAAGTCGCCGCTGGCATGGCACATCAGCTTCGCAACAGCCTGACCGGAGCACGGATGGCGGTCGAACTGCATGCGAATGACTGCGATTCGGGTGACGACGAAGGAATTGCGGTCGCGCTTGATCAGATCGAAAAGGCAGAGGAATACGTCCGCCGAATCGTAATGCTCGCTTCGGGAAGACTGGCCGACGCGGTCGAGATGCCCGTATCAGAGTGCTTGAAACAGATGCGTGAAACCATCGGCCCTATCGCCTCGCATCTGCGGCGACCGTTGCGGTGGGAGATCGACCCAACGATCGACGACACCACTGTCGCCGAAGGTTCGACCTTTGTTGCGGGTGTGTCCAACTTGATTCAGAATGCACTTCAGGCAGGCCAACATGTGACCGTTAGCGCGAAACGTTCGGATCAGGTGCTGACCGTCGCGGTGATCGATGATGGCCCCGGCGTGGACAACAAAATCGCGGCGGAAATGTTCGAACCATTTGTCACCACCAAATCGGAAGGCCTTGGGCTAGGCCTATCCGTCGCCGCCCGCGCCGCGATGACGCTTGGCGGGAACGTGGACTATTTTAGAACCGACCAAACGACCGAGTTTCGATTCACATGCAACATCAAGTCCTGATCGTCGATGATGAACCAGCGATTTGCTGGGCACTCGAAAAGACGCTTGCCGGTGAAGGTCACTCCGCAACGATCGCGTCCAGCGCCGAAGAAGGACTACGCTTGGCGGAAGACCAAGAATTCTCGATGGCGTTTCTTGATGTGCGTTTGCCGGGGATGGATGGCATCAAAGCGTTGCCAAAATTCATCGAACGCACCGCAGCGCCGATTGTTATCATCACCGCCTTTGGTGACTTGGAAACCGCTGTCGCCGCTGTAAAAAATGGCGCCAGTGACTATCTCACCAAGCCATTCCGCTTAGAAGATGTCCTACAAGTCTGCAGGCGAACGCTGCAAACCGTCGAACAATCTCGTGTTGAAAAAGCTCAGACGGCAAAGCCGACCCATACACCACCCAGCGCGGCATCAATGGTCGGCGGCTCGGCCGCGATGCAACAGGTGTTCCGGCAAATCGCATTGGTTGCCGATAGCGACCTGTCTGTGCTAATCACGGGTGAAACGGGAACCGGCAAAGAACTGGTCGCTGCCGCGATCGCCAAACACTCGGCCCGATCACAACAACCTTACATTGTGACCGCACCGGTTGCCTTGAACCCGGAACTGATCGAAAGCGAACTCTTTGGTCATGTTAAAGGCGCGTTCACCGGTGCGATCGCCGACCGCGAAGGCTTATTCGAACAAGCCGCCGGCGGCACGATTCTGTTGGATGAAATCGGTGACTTGCCGATGCGGATTCAAGTCAAACTGCTACGCGTGTTAGAGTCCGGCGAATTCAGCCGTGTTGGCGAAGTCCGCTCGCGCATCGCGGATGTCCGCGTTATCGCGGCAACCAATTGCGACTTGGTCAAAGCGATTGGCAAAGGTGAGTTTCGCGAGGACCTTTACCATCGCCTAAGCGGCATGCAGATCCATCTTCCGCCGCTTCGTGAACGGATCGATGACATCCTGCCATTGTGCGAGCACTTCCTTTCTCGCCTATCGACACCGGTTTCGATCGACCTCAGCGACAACATCATCGAAGAACTACAAAGGCGTCCTTGGTACGGAAATATTCGTGAGCTGAAAAACGCGATCGAGCATGCTGCCGTGATTGCCCGAGGACGTCCGCTGGCGATAGAAGACCTGCCCACCACGACGGTGCATCATCCCGGCGACGGCGATGACGCGGTGTCGTCGGGTTTACCGGAAACCGTCGTCGAAAAATGGGTGCACCGTCAACTCGCCGAAGACGACTCCAACAATGCGAATTTACACGCCAAATTTCTTGATGACTTTGAACCCGCACTGATGCGGCGAGTGCTGCAACACACTGGCGGAAATCGTGCGAAAGCCGCGGAAATCTTGGGGATTCACCGCAGCACACTCCGCGAGCGATGCAAGGAATACGGACTGGACTGACAAGGCCTCTCAATGCGCCGACGGCTTGTCTCATGTTCTGATCCGATTCGGCTGCTATCTTGATAATCCCCACGATTCCTCCTCAATCAGCTCTTAATGCGGCGATCGGCCCCGCGCCGAATCGCCACCGATGATGTCCGTCGCTGACTCATGGCGACGTCCCGGTTGGCGGAGGCGTACGTTTAGAAAGTGACGTTCCCCGGTTGCTGCATGGTCGATCGACCCGGCCTTCGATTCAGACGAAGGTGATGCCACTGTAAAGGAGCCTTGTGTTATGAGGCCCGATGCAATCAGGCCTGCGTAATGGGTCTTGGGAAACCGAATTCACGGTGACCGGATAACGTCGTCCAATCTCATCACGGCACTTCAAACCAAAATGATGAATCGAACTCTACAGACCTGCTTGATGCTGGCCAGCGTTGTGCTCGGCATGTCGGTCACGAAAACGACGTCAGCAGAAGAAGCTTTTCGCCCACCCGCGGTCCCCTTGGTCGCATGTGACCCGTATTTCAGTGTCTGGTCGCAAAGTGACAACCTTTGGGAAACCGCGACAACCCACTGGACCGGAAAGTCACAACCGATGGCCGCGCTCGTTCGCGTCGACGGACATGCTTATCGCTTGATGGGTGATTCGCCACAAACGATCGCTGCTCTCAAACAAACGTCCGTTCGCGTATTGCCAACTCGGACCGTTTATCAATTCGAAGGGCATGGCGTGTCGGTGCAGTTGACCTTCACGACGCCGGCACTGCCTGGCGACATGATGTTACTCAGCCGCCCGACGACCTATGTCAACTGCGAAGTCTCGTCGACAGATGATCAAGAACACGACGTTGAATTCTACTTTGATGCCAGCGGTCAGCTTGCCACCAACCTGGCAGAACAAGAAGTCACCGGCTCGACCGAGAAACTTAAGAACGCCACCGCATTGAAACTGGGTACGGTGTCTCAGTATGTGCTTGGAAAGTCAGGCGATGACCTGCGTATCGACTGGGGCTACCTCTACGTCGCGGCAGATCAAAAAGCCAACGCCCAAACCAGTTTTGGATCGTCCGCGTCACTTCGTGAATCGTTCGATAACGCAGGCGTGAAAGGTCTCTCTGAACAAGACGCGGAATTCCCGATCGCTTCGGATCAAGTGGTTGCAGCAATCGCAATGTCGCTGGGCAAAGCATCGAAAACGTCAGCCGCGTCGGGCTATGCCCTGATCGCCTATGACGATCTGTATTCGATCGAATTCATGAAACACCGCTTGCGACCGTACTGGCGAAAAGACGGCTGGAATGCCGAAGATCTGATCAACGCCTCCATCAGCGAACATGCTGACCTGGAAGCTCGATGCGAGAAGTTTGACGACAAGTTGATGGGCGATTTGAAAAACGCCGGCGGACAAGCGTACGCTGACATCGGCGCGTTGGCCTATCGCCAGTGCTTTGCAGCAGGCAAGTTTGTTGCCGATGATAACGGCCAACCGCTGCAATTTAGCAAGGAGAACCACTCCAACGGCTGTATCGCTACCTCGGACGTCTTCTACCCGATGGCACCCCAGTTTTTGCTGTTCGGACCGTCGGTATCGAAATCGTTCATCGTTCCGTTCATGGAATATGCTGCGTCGAGCCGTTGGAAATTCCCCTTCGCTCCGCACGACTTGGGTACTTACCCCAAGGCCAACGGACAGCGTTACGGTGGCGGTGAAACCAGCGAAGAAAACCAAATGCCCGTGGAAGAATGCGGCAACTTGCTGTTGCTATTCGGCGCGGTCGCACAGATGGAAGGCAATGCGGACTTCGCCGGCCAATACTGGAAACAGCTCTCGCAATGGGCTGACTACCTCAGCGACAAAGGTTTCGACCCCGAGAACCAACTGTGTACCGATGACTTCGCCGGTCACATGGCACATAACGTCAACTTGAGTGCCAAGGCCATCTGTGCGCTCGGTGCCTATGCAAAGCTTTGCGAAATGCGAGGCGAGTCTGCCGAGTCAGACAAATTCAACAAGGTCGCAAAGCAATACGCCCAGCAGTGGATCAAAGCCGCTCGCGATGGTGACCACTATCGCTTGGCATTTGACCGTGAAGGCACTTGGAGCCAAAAGTACAACTTGGTTTGGGACCGCATCTTGGGATTGGATCTATTCCCAAGCGAAGTCTACGAAACCGAGATGAAATACTATCGCGATATTCAAAACGAATTCGGTTTGCCGTTGGATAACCGGTCGGACTACACCAAGCTGGACTGGGTGCTTTGGACCGCCACGTTAACCGAAGACCGCGATGACTTTGATGCCCTGGTTCAGCCCGTGCATCATTTCTTGAATGAAACACCTGATCGTTCGCCGATGACCGACTGGTATTTTACGTCGACTGCACGCAAGCGTGGCTTCACCGCGCGTCCTGTGGTTGGCGGTGTCTTTTTGAAGCTCTTGTATGACGCCAAAGTTTGGCAGTCTTACGCTTCGATGGACACGACAAATGCCGCCGGTTGGGCCGACATGCCGACGCCACCAAAAACCGAGAACTTGGTTGCCACCGCTGCCGACACCAAAGCGACTTATCGATTCACGACCGAGCATCCGAGTGGGGACTGGTTTGCTGTCGATTTCGATGATTCGTCTTGGTCAGAAGCTCAAGGCGGTTTGGGGTCGCGTCAAACGCCGAGCGCTCCCGTCGGAACCATTTGGAATACCGACGACGTTTGGCTGCGACGAACGATCAAACTATCCGATGTCTCCGGACGACTAGCCTTGCGTATCTGGCATGATGAAGAAGCTCAGGTATACGTCAATGGGAAGCTTGTCGTGTCACTTGGAGGCTACACGACCGCGTATGATTCATTCGAAATTGAATCAGACGCGTTTCAAGAAGGCGACAACGTCGTGGCAATCCATTGTCACCAATCGACCGGTGGACAGTTCATCGATTTTGGTATCGATAAAGTTGTCCCCGCGAAAAAGTAGTCGACCTATCAGTCTTCGGTGACGAAAGTGACCGATCCTAAAATGCCGGTGGTTCTGCCACCGGCATTTTTTATTGGCAGCTTCTATTGACGGCTGGAAAGCTCCTGCAGTTGCTTTTGAAGCTTTTTTTGTTCGGCAACCACTTCATTGAATTGGTCGGTTCCGCGTTTGAGCTCACTTCGCTTCGTGGCAAGCTGTTTAATCTTTGCTCCTAAGTCACGACGCAGCAGAAGCCTCTCGCGAGCTGACAATGCGGTCTGTGGCTCGACATCCTGCCAGTCATCGGTGCGGAAAACAGAAGCGGGCAAACCTTCGCTGTTGACCAGGTTCGCTCCTTCCGGATTCGCCGCCCAAGCGTATCGAACCGCGACAGGGACACTGACGTCATCGCTGTGAACACGAACAGAATCTTTCCCGATGATCTCGGCATCGGCCCAATGCCAAGCCTGATCTTTGCCAGCGACTTCGAAACGCTGCAAAGGTTCTTCGTCGCGTGATTTCAGCCCCTCACCGACGTGATCAAACGTAATGGTGATGGCTCCATTTTTGGCTTCACTCGATCTGAACAACGGGCCGGAATACACCAAATCCATGTCATAGTCTTTTGCCAATGCCCAGCGAGCTAAGCGTTCACCGACGTCGTGCTTGTTCTTTGGGTGGATGTCTTTGGCTTCACCAACATCATTGATGACCGCCATCCCGGTCTTGGGAACGTCGCCGACGACGCGGCGCATCCTGTCCTGCAACAATGGCCATGGATCGTTATTGCCAGGCTGTGTTGTGGGATCGCGAAAATTAGCAAGCTGAACGAAGTAGAAAGAAAAATCATCGTGCCAGCGCTGCCGCCAATCAGTGATCAACAGCGGTAGGGTTTGATCGTAAGGCACCGCATTTGGCTTCGCGTTTCCTTCTCCCTGGTACCAAATCGCTCCGCGAATGGTGTATCCGACGAACGGGTGAATCATTGAATTGAACAGGACGCCGGGCTGACCTTCGGTATCCAAAGGCCGCTTGGGCGTTGCCGGACGTCGTGGAGCCCTACCACGTTGATCGGCTGGCTTTTCCCGATAGGCCGCCATGGCTTGCTTCCATTGTTCCATCCGCTGTTCGTATTGCTGCTGCGCCACGCTGGCGTCGTAGCCCGCATCAGCTTTCTCAGTCGCTGCGACCAATTTCGCAGTGCCATCGTTGGTACGTAATGCTTCACGGCTGGTGAAGGTCTCAACGGGTTTTCCACCCCATGCCGATTTGATCACGCCAACAGGCACATCCAATTCCTCGTGCAGCTTCTTTGCGAAGAAGAAAGCGACGGCGGAATACTGTGGCACCGATTTCGAGTTGGCAAGCGACCATTCCCCATCGATGTCATCTTGTGGCAGGACACTGGTGACTGTCGGCGCGTTGAAAAAACGCACTTTGGGTAGGTCTGTTTTGGCAATGATGTCTGCATAGGCAGGCACACGGTTCATCGTGAACACCATGTTTGACTGGCCCGATGCGAACCAGACTTCACCCACGAGCACATCTTCGATCTCGATCGATTCATCGCCCGAAGAGATTTTCAACATCGCGCCATCGGCGTCGGCTGCTCCGGATGCTAGCGCCGCTGACCATTTGCCATTTTCGTCAGCCTTCGTGTCGACTGACTTTTCTTTAAACGAAATGGTTACCGTATCGCCAGGATCGGCGCTACCCCACAGGCGCACATCGCGATCACGCTGGATCACCATATGGTCACTAATGAAGTGGGGAACCGTCAGCTCGGCGAATCCGACGCTTGGCATTGCCATGCCAAACATCAGAAGCAAAGATCGAATTTTCATATCGGGTGGGGAAAGTTTGGGTGGGAGATCAACGACTACGCCAGCACACCCCACCATCCTACATCGCCCGAGCTACCGGCGTGCAACCCGGTGGCGAACTCCAGCCGTAGCAATTTGTTGATTGCCAGGTTTGGTCCCTGACATAGTCGCCTTCGACTGCGTGAAAAGCGACAATAGAAAACCAACAAGGCATTTAGACGCTTCCCACCGTCGCATCCACATGGTCGGCCCATTGTGGTGCCAAGGTACTCAGTTCGATTAGACGCTCGTCAGTCAAAACACCGGATTTGATTTCTTCGCTAAAGAGTCTGGCAAAGTTTTCTGGCGTATCGCTTACGGCGGGATAAGTCTTGATCGCAAGCTTCGTCAACACGACAGCTCGTTTATGCCCCGACGATCGGGTGCTTCGATCCCTTCGAAGCGGCGCATCGCCGACCGATCGTAGTATTTGCAGCAACGTCTGGGCACCGAAGAAGCTTTTGATTGCGGTGATCGCCCCGGTCGCCGTTGTTTCCGACTCGCCTCGCTGCAGTTCGATTTCTAAAAGCGTTTCCCGGATCTTATTTAGCAAATCCTGAATCTCGCTACGCTGCAGAAACTCTTCCAGCGACGGATCAACACGTCTGTCGGTGAATGTGCTTAGCAGTTCAAAGTCCTCTGCGGCGCTGTCATCAAACCGCGGCCCGATTAATTGATCCACCACATCGTCGAATGTCGCAACGCCCGCAAGATAGGCTTTCGCGATCACAACCGCATGGCAATGCAAGCGTCGCGCTCCCGGCGTTGGCTCGTCGCACCAGCGCAGCACCTTCCAAATCCGCTCCCACTGCTGCTTGGTCGGTTGGACATTCGGATCAACGGCTTTGGATTCCAGAAAGATCTTGCAAAGCCAAAGCCACTCGTTCGTCCGATACCGTTGATAGGGATCAGCGACTCGGCGATTCACGTCTTCCCGCTTCGCTGTCGGGATAAAACCTGGGTAGTCTTCCTGCGGAATCGACGCGGCGAGGTTTTCGGTAACGTCCAATAGATAGTCCAGCACATCTGATTCAGTCACCGGCATCAGCCAATACTCGAGCACACCTTGGACATGCTCGGGATATCGAAGCGGAGGCGTTTCGCCGTCTTGCCCGATACATTTGAGCAATGCTTTGCGTGACTCAGTTTCTTCAATGAATGGCAAGATCTCTGACCGGTCATAGTCATCATCGCTCTGCATCAAAAACAGTGCTCGCATGACTTCCAAGTTATCGCGGTCCGTGAGCGCTTTCGGTCGTTTGGCAAACCAGTCGTCCCAAAGGTCGGCGAGCGGCAATGCACTGCGTACCTGTTCGATCGTTCGACCGTCACACAGATCGACGAATGCTTCACCCGCTACCGCCAAGGCCTGTGTCATATCTTGTGATCCGTGCCGGAATGTGACCAGCGCAGCACGGTTTTCATCCACCAATTCATCGAGTGCCGACAACAGCTTTCGAGCGGCGGCGGAAACAGCCTGACGACGATTCTTCTTTGGCGTCACAACTTGTGTGCGGCGACTGGGACTGAACAACCCAAAACCGTTGGCTGTGGATAGTTTTGGCTTGTAGCTTTTCAGGATCGCATTGATTTGCAACTGCTCTTCTTTGCTAAGCTTTTTATGTTGTTGGCTATATCCGCTGGCGGCATCGACACAGGCGGAACGATCACGATTTTCCTTTGCCAAGCAACGCAACAATTCCAAACCAGCCAATCGCTGTTGTTTATTCCGTGACGAACACAGCAAGTTCGCCATTTCCATCGCGGTATCATCGTCTTGCAACAGCAGTAGCTTGATGATTTCGTTACGCAGGTCGGCTGACTTTCGCTTTAGAAACTCACAAATCAAGACCAGCTCATCACGCTGAAGGCCATGCTCTCGCAACGCCTTGACGGCGATTTCGCGAACGTCCAAAGAGAGATCGCCGACCATTTCGACCAAGGCGGCCCGTGTCTCTGCATCCCAGTCATCTGAATCAGCAAGATGATTGGCAAGCTTCTCGCGACCTTCGGGACTGAGGTCTTTTCGATGCGGCAACAGCAACGTGGCCGAGCGATTTCCGAGTGCTAGAAACAAAGCCTCTGTCAGATCAATTCGTCTCGCCTTCGTTTCGGTCCAAGGCCAAACGATTGGTGCAAATCGCAGTGTTTTGACCGGCAACCGATCGAACAAAGACTCGACATCCGCGAGGACGAGGTGACTGCTGATTTCGTCTACGGTCAGGGCTTCGAAATCATCGATCCCTCGAAGCGATTTCAGGGCAACGCGTTCGTCTTCATCGCTGACCGCCTTTCCCAGCAGCGGCAATGCGGGGGTGAACTCCAGCCACGCGAGATAGCACACCGTCGCATAGCGGACTTCAATAACGGAATGTTCGATCAGGTTGCCAGCGGCGGCTAACGCGTCTTCGACCGAACGGACTCCCACCGCCCATAACGCGAGATAAACATCGGATGCATTTTCGGCGTCTAAGAATGGATCTGCCAGAAAACTTTCCGCCTGTCCCGGCTCGCTCACAAAATGCGCAAGCGTTTCTTGCGCATCGATTATTTCATCGGTTGATTCTCCGGACCAATGCCAACCCAACCAATCATCCATCGCTTGAACGACCGAACCGTGGCGAGTCATTCCCTGTTCATGCAACAAACCGAAAAGCCGACCGAGCGCATCGGGATGAGCATCAAAAGCTGCCAACAAAATCACTTGCCGCAGACCTTCGCTCGTGTCGGTGGCCAGCAGTAACCGTTCAATGATCTCCCAACCTTCGACGCAATCGCTCGCCCACAATGCGTAGAAAACATGATCACCGAGCACGCCGACTTCATGCTCTTGCTGAACAATCTGATGCAACACGTCCAAGGTTTCTTCGGACTGTTCGTGCCCCGCAGTTAGGTTCGCCGCGATGAGTTGACCGAGTTGTTGCTCGCGAGTGATATACCCGGTCTGAAGATAGGGTGCCCACGCCGCGATCATCGGAAGCGTGAGAATCTCGTCCTGGAACGTCAAGCAGATCTCAATCATCGCCTTCAGCCAGAGCGCACGACGCACCTGGACTGCCGGACCGATACTAGATGATCGGATTGTTTTCTTTTCGTAGTGATAGCTCTCGCAAGTCGTAGCCATCCAATTCCATGTGGTCTCAATCAATGGTGCGATATTGCCGGTCGCTGCGGCAATCAGCTGTGAAACCTCGCTGTCGGATAGCTGTTCTAAGGCGTGATGGGCATCCGCCTCCGCATCGTTGATCTGGCTCCAATCGAAAAAGGAATTTCCTTGGTGATCTCGACCAAATAGACCGAAACAGATTCGCCTCAGCTTGTCGGGAGCCAGCTCAAGTCGCTTGGCCAGTTCTGCCTGCACCTGTTCGTCAAACGTCAGGATCACCCCATCTGCGGAGGTTCGCGGCAGCAGCCACTGAGTTACTTGCTGTTGAGCTTCTTCGGGTGATAGTGCCAATGTTCAATTCCCAACCGACATCGCCAAACAAGTCTGCTCGTTTGGCATTTTCGAAATAGCGTTGCGACAAAACGATCTCGCAGTAGCGACGTTTCCGAAACGTGACCCTGTCCGAGACAACCAGCATCTTGCCCGGAACGGTTTCGATTGCAAAGGCGGGATGAGGTGCGTTTTCGAATTCCTTTTATCACATCGGTAGCTTTGCAGCGACTTTGCAAGAGGCTACCCGAGAAGCTCAAATTCGACAGATTGAAAGATCTTTCCATTGATTTGCACCGACAGCTGATGCGTGCCCGGATAGAGCGTGAACGTCGTCGCGTTGGCGTGCAGCTTGTGACGTTTGGAAAAGCTTTTCGTTGCCCCCCGCTTCAAATCCGTCACACCGATTTTGAAGACCTTGCCAGCTCGGCCGCCATTGGATTTCACAAAATCAATGACGTAATCGATGATCAACGACTCGTCACGTTCGGCGTCAACAGAAAAGGAAAACTCTAACGACTCGCCGGGCTTTACCGAATCATTTTCCAACGTGATTGAGCTGACGGTGATCTTGGGGTCCGGACGATAACCTAGAAACTTCAGCGTCGACGGATGGCCTTGCTTGACCAGCGTTCGCAGCGCATGCTTGGTCATCCAAGTTAGCTCTTTATCATCTTGTCGCTGTTCGCTCCTCCATCGTTGCAGTGTTGTTAGCACCAGATCCGGATCTTTCTTGGAAATGTCATTCAAGTGATTGGCGACGCTTCGAGTGACATAGCGAGTTCGGTCCGAGTGCAGTTGATCCAATAGCGGAATCGCTGCCGTCAATTCCAATGGCACTTTCCCAGACCATGGCAATGACGGCCTGGTCCCTTCACTAACCAAACGCCGGACGTGGTAGTTGCGATGGACTGACCACTTTTCGAGCTCGGCAATCGTCGCCTCTGGATACTTGCGAATGAACGCCCGAATCGCGTCCTCCATCGAGAATCGTTGAGTGATCTCTTTGAGAGTCTTTAGCGAAAGTCGCAGTTGCTTCTTGTCCAGTCCATTGCGCACGACGTATTCACCCAGCGGCGCAAGGATGAAATCGCCAAAGTCGTCGTCTGCCAGGGACTCATCCAACTTCGGCGGCAGCGCCGCGACAATTTGCTTTGCGGCGACCTTGTAGTCCGATGAAAGGTGCTGCTCTAAAACTTCGGCGATATGAGTGATCCGCTGCTTGAGCTCAAGCTCTTTGAACTTCGCCAGGACTTGTTTGACGAAGGATTTGTGATCAAAGCTACTGTCAGCCGCCTGAAACTGATCGGCCAGATAGGTGACCGTTTCTCGATTGAAAAGGTGATCTTTTAAACTGAAACTGCCCACCGCGTTTGTCTCGTAAATGTTGCACTGGATTACGACGCATCATTGATGCAGCAACTTGGTCGGCAATCGCCAAAAGTGCAAGGGCAAACCGTGAGACCTAAAAACACGAAGCCCTCCCAATGATCCAGACAGAATCCGGGACATTGGGAAGGCAACGTGTTTTGGTATTGGCTTCGGTCACTTTCACGTTCAATTCTGAGTTTCGATCAAGACGTCTTCATTGGTATCGAAGTCAGCAAGCGTTTCCTCATCAACCCGAGTGGTTTGGGTTTGCCGAATCGCGGTTCGGCTTGATGTGACACCTCGCAACATCAGTGGATTGTAAAACTGATACGGCTGAAAGCTATTTAGCGTGACCGTTTGATATTTGTAGTACTGGATGAAAGTATCAGTGCCTTCACCTCCTTCCAAGCGATCTTTTTCGCCGTCAGGTCCGCCATGCAGGACATCGGCCCCACCACGCCCGAACAATTTGTCTCGTCCTGGACCGCCCTGGAGGTTATCGCCGAGCATGCTTCCTTCGATATAGTCATTGCCTTCTTCACCGAAGACATAGATCTCGACAGGAACGTCGGGATCGCAGAGCACGACGTCGTTTCCGTCCCGACAAAGAATGAAGACTTTCTGAATGTCATCGAACTCGTTGTCATACTTGAAATCCTCATCTGCCATGTCTTCCAACTCGTCTTCGGTGAAAGCAAACAGATCAGGCACATCGGCGAACTCGTTTTGATCGAACATCAGTCCGCGAATCACCAGTTCGTCATCGTCTCGGCTGATCATGACAAGGTCATGTGAGTCGTCCAAAAAGATTTGAACCCAACCGTCTTCTTCGTGGCAATAGTCTTCGATGTCGTAGTCAACATCCGCTCTGGCGTTCCCTGCCAAGATTGCCAAACAGATTGAGAACGCAGCCAAAATTCGTGTACAACGCATGATTTGATCCCCGTGTTTGCGGTTGCCCGCGGTTAGTTGCCTTGATGGGCAACCAAGCGTCTGCGAGGAATCGATGTGTCGTGTTTTTTATGATTTCGAGACCGCAATCCGAAAACAAGGCCTTTAGATGAACATCATATCACTGCGAATTCAGTGAACCGGAGCGACTTCAACTGTGATGCATGACGTCAGTGACTCGTTGCACTTCCGCTTTCAGGTCGCTGTACAGCTCGGCGAGATCATCACGGCTAGTGTCCGAATCGATCACCTGCAGCCGGTTGGCTTTTTCTGCCGCTCGACTTGCGCCGACACTTCGTGAAGCGCCGCCAAGGGTATGTGCCAAGCGATGGATCTGCTCGACCTGCTGGTTATCAACGGCGGATTGAATCTGGCCCAGCAAAGATTGACTCTCCTGCGTGTAGGCAGTGATCAAATCCTGCAATAGCTCTTCGCTGCCGTTGACCAACTGGCGCAGCTGTCCTAAATCGTACCCATCGGCTTCCGGTTCGTTTGCCGGAATGTTCAATTGCTGTACCGCATCGAATCGTCCGAACTGATCGACCACGTGTGACAGCTTCTCTTTTAACGTTCCGATGCGAATTGGTTTGGGAATGTATTCGTCCATCCCCACTTCGAGGCATTTATCACGATCACCTTTCATCGCATGGGCAGTCATCGCAATGATCGGAACCCGCGAACGTCCTGTTTCCTGCTCTCGTTCTCGGATTCGTTGCGTCGCCGCCAAACCATCGACAACGGGCATTTGAACATCCATCAAGACAAGATCGAAGGATCGCTGTTCCAACAAATCGATCGCGGCTTGCCCATCCCCGACGACGGTCACTTCGATCTGCATTCGCGAAAGAACACCTATCGCCAGCTTTTGATTCACAACGTTGTCTTCAGCCAACAGAACCCGAAGTCCATGGAGCGATTCGTCGGCAATATCAGCAACTGCGTGGGCGTGCTCATCCTCGACGCCGTTGACACCAAGGGTTCGAACGATGGCGTCAAAGATTTCAGATTGCTTCACCGGCTTTAACAGTCGCTCGGCGATTTCCAGTTCGATGTTTCTGGCGTGATCTCCCTGTCTTCCCGCACTGGTCAAAATGATGACCGGTGTTTCGGCAACACTCGCATCCTGCCGAATCTGCTGCACCAAGTCATAACCGCTCATTTCAGGCATGTGAATGTCGGTGACGATCAACTTGCATGGCTGATCGCTGCGTTCCGCTTCACGCAACAATGCCAACGCGACTTTACCTGATTCGGCGACGATGGGGTTCATTCCCCAATTGGAGAACATCTCTTTCAAAATGGCTCGATTAGTCGCATTGTCATCGACAACCAAAACTTTGGTCCCGCCAACTTGAACGAGGCCTTGAGAGGCTGTTGCCTCTGCGTCGGCAGAGACGCCCAAGTGCAAATCAAACTGGAATGTACTGCCGCGGCCGACTTCACTGTCAACTTCGATCGCTCCGCCCATCAAGTTCACCAACCGGGTCGAAATGGCCAACCCAAGTCCCGTGCCACCGAATCGCCGCGTCACCGACGTATCCGCCTGCTCAAATTCACGAAAGATTGCCTCGCAGCGTTCGGCCGGTATTCCGACGCCTGTGTCTTGAACCTTGACCGAAAGGACCAATTCCTGATCGGTCACCTGCTTTGCTTTGGCATCGACAAAGACTTCGCCCTGCTCGGTAAACTTGATCGCGTTGCCGACCAAATTGACCAAGATCTGTCGGATACGCCCGGCATCACCAACCACATAGCGTGGAATTGCAGGTTCGACACGGAAGGCAAGCTCGATGCCTTTGGCGTGAGCCTTCAGTCCCAGCGTTTTCATCGTGTCGCCGATACTTTCGCGAAGATCAAACGTCTGCGGTTCGATCTCCAACTTACCGGCTTCGATTTTCGAAAAGTCTAAAATGTCGTTGATGATCGACAGTAAGGCTTCGCCGGACTCCTGAACCATCGACAAGAAGCTTCGCTGCGTGGCATCTAGCCGCGTGTCGAGCAACAGATCCGTCATCCCGATGATGGCGTTCATCGGGGTGCGGATTTCGTGACTCATGTTAGCGAGGAAATCGCTTTTGGCGCGATTGGCTTTGTCGGCGACTTCCTTCGCTTGAACGATTTCCTTTTCGAACTTCTTTCGTTCCGTGATGTCGTGCCCGATGCCAACGACGCCAACGACCGTGCCTTCTGAATCACGCAGCGGGACTTTGGTGGTCAACAGCCACCGCGGCTGTCCGTCCGATCCCTGATGAGACTCCTCACGATCGAACAGCGCCTTGCCAGTCCGCATCACGTTCTGATCATCGGTCACATAGTTGCACGCCAGCTCGGCTGGTGAAAAGTCATAGTCGCTTTTTCCGATGATTTGATCCGTTGACTCAAGACCAAGCAGACTGACCAAAGATTCGTTGGCGGTCACAAACCGTCCGGCACGATCTTTGACATAGATCAAGTCTGGAACGTTATTGATGATCGTCTTCAACAGGTCGCGTTCTCGCGACAGCTCTTGTTCGGCACGAATCTGTTCGGAAACGTCGCGTGAGATCCCGACGGTACCGACGACCTGCCCGAACGAATCCACCAAGGGCGCTTTCGTTGTGCTACACCAAGTGTCATCGCGATCGAGATAGGTTTCGCGTTCGATTTTGCCTTGGATCATTTCACCGGTTTCTAAAATCCGGCGTTCGTCAGCGAGTGCCTCTTTCGCATGATCGCGACCGAAGAAATCGGCATCGGATTTCCCAATCGCCTCGCGTGCATCCTTCAGACCGAGCTTTGCGGCACAGCTTCGGCTTAATCGAATGAAGCGGCTTTCGGTGTCTTTGAAGTAAATCGAATCTGGAACAGTCTCTAACAGAATCGAAAGTAGATTGCGTTCAAATTCGATCTGATGTTCGGTGTTCTTTTGATCCGTCACGTCCCAAAACATGACTTGGATCCCGACAACGCTTTCCGACTCATCACGCACCGGTGCTTTCCACACCTCGACGTATTTCACGGTGCCGCTTGCATCCTGATGCCGTTCGACGTTGTGGTACAAGGCTTCAGTTTCGATGACATGATGGTCATCGGCCAAATACTTCTTGGCCAAGTCCTCGGGAAAGAGATCGAAGTCAGACTTGCCGATCAGCTCCGCCACGGGGCGTCCGATCGATTGACACGCGAGTTCATTTGCGTATTGAAGTTGACCTTGCAGGTCTTTTCGGATCACGCAAAGTGGCAGACTTTCGATCAAAGACCGATACATCGCCTCGGATTCGTTAGAGCTTGTTTGGGCCATCGCTTGGTCGCCTCGCTAGCTTTGGCTTGTCTCCGCCTTCTCTGTTGAATTCTACGCAGCATCGACCCGTTTGGCTTACAGCACGGACGAGATTTTTCATCACGATTGATTTTCCAGTTCGATCGCGCAGTGAGTCTCCGCCGAGCGATAACAGGCGTCTACCAGCTTCATCGTCGCCAAGTTGTCTTGCCCCGACATGGAAGGCGATTTTTCTTCTTCGAGCGAACAGAGCAGCTCGGCCATCGGCCCCAAGAAAGCGTCCGGAAACCAGACTTCGTTCCATCGTGGCCGATGCCAAGTCGCAGATTCGGTCGTCGTATAGTCCAACGTGCTCGGTGTTCGCTTAGGATAGTCCGGCCATCCGATCGTCCCCTTAGCCAATCCGCGAATCCCCTCGATACGATAGCGAATCCCTAAATCTGCCGCCGCGCCTTCTTTTGCAGGCCCCGCCCACACGTCGTCGCAGATCATACATCGCAATCCACTTTCGTACTCCAGAATGTAAAGCCCGATGCCGTCGGTATGCTCAAATGATGTCCGCGGGTCTGTTCGGAAACTCGCAAACACTCGCTGCGGATTGCCGAACCAAAATCGCATCGCATCGAGATGATGAATCGACATGATCCTGCATGTCATCCACCCCTGTCGCTCTTGCCACGGCATCCAGTGCGGAATAGCTCGCATGTCGATCGTCGCCAATACGGGTTCACCCAAGACACCACGCTGAATCAAGCTTCGTGCGGCCCGGACCGATTGATCGTATCGCATGTTCTGGTTGACACACAAAACGACCCCCGCATCTTCGCAAAGGCGAACGATCTTGGTTGCTTCTGAAAGGCTGCAACCGAGCGGCTTTTGCGCGAGGATCCCACGGACATGCGAAGCTTTAACGATATCCGTGACCACAGACAACAAACAATCTGGCGGTACGGCAACATCAACGACCTCAACCGACCGATCGGCGAGCAATTCTTGGTAGGTCGGATAAGAAGTCGGAATCCTATGGCGTGCGGCGACTTCTGCGGCTCGCGAAGGTGTGCGTGAAGCAATCGCGACCGGCGTTAGCCCGGCGGCGCGATAGGCGACAAGATGGCAATCGGCCATGATGAATCCAGCACCAATGCAGCCGATCCTAAAATCGCTTCGCTCAGGCAGCTTGGGCCGATAATCCAAAGCGGCATTTTCCAAAGGTTGATCGTCCGGCATCGATGCTCAACTACTTTGCTCAAGCGATTTGGCACTGGCATCGTGGTTGGGATCTAAAAACGCAACCTCAGAATCATCGTCATCTGCGAAACGGCGGACACCGATCTGCTTGATCGCCGCATCATCCATGCGCTCCAGTGGTATGTATCGCGGGTGGTGCGAATCTTTATACGGATCATTGGACCTGGCGTTGTAACAACATACCATCGCCCAACGCGGAGAATCGGAACGGTTTTGGTCGCTCCGGTGCAGCAAGTTCGAATGGAAAAACAATGCGTCACCGGGTTCCATTTCCACGTACTGATGCTCCATTCGCTTGATGATTTCCTCAACGCGATCCAGATCCGCGCCGGCTTGCTCACCTGTCAATCGATGGTCAATACGTCCACATTGATGCGACCCTCGGATCACTTGCAAACAGCCATTCAAACGAGTGCTTGGGTCGACAGCGATAAAGACACTTAGCATGTTCGGCGTCAACACACCGTTGCCATACCAGTAGCCATAATCCTGGTGCCACGCCCAAGCGCCACCAACCCGAGCATCCTTCATGATCATCTTGGAGTGATAATGATAGGGCTCGTCACCAAGCAATTGCTCCGCCGCTTCAACGATACGGCTGCACCTGGCGAATGCCCCGTAGATGCCTTCCCCGGGATGATTCCACAACGACAACCGAACGGTGCCACCTTCGCCATCGTTTCGACCAAAGGCATGATCGTCGAGACGCTTGTCTTCCTTGGCTGAACGACGGAGCAGATCAATCTCATCGTGATCGAATAGCGCCCGCCGTAGCAAATATCCGTCACGTTGATAGTCGCTGACATCAACAGCGTCCAAAGAGCTGGTCATTGCGAAAGTGCACAGGGAGGGAAAAGAGGGGGGGAGTGATTTGGATCATACCACGGATACATCGCGCGATAGTGATCCGCAAACAAAAAAACGGCACACCGTATTTGGGTATGCCGTCTTGTTCAATTTGATGCAGCGAGACTCAGGAAGTCTACAACTGGATGACCTGTTCTTGGTCGATGGTTTCCGCGTTTTGCTCGCATGCAGCGGACATCTCGATCGTTACGTGCCAGCGTCCTTCACTGTCTCCACGGACTAGCCAGTGCGGCTGTACGCACACACTTTGGTGGACCAGTTCGAACCCGGCCTCACTTTGACTGACCGTTTCAACTGGAAATGCCCAAATACCGCTCGGTCGGTCCAGCTTCAGCGAAACGTCGATACCAAGCCAACGGTCCGACAGACTGAGCGACGATGCGTCGTGCAAGTCCAGGGGCTGTCCCAATTGACCAAGACGCTGATCGTGTTCGTCTGTGAAATATCGGTCATCGGCACCTGCAGGCAATCCGGCAAAGTTCATCTCGATGCCGAAGTGCAAATCACGATCCTGTGGAAGGTTCTCCAACAGGTAGGTCACCTCCAATGTTTCGCTTCCGGCGACCAAGGTGACGGCCTTTGTCAACACGATTGGGATCCCCCAGGCGTTGCCCTCACGGCGCATCTGGACCTGAACACGGTCCGAGCCTCGGCGGAGCTTTGTTTCGAACGGAAGCTCGACAAAGTCACCACGCTCCATCGCTTCGCCACGCCAAACCGCTTCTAACGAAGCATCGTTGTCATAGAAGTGATCCATCAAGCTCTTGCGTGCATAGCGGTCGTACTGCAATCGCTTGTCGAGATCCGCTTGTTTGAAGACGACGCGATCGTGAATGCTTGCGACATCGTCACCAGCCGCATTGGGACCGGCAAGCACCTTTTGGTGATAGCTTTCCGGACGACGCTGCAGGGTCGCCAGCAGGTTGTGACTGATACTACGGACGTCCAGTTCGTACATTCGACCACCACGGCCAGGCTGCACCCAAGCACACAGCTTGTCGTTGCTGAGACGGACTTCTTGCATGCCGTCAAAGTTGTAATCGTCGTTCGTCGCCGTCACTGCGTTGTCGTTGAACTCGCCAGTCATCTGCGACAGCAAGTTGTCGGCGGTAATCAGGTGCTCATAGATCGCGTTGCGAAGGTGAGGCAGGTAAATCCCGCCAAAAGCACCGTGCCAGTAAGGGCAGTTGCACTGGCCGCGGTACAAGTGATCACGGATGACAGCCAATTGACTCGCATCCACACCGGCCGCTTCTGCGTCAACGATACGGCGACTGACGTGCATCATTCGCGCGTACATTTCGTTGGTTTCTTCATACTTACGCTTGAAGTTTCGCCAGTAACCGCCACGCACAAAGTTCTGCAAATCCTTCCAATGAGGATCAGACTCCATTTCGTGGGTCACATGATCAAGCGTCTGCTGAGCCTTAGTTGGCAGTGACCATTCGCCCATTTCACGGTAGCTGCAATCGGGCAGGTAAACCTTTCCACGCGACGGGGTGCGATTGATCGCTTCGTTCAACGTCACGGTGTGCAACCACGATGCGTTTGCAGTTAACGCATCAAACAGCCCACGCAACCAACCACGCTCGTAAACGTGCACCTTGGTATCTGGCCAGGTACCAAATTTCTCACCGTCGTCACCAAACGTCAGTACCGCACCGGGCGATCGCTCGGCGACTTCGCGGCAGTGATCAATGGTTGCTTGAACCGGTTGGAATGGGATGGTGTAACGGAGATGTTCCGACCCTGGGAAAATACGCAGCAAACGCCCATCGTCTTCGGTGATGAAGTAGCCGGTCATCTCCTCGTTGCGAAGCCCTGCCGCACGAAAGTGATAGTCGTCTAAGACGGTGTAACTGATCCCCGCATCCACGATATCGCGGCTCAACCCCGACTCCCAAACACGTTCGGGCATCCACATGCCGTCCGGGCTGGTGCCAAGATTGCGTTCCAGCCAGCGACTATAAGATTCGATCTGACCGACACGATCTCGCGAAGGCAACATCGTTAGGATGGGCTCGTACTGCGGGCCACCGATGATTTCAACCCGACCGGCCTCCACCAATAACCGCAAACGATCCAGGTAATCCGGATGCCGCTCGGCAAGCCAAAGCATCAACGGCCCTGACGTGTGCAGCGAAATCTGCAACTGATCGTAAGGCTCGAAGACTTCTAAGAACGGTAAATAGCTGTCCTGATACGCTTGCTCGAAGACACCGTCAAAGTTACCGATCGGTTGATGGTTGTGAAGAACCAGGCAGAGATGAACGTGAGCGGACATATCAGGTGGTACGTGATAGATTTGAAAGCAAGTCGTAAATCAGGACGATTGGCAAGCTCGGACGATTCCGTAGCCGTCGCGGATTGTACGGAATCGTCTGACAATCCCGAATAACCCGCACACTAACCATTGTGCTGATAGCAAAAAATGTCGCCGAAGTGAAAGCCAAAACTGGCCCACAGAGCACAGACTCCGCACGCGGCACAGCTTCCCTAGTCCGACTAATCCAGTCTATCGGCAGCTAAAGGCAAACTTCGTAGCCGGAGTGGCTTTAGTTTTTGGAAAACTACAGCCCCTTCATAGTGACTGTCTCCGCGTGTCGCGCAGGGGCAACCGTTTTTTTAGGGCGAAAGCGGCCTCAGCCCAGATTCGGGCTTCCATTTGAGTCCCCCTGCATCTGCATAGACACTCTGCAGATGATGCGAAGGCGTGGAACACAGCCGGTGGGAAACTCGAACTCGCGATTGCAAGCGGCTCCGGCATTAGGCCTCCAACACTGAGCTGTTCGCCGAGCGAGCTTGCGAAGGGGCAAGCTCGCATCAGTGACATTGTTGCAGGATCGTCGAACTGAATCGCAACTCAGCCGAAAGCGAGCACACGTCGTGGATCATCACGTCGTGCGATGCGGCGATAGTTCGCAGCAGCGACTTCGGGAAGCATCGAATTGATCATGCAGTCGCTGCTCCATTCAAAGCCAGCGGCTTTGTTGAGCCGTGGGAAGATATCCAGCCACCACTGAAATGCTTCAGGCTGTGCCGATGAAGGTGGGCAAGTATGAAGCAAGTAATTGTATGCCTTACCCGGGAAGGCTTGGTTCACCCAATAGATGACCCGTGTCAGCATGCTGGCAAGACGGTCGAGCGTCCCGTCGTCAAATGACTCAAAACGCGGTTGATGACTCATCGAAGTCAAGCGGATCATGCCGGCGAAGCGACTTGCGAATGGGCAGTAAGCAACGAAGGAATCCGTCTTGGCGATCACACGGCTTCGCTGACTGCACTCCGCTCGCAACAGATCACACCCTAGCGAACTGCCAACACGGGCGCGATGCGATTCACACCTCGCCATGGTCACGCGTGCCGCCTGTGGAAGCAAACTGGTTGCGATCAGTTGGCTGTGGCTGTGATGCAATGATGCACCTGCTTCCGGCCCACAGTTTTTGAACACGCTGATGTATCGGATCCCATCGACCGAAGCCCAGTGACGGATTCGTTCGCGATAGGCGACCAGGGTAAGGTAGACCAAGGCCGGATCGAACGACGCCATGTTTTCGGCGTGACCCGATGACTCGATGATGACTTCGTGTCCGCCGACCACAGGTGCTGAGGGGAACAGGACATCGGTGGTAGGCTCGGTTCGGTTCTGGGACGCGCCGTCGATCGAGGTGACGGCAGGAAACTTGTTGGGAACAACACGAACGTCCCAGTCGGGTTGCTCGCCATAGCAAATACTGATCGCAGGTCGCGCGAATCGGTCGGAACCCTGATCGGTATGGAACGCGGTCAGGTCACCCAATCGTCCTGTCCACAGGGCTTCAGGGGTCTGCCCTTCGGATCCGGCACAAAAGGGACAACCGACTTGTGCTTCGCCTTGGCGAAACGGGGTTGCCTGCATTGATCGCAAGGATGCAAATTCGTTGGGACGTTCGTCACGCTTGGGCGCGTAAATCGTCCACCCGCCAGTCAATTGGTCGCGACGGGAATGAGATGCCGAGTCGTCATTAAGCCAAGCGTGCTCGGCTAAAATCTGATCCTGTGTATCGGGATCGACTTCCCAGCGGTTGTCGACGCCTCGGCTAGTTCGGCGAACAGATAACATGACCCGTGTCCGCTCGTCTGTCGCCAGGCGAGTGTCCATATCGATAGGGCCATCAGTCTTAGGAGCCGTACGTTTGACAGCAAACTCTAACTCCGCCTCATGCACGCGTTGTGGTGCTGAAGAGTCCGCCGTCTCTGGGTGCGTCTCAGAATCGGCGTTTGGATGCATAACGGACTACTAATGTGGTTGGTCAACAGCGAATGATTCGCATCGGCGAACATTGGTTCTCCTTAGCGAAAAACGTGCGGATTCGGCCTCCAAAACTCTCCGTGTTTCGGTGACTTGCCGCATACTCCCTATCGCACAACTCTAGCGATTCTGTCCGGGGTTCAAGGTAAGAATTTAAATATTTTCCGATGCCGCTAAGATCGGTTCGGTGACCTATCGTGTCGCTGGTGTGGTAAGGGCAACTGCACTTTCATAAAGGGAGACATACTGGGAAGCACTCTTCCTCCAAGACCAGTCGCACGTCATCCCTCGTCGAACGAGGGCATCCCAATTTTTTTCTTCGTGATAGCGGAGATACAGTGCTTTGCCGATGGCTTCGTCGAGTCCGTAAGAGGAAATCTCAGCGAGATGGAACCCTGTAGCGGTCTTTTTAGCGATCGATTCAGGAGTCGTATCTACGACAGTGTCAGCCAATCCGCCCGTGGGTGTGACAACTGGGACCGTTCCATATCGCAAGCTGTAAAGCTGATTGAGCCCACAAGGTTCGTAGTGACTTGGCATCACGAACAAGTCCGAGCCCGCTTCGATTCGATGGGCCAATGAATCGTTGAACCCAATATGCGCGGCAACTTGGTCAGGCGCTGCTTCGGCCAGACGACGTAGTTCCTTTTCGATAATGGGATCACCGCTACCGAGCACCATCCATTGCGTCGGCCGACCCTCGGCAACATGCCGCTCAATGACCGGCAGGATCAAGTCCCAGCCTTTTTGTTCGGCAAGCCGTCCGACGAGCCCGATCATTGGGACGTCGTCATTCTCTTCGAGTTTAAATTCCTTCTGAAGCGAACGTTTATTTGCCAATTTTCCTTCGCGCCAGTTCTCAACGCCAAATTGAGCCGGCAGATTCACATCGGTCTCGGGATTCCAAACGGATGTATCGATCCCGTTCGTGATCCCCTGAACTCGACCGCCGCGTGAAGCAATCACACCATCGAGCCCACATCCGTGGTAAGGCGTTTGGATCTCCATCGCATAGCGAGGGCTGACCGTCGTGACGAGATCACACATTGCGATCCCGGCTTTGAGAAAGTTCATGTAGCCGTAGTACTCGTAAGTCCGATGGTTGAACTCGAGCCAAGGCAATCCGGTTAACGGGAACTCATCGGCCGGGAACTGGCCTTGGTACGCCATGTTGTGGATCGTCATGATCGTTGCGGCATCCTTGACCGTGCTCAGCTGCTTTTGGTTGGCCCTGATCAAGCCAGGGATCAAACCGGTCTGCCAGTCGTTGCAGTGCAGGATGTCGACCTTTTTTCCGATCCGTTGCAGCGCGACCAGTGCCGCACGACAAAAGAACGAGAACCGCTCCGCATTGTCTGGATAGTCACCCGCTGCATCGCCATAGAGCGAAGGGCGATCGAAATATTGCGGCTGGTCGATCATCAAGACATCGACGTTGCTGTCGGGCAATTGGCTTTTCAGCAATCGCCCACCGATCAGCTTTCCAGGGCTCATCGGAATCGCAAAACTTAAATCCGTCGTCTCGATGTCACATCCGGATCGGCGGATGGATCGAAATGCGGGGATGATGACCGTACAGCGATGTCCGAGCGCTGCGACTTCACGTGGTAACGTGCCGCAGACGTCAGCTAACCCCCCGGTCTTTGCAAACGGGACAGCCTCGGAACTCAGGTAGACGATATTCAAAATTCAAGCAAACTTCGATTGGAACGCATGTTGGGCTGCGGTGTAGGCAATCATACGCGCGTCAAATTATCGCTATCGCCCACCCGTACGAAAAATTATGGAACGCAAATAGCGGTCATGCGGCAGTTGCATTGCAGCTATGGGACCGAAATTCTGTTGTATCAGCTAGACTGTGTTGTACGGATCGCCTGTTTGCCCCTAACCCGTTTTTATTGCCTGCATGTCGATCGAGCCGACTGAGTTTTGGATGCGTCTGGTCAGATCCGGTCTGACGGATCAGCACGGTTGTACGAAGTACGCGGACGAATTCGCACAACAATCCGGCGGACCTTCGTCGGACGCCTCCGCCATCGCTGCCTACCTCGTTCAAGCAGGTGCGTTGACGAAGTATCAAGCGAAACAGATCCTCACCCAGCCTGAGCCTTCATTGCGTCTGGGGAACTTCGTCGTCAAAGACGAAACCCCGGTTCGTCCACTGACCCACTGGATACCAGTCCAAACGGCTTTCCAAAGTGACACCCAATCAGCAGCCGGTCAGTCGCCTGCCGAGTCACGACACGGGTTTCTTCTCCGAGCGCCGCTGTCAGCCTTGGACGAATCACGACGCAGTTGGCTTGCCGCCCACAGCGAAATCCGCCATCCAAAATTGCAGAGGATCGAGCTATCCGGCGGCGCACAATCTGGTGATACAGAACAAATCGTCGAGATTTTTTCGCCGTTGCCAACCGGGGCATCTCTTTGGAGCGTCCTGAAAAACAAACCCAAGCTAAGCGTTCGCAAGACGGTTCGCCTGGGCGTGGACCTAGCGGACGCGCTCACAGCAATGCACAACTCGGCCAATGGATGCGTTCCGCACGGAGCAATCGGCGCCGACCATGTCTGGGTGACCGGCAAAGGAAATGCGGTCTTACTGCGTGACCCATCCTCGCCCGCCCGCTCGCCACGAAGCGACCAGTCTGCTAGCTGGATTGAGCGAATCGAATCGCCGGCAACCTATGCGGCGCCAGAATTGGCCGACCCCAGCGTGATGCCATCAGCCGCATCGGACATTTACTCGTTGGGCTGTCTCCTTCTTACCGTCCTTACCGGGCGACCAGTTTTTGGCGATGCGGACACCGCCGATTTGTTCGCGGCGCACAACGAGCTGACTCCGCCAGAACTTAGCGAAGCGATCGCCCTTGGCGCCGATGGCGACCCGCTGTTCCGCGTGCTCGCTTACGCGATGGCCAAAGACCCGGCCGCCCGATTCGATTCAGCAGCAACGTTCTCTGCGGCTCTGCAGCGAGCAGCCGAAGTCAAAGCGAGCCAAACCGATCAGGCACAACCCGAACGAGCTTCCGCAGAAACACCACCGACAGCAAAAACCTCAGCTTCAGAGATAGCTGATCCCGAAGAGCCAAGGGATCCCGCGCCAGCAGAGCCCGAGATCGCGGCACCCAAGGTCACGGCACCCGAGGTCGCCGCCCCACCGGCCGCCGCCCCACCCTCTGAAGCGACTGCGGAGAAACAGCCCTCTGCTCCGATCGTCAGCGAAACTTCCGAGCCCCCGGAAACTCCCGCGGCACCACGGGTTAAGAAAAAGAAAGCGGCTTCTGTCCAATCTTCAAAAACACCCGCGACGCCCAAACCAGAACCACAGCAGCCCGAGGCGAACGAAAGCCCCACTGCCTCCACACCAGCTGCCCCAACAATCACACCGGCGGTGCAGGTCACCGAAACCAAACAGCCGCAACCAACCGTTTCAGCTGAAGGTAGCGCAGCCGAAGACGCTGCGATCGATAGCGGCGCAACGACGGAGTCAACAGCTGCGTCACCAGCCCTCCGCAAGCGTCGCCGCAGAAACAAAAACCGAGTGCCGATTCTGGCCGGCATCATGATCCTGCCGGTACTGTTGCTGGGGCTCGCGGTCGCACTGCGCGGACGCGGACCGGTAGAAAAGCCTAGACCACGACCGACCCCCAACTTAACTCGCAACCTACCCAAGGTCGGCAACGCACGAAACGAAACTCCAGCCACCGATCAACCAACAACGGTTCGTGGGTTCGAAATCGTTGAAAGCGATCGCTTACTGTGGGTACCTCCATTCGAAGCCGACTCGAATTCGCCTTCGCTCGAATTGCTACCTCCAGGACCGGCGATCATCGCCAAGTTGGAAATCGCTGAACTTTCCAAAGCGAACCAGCCGATTCAACAAGCCTTCCAGGTCGAACTCGATTCACTTTTGAACTTTGTTTCGAAACACGCCGGAGTTGCCGCGAATGAGATTCAGAGCTGCGTGATCGGCTTCTTCCCCGGAATCAATGGTATTCCTGAAACGGCAATCACGGTTCGATTGGTGTCCCCGACACCAATCGATACGCTTCTAGAAAACTGGAAAGCCGTCGAAACTCGGGCGGGTGACCAAGTGCTTTACACCGACGAAGACCTGAAAAACGCTTACTACGTCGGCGGCGGAGAAGGCGGTCAACCTCCCGAAGGCGACGAGGTCACCACCTTTGTCTGTGGACCGATGAAGCGAATTCGCGAAGTCGCTGACAACGCAGGCGGCTCGATCCCGCTCGTTCGCAACATGCAAACGTTGTGGGATCATGCCAGCGAACAAACAGACATCGTCATCCTAGCGACGCCGAACTTCCTGTTTGCCGACGGCCGCGAACTGATCAATTCAAGCGTTCCCGAACTGCGTGACGCTTTGAAAGGATGGCTGATTCCAGATATCGCCGCGTTCATGATCGCGATCAAATCCGACGAAGAATCGTGCTACATCGAACTGCGAGAAGTTCCCAGCGGCGGCGCGACCCAGGCCACCCTATTAAGCGACATGCGAGAAACGATGCAATCCTGGCCTGACTGGGCTGATAAGTTTTTGCTCGACACGATTCCTGATCGTTCGTGGCGAGTGCTGGCATCTCGATTGCCGCTGATGTTGCGCTATGTGGCCGACCAGACACGAAGCACCATCGATGGGACAACCGTGGTCGCATCAACATACTTGCCAACGCAAGCGGCCGCGCAAGTCTCACTCGCAACAGTCTTGGCCATGAACACTCCTCCCGGTGAAGCATCACAAGGCGCAATGGAAAGTGTTGCGTTGTCCGTTGACGATATGCTTGACCGTCCGATGTCGATTTCGTTCCTACAACTGTCGCTTCAATTTTCGATCGATGCGGTCGCCGATGAATTCAAGCAAGACTTGCCCAAAGGCGCCTCGACACCGGCCTTCAAAATTGTCGGTGGTGACTTAGAACTTAACGGCATCACGCAAAACCAACAGATCCGTGGTTTTGACAAAGAAGACGTTCCGCTCCGGCAAGTCCTTACCGACATTGTCCTCGCGGCCAACCCAGACCCGACGTCCACAGGACCAGGTGATCCGAAACAGGCCTTGGTATGGGTCGTTCACCCTGTTGGCAAACCACCAGAAGAAACAGAGATCTTGATCACGACTCGCGATGCGACGAAAAAGAAAGGCTATAAACTGCCTGCCGAATTCGAGCTTGAACAATAACGATCAAGCTGCATTTCTCTTCAAACAATGCTGGTTGATGCTCAAAGCCAATCCGACCGTTCACAGGCATACGATTTCCAAACGCATGCCTGGAACCTATCTCGAAATTTGCTTCATGACGGGATCAACCCGCTCGTGATCCCTGTCGCGACGGCCCCGAACGATAGGGATTGAACAGCAAATAATTCATGTGACGATATAAGTCACTGTCGTTTAACAAGTCCGTGTGCCGACCTTCACCTGCCAAGTCAGGACCGTTCAATAAGATCACTCGGTCCGCCGAACGCAATGTTTGCAAACGGCGAGGCAGCACGACGACCAGAGAACCTTGACTGGCAAGCTTCTTTAGGGCTTTTAAACATGGATCATCATCCAGCTGGGTGCTCACCACAGGCGGCTCACTGACAAGCAAGATCGGCGGCCGATGCAACAACGCGCGGGCCAGACCGATGCCATAAGTCGCCTCGGTCGACAACGACTTGTCTTCGACGAACGCGTAGGTAGCGAGCCCTTCTGGAAGACGCGAAATCTGTTCGTAAACGTCGACTTCACGCAATGCTTCTAGGATGTCCGAATTGTTGATCGTGCTGTCGCCGCCCAACAAGTTTTCTTCGATTGTCCCATCCCAAAGCGGCCCTGATGGATCGATCCACATCACGTTCTTCGCCAATGACGCGGGATGCACATCAAGCAACTTCAAACCATCGATCCGCACTTCGCCAGTGGCAGGCCGACCGAAGCCCATTAGCATCTCGGCCATCGCTTGTGTCGAAACCTGATCGGTCCCCAACAACACGGCAAGTGACTTTGGTTTAAAGTCAGTTGTGATGTGATTCAGAATGGCCTGACCGTGTGATCCGAACAACGAAACGTCACGGAATTCGACACCGTCACGCAGCCCGGCAAGGCCGACGCGCTGCTCCGAAGGTGTGGCTTCGTCGCTTCGCTTAAGATAGGCGTATACGCTGTCGCACGCGGGGCCGCTGCTGGTTCGAAGATTACGACCGAGCGACAAGATCCGCCAGACCGCTGAAAAGGCACCGGCAAGTGACAAACCAAGCACGATCGCTGATGACAAGCTAAGCCCGATGTCTGTTTCGAGCCGGTTTAGCCCGAGCCCAATTAGCATGATCGCGATTGCCGCCGATGCTGCTAGGAATAACGTCGGCCAGATCCTTCCTCGTCGTGACTCGTTGTCATTGAGCGAATGATAAAGCTGATCAACCTCATGGCGAAACGACTCTTCGGCAATTCCGCTTGCTTGCAGTCTTGCCATCTGCGGTGCTCGTGCGACCAAGCCTGCGATCTGATCGCGCAGCTGCGGTAACTCCCATTTCCCGACGTCATCGATGTCAGTCCCGCGCACCTGCTGGTAGAGCCGCCACATCATCACCCCGCTGATCACTGCGATCACCGCCAAGTAGACATGAACCAACAAGGCAACCGCGACGCAGCCGATAAGCAGCAGCACACTTCGCGGGACTACGCGATACCAAAGCGATAATCCCCGACCGAGTGACGGCAGATGACGACTGATCAATGCGCGAGCACTGGCGGACTGCGCAGCAGCCCCTTCAAGTTCGGCGCGGCGGACACTTTGCTTTAGCACTTGGTGATGCAGCGACTTGGTGATCGCTAGTGCACGACGGTCGGCCGCACGACGATGCCGCCAGACCGCAAGGCAAAATATAACTGAAACCGCAAACGCTACCGAAGTCAGCTGGGTGAGCTGAACTAAAGGCGCGCGGTCGATAAAAGAAGGCGGAACCGGGACATAGAGGTTGACGCCTAACCTGACCGGGGAGCTGGTGATTTCTTCCTTTTCAAGCAAGAACGAAATCAAGCCGAACATCAACACCAGCACCGGGACCAACGCCCCAGCGAGCGTTGCCCAGATTAGAAACGTCAATGAGCCGGTCTTCGCGTCCGGCTCGTGTCGCGCCGCCGATAGGGTACGGAATCGATTCAAAGCTGCAGATCTCCGCTAATGGTCCCACCTAAGCCCGATGATGCGGATCGGCGCTGATGGAGCGGACAATTCGGCGGATGACGCGTCACTAACGTGAACGCACAACACGCCGAAACTGAACGTGATCTGCAGCGACCCGTACTAGGCCAAATCGCGGTCTTCAAATAACAACATGGCAACCATCCATATCGCGACCGCGAATACAACAAGATAGTTGAAAGAGGCTGCAAGGTAGATCCATGGAACCTGATTTCCGCTGTCAATCGCACTCTGAACGTTAAAAATGTTCAGGTTCGGAACCACGATGGCAATCAGGTTGCCAACAAATCCGACCAGCGGATTCTCGCCGCGTGCTGAAGCGACCAATGGTTGTGTGAGGTTTCCGATCACGTAAATCACTAGGCACGATATCAAATTGCTCAACAGTGGCAAGCGTGTCGCCAAAGCGACGGCAATCGCCGCGATTGACATCGTCTGCATGAAGTACAAGCCCAACACGGGGATCGTCGTCATGATCTCTTCGAATCCCATTTGCCAGCCGGGAGTGGCGCGAGCCGTTTCCCGAGCATCGTAAATCGGCTTGTAAGACATCAGCAACAACAACACCGCACCGATGATGACGAACATCACCGCGATACTCATCATGATTCCGGCATACTTGCCTAGCAAAAACGATCGACGTGAAACCGGTTTGCTGAGCACCGTCAACGCGGTACGGCCTTCGATCTCATCGCTAACACTTGTTCCCGCACTCCAAACCGCTTGGCCCATCGCCAGCACCATGATCAACATCACGCTGCTGTCTTTGAACATTCGGATGTCGTCGCCGAGTGTGTTGAAGGGATAAATCGAAAACACGACCACACCGAAGATGCCGATCGCCAGCAGAATCAGGTACAGCGTCTGCGCCATCTCATTCTTGGCCGTCGACAAGGCCAACGCCCAAACACGCGGTGCGGCTTGCCTGAATGCGACAAGGGCGCTGATCATAAAGAACACGATCACACCAATCGCAACCGCCTGGGAAATCTCCGGTACCTTGGGAACCGACGTGATAACGAATCGGACGGTCGCCGGATCCAATTCACGGTTTTGAATGTGTAGTTTTGTTGGGTCCGATGGCAGCGGCGGGACATCCCGATCCTCATATCGGTAGACCATCCGTTCGCCGGCATCAATCCGAGCTGGCTTGCGTGAGAATTCGGCAATGTTAGCTCCGTCGCCCAACATGATTGTCTTGTCGGTCTCAATGACCAATTCGGACATCGATCGCAGGTCGTAATCAAAATCCTGGGCATGGAAGACCGCTTCGTCGGGGCCGACCGATGGATCCGCACCGGGCACGGTGACTTCATGAATCAACGTGCCATTGCTGATCAAGTTCACCTGCGGGATCGATCGCACAAACTGCATCGGGTCGGTCACATAGATGGTGCCCAGCAACCCGACCACTGTGAAAACACCCAGCGTCGACAAGATGTATGGCACGATGCCTTCGCCCAAAATGTCAAACCATTCTTGGCGAGTGCGGTACCACATCCCATACACCACCGCGTAGCCCATCACGATGCCCATCATCATCAGCGGCAAATAAAGCGACTGAGCATATTCCTCGTCCGCAGACGCAAATCGCATGCAAAGCAATCCGCCAACCACTACGCCAATCACCAGCGAAACCACGTTGCCGCGGGTCGAGTTGTCAGCGAGCTTGCCTAGCGGCGGAATCAATGACAACGCTGCCAACAATCCGTAGAACACAGCGGCAACAATAGCACCAAGCAACAGACCGAGCGAAATCGCGTAAATCGGCGTTGCCCAACTGGGCATCCAGTCGCCAATCTGCGCAAGCGGCATGCCACCAGAAAGGTTGGAGGCGGCGTCGAAAAGTAGTCCAGACGAAGCGGCGGATAGGTTCGCAAGCACGGAAGGGGTCACCAGAAAGGCGTCGCTTTGGGTAGGTTTAATACGATCGAAAAGTCCGATGGAGACCCATCGAGACTGAAGCTACGCATCGTCACCGCAAAAGGTTGCGGTTCGGTCGCGGTTTTTGGCTATAAATCTTGATTTCCCCGGTGGCATTTTCCGCATCGCTGCAAACCGACAGGCCGTTCGGCATCCACCCCACCCATGCCCCGTCTGCCCCGGAAAAGCCATCAGCCGCTTTCACCACTCGCTTTTAGGAGCAAACAGGATTTCTAAAACCCAAACACTCAATCAGAGCCGAACGCTCAACCAGCACGGTGCGGGTTAGCCAGAATGCATGGGCGTTAACGCACGGCTTGCGGAAAAGGGAACCCAACGGGTGGTTTCCGTCAGCCCGAATTCCGGATCGCTGACGATATCCAAGGTAGATTTGCGATGGCGGCCGATGACGCCATTACCAAAGCATGGCAGAAGCGAATTTTATTGCGAAATTGACATGTCTTTGATATCATGCAGGTCGATAAAACATACGGAATTGACGGGGATTTCATCAAACCGCATGGCGGAATGCCGCATTAGCCCAGTTTGGTGCATTGAGGTCCGTTAATTGATGCAACGGTAATTTTACGCCCCCTTAGCATTGAGTCTGTTATGGAATTTGGTCGTCGTCAAAAAACGAACATCCGCATCGACGACTCCGTTCTGGTCGCCGCACCGACCACAAAAGGCATTAGTACGCGGAAGCTAGCCAAATATTTTTCCGCCGATATTGAAGAGCATTTAACGGCCGCTCTTGAGAATCCGTTTCGCCGAGTAATCGTCGATCTGTCGAATGTGCAATGGATCAGTAGCGCTGGGCTGAACGAACTGATTCACCTGCAATCGATGATTCGCTCCTCAGGAACGGAACTGCAGCTCCTAGGGCTGTGCGAAACGGTTCGCGACGTTTTCCGGATCACACGCCTGGAACGATTCTTTGACGTTGAACGTAGTGAATGGGAGACATCCAAACCCCCAGGCCGCGAACTCGACCCGACCCTCTCATAGCGTTTGGCTCCACTGTCGCGGACGAAGCGTCACAGCTAACCCAAACAGAGCACTTTCTAAGCTGCAATCGCATTCAGCTCGCCAGACGGCTTCCGTTCATCACACACCAACTACTGGTGACTGCAACATTGATGGAGCGTGCGGAACCGTGCACGAAAGGCCGCTGCTTTTCAAAGGCTCCACACAAATCTTAAATCAACGGTATGATGTGGTTGTTCGTTTGACGCCCCTTCGTCATCTCTTTCTAGATTTGCTTCACCTTTTCTCAACCGGCATTCGTGATGTCATCTGACCGCGCCGCCTGGACCCTGCGCCGGGAGATCCCCAGTGACACGACCGTCGGCAGCGAGCTTGTCGAAGAATTGCTTGGCGCGATGACCGATCGCGAGTGGCCCGCAACCGATCTGTTTCGCACTCAATTGGCGTACCAAGAAGCGATTGTCAACGCGATCCGACACGGAAACCGCTGCGACCCGGAAAAGCAGGTTTTGGTTGAAATGACTTGTGATGACGATCGCGCCGTGATCACGATCACCGATCAAGGCAAAGGCTTTGACCCGAATTCGGTCCCGGACCCTCGCAGCGATGAACTGCTGGAAGTTCCCGGCGGACGTGGAGTCCTGCTGATCAGCGAGATCATGAACGAAGTCACCTACAACGACCGCGGAAACCAAATCCGCATGGTCAAAATTAAAGGCGACAACCCACCTTCGGACGACGAAGAGTAACACTGCATAGAGTAACGCTGCATACAGCCGGTTTTCATCCGGCCCGTTTTCGAGCTTCGCGAAAACCAACCATCATCAGCATCGGCGTTTGCTCAATTCTCTAACTCCGCTCCGCAGTACTCGGGGACACTCCTCGGGAATACTGATCGTTCGCAAAAGCGATTTTCCACCGGCGCTTTTAGACAAAATCTTCGCGCCTTTACGGTTCACTCCCAAGCCTTTCTGGCTTTGAAGCGGCAGAACCCCAGATCAGAGCCCAAAAACGAATTAGAAGATTCGATGAAGGGAATGTTGTGAACCGGCGACCGGATGATTTTGCACTGCGTTTTGCAGTCTTTTAGCGGGGCCACTTCTGCTGCCCGGTCACACAATGCGAAGGAATGATGAAGTCCGCTTCTTTGCGATTGCGAGATTATTTTCGCTCGATTGAATTACGCCCGTGATGCAAATCAGGTTCGCGCCTGGCTGAGAGTGGTTTCACGAGAGACCCAGACGAATGAGCAACAGCTTTCATCGAAAGCTCATCTTCATTCCATCAAGGCTTCGCACTGACTTGATTTAATGCTGCTCGACGTTGGGGCAGCGTTACCGGGTAACAGACAACTGTCAGTTACCGGTGATGTGCCCAGCGGAGTGGCTCCGCGAACGGAGAACAGAATCCTTGGTGTGTCGCCGAGGCTCCGTCACGAGAAGCATCGGCAGGTTCGCGTCGCGTGATCCACTGCCGTGCATTGGAGTAATTAATAAAGAGGTGCCGGCTAGCAACCCCAGTTGAACTTCGAACCGAAGAGTCGCAATCAACGCTTCAGTCCAACTGCCGTTTGCCAACCGACAACCTCAGGTCGTTTTCCCAATTGTGGACCGGTCCTTGATTCCTGTCCACTAAAGTCCAGAGAAGGAAATTTCGAAATGTCGCGTATGCGAAAGTCAGGTTTCACCCTGATCGAACTGTTGGTGGTTATCGCCATCATCTCTCTGCTGGCAGCATTGGCATTGCCAGCTCTGACGAAAGCACGTGAAGCAGCTCGTCGTGCAACCTGCTCGAACAACCTACGCCAGTTCGGCATCGGTCTGTACACATTTGCTGACCGTGACCCATTGACCCGTATGTGCTCAGGTGCATCGGACTGGAAGCGTGACGGCGACATGGACACCTACGGGTGGGCCGCCGACTTGGTCAACATCGGATCGGCTTTGACCGGCGACATGTTGTGCCCCAGCAACCCAGCGAAGGGCCTGGAAAAGGTTAACGACTTGATGGGTGGTCAGACCACCGCGACTGCAGGTGCTTCTGCAGGCAACAACACCACTCGTATGACCGAAGGTGCAGGTTCTGTCCTGTTCACCCCAACGTCGGCGACCGCTGGTACCTACAACACCGTATCGTACAACTACAACGGCAAAACCCTCGACAACGGCGGATACGTTGGTGTCTTCTACGTCGAAAAGGGTTACATGACCAACTACGCGTCGGGCTACCACTTGGTCCGTACCGCTCCAGTTACCGCCCAAGCCGGTACTGACCCGTTCTACATCGCTGCCGGTGCTGGCGGAAAGTTCAAAGAGCGTCAAGACACCATCGGTTCATTGACCTCGAGCCTGATCGACACCTCGCGTGTTTCGGCTTCAAACATCGGCCTGTTGGGTGACGCTGGTCCTGGCGACATCGACGAAGCCGTTCTGCTTGCAGACGTTACCAATGCTGAAGGCGAAGTTCTTTTGCCAAAGGGAATGCTGTTGGCTGAGTCGTTCAACGACGGCCCTGCCTATTACGACTCGAGCACCAACCGTCTGCACCTGTTGGACAAAGACGTTTCTCTGGAGTCGCAAGCTCAGTGCGAACGCGGCCAAGCGACCACCATCGAATGTGTTAGCCCAGTCGACAGCGGAACTCGCGCTGCCGGTGCTACCGGAACTTACTTGCAAGACACCCGTGACTGGTTCGCCATTCACACCGACGCTTGCAACATCCTGATGGCTGACGGCTCGGTTCGCTTGTTCTACGACGCTTCGGGCGACGGATACCTGAACCCAGGTTTCCCTGTCACCACCGCTGCTGGTACCGACTACAGCCGTATCGGATACAACTCGGACAAAGTCGAAGTTGGTCCTTCGGAAATGTACAACGGCCTGTGGCTGAACGACACCTACTTCAAGAACGCTTTCGAAGAAGATTGATCGTTTGAAATTCAAGCCTGATTTGCTTGATTAATCGTGGGTCTCATCGGCTTCCGGGCCGTTGAGACCCATGTTCGTTGAATACTGTTCATTCAATGCAGTTCGTTGAACGCCACTTGTGAATCATCAACACAAGCCTTCCTATCTGATGTCCGACACGGGCCGTGTGAGATACACAGAACAGTGAGATGCCCAGAACGGATAGCCGTCGGGATCCAAACTGGCCCGATGCCACAACAGCCATTTATTGAAATCGATCGATGAGTGTACTTGCTAAACGATTGTTAATCGCCCTCGTCATAACAGTGGGTTTCTCTGCAGTCGTATTCGCCCTCTCCCAAAACGTCGTTTACAAACCCTGGGGCGTGCCGGATAGTCGACGTGACGAATACGACGCCATGCTTGCCGAGATCGAACGCAAGGAACAGCTAAAGTCGATCCCGACTGCACGCGTCCGATCAAGCGTGATGCAACACGACTTCGAATGGGTTGCCGCTGGCAAAGTTTGCCGGCACTCATTCAAGGTTTCCAATGTGGGCGAAGTCGACTTGGAACTCGACGTTCTCGACAAAGGTCGTGACGACATTCGCGTAACTCTTGACACCAACGTGGTCGCACCCGGCCAATCAGCGAAATGTGATCTGGAATGGACCGTCCCCGAAAGCGATTCGATCGATGCCGCAAACTCGGTCTTCCTGGCAACCAACGATCCGATCAATCCGAAGGTCAGGTTCTCATGCACCGCTAAACGACGCCAGGAAATCATCGCACCTAAATCGATCCGCTTTGAAAAGAACGACTTGGGCGAATCGGCAACGGCTAGCTTTTACGTGTTCACACAACTGTCCGATCAGTTTGAGGTCAAATCTGTTTCCGCTGATGGATTCGAACTGGATTGGACCACCGAACCCGCATCTCCTGATGAAGGCGAATTGAAGAATCATTCGGCGACATCTGCTGTCGCGATGACGGTGAATCTTAAATCGGGCGACTTTGGAAAGTTCAATGGAATGTTGGTCGTGCATGCAGAAACGGGCACCGGCAACCACGAACATGCCATTCCGTTCTCTGGTAAGGTTCGCCCTCCGATCGGTTTCTATGGCCCCGAGCTATATCAAAAGACGGGGCTCGACATGGGGACCTTAGACGGTGGAAAGCGAAAAGACTTTTATGTCACCGTCCGCTCACGAGTAGACAAAGCTCGGGAAATTGAAGTCCTCGAAATCGTCCCTGATGCGTTGGAAACCGAACTGACGAAGGCCGATCAAGACGGCTCCTATCGGCTGCGAATCACGGTTCCAGAGGGTTGTCCCGACCTGCAGTACAACCTGGATCAAAACCGCGGCTATGTCAAAGTCGGCGACCCCAAGTCCGACACATACTCGAGCTGGCTACCCATCTGGGTATCTGTTTCAAATGTCAAAAACTAAGTTGAGATTTCGCGATCACTCGGCTCGGGATCACGCAGACCTCTTCGGTTCTTTAAGGACTGGATATTTGATGAACCATACATCTATTTGTCGACGTTCGATCGTCTTTAGCATTTGTGTCTTGTCGGTTCTGTTCGTTCAGGCCGGCTGTTCGGACGACCGCGAAGACCTATTCATGAAGGCCGCCGCACGCCCTCGTGGCAATCCGGATGGTGCCGACCAAGTCGCCGCGGCAGAGCCCACTCCCGCACCTGCCGCACAACCCACGCCGTCCCCCAAACCGACGCCGACCGCTCCGCAAGTATCGCAAGTCTCCGCTGTCAAAAGTACGGACACGGCAACCACGGCTGTCGGGGAACAAGCTGACGTGGCAGAGACAAGCGTTGCCGAGATCGAGATTAAACCACTAAGTGAACGCCCCGCAACTGGCGACATTTCGGACGAAGAGAGCCGCCGCGCGACAGTTCAAAAGATGCTCAAGATCTTTGATGCCTTGATGGCGTATCGCAAAGACCACGATGGAAAGTTGCCAACCCCAAGCACCGTTAATGACGCGGGTATCGCGTGCCTCTCTTGGCGAGTCGAATTGCTGCCTTACCTCGGCTACCCTGAGCTCTACAAGCAGTTTGACCATTCGACGCCTTGGAACTTCGGCGTCAACAAAGAATTGCTGGAATACATTCCCGACGAGTTCTTCACCCATGGCAAGACGCGAACAAACATCGTCGGAGTCGCTGGTGAGTTTTCAACTTTCTTGGACGCCTCCAACGGAATCGGGCTGGATCCCAACCATATTCGCGACGGTGCAGCGAACACGCTACTGCTACTCGAAGTCAACGACTCCAAAGCTCCGCAATGGACGGAACCCGCTGACTTTCCTGCTACACGTCAAGTCGCCGGCGAGATCGAGCCTTATTTGTTTCACAAACGTGGCGACAGCTTGATCGGCCTATGGGCAAACGGCCTTCCAACCTTGATCCAAAAAAATGTCGAAATGCGTTTGCTGATCGACGCGATGTTCATCAAAGACGAACAGGACTTCAAGGCTTCGGAAATCCACCAAACGATCGCATTTGCAGAACCTGGCGAAGAGAACGCCCCGTCCGATGAAATCATGCCCGGACAAACCGATGCGATTACCGATGTGGATTTAGCAGTCTCAGGCGATGACTTCGTCGTTGATCGCGTCTTAATTGAAGAGCATGACTATGCTCGCGACGCAGTTCCCACCGTCGTGCAGATTCGGTCCGCACAAACCAAATTGCGTTCTGTGTTTTCAAGCCGTATCAAAGAAGCCACAACGAATGATGATAAATCGACGTTGGCTGGCGAGTTTCTAGATCTCGCTTACGACATGACGAGCGATCCAGGCGGTGCCTATGCGTTGCAACAAGCCGCGATCAAATTTGCGATCGAAGCCGAAGACGCGGCGTTGGTACTTCGCGCGATCGATCAGCGGGTCTCCCGGTTTGACGTCAGCGCACTGGACGAAAACTTGAAATGGATTCAAGAATTTGGCGAAGGCACCTCGTCGCGAAACGATAGCGTCATCGACGGCGCACCGCTGCTTAAACGCACCGTCCCGGTCGTACTGACTGCGATTCGAGAAGACGAGTACATGCGTGCTGCCTCAATTTGCCGAATCGCTGGTCGCTATACCGGCGGTACACGATTCGACGAAGTCTCTCGTTTGATGAATCGACTACGCACTCAGCTGGGACTCGCCAAAGGTGAATACGAGAACGCCAAAACGTATCTTGATGAATACCGCCGTGATCCCGAAAACGTGCGGGCCGGAGCTGCTTTCGGACGCTTCGTCTGTTTCATCAAAGGCGACTGGGCGACCGGACTGAAACTAATCGTCGACGGCCCGCAAAATGACTTGCGCGAAGTTGCTCGAATGGACCTTCAAGGTGCTGGAACCCCGCGAGGACAGGTTGCCATTGGCGACGCTTGGTGGGACCTAAGTCGACGGGCTTCCGGACCGTACCGCCAAGGGGCTCAAGACCGAGCCGTGAAATGGTACGAGAAAGCCATTGAACGACTACCAGAGTCACTTGACAAGATTCATGTGAACAATCGATTGCAGGACGCCCGCGATTCCACAGGTGCTAGCCCGATCGCCATTTGCATTCAGCTAGCGGACCTACTTGGTGTCGACGTCTCGCAGAGCTTGACTTCGGTTGCCGTCGAAGGTGCGAGAGCATCCGGCGGTCGTAGCAACGATGACGATAGCTAGAGATAGATCGTCCTGCTCGTGCTTTAATTCAACTCAAGTTTCTTGATGGGGCACTTAACTGCTTCCCTTGGAACGGCCCACGAAATTGTTTGTTTTTTATGTCGACAGATCACATTCAAGCACAACCAGCCACGACTGCGACTTCTGGAATGGTGTCGTGCGGTAAATGTCAAACAGCCAATGTGTCTTCCAGTCAGTTTTGTGCTGAATGTGGGCACACGCTTTATGAAAAGTGCATCGGCTGCGACAAACCTGTTCTGCTAACCCAAGCTTTCTGCGGCAGCTGCGGCCAAGACTTGCGCGTCGCGATCGGAAAGCGAAAACAGCAACTCGAACAGAAGCTCGCCGATGCAGTGGCGTCAACGAAGAACGCCGATTACGAACGCGCTCGCGCATTGCTGGCCGCCGTCATTAGCAAGGAATCCGACTATCGATTCAACGACATCGTTGCCAATGCAAAAGTCGCATTGGAAAAGATCGAGCAAATCGCCAGTCAATTGACCACCAATGCGTCCGAGTCGATCAAGGCTGCAAAAGCAGCGTTCGAAAGCGAAGACTACAAAAAGGCTGTCTTGCTTCTTCAGAACCTGCCTGAAAAGCTACTGACCGACGACGCTCGACGAATCCTTGAAAAATCACAACTGACCATTCAGCAGTCGGAGTTTGCAACCAATGAACTTCGCAAAGCAATCGAAGCACGCGATTACGCCGCTGCCGGTCAACACCTTGAACTGTTGCTTGAACAGCAACCGGAGAATCAAAAGTACCAGCGGCTTGCGAAACAGGTTGGCGAAAAACTCCAGCAAAAGGCGGAACGTCGGCTCGATCAAAATCGCTATCGTGCCGCGATGGAGTTACTCAATAGTGTCCCCGGTTTTTCTAGAGACGATAAGCACACCGCTCTCGTCGAAAGATCTGAAAAGCTACTTTGGATCTCACAGCAGTTTGCCGGTGAACCCTTTGCAACTCCATCACTCGGTCGCCTAGCGAAACGATGGTGTGAAATCGCTCCTGCCGACGCAAAAGCGAAAGAAGCACTGACGATCATCGCAAAACGAATCAAAGCCGAACGCCAAGATCCGCGATCACTATTCGCCACCCGCGGCCCCAAAGCCCACAGCCGCATCGGCGGCGATCTAAACGTACTCGCATTCCCAAAGTGCGTTCAAGGTTTTGATCATCCCGAGATCCAGCGTGCCCCGGCGGAATGCAACGTTGCGCTCGGATTGGCGCTGCAAGGCTTAGGCGAAGCCCCCATCACAGATCAGTTTTTCCAACCCAAACAAGGATTACTGGGTCGGCTGCGTCGCAAAAAGCAAAACCGTTGCTGGGGATTCGATATCGGATCAAGTTCTATCCACGCCGTTTGCCTACAGCGTAACGATGAAGACGGTTCGATCAGTATTGTCGATGGTTTTGTAAAACGCTTCGACAACTTGGGCGCGCAATTAAAAGGCGGCGATCTCAACCAAGATTGGCTGAAAGAAAGCATCACGGAATTTATTGAAGGCCGCGATCTGACCGAAGTCCCCGTCTGGGTTAGCCTTCGTGGACGCGAATTGGTCACCCGGTTTGTTCAGTTGCCTCCGGTCAATGACAAACAAGCCAAACTGCTGTTCGAACGCGAGATCAAAGACAGAATCCCTGTCGAACTCGATGATGTTGTCCTCGTCAAATGGCTTTGTGAATTGCCTGATGATGAGGACCACGGTATCGGCCGTCCTTCGTTTGTTGCGGCCGCTAAAAAGTCTCACTTGGATCCCTTTGTCGCAATGCTCGAAAGCGCGGGCCTGACCGTTAGCGGTATCCAAGCGGCGCCAATCGCGTTGATGAACCTAGCAGCGGTTGAATTCAAAGAGCTAATTTCGGGGCCAACCGATGACCAAGACAAACCTTCCGTTGATGCGGATGACCGTGTGGGTCAGCCGCAACTTCCTGCCGTCGCCTTGGTCGATGCAGGTGCCGAAACCACTACGCTGTGCTTTGTTTCAGCCCGTGCCTATTGGTTCTGGACCATCGAATCCGGAGGCGGCGAGTTCACTCGGATGATCGCCCGATCGAGCCAGAAGACACATGCCGAAGCGGAACAACTCAAACGTGATGTTGCCTCGATTGACCGCCCGCATCTGGTAATGGAACCCGTCGAATTGCGACTCGATGAACTCCGCTCTCGACTGGAAAAGATCGTCATGGACGCAAAAAAGACCGGTGCACCATTTGACGTTTTGCAAACCTGGTGCTGTGGTGGCGGTTGCAAGCTACATGGTTGGATCAAAGCGATTTTGTCTGACCAAGCGTCAATCGACACGTAGCAACCATCTGTGTTTGGGTACATGACGCCCCTAGCGGGTTGCTTATCAAATCGAAATTTGACATGCAGTTCACTTCTGGGCATCAGCAGGCTTAAAATCCTGGTTCTTCAGGGCGATGGTGATTCGAATTCCTATTCATCTAAACAGTCAGCACACCACAGTTAACCATGATCACCCAGCGGCGGAAGCTGATTCGGCACCACCAATCAGCTCTCTTATTTTGCGGCGTGATCAGTGTGCTTCTGGGAATCGTATTACACGGTTCTCCAGAGAGAGACGTGGCGAAAAATCCCATCGCGGCTGGTGTTTATAAATCGCCAGACCCCACATCCGCAAATGTGGGCGAACCGATCGAATGGCCGCAACGCTTCGGCAAAAACCGCACATCTAGCCTAGAAGCGAACGTGCTGCCACTGATGTTTCCTAGTTCAGGACCAAAGCAAGTTTGGCAAGCCGATGTGGGAACCGGATATGGATCGCCGGTAACATCACGATCACGCGTGTTCCTGATGCACCGGATCGATGATACCGAAATCATTTCTTGCTTTGATGCCAAGACGGGTTCATTGGTGTGGGAACATCGATACCCAACCACATTTCACTGTGAATTCGAATATAGCGATGGCCCAGCTGGGAGCCCATTGATCGACGGAGACTACGTCTATGCGGTTGGTGGGCAACACCAAGTCTTTTGCCTGAACATCGCTGACGGAACGGTTTGCTGGTCGCGTGACCTCGGGTCTGAGTACTCAATGGACGATCTCGATTTTGCGGTCGGCTCCTGCCCACTGATTGTCGATGGAAAACTGATTTACAACCTGGGCTGTGAATTAAAGGAAGCCGGCGTGATCGCGATTGATCAGTTCACAGGCGAAACGATTTGGACAGCCACAGACCACGCCGCAGGCTATTGCTCGCCCATTTCTGCAGTCATCCATGGCGAGCCCTTCGTTTTTGCCATGACGAGCGAAGGATTGGTTTCGATCGATCCTTCGACCGGACAGGTTGACTGGCATCACGAACACCACCCGCACTCAGACCTGTCATACAACAGCACGTCCCCCACGGTGGTCGGCGATCTGGTGCTCGCCGTTTCCGGCCCAGGTCCCGGGGCGGTTTGCTTAAAGGTCAACGCGGACCGTAGCTATCAAGTTATCTGGAAAGATCGTCGTATACTCGATTCGCAGTTCAACAGCTTGATCGTACAAGATCACTACGTATTTGGATTCACAGCCAAGCGACAGGGCGGATCAAAGCTTCGCAGCATTGACATCCGCAGCGGAGACATGATCTGGGAATCCGAGTCAAGCCAACTCGGTCGAGGCCAAGGCTTGCGACTTGGGGCATCGTTGCTGCTGACAGGCGAAGATGGCCACGTCGCGATTGCCGAAATCAAGAACGGCGCAGCAACTCGCATGATGGTCACAGAAACTCCAATCGCTCAAGCTCCGCTCTACACATCACCTGCCGTCTTCGATCGGTACTTGTACATCAAGGACGAAGCGAAACTCGTTTGCTTTGAATATGCTCAATGACCGAGAAGCTTGCTCCCAAAGACTCTCTGGTGGAATCAGAACAGGCAGCTCAATCGTTGCAGGAAACCAATTCCACTGATTTGATTCCCATCAGTCGGTGGCAACATACGAAGGCCATTGTGGCGTTAGCCGTTGTATCATTGGCTGTCTACGCCCCATCATTAAACGGCGTATTCCTGCTGGACGATCACAATAATATCGTCGCCAACAATCAAATCCAAACTGGCGTATTGAATCCCGAACTTTGGACCAGTGTCCGCGGGCTGACGATGGGCACGTTCGCGATCAACTATCAGCTTTCCGGTTTGGATCCTCGCGGGTTTCATTGGGTCAACAATTCGATTCATACGCTATCGGTTGTTTTACTCTACGCATTCTCGATCCGATTGCTACGAAACCCTCGATCCAGAATCCGATCGGTTCAGCTGGCCGCATTTTTGATCGCGATGCTTTGGGCGGTACATCCGCTCTGCACCCAAGCGGTTACCTATCTGGTTCAACGAGCCGAAATACTGATGGCGATGTCAATGCTAGGCTTCCTGATCGCCCTGGATCATTCGTCAGTTTCGTCACGGAAACGAAGGTGGCAATGGTTTGCAGTGGGCATTTTCCTGGCTGGAGCGGCAAGCAAAGAAGTAATGGTCATGGCGTTACCCATCGGAATGCTCTACGACCGTTTGTTTTTGTCGACCGGTTGGGGCGAGACGCTGAAACGACGTTCGACAGTTTGGGTCGGCTGCGCCACATTGCTATTGGTCGCTGCAGCGATCAAAGGCCCTACGCTGTTAGCATCCAACTCGAGTGTGGGCTTCTCGATGGAGTCGATCCGGCCTGGGCAGTACGTCGCGACTCAACCGTTGATCTTGCTTCACTACATTCGATTGATGCTTTGGCCAGAACCATTGGTATTTGACTACGGCTGGCCTCCAGAAACTGAGATGTGGAAGATCGCGTTAAGTACCGCTATCGTCTTCGTTGCCGCGGTCGGATGCATTTTAAAAGCGAGTCGTTTTCCTGTATTCGCTTTTACGATTTTGGCTGCTTTGCTGATGTTTGTCCCGACCAGCTTGATGCCGCTTCAGGATCTCGCTGTGGAACACCGTGCATATCTATCTTGCGGGTTTGTCTTGATAGCGATTGTCGCCTCGCTGTTTCGCTGGATCGAATCATCTGAGGAACGATCAAAAGTATTGCCGATCGCACTGTTTGGAGGAGCGGCGTTTGTGTTTGCACTGCTCACGGTCAATCGAAACGCAATCTATTCGTCCCGTGTTGCCATGTGGCAAGACGTAATCGACAAGACACAAGGGGCAGGCCACCAAAATATGTATTTGGCCCGTGCATATACCAACCTGGGTGAAGCCTTCGCAGAGCAGTCCGAATGGGATCAGTCGATTGATGCCCTTGAACACGCTGTCCAAATTGGCGGCTATCCACAACAAGTTCACGGCAACCTCGCGCGTGCCTACATAGAATTGAATCTTCCTAACAAGGCTGCGGTGCATATTGTGGAAGCCGTAAAACGCAACCCAAAAGACGCTCGAACCCGGCAACAAGCCGGCCTACTGGCGATCCGGCAAAAGGACTTCGAAACGGCAGAAAAGATGTTTTCCGTCGCTGCTGAGCTATCGCCACAGGACGAAGTTATCCTCTTCAACCTTGCCAAATCTCAGGTAGCGCTGGGACAACTGGAGTTGGCGGAAGCAAACTTCCGACGTTCGATCGAACTTCGGCCGTCCGAGGCCGCACCACACTACAGCTTGATCGCTTTGTTGGCACGACAAGGAAAATTCGATCCAGCAAAACAACTTTGCGAAACATGGCTTTCCGACCACCCCGAAGACGGACGCGTTAACGTCCTGCTCGGAAGTCTCTTTGCTTCGGAACAAAACATGGATGAAGCGGTACAGCATTGGAAAGTGGCGGCAACGCAGTCACCTCCGACAGAACAAGCAAATTTCCTACTAGGAAACTATTATCTGCAAACAGGTGATCGAAAACTCGCGCGACAGCACCTCGAAGCCGAAGTCGGTGTCGATGCGACGAACGTCGAGGCTCTTGTCAATCTAGGTGCACTGTCGGCGGAAAATGAGCCCCGAACCGCCCGGAAATACTTTCAAAAAGCCTTGGCGGTGCAACCGACTTACCTTCAGGCCGATTTCAACATTGCGGCAATCGATGCTCGCCTTGGGAAACGTGACGAAGCAACCACGAGATTAAGAAGCATCATTGACCGGCATCCAAACTTTGCACCGGCGAACCAGTTGCTGCAAGCGTTGGAATCAATCCCCATATCGCAGTAGCAACGCCGAACTATTTTGCCGAATCGTTTTCAAGCCTGGCGAGGCGATCCAGCACGATTCTTGCAGGCTGAAATCCTGGGTTAATTTGCACTGCAGATTGGTAGCACTTAATCGCGTCTTGTAATTTGCCTTGGCGGACCAAGGCGTTACCAAGGCTGTGCCAGGCGTTGAAATTTGAACGATCAATCTCGACTGCCCTTCGAAGGTACCTTTCGGCTGCAGCCGGGTCATCGTTCGAAATCAAAGCACCGAGATTATTGAAGACGCTACTCTCGGGCTGACCAAGCTCGATCGCTTCGCGATAATGCTTGATCGCTTCTGGCTTTCGGTCCGACCAGCGGAACACATCAGCAATCGCGGCATGAAAATGAGGATCATCATTGGCTTTCCCCTGCAGTCGACGCAATTGATCAAGCGATGCGTTTAGTTCACCACGCCGGGCGTTCATCAACGCCGCCTCAATCTCCCAATACTGTCGCTGATCCGATGCAACGCTGATCAACTGTTTCTTAATCATTGACTCGGCAAGATCCAGGTCGCCATTGCGAAATGCTGATCGATAACGGAGTTTGGCGACATCAGGATTCTGGCTTGGCCTTTCACCGATCACCGCAAGCACACGTTCAGATTCGTCAAAGCGATTGGACTCGGCAAGCCATCGCCCCAGTTCACGGACAGTGTCATCAATATCTCCCGAACCTGAAAGCGAACCTAAAACCTTGTTGGCGGCTACCTGATCGTCGTTCATCCAATCGAGTTGAGCTTTCCGAAGAACGAGCGAACGATCGTCCGCACCGCATAGAGAGATCCCCTTGTTGATCCATTCCAAAGCAACGCCCCATCGCTTCTGTGCAGCTAGCACCGATGTTAAGTGAACGTACAAATCAGCTCGGAGAGGTCGATTCTGGATTGCTTGGTAAAGCGATTGCTCGGCTTCTTGCAAATGGTTGTGTGCAAGATGGACGTCGGCCAAGCGAATCAAATGTTCGCTTCCGCCGGGCGTCAGCTTGACCGCTGTTTCGGCTGCGACGACAGCTTCCGCCCATTGATCCACCGCAGACAAGGCAGCGGCGTAGCCAGAATACACATTGGCCTTTTCATAATCTGGTTGCCATTGAAGACCGCTCGCTTGAAATGCTTTTTCAAAATACGGGAGTGAATCTTCAGGTTGATCAGCAGTCAGAAGCGTCGAACCGATATTGAAGAACGCTCGGTAGTTCCAAGGCGCTTTGTTCGCGGTGTCTTTCCAAAGCTCTACCGGCGAGGCATAAAGTTCCGACCGGCGGAATGTTGAAACCCCAAGAACCAGTGTCAGCACAAACACAATTGCTGCAGCTGTATGCTTTGACGGCTGAATAAATCGAATCGAGACAAGCACGATCGCTGCGATCACCCAAACGCTCGCCAGATAGATTCGATGTTCAACGATGATATCCAGCAACGGGACGAATGCAGTTGTCGCGATACAAACAAAGAATCCCAACGGAAAAAGACTCCACCAATTCCGTCGCCACAGCCCCCAAAACGTACCGATCAGCATCGAACCGATCAAAGCGATCGAGACGAGGATCTTCTGCGGGTTGGTTGCTGGAGGCCAAAGGTAGTCAAACGTTTGCCCAGCAGGCCACACCACCAACCAAAGATATCGCAACGTGACCGCTGGCTGTGTTAGCCAGTATTGAATTGGTAAAAGGTGTTTGATCGCAAATCCGGCGGCGGCGGAATCATCCGAATTCCACAGCGTTGGACCGACCACGAACAGGCCACCCAACAACACCGGCGCTAGTAACAACACAAAGAAGATCCACCGACTCCGCAACCACTCGCGTCCACTAACGTCCGAAGAAAGCCAATCGAACGCGGCGACCACCGCGAGTGCAAAAACCGCAGGCTCCTTGGATCCGATCGCCAACCAGAACACGATGATCGAAGCGACTTGCCACACACGTCTTCCCTGGGCCTTCAAGTACAACCACCATCCGACCAGAAACAGCAATCCCCAAAGTGACTCGGCTCGCTGGATCGTATACGCGACCGCTTGCGTTGTTATCGGATGAACCGACCATAGCAACGCAATTGCGTAGGCGATCGATCGACTACTAAAACCACTGCGCAGTCTCGATGGTATAGACAAACGTTCGAACAGTTCCGTGAGAACGATCCAAACTGCGAACGAGTTGAGAATGTGGATTGCCACATTGACCAAGTGATAGCTTGTCGGCGACGAGCCACCAAACCAATAGTTCAACCGAAGCGTCAAATAGGTGACTGACCTGGTTCGCAGCAATTGAGAGATCGAGGGAACCTGCCCCAGACTCGGGTTGTCGCGGATCTCCGGAACATCATCGAAAACAAAGGCTCCGTTGACTCCAGGTAAATGGGCGAACACGACGAGCGTGAGCAGCCCAATGGCAAGTCCGCCACCAAACAAAAAGTCTTTTCGAGATTGTGTCCGGGCGTCCATCATAGGTTGAAAACAACTTGAGCCTGCGAAGAGGCCACGGCAGCGAACGAACTTCCGTCGTCAACTAAAAATACGTGCCGATCTTCTTAGCCAACGTCTTTCAGAGGCCTGATGACCTGTTGAGAGATGCCTAGACGATACGGACATTTGATCGCGAATACTGCCGCGAATCTGTTTAAGTTTGCGTTAACTTTTGCGCTGCAGAGGCTTCACATTTCAGGATCGTATTTGCGCCAAAATGCTGTAGATCTCCGCTTTTGCGAAGAATGACCGCCGAGTGAACCTGAGCGTCTAAGAACACTTTTGTGTAAGGGATGACGGTTGATCGCGAATACCACTCTCGGGGACTTGATCGCACCGTGCTATTCGAGTCATTCTGGCCAGACATAAGCAGTCAACCACACCCGGTTGAATGAAGTGTCACCGAACAGGACGAAGTCCGCGCCGATCGTTAAACCATACCTGAACTGTCACGTGTCATTGGTAGCAAGCCGACCTATCGAAACATCTGACGCGTCTGTCGAACGCAAGTGTGAAAGCTTGCCGCTTGACAGCGTCACGGAGAATGCTGTTCGAAGCTCGGTCGGGCGTCTGTTTGTTGTCATTCCGGCGTATAACGAATCATCCAGGATAAAGACGGTCATCGACAACCTGCGGCGATCGGGAGTTCGTGACATCGTTGTGGTTGATGATGGGTCAGCCGACGATACCGCGAACCTTGCTGCGGCCGAAGATGTTTGGGTTCTCCGCCACATTGTCAATCGCGGCCAAGGTGCGGCACTGCAAACCGGAATTGATTTTGCAATTTCAAACCAAGCGGACTTGATTGTCACCTTCGATGCCGACGGCCAACACCGTGGCGAAGACCTGCTCAAAATGATTCAGCCCATCGTCGATGGCCGAGCCGACGTGACGCTGGGAAGTCGCTTTTTAGGCAATGCAGAAAACGTGCCTCCACTGCGTCGACTGATCTTGAAAGCTGGGGTTGTGCTGACTCGATTGACAAGCGGATTGCCATTAACTGACACACATAATGGCTATCGTGTAATGACATCAAACGCCGCAACGCGATTGCGAATGTTTGAAGACGGAATGGCGCACGCAAGCGAATTTCTGGACCGTTTGGCAGCCTCAAAACTGCGATGGACCGAAGTCCCCGTCACGATTCGATATACCGAAGGGACGTTAGAAAAAGGGCAACGAAATTCGGCCGCGTTTCGAATTCTCTTTCGAATCTTTATCTCAAAGGTGACCCGATGATTCCCTTTCAATGGCTCTTTGGCGGGCTGTTGCTTGCCGCGCTCGCTGTTGAAGTGATGCTTCAGTTGCGGCACCAGAGTCGTCGCTCGATTGGTTTGATGCGTGGTTCGGTCTGGGCCACTGCACTTGTGCTGGTGCTGAACCCCAACATCTTGCAGCAGATCGCGTCTCGCTTAAGCATTGGTCGTGGAGCGGACTTTCTGCTCTACACGCTTGCCGTTTGCTTTCCGATCGTGGGATTTTACTTGCTGCATTCAATTGAAAAGCAGCGTCAGCAGATCACGCAATTGGTTCGCGCACTCGCGCAGAAGACGCCCTACCATTCTCCCACCGAACCGATCCTGGCCCGGCCATTGGATCGTGATAACGGTGATGCATAGCGGCTGACCGGCACGTCTAACCATGAACGTTACTCTTGTCAGCACGCACGGCGTCCGGGGTGGCGCGGCACGAGCGACCAAACGGCTGCACGATGGCTTGCGAGCCCAAAACTGCGACGCACGCCTGTTGACTCGGTTTCACAGCGGCGAAGACACGGCTGGCATTCAGCCTGTCTATCCAGCCACGGCAGTTTTCAAGAATGCCTACCTATCGGCAAAAAGCTTGATGCTTCGACTGCCGGTGATGCGCTACCAAACCGGACCAAATTGCGATCTGTTCTCGCTAAGCCGAGGACCGATCGCAGATATGGATCGTCGCTGCCAAGATGCAGACGTCGTTCACTTGCACTGGATAACGGCGATGGTTGACCTTCCATCGCTACTGACACAGCTGCCAAATCACATCCCAATGGTCTGGACTCTTCATGACCTAAACTTGATGACTGGTGGATGCCACTACAACGGCCCCTGCGACTTGTATCAACAGCAATGTGGATCTTGCCCAGAACTTCATTCTCGTCGCGTCAAAGACCTGGCCCATCGAAATTTCAATTTTAAACGAGACCTCTTTGATCAGATCGATCCTCAACGATTGACCATCGTCGCTCCGTCGCGATGGATCGGTGAGTGTGCTCAAAAAAGCCGATTGCTTCGTCGTTTTCGAATCTGTCATCTTCCCAACGGTATCGACGTCGATATTTTCAAACCGACCTATCGCGACGCACGCAGGAAGCAACTTCAACTGCGTCGTGACGAAGTTGCGATGTTATTTGTTGCCGATAGTGTTGGCAATTTCCGAAAAGGGTTCGACTTGCTTCTGAAGGCACTGCGTCAATTGAAGACGGCCGATCCTGTAGTACTGTTAGTGCTTGGACGCGCCGAACAAAGTCAGCTTGCTAGGGTCGCCTCACCCAACATCAGAATCATCTCACTCGGCTACATTGAGGATGAACACGAAATGGCCGAGATCTACAGCGCTGCTGATCTCTTTGTGATCCCCTCGCGGCAAGACAACCTTCCCAATACGGTCCTGGAAAGCCTCGCGTGTGGAACCCCCGTTGTCGGATTCCGCCAAGGTGGAATCATCGACATGGTAATCGATGGTGAAACGGGTCTACTTGCCCGTCCGAACGATTGCGAAAGCCTTTCGGCGATGATCAGTACAATGATCGAAAACCGAGACCTTCGTACACGAATGTCGCCACTTGCAAGGCAATGGGTGTTACAACATTTCACACTTAAACAGATGGCTAGCGAACATATCTCGCTCTATCAAGAACTGACTTCGCAAATCGCCGCTTAGCCACAGTGCCCATCGTCGGTCGCTTCGCCATCTCAAAATAGTCCTTTGCGCATCGCCATCATCGCAACGCTAATCCATCCCGATCGAGTGGGCGGCGCGGAAACCTATGCCCGAGCGATTGTGCCACGGCTTCCCGCGAAGGCCCCCCATCACGATTTCACCATCGTGCTTCCCAAGGGACACGACGCGAATCTCCAGGGAGTGAATGCCAGGACAGTCGAGCTGGACCTGCCGGTCAAACACGTCTATCGCAGGGTCATTTGGGAACACACTTCGCTAACTCAGTATCTGAAACGGGAACGCTTCGATCTTGTTCATTTCCTTGGAACCACGGCTTCCATCGGAGTTGCGGGACCGGCAGTGGTGACGGTTCATGAAACCCTACGGTTCCAAGCACCTGAAAGCGCCGGCGAATTAATTCGTCTGTATTACTCGCTCAACCATAGGTCCATCGTACGACGAGGATTCAATCTCGTTGGCGTCTCTGGTTATGACACAGCGATGATGCGGAAGCACCTTCATTCGCCAATAGACAAAACGCATGTCGCAGCATTGGGCGGAAGCGAACGCTTTGAGAACATTCCTGACAATGATCAAGCCCTTGATTTTTTATGGATTGGCCATCCCTATCCACACAAAAATGTCCCATTGCTAATCGAAAGTTTTGCAAAGGCACAAATAGCGTTGCAACCGAATTCGCGTCTGCGACTTGTGGGACTTCCCGAACGTGAACAATCGAAAATGCGAGAGGTTGCTGCACAATTTGGGATCCAACATCGAGTATCCCTGCATGGGAAGGCCAGCGAACGGGAACTCCGCGCGCACCTTGATCAATCGGCTGTCGTCTGCTTGCCATCAAGCTGTGAAAGCTTTGGACTGCCGATTCTGGAAGGCCTAAGCTGCGGACGAAGCATCGCGTGCAGCCCACACCCGGCACTGAATGAACTCTATGCAGGCCACGTCTTTGCTTGCAGCGAACTGACCTCCGATGCATATGCCAATGCGTTGATATCAGCACAAGAAGAGTACATCATGGGCGAGTCTCGCGATCGCCACCGTCAATTTGCAAAGCGATTCAACTGGGACACTTGCGCACAAACAACAGCCAATGTCTACGACATCGCTCTCAAGCAATCAGACTATGCTTAAGCTTCCTGCGACCGTTGAAGGCTGTGGCTCATGCGGCAAGGATTCTCGTCCTGGTTCATAAGCATGGTTCGCGTTTCATTCATTATTCCAACACTGAACCAAGCTGCATTCCTGGCGAGATGCATCGACAGTTGCCTAGCGCAAGGCATCTCGGACAGTGAAATCCTTGTTCAAGATGGCGGATCAACCGACGGAACAGATTCAGTTCTACTCCGCTATGGATCAAAGGTTTCAGCCATTTCCGAACCTGATGATGGGCAGTCCGATGCGATCAATCGATGCATTAGGAGAGCCGATGGCGACATCATCGCTTGGATTAATTCGGATGATTACTATCCGACCGGCGACGTTCTTAAAGTCGTGTCCGACGCTTTCGAAGCCGACAACGACGTAGACATCGTCTATGGAGACGGAATGTACGTTGACCAAAGCGGAAATTCGCTGCGTCGATTCAACAGTTTTCCGATCGAATCACCACGAAAAACGCTCATCGCCCACCCCACCAGCCCATGCTCGCAGCCGGCACTATTCTTTCGCCGTGAGCTTTTCGAAAAGGTTGGTGGGTTGAGACAAGATCTGCATTGGGCGATGGACCATGAGTTGTGGTTTCGGATGTTTACCGAGGCGCGGAAATGGCGATATATCCCCCAAGTGTTCGCGCACATGACGCTGCACTCCGACGCGAAAAGCGTGCGGGCGATTTCGAAACAGATCAACGAGGTCGCCGCGATCAAAAATAGTTTTCTCAAAGCCAATCACGGTCGACTGTCAGAGTACGTACGCGTGATGCGCGGCACCTGGATGGTTCGCTGCTATCAGCTTGCGTATAACAGCGGTTTGCTGAAATACTACTGGCGTTACCTGCAAAAGCGACAAAGCACTCGGAAACGCTGATTCCCGTGCTGGGTGGCTTTCACTCCAATGGCCGTACAGGATCAGTCGCTATCTAATTCTGGTAGACGAACCTCGTCCTTCGTTCCATATGAAAATACGGGTTCGATTCATCGGCCAATGGACAATGGGCAATGGGCAATGGGCAATGGGCAATGGTCCTAGTTATTGCACTGAAACCGTGGCTAACGCCACACGGCTAATTCTAAAAGCGAGTTGGAACGAAGCACTAGTGACTTCATGATTGGTGATAAAGCAACTGAAACACTTTTGAGACCAGCTTGGGTGGAATCGCGAGTAGTGCTTGCTCGGCACACATCCTGAATTTCGCCGACAAGGCCATTTCATCCCGCCAGTGTTCTTTCTTGACCGCGATCGTTCCGGCGATTTGGCTTCGCAGCTTTTGGCTTTTGATTTGGCCATCGTGGATTCGGTATTCCAACAACTGCGTTGCATCATTGTGCAGCTTGGCACCCTGTTTTAGCATTCTGCACCAAAGGTCGTAGTCCTCCGCATAAGGATGGTCCTCGCGATAGCCGCCAAGGGATTCAACCAGTGACTTTCGAAACATCGCACCGGGATGTGGAATCACGTTTCGAATCATCATCATTTGACCAATCGAGTCCGATTCGACCGGATAGAATCGCTTCGCAGTCGCCTTGCCTGATTGGTTGATAATCTCAAGCTGACAACCACAAACACCATACTCGGGCCGTCCTTCTAGAAACGCGAGCTGCTTCTGCAAACGTTCCGGCTTGCAGCGATCGTCAGCATCAAACCTCGCGATAAAGTCTGACTGACAAAGCGACAGTCCGAGATTGAGTTGCTGCACAAGCGACGTACGTGTGCTGTTGTGATGGTAGCGTATTCTTGGGTCACCGATCGCTCCCAAAACCGCATCGGACATCGACTCCGAAGGGTCTTCCACAACGACTAGTTCCCAAGATTGCAAAGACTGGCCTTGCAAACTTTTGACCGCCTCGGTCAAGTAGGTTTCATTCGCATTCCAAATGGGCATGAGAACAGAAACGGCGGGTCGAGTGGTCGTCATCATTCCGGGAAATTTTGTCGTACGAATCGATCGGTTCTGCAACGCTAACAAAGGCTCGGCCTTACGCAACGGTTGAAGCCCTGAAATCACTCCAATGAACGAGATTGATCGCAGAATCTTCACCATGTCGACAATGGCCATGTCTCGTCCCCACGACCGACTACACTCTAGATGACGGCCCACTCAATCTCGGATCGCCATCAAGAATTGCGTTCCAGAGTTCCCAGCAATCTTGCGTGGCTGTTTTTTGGCAAAGGCGTTGCGGTTCTCGATAGCGTCATCATCGGGGCGATCGTGGCTCGCTATCTCGGGCCATCCCAACTGGGGATCCTTAGCTACGCCGCTTCACTGCTTGCGATTGCATTGCCATTTCTAACCTTTGGTTTTGACAGAATACTTGTTCGAGACTTCGTCCAAGCACCCAACCGGCGTGATGCCGACTTTTGGTTGGCGGTGATTTTCCGACTTGTGCTGGTGTGCGTTGTCGCTGCAGGCGGTGCTGCGCTGCTTCACTCCGGTACGATCGAGTTTTCGTCGCCGCAAGAGTACCGAGTGCTTTTAATAACACTGCTCGGACTGCTCGCGGTTCCGCTTTCGGTCCCTGTATTGCTACTGGAATCGATGGTACTTTCGAAGTGGAACGTCTGGGTAACCAACCTATGGGTCTTGTTAGCAGCATTGATCCGTGGCGTCTTGGTGTTCTGTTCGGCACCGCTTGAGGCATTCGCCGTCACGCAAGTGCTATTTTCGATCGGTGTTGGTCTCAGCCTATTTGCGGTACTCGCTAAACTTGGACAACTGCCAACACTGTGCATGCCCAAGATTTCGCGGTTACGTGAACTGGTAGCCGAGTGCTGGCCATTAGCGATCAGTGGTATTGCCGTCACGCTCTATATGAACGCTGATCTATCGATGCTTCGCTGGTTGAAGACCCCGGAAGAAGCAGGGACCTACTCGGTCGCGGCCAGCATGTCCGCTCTGTGGTACTTCATCCCCGTTTCACTGCAGTCATCTCTGTTTCCGACATTGTCATTGCGACACAAGCAAGACGCTGAAGCCTTTCGCAATGAATACCAATCGTTCTTGAACTTGATTGCGATCGTCACATGGTGCTCCCTGGGAATCGCCTATTTCGTTATGCCGATCTTTATCTTGATGCTGTTTGGCGAAGGCTATCGCCTCAGCTGCGAGGTATTCAAGATCCACGCCTGTTCGTTGCCATTTGTATTTATCGGCGTTGCGATTCAACCTCTCGTTGACCTCGGTCGCTTCCAACGGCCGTTGTTAGCAGTGCTGCTGATCGGAATGTCAGTTAATTTGGGGTTGAACGCATGGCTGATCCCAAGTTTTGGTGGCTTTGGTGCCGCATGGGCAACCGTTATCGGCTATGCGATTTCTTCCCTGGGCATCTGCTTGACCCCGAAAGGACGCCCCCTCGCCATGATGCTTGTCCGATCATTTTTCCTTTGTCCACTGACGTCGATCCATCGGGCACTTCGCCGTGGCTAAAAGAACCTTTCGTCAGCGTGTCGTCTCGATACTGCGTCCTGTTTACGAAAAGATCGCGATGCCGCTATGCCACCGCCTAGGGCTGAGGGCGATCAACTCGGTTGCCCTGGATTACCTAGACATCCGGCTGATCGACATTTTCGACCGAAAGCGAAACGGGACATTCATCGAAGCGGGTGCCAACAATGGCATCTCGCAGAGCAACACGTACTATCTTGAAAAAGTTCTTGGCTGGACCGGACTGCTGATCGAGCCGAGTCCGTCACTCGCCGAAGCTTGCCGTCGCAACCGCAGTAGTTCAGCCGTTTTCAATGCTGCCCTGGTCCGTGATGGCTACCCAGACAGCCACGTCGTCTTGGAGCAGGCAGGCCTGATGAGCGTTGTCAATGATGGCGTCATCGACGAAGCCACCATACGGGAACACGTCGACACCGGCCGAGACGTGCAACACCTTGAAGCAGAAGCGGCAATCAAAGTTACAGCTCGGACGCTGCAAAGTATTCTTGACGAATCAAACCTAACTCACATCGACTTTTTCTCATTGGATGTCGAAGGCTACGAACTTGAAGTTCTCAGCGGAATCGACTTTACCAAAACCAACATCGATTGGATCTTAGTCGAGGTTCGCCAGTCAAACGAAGAACGAATCGACCAAATGCTGCAGACACATGGTTATCGCTGGGAGCACATTTGGAAAACTCGAGTCTACGCCAACAAGCTTTACCGCCGCCAATGACAAACAGCCAACTTTCTCGACTTGGCGAAAGTAATTTGCCTGGGCCAATGAACTGATGGATGTTCCGATCCTTCTACTTGTCTTCAACCGACCAGAAACGACCGATCGAACTTTTCAGATGATTCGTTCGGTACGCCCAAGTCAGTTGTTCATTGCTGCCGATGGTCCTCGTGCTGATCACGCTAGCGACGTGGCACAATGTGAATTGACCCGGAAGGTAACCGAAAACGTCGACTGGGATTGTCAAGTCCGCCGTCTCTATCGCGATGAAAACCTTGGCTGCCAAGATGGCGTTTACACCGCGATCAATTGGTTTTTCGAACACGTCGACTTTGGGATCATCCTGGAAGACGATTGTTTGGCGGACGCTAGTTTTTTTCCGTTTTGCGAAGAACTCGGCAAACGTTACGAAAGCGACGAACGGATCGCCGTTATCACAGGCGACAACTTCCAAAACAACCAGCGCCGCGGTGACTGCAGTTACTACTTTTCAAAATTCAATCATTGCTGGGGATGGGCGACATGGCGTCGTGCCTGGACACTTTACGACCACAATCTATCATGCCCCACTGGAAAGTCTGACGATGACGTGATCCAGAGTTTCGCAACTCGTCCTGGCGAAACACGATACTGGAAGACGATATTCCAACGTTGCCGCGAAGGAAAGATTACGGCTTGGGACTATCGCTGGACGTTTACCGTCTGGAAGCACCGAATGCTAACGATCACGCCACAAGTCAACTTGGTGCAAAACATCGGATTCGGGTCCGACGCATCCAACACCACCGGTTCAGACTCTCGCGTTCCCAAACGCCACACAATGGAATTCCCACTGACCCATCCTAATAACGTTTCGCAGCATGAAGACGCAGACCGGTTTTGCGCCCGCTATTGGTTTGGCGTTGGCGATCCTGTGCACTTCGTGATGGGACTACTGCAAGGCGTCGCTGGGTTCCTTCGGTCGATACGACGTAAAACACGGGGCTCTCAACGAGGCTGATTGGGCTTACCCATGTTCCTTATCGACTATCTCTACAACGCGCTGCGTTTGCGCACGGGCGAATCGCTTAGCGGTGAAAGCTTGCGCATGCATCGCGTTCTTCATCGATCGCGTTGGACCCTAGGAACGGTCCGAGTCGCTGGTCACGAGCTGACTTATGTCGACGGTGCGTCAGCCTACTCTGCTTGGCACGCAATCTTTTTGCAAAAGCTTTATGACTTTCGATGCGGCCATGAATCTCCCGTCATTATCGACTGCGGCGCCAACATTGGTATCGCCGTACGTTATTGGCTGTCACGATATGAATCGCCAAAGATTCTGGCGATCGAACCCGACCCGGCTATTTTTGAAACCCTAAAACAAAACTGCGACGGAGCGGCGAATGTCACGCTACTTCAATCGGCGGTTTCCAAGACGGGCGGACCACTATCATTTTGTTCCACAGGCGATGATGCGGGACACCTACTACAAAACGACGCCGGTCAGCAAACAGATCAAAAGCAGACAAATACAATAGCGATCAACTCGGCTCAGCTTTCCGAACTGATCGAACAATCAGACTCACCGATTGATTTCTTGAAACTGGATATCGAAGGCGCCGAAACGGAAGTCTTGAAAGAAGCCGCATCAAAACTTGACAAGGTTCGCAATCTGTTTGTCGAGTACCACGGCTTTGCTGATCAGCAGCAGACCTTGCATGAGTTGCTCGCAGTTCTGTCTGAAGCTGGCTTTCGATACCACTTGCTACCCGAGCTTTGGTCACCCAGCCCCTATCAGCAAATCAAAATTGACAACGGCATGGACCAACGCGTCAATGTTTGTGCCTCACGCGACTTCAACGGATCGGCCATATAAAACTTCAATGAACCTAGCCTCGCCTCGTCCCGTATAGACGGGATCGCGAGATTGATGTCCACCTTTGCATGCTTCCCGCGGGTGGTGAACATCATCGCACTCCTAAATTCGATCGGCGACCATGTTGCCGCCGCTATCGGTCTACTCATCTTTTCGCGGGGAGTTGTGATGGTTAGTGAATCCGAGCACGGGCAGCCTGAAAACAGCCCACCAGAGAACCAGCTCAGGCATGACTGTTCACCAAAGGAGCCAAACACACCGGAGGAAGCGGTACCGACCCAAAAGTCAAAGCCTGCGTTCGTTCGGTTTCTCTACAACCAAAACCCCTTCTACCTGATTAGCTGCTTGCTGGTCATCTATGGTTGCCAAAGTCTCGTCGCAACCGGCGAAAGCCTTCTTGAAAAAACGATCATGATGGGAGGCGGAATCCTAGCCTATGGGATCTTGATGGCACTCGTTTGCGTCGGTGTCGTTCGGATCGCAAAGGTCTGGGATGATGCGAGATCGATTTTTATCGTGGTGATCATCAGCTTGATCGCGATGACAACAAGCTTCGATGAGCTGAGCATTTGGGATCGAGCAAACGCGTCGCTATTTGCCGCACTGGCAGCCATTGCGGTCGCTGCGATTACAGAGTCCACTTTGTTGGCGTGCCGCATTCGACTGAGGCGTTGGTATCGCTTGGCATACTACGCCTACTTTCTGATCCTGATCGGCGCGCCACTGATACTCGGACGAGCGGTCGCCGAACGAAACGACCCGCTTGCCAATTGGGGCGCGGTGTTGTTTTCGATTGGGATCGCAGTCAGCATGCTATTGCTGATCCCCGCGATACGCCAAGCAAACCGATCGACTGCAAATAACGGTACGCCCTGGTCATGGCCACTTTATCCGCTTTCGGCATTTATCGTGATGTACGTGCTAGCCGGAGTCCGGTCGCATGCGATCTGGATGTCATTCGGTTTCTATGGAACTGTGGGAAGCTTTGAACCATTTCTGCTGCTACCGATTGCTGCCGCAGCACTGGTTCTCTGTGTCGAGTCGGGCTTGGCCAATTCCTACAAAGGCCTGCTCCAGTTTGCTCTCTACGTGACACCAGTGCTGCTAGTTTGCGGAAGTGCCAATTCGGGTCAAACACAACTTCCAATCAAGGACAGCTTGCAGCTTTACGCCGGTTCTGCGATCGGCATCTCGGGCCTTGTGGTCACGGCTCTCTATGCCTACTACGCCATTCGCGGATTGCGAGGAGCAATCATTGGGGTCCCACTAACCCTGTCACTACTGGGTGCTGTCGCGACTATCCCCCAGTGGCTTATCACCGTTGGCGTTGATCGCTGGGTCCTGTTTGCCTTGGCAGCGGGTTGCTGGTTCGCAATCGCATTTCGATCACGTCGCCCCGAATGGATCTGGTTGTTACACGGCGTATCGATGGCGATCACGGTCGCAATCGCGGGACGCAGCATTGGGTACACGACCGAAGCACTAATACTCGGTAGCGTTTACCTAACGGTGGTCATATTGATCGTCGGTGCGATCTACGAAGGTGCGTTTGCCGAAGCCTTGCGTGTTGTCGGAGCGTGCTTGGTTAGCTGTGGCGGCCTTGCATTGGCATATCAAGCAAGCCTACCAAGTCGTTACGCAATGGCATCGATCGTTTTAGCCATGGCGATCCTCTGCGTCGCGTACGCATATTGGGTAAGACGGCGAGCATGGCTGGGAGTTGCCTTGCTGAATCTCTGTCTGTGCATCACGGCTTTGTCATACCAAGGTCATCGCAACGGTCGGCTTTACCGATTGAACTGGCCGATTGCATCTGGTATCGCATCACTTGGAATTGGCTTGGCAATTACCACCGGCAAGTCCGGCGCCTTCGCCATTCTGACATCACGACTGCACCAATCGCGAGAAAACCAACGCGGTCGAAGGGTGTTCCAGGCTGGATTTTAGCCCACCTTCCAAAGGCATGCGGAGCTCTGGTTCATCAAGGGACTAGGTTGCCAAGGTGGGACCAATATCGACCGCAGTCATCGCGATTAATGCAGCGAGCCCCACATTGAGTGATGCCAGATTGATTCGATTGTTTAATCGTCGTAGCGTATTGGTCTTACAGGATGGACGTTCGATGGCTCCTCTGATTTCAATGCGATGCGACAACACTGGCAACTGAATCCCGAAATTGACTACCTGAACCATGGGTCCTTTGGGGCCACCCCCACAACGGTTTTGCAAGCTCGTATTGGCTATATTGAACAGCTCGAACGTGATCCGATTGAGTTCCTTGCGCCAGAACGTGACCTAGAGCCCAAACTCGATCACGTTCGCGCTGTCGTGTCGGACCTAGTCGGATGTGAAGATGAATCCCTGGTCTTCGTTCGAAACGCAACTGATGGAGTCAACGCCGTTGTTCGGTCGCTGAAACTGCAGCCGGGCGACGAAATTGTGATCACCAACCATGGTTACAACGCATGTAACAATGCGATCCGATTCGCAGCAGAGACCATTGGTGCGGTCGTGCGAGTGGCTCAGATACCGTTCCCACTGCAGCATGAAGACGACGTTATCCAAAGCGTTGCGGCGGTCCTAACCGAACGCACTCGGCTGCTGGTTGTTGACCATGTCACAAGTCCTACTGCGATCGTCTTTCCACTGGAACGCTTGGTCGAACTTGCTCACGAAAACAAAACACGCATTCTGGTCGATGGGGCACATGCTCCGGGGATGATTCCGATCGACCTGCGGCAACTTGGTGCAGATTACTACACCGCGAATCACCACAAATGGATCTGTGCCCCGAAAGCGTCGGGGTTCTTATATGTGGACAAGTCCTTGCATCAAGAAGTTCGCCCCACCGTGATCAGCCACGGCGCCAATAAACAAAGCGATAGACGAAGCCGTTTCCATGCGGAATTCGATTGGCCAGGAACATACGATGTGACACCGATTCTTGCCGTGCCTGCCGCTCTTGATTTCCTGGGCACGCTTTTCCCAGGTGGACTGCCGCAGTTAATGGATCGAAACCATGACTGCGCCATCCAGGCCAGAAAGATCATGAATGACGCACTCGGCGCAGAAGCGGCCACTCCCGAACCGATGGTCGGATCGATGGCTGCGGTGACCCTAGCGAAAGACAAGTTTAGCTCATCGAGCGACTTGGCCACCTTTCAGAAACATCTCTTCGACAAACATCGGATCGAAGTCCCAACGTTCATGGGCCCCAACGACACTCCGATTTTGCGAGTGTCAATGCAGGCCTACAACGACCTCGCTCAGGTTGAACGGTTGGCAGACTTGCTGAGAACCAGCATCTGAGTCAAGGTCGCTGTATGCCAGGGTCCCTGCAAACTAGGGTCCCTGCAAACTAGGGGCGTTGGGGACGCCGGGGCGTGTAGGTGCAGCAGTCTTTGGGACAAACATCGTGCCACGGGCCGAGCGATCCTAATGAAGCCTTTTCAGTGCTCCCTTCGATCCTTTCTTGGACAAGCTGTCGAATCATCGAAACGAAACTTGGGTGAACTCCGGCAGTCGCAGCGCGGCTCATCGCGATCCCACGATCTTGGCATAGCTTTGCCGCTTCGTCATCCAGATCGTAAAGCACTTCCATATGATCGCTGATAAAACCGATCGGCACGATCACTAAGTTTTCGATCTTTTGCTCAGAATCGAGAGCCTCGATTTCGTCGCAGACGTCCGGTTCCAACCAAGGCTGTTGTGGTGGGCCACTGCGACTTTGGTAGACCAGTTTCCAATCCGGCGTTCCAGCCTTCTCAGCAACAATGCGGCATGCTTCTTCAAGCTGTTTGACGTAGTCACAATTGTCAGCCATCGACATAGGAATGCTATGTGCGGTGAACATCACCTTGGTTTGCGAAGGCTGCGTCCCCAGTTGTTGAACTGACTTTTGAACACCGTCCACCATTGAATCGATGAAGCCTGGGTGATTGAACCCCATTCGTACCTTTTCAACAATTGGCGCGCCTTCACCAACCTCGTCCTGTGCGTCGGCGATGTTTTCGCGATATTGGCGACAGCCGCTGTAGCTGCTGAACATGCTGGTGAAGAATGCGATCGAGCGCTTTCGACCATCCGCCTTCATTTGCCGCAAAGTATCGGGAAGCAGTGGATGCCAATTTCGGTTTCCCCAATAGATCGGCAAGTCGATTCCGTGCTCCGAAAATTCCTTTTCGATCGCTGCGAGCAATTCGCGGTTCTGGTCATTGATGGGGCTGACACCACCAAAACCCTTGTAGTGCTCGGCAACTTCCAGCATCCGTTCGTGAGGAACGTTTTTCCCTCTCAGCACGTTTTCCAAAAACGGCATGACGTCATCGGGGCCCTCGGGACCACCGAACGAGACAAGAATGAAAGAATCGTAAGGAAGGTCACTGCTGGAGGAATTTGGATCGGTCATGAGAATTTGGACTGAGCGTTGACATCGAATGGCTTTGCAACGCTATTTTTAGCACGCGTCAATGTCATCGTCAGGGGGCGACATCGTCAGGGAGCACGACTCACTGCTTGCTGCCGGAGCAGGCTGTGCGAGATGCCAGCCCTAGAGGATCACAGCCCTAGAGGATCACAGCCCTAGAGGATCACAGCCCTAGAGGATCACAGCCCTAGAGGATCACAGCCCTAGAGGATCACAGCCCTAGAGGATCACAGCCCTAGAGGATCACAGCCCTAGAGGATCACAGCCCCAGAGGATCAAGGCCCGAGACTGATTCGATGGCCAAACCAAATTGGTTGGTTGATCAGTTCTTTTAGAAGAGCTGCAAACTTCCCGCTGTAGCGGCGGCAGATTGTGGAAGCTTTCGCCAGCGGCTTTCTTCCTGAGCGACCTGCAGAGCAAACGTCACCCACACATTTCCAACATTGGTGGACGCTTTCAGTTCAAGCTGGTCACCGGGACAGGTCACGTTATTGAGAAGGATACCGCGTGACGTTAGCGGGATTCCCAGGTGAGTGTCGACGCCATAGTCGAGCAGGTTATTCTTGAATCGGCCCAGGATTTGATTGCCAAGTTCGCCAATCCAGTCCGGTGCGAATTGCAATTCTTGTCGGCACAATTTAGCAATCACGCACGCATGCGATGTCAACGTGAGTGAGCCAGAGAATCGGGTTCCATCCAGACGAGTCATTGATGCGATCGTTTCACATCCTATCGTCGGACATTCGATCGTCTCATTGAACACCGCTGCAAGGCTATCGCAGCTGGTCGACTGAACTGTCACTTCGGCTTCAGAATAGTACTCAAGCAACTCAGTGAGCGACTGAAATATGCACTGAGTGCAGATGTCTTTCGCGTATTGATTCATCTATGCCCCTACCGCTGCGAGTGACGTTGTTGAGCTGTCGGGGCAAACAGCCTTGAAAACTGACTTCTTAGGTATCCGCACGTAGAACGGCGCGGTAACCCTACAAAACAATCGTCGTGTGAAAGCGAGCTGATTGACGGGCATTAAAGGCAACAGTTAGGTCGCTTCGCAAAATTGGGCTCCTTTCAATCAGTCATGCTTCATTAGGAAGTTAGCCCATTTCACTTCGAACGAGATGAAAAACTGCGATTTGACTGTTTATCCTAACCGCGAACAGGGCAGTCACCTTGGGTCAGTGTGACTCTACGACTTGGCAGTTCCTGCGGGGTTAGGGCCTGCTGGGTTGGGGGCCTGCTAATTTGGCTTTGCCTGGCTGGGGTAATACGCAGCCATCTCGCCCCACCAATCGTTCAACTTTTGCCGCATCTCTGCGGCGACGTCGGGATGTTGGTCAATCACGTTGGTGGTTTCACCCATGTCGGCCTTCAAATTGAACAACTTGCCCTCTGAACCGTCGACGTTCATCAGCAGCTTCCAGGGGCCATCTCGCATGGCTAGATCGGGACTAACATGTTTTTCATTCCCCGGAAGAATGCTTCCATGGACTCCGTATTCCCAAAAGATTGGGGACTCGCGTTGGATCGGTTCTCCAAAGAATGCCTTCGACATGTCGATTCCATCGAATTGGACATCCGACTGGACATCCACGATGGAAGCGACCGTTGGCAATAAATCGATCGCGGCCATTGTCGTCGAATCATCCGTCCTACCTGCCTGGATATGACCGTTCCATCGAGCGATAAACGGCATTCGGATCCCGCCTTCATAGAGGCTCCATTTTCGTCCAAACAGAGGCCCAGTGAACCCGGGTGGTTGATGTCCCGCTTCGTAGTATCGCGGCCAGTCGGTCGGACCGTTGTCGCTGGTAAAAAGCACAAGCGTTTCATGCTGTAACTCCAGTCGGTCGATCGTATCCAACAGCCGACCGATCTGACGATCCATTTCATCCAGCACGGCGAAGAATTCCACGTCGGGTGGATTCGCTGACTTGTTAACCCACTTTGCCCGCTGCTCATCGGATGGCATGTGCGTGTCATGCACATCGTTGGGAAAGACTCGCACGTAGAACGGGGAGTCATGATGTTGCTCGATAAAATCGATGGCGTGATCAACATACGTCTCCGTGGTTTTGTGCTTAGGCAAGTCCAGAATTTGGCCACGCCCGTGCTTCCAACTAAGACGTTGATTCCCCGTCTTGGTCCAGAGAATTCGATCACCTAAACCTTCAAACGAAACCAAAGATTCGTCGAATCCATAAGCTTGTGGCAGCGGTGCGTCATCGACGTCTCGACCGCCACCCATGTGCCACTTACCGAAGTGCGCCGTCGCGTATCCCTTTTGCTGCAGCAGTTTTGCCAAGGTTGTCACGTTCGGGTCCAACCAATCGGGCATCAACCGACGTCGATTGGCCGCACGTGCGGCAAGAAACGAATGAATCCGATATCGCTGCGGATACATGCCCGTTGTCAACGCCACACGTGAAGCCGAACAAATTGGCGAGTTCACATAAAAGTTCGTGAACTTGGTTCCTTCCTGCGCTAAGCGATCGATATTGGGAGTCTTCATTTGCGGGTTACCGAAACAACTCGGGTCCGCAAAACCCATGTCGTCAATAAAAATGACGACGATATTCGGTGGACTACTCGCCTCGGCTTTTCCCACACATGCTGAAATCCCGAAAAGCAAAAACGTGCAACCGGCAACGATCACAGAGCCGAATTTCTTTACCAGCGTCGAAAAATGATCCATGGAAGTGCTGTACTTTCGGGCGAATAACATTGGTATCGTGAACTTATCGTCGTATCTTGCCAGTCGATGACAATGCTTGGCTGGCAGGTGAAATATTGAATTGGTCATTCAACAGGATGAAACAGCGGTTCTGCTCGCCAGAACCGCTTTGACCGCCGAAACAACTGAGAGCCGAATTGAGTAACAAGTCAACCGATCGAATGAAATTCTTCGTCGCGATTGGCTTGGTAGTCGCGGTCATTGTTATTTGGGTAGCTTTTGGTGACCAAGTCAACTTGACCAGTTTAGCCGAACGAGAAAGCCAATTGCGATCCTTTCAGACGCAACATCCTTTTGGCGTCTATGCGATCACCTTTGTGGCCTATGTGATCGCGACCGGACTTTCGCTTCCCGGCGCGGCCCTGATGACACTGGCGATCGGCTGGTATTTTGAATTACTCGAAAGCATTGTCCTCGTCAGCTTTGCCTCCACCGCTGGCGCAACAATCGCTTTTAGTTTAAGCCGATACCTGTTTCGGCAAAGTGTCGAAGAACGATTCGGCGAGCGGTTAAAATCCTTCAACGAGTCTCTTGAACGCGAAGGGCCGTTCTACCTTTTCTCGCTTCGCCTGATCCCAGCGGTTCCATTCTTTGTCATCAACGCGGTGATGGGATTAACGCCGATTCGCACCCGAACGTTTTGGTGGGTCAGTCAACTCGGAATGCTTCCTGGGACGATCGTTTATGTCTACGCCGGTTGGAGCGTCCCTGACTTACAAAAGCTGGCTGACGAGGGAGCCGCAGCGGCTTTCAGTTCCCAGCAACTGAGTCGGATCTTTGTCGCCTTCGCTGTGCTTGGCTTGTTCCCTGTGGTCGGACGCTGGGTTACCAAACGAATCCGCCAACATCGATCGCAAGCATCACTAAATGGGCCGACCCAGGAGAAGACATCATGAGTGACCGTTCTGGCACTGACGGTGAAGCGATCACGATGCCTCTGATTGACCACTTTGATCAGCAACTACGCGACAACGTTCATCCGGCGGACTGGAAAAACCCAACACCTGACCTGCCCTACCAGCTAGTGGTCATCGGTGCGGGCACGGCAGGTCTTGTCACCGCGGCCGGTGCAGCAGGCTTGGGTGCTCGCGTGGCATTGATCGAAAAGTCATTGATGGGTGGCGATTGCCTGAATGTCGGCTGCGTCCCATCAAAAGCAATGATTCGATCGGCCCGTGTCGCAGCCACTATCCACCAAGCCGACAGATTTGGTATCCACGTAAAAGACACGGATGTCGGGTTTGCAGAAGTCATGCGACGGATGCGACGTTTACGTGCCGAGATTAGCCCCCACGATTCGGCCAAGCGATTTTCAGATCTTGGCGTAGATGTGTATTTCGGAGCTGCAGCTTTTGTCGATCGCCAAACATTGGAGATTCGATCAGAAACCGGAACCAATGGTCGATTGAGTTTCAAAAAGGCCGTCATCGCGACCGGCGCTCGCGCGAAGGCTCCTGACATCGAAAACCTCAATCAAGTCGACTTCCTGACCAATGAAACCCTCTTCTCGCTGACCGAGCTGCCAGACCGGCTCGGCATTATTGGGGCGGGGCCGATCGGCTGCGAAATGGCGCAAACCTTTGCCCGGCTGGGAAGCACCGTCGCTCTTTTTGACCGTAGCGAGCGGTTGCTTTCGCACGAAGATCCCGACGCATCAGACCTGCTGAAAACACAGTTCGAAAGAGAGGGAGTTCAACTTTGCCTGGGATGCAAGGATCTTCGGGTGGGACGTGTCGAACAAGGCATTGAAATTTTGACAAAAGAAAGTCGCGGGCCGACGACCGTCGATCAACTTCTTGTCGCGACTGGACGCGCGCCAAACATTGAACATCTCAATTTAGAAGCAGCAGGTATCGAGGCGACCTCACAGGGTGTCACCGTTGATCATCATTTGCAAACGACGAACCCGAACGTCTTCGCAGCAGGAGACGTTTGCTCGAAGACAAAATTCACCCATGCCGCAGATTTCCAGGCCCGAACCGTTATTCAAAATGCTTTGTTTGCGATAGGCCCGTTTGGAAAGAAAAACGCAAGCAAGTTAATCATCCCCAGGGTGACGTACACATCGCCGGAAATCGCGCACGTGGGACTTTCCGAGCAAGAAGCTGCGGATGCAGGTGTTGCGATCCAATCCTTTGTTCAATCGATGGATGGAGTCGACCGTGCTGTACTTGATGAATCAGATATGGGCTACGTCAAGATCCATGTGCGATCCGGAAGTGATCAAATTGTCGGAGCAACAGTGGTTGCCGAGCACGCTGGCGAGCTGATTTCGGAAATCACCATGGCGATGAATACCAAAACCGGACTGTCAAAACTGGCCAGCCACATTCATCCTTATCCAACACAAGCCGATGCGATACGAAAAGTCGGCGACCAATTCAACCGCACGAAACTGACGCCGTTAAACAAACGAATCTTAGCTTGGTTGATGCGATGGAACGTCGGACGCTAAGTTACGCTGAAGCTTTCGAACTGTTTAAAACATGTAGCTTTCAAAGCTCATCCGACAAAGTTCTTTTCCCCTTTCCATCATTACTAAACACGGTTTCACCATGGCGACGCTTTCAGAAATAATGCTGCCCGAATTTGATCGCGAGATGCCACGGACTCGCGACGTCTTGGCGGCCATCCCGGCAGACAAAATGGATTGGCAAGCAGATGAAAAGCTCCATACGATCGGTTGGAACGCGAATCATATCGCCGACTGTGTGGGCTGGACCAAGCACGTGACTGACTATCCCGAGTTTGACATCCAACCCGAAGGTTGCCAGAGCCCAACCTTTCCCGCACTTTCGAGCCCTGGCGAAGTCCTCGCATTGTTTGACAAAAACGTAGCCGAGGCGAGAGAAGCGATTGCGAACGTCAGTGACGAAGAACTTGCGAAACCCTGGTCGCTGCTGATGTCCGGACAAACGCTTTTCACGATTAGCAAAGAAGAGTGCCTAAGAAACTGGGTTTTCAATCACATCGTCCACCACCGTGGAATCCTATCGGTCTATCTACGCATGGCCGGAATCGAGATGCGATCGGTCTTTGGTGCATAAAGAAAAAACAAAATGCACTCGCCGAAAGACGAATGCATTTTGCGACGTGATTTAAAAACAAAGCGAAACCAAGTGATCGCCTTAAGCGGGTCTATCCGGACAATCTTTCTTGCCAAAGATTGATCTGCCGACGGACTTCGCTTGGGGCGGTCGACCCATAGCTAACAAATGCGGCAACCGCGTTGCTTGTCCCAAGGCTTTCCAAAATTGATTCATCAACTTGGGAGGCGTGCTTTTGCATCTCGCTAATCGGCAACTCAGCCAACGGAATTTTCTTTTCCATCGCTGCGCCGACGATCGCACCGACAGCATGGTGCGCTGTTCGCTGAGGAATGCCTTTCTTGATCAGCCATTCCATCAATGTGGTCGCATCAAGATAGCCCTCTTCGATACGCGCGGTGATACGCTCACGCTGCAGCTCGCTTCCGGCAACAATTGGGATAGCCAATTCCAACATTGCGGTGATGGTATCGAACGAATCGAACAATGGCGGCTTGTCTTCTTGCAGGTCACGGTTGTAGGCAAGTGGCAAGTTCTTGACCAACAACATTAAGGTTTGCAAGTTCCCCATCACACGTGCTGATTTGCCCCGCGTCAGTTCCAGAGTATCTGGATTGACCTTTTGCGGCATGATACTGCTGCCGGTACAGAACTGATGCGGCATCTTGATAAAGCCAAACTCCACGGTGCTCCACAAGATCCATTCTTCGGCCCAGCCGGAAAGGTGCGAAGCGATCATCGAAAGCACGAATGCACTTTCGATGATGAAGTCTCGGTCGCTACTGGTGTCCAAGCTGTTCGCGGTGACACCGTCAAATTCGAGTGCCTTCGCCGTCTGCTGGCGATCGATCGGTAATGTCGTCCCTGCAACCGCAGCGACACCCAAGGGGCATTGATTGACACGGGTTCGGCAATCGGCCAGTCGATCGCGATCACGCTGGAACTTTTCGACGTAGGCCAACCAGTAGTGCGGAGCCAGAACCGGTTGGGCACGTTGCAGGTGGGTATACGCGGGCAAGATTACATCAAAGTCGCCTTCGCAGCGGCCCAAGAATGCCTTTTGCAGTTCTTCTAGAAGCGTGGAAACGTGATCAAGTTGCTCGCGAATCCACATTCGGGCGTCCGTACTGACCTGATCGTTGCGGCTGCGAGCGGTATGCAACTTTCGCCCGATATCGCCGATCCGCTCGATCAAAACGGACTCGATATGCATGTGGATGTCTTCCAATTCCAAACGGATCGGAAAGTCACCCGCTTCAATTTCCGTTTCGATTTGCCGCAAAGTGTCGCGGATCTTTGCGAAATCGTCTTCTTCAATCAAACCGACGTTTTTGAGCATCTCGGCATGGGCGATCGAACCGCGAATATCTTGTCGATACAGCCGCTTGTCGAAGCTAATTGATTCCGCAAATGCTTCCAAACGGGCGTCGGTGCTGGACTGAAAAACACCACTACGAGAGGGACTGTCCACGGTTTGCCTATCCAAAGTTGGTGTGCTGGGGGATAATGCCGTCGATATGCCAGCGGTAAACGGTGCCGCCAGTACGCCCTCGTTAGTATCGTCCAGAGCATGAATTCTGGCGAGCGGGCGTCTTAAATACGTCAGAGTCAAGCTATCGAATGCCCTTTCATCCATCGCCCCGCCGCCCCGTGCAGTTTGCCATTTTTGCATTCGGCATGATTGTCGTCACATTCATTGCCACCTCAAAACCCTCCCAGGCGGTCGAAGTTTTAGCCTCGGCACTCGCCGCCCCCAGAAACGGTGGAACGTCGGTCCCGACCGAAAACTCACATCGCTATGGCGTTGCCATTGTGGAAATCCCGCTCGCGGTCCCCTTGGTTGGCCAAACCCCTAGGCCCTTGGCGGTAACCAGTGATTCAGGGCGAATCCACTATCCGATCACCGAAGACATTGAAATTCCCATCACACCTGCGAGTGAGCGTCCGGTCCCCCAACCCGGAAACGGTCGATTGCTGGGACGATTGGGAAAACTGATCAAAGAACTGACAGATGACAATCAACCGACAACGCAAATTGTTGCTCGGCGTGCAACGTTTCTATTCACAGGCGATGCGCCACTAACTGTTGAGCTGGCTGACGACGCGGGAACCATTGGCACCTATGAATTGGTCCCAAAGCTTGATCCGGCCCTGCATGCGACGGCGCTGAATCAATGGTGGGTCGCATACATTGATCGAGCGAAGTCGTTCATTGATAACGGTGACTATCCGCCGTGGGTTGAAACGTACTTGGTTGCGATGCTTAGCGGCCGCACCGGCAACGGTCTTCCCGATTGGTTTATCGCGCCGAGTGAAAAATCTGATCCCCTGCTCGAAACGCTGAAGTATCTAACGGGCGCTGAAGAAGTCACCAAAGAAATCTTTCGGCGAACGTCTGCAGGCTTGAACGACAACAATCAGCCGGGCCCCAACGCATCACCCAATGCGACCGTTCCATTACCATCGCCACCTCGTTGGCAGGACACTGCGTTACCCACCGTTGACGAATCAACGGTCACCGAATCGATTGCCGGGCATGTGCCTCCGGAATGTTTCTATATCCGGTTCGGATCATTCAATAATTACCTATGGTTTTTGGATCTGGCCGAAGAGTATGGTGGTGACATCGGTCGCATGATCACACTGCGCGGCACTGTGAACAAATCGACCGAAAGGTTTCAGAACCAAATTGCGACGCAAATTAATCAGCTATCGCGAATGCTAGGCGCAAGCGTCGTCGAAGACCAAGCAGTCATCGGCCGTGACCTGTTTACCAATGATGGCGCATCGATGGGCGTGATCTTGAAAGCCAGCAACGCTTTCCTGCTGCGATCATCGCTTAACAACGATCGATCCACACGTGCATCCAGTGATGACAAAATCACATTGAAACAGATCGATGTCGATGGGCATCAAGTTTCCTTTCTGTCCAAGACGGACAACTCGATTCGGTCGTTTCTTGCCGAAGACAACGGCTACTTCTTAATCACCAACAGTAAGACGCTGGTAAAGCGATTCTTCGAAGTCAGCAAGAGCGGTGAATCACTCGCCAAGACACCGTCTTTCAGATTATCCCGATCGCTTGTTCCTGTTGATCGAGACGACACGATCTTTGCATACTTTTCGCCTCAGATGCTGCAAGGGCTAGTATCGCCGGAGTACATGATCGAACTACGTCGGCGATCGGCAGCCGAAAGCGATGTCTCGCTGGTCCACCTTGCCCGCTTGGCGGCTGCATCCGAATCCAACGATGCAAGCTCGACCACGCTTAGCGTAGAAGAATTGATCGAAGAAGGCTTCCTGCCGCTCTCGTTCGGAAAACGTCCTGACGGCAGTGGCATCGTGACGATCGGAGAACGCGTGATCGACACGATGCGGGGCGGCAGAGGATCATTCTTGCCGATCGCCGACGTGGAAATCGAAAAGGTGACCGCACAAGAAGCAGAGTGGTACAACTCGATCGCGAACGAGTACAGCGAGCGGTTTCCGCAAATGGACCCGATTATCGTCGCACTTCGACGTGACGATGTCCCCGGAAGCCCGTCCCTGGAACGAATTAACATCCATGCGGAAATCGCGCCTTTGACACCTGAAAAATACGGTAAGTGGGCGAAGCAGCTCGGACCACCGACCAAAGTTGCGATCCGTTCGGCACCGGACGACATTGTCACTTTGCAAGCTCACGTCGCTAGCGAACAAATCGGACCGGCGACCCATCTGTTCGTTGGCATCAAAGATAACTTTCCGCCGGAACCGGAAGACTTCGATGGGCTGCTAAACATCTATCGATCCCTTAAAAGCCTTCCGGGCTACCTCGGTGCCTGGCCGCAACCTGGAGCCCTGGATCGCCTACCTTTGGGCCTTGGCCGCGGCCGCCCTGTCGGCCCCGGCATGAGTCGATTGATCGGTGGTTTGTATCGCTATAGCGGTGGCGGATTCAGTGTGTTGTCTTTTCAAGACGAAGTCCTGACATCAACATTGCCATTCCTTGAAGCCACCGAAGTCCCCGAAGCGGCTACCGTCCGTGGACACATCGGAAGCCTCCTAGGGAGCCAGCTGGAAGGTTGGGTCAACAACCAACTCTACCAGCGGGCTGCACGAAGTAGCGTAGCCGGTGCTGACTTCCTGAACTTGCTGACGCGGCAACTTGATGTAGCCCCCGAAGACGCGTTCACCCGTGTTCGACAAGTCCTCGACGCTGATCTTCAGTGCAGCCTCGGTGGACAGTACGAATACAACCCACAACGCAAACGTTGGGAAAGCACCGCTTGGAACGGCCCGGCGCCTAGCGAGCTACCACCGCCTGATTACGTTTCGCCGCTACTACATTGGTTTCGGGGAGGACGATTCACGATGACACAGTACACCGATCGTTTGGTCGTTGACGGGCGAATGACGGTGGCCCGCAAACCAGCTCGCTGATAGCCCTTCCGCCCAAAAAAAATCGCTGTGCAGGTAAATCCTACACAGCGAAGTGGGCAAAGACTGTCGATCTTTTTACTGGCTCAACATGTTTCGATACATGCTGATACCGGCAGGACCGACTAGAACCACGAAGATGCCAGGGAAAATGAACAAGACTAGCGGGAAGATCATTTTCACCGCTGTCTTCGCCGCTTTCTCTTCGGCGATCTGACGTCGACGTGTTCGCATCGCGTCACTCTGGACTCGCAAAGCGGACGCGATCGACGAGCCAAACTTGTCAGCCTGAATCAAGATCGAAGCGAGCTGTTTGAGGTCATCAACACCGCTGCGGAAGCCCAGCGCTTGCAACACTTCGTTTCGTGTTCGGCCTAGCTGCAATTGCTTGTTTGCGATCCCGAATTCTTCGGCGATCTCTTTGTGGCTCTTTTCCATTTCTTCGGCGACCTTACGCAGCGCTTGGTCCATCCCTAAACCGGCTTCAACACAAACGACCATCAAGTCGAGTGCATCAGGCAGTCCCAAGAAGATCTTTTCCATTCGCTTCTTCGCGATGAAATCAAGCGAGAACTTGGGGATCATGAAACCGATAATCAATCCGCCACCGACCTTGATGATCATGTCCTGGCCGAAGCCGTTGGCGAAGAATCCGTAGGTGCTGCCGACAAACAATCCGAATGCGGCGGTGCCCAGCTGGATCGTTTTAAAGACCACCGGTGCGGCTTCGCGGCGGAAGCCAGCGTTCATCAGCTTTTCACGGAGCTGCCCCATTTCCTTTTCGTTACCACTAACTTTGTCAGCCAGCGGTGAAGCGGCACGTTCCAAGTATGCGGTCAGAGCCTCGTTCTTTGAGCGATTGCCATCGGCAGCGGCTTGGCCACTCGCACGACGTTTACGCATCATGTCAAGCCTCGCTTCGGCGCGAGGTTTGTCATCACCGGTGATCCGTGTTAGGGCGAACCACATGCCAATTGTCACAAAGGCGAAGATCGCGCCTGCGGTCAAGTAGATCGGGTCGATTGAGATGGCCAGTAACAAGTTCATTGCATTGTCCGAATCAGGGGCATTGATTGCCAGTGTGTGTTGGTTGGATGGATGTCTAAACTTTGATCGTGATAATCTTTTTGATCACGATCGCACCGATCAGCTGGGTCACCAATCCAAAGCCCAACATGTACCGACCGATTTCGTCGGTAAACAGCATCATCACGTATTCGTAGTTCAATTTCAGCATCACCAAGAACAAAACCGGCGGCAGTGCCAATAGCACCGCACCACTCATCCGGCCTTCCCCGGTCAACGCTTGGATTTGCCCCAAGATTTGCAATCGCTCTCGAATCAGGTGACCGATTTTGTCCAGAATTTCAGCCAAGTCACCACCGGTTTGCCGCTGCAAAACAACGGCGGTCGCGAAGAATCGAAGGTCCATATTGGGGACACGATTGGCCATGTCCTCGATCGCTTCGTCCAACGGAATACCAAGGTTCTGTTCTTCGAACGCACGTCCGAACTCGCGAGCCAATGGATCTTCCATTTCCTTTGAAACCAACCCAAACCCGGCGTTCAAAGAGTGACCGGCACGTAGCGAACGCCCAAGCAATTCCAATGCTTCGGGCATTTGCTTGCCGAACTTATTGAGCCGACTTCGGCGTTTGAGCATCAGCCATCCGAATGGCACCGCGGCAAACATTGGCCCGACGAAAATGGCCAGCAGCTTAAACGGGCTGGCAAGACAGATCGCGACGCCCAATCCCATCGCTCCCATGCAGATCATTGCGAACTGGGCCGGTGGCATTCGGACGTCGGCTTGGTCCAAGTAGTCGCCGATGCCGGGAAGGTTCTCAACGATGTTGCCAAGAAAACCTTTCGCATCATCGAATCCACCGTCCAACAGCAACGACCCGGATTCCTGTTCACCGCCATGTGATCCGCCGCCGCCGCGACGACGCGATGCCATCTGTGCAAGTCTGTCTTCGGTTGCAGTGTTGTCGCCGCCCGGCACAAGGACATTTGCCGCCAAGGCGACAAGTGACGCAACGAAGACGCCAACGGCAATAAGAATGACGGTCGCTGTCATGGGAATATGCAGAAGTGGTGGGGAAACAGAATGATTGTCGAGTCGACTTTGCAAATCGGCTCGGTCGGACAAATAACCTAGGCGTGCATCATCGTGCGTTCACGGAATGCACTTGAAGGCAACCGAACGCCGGCCGCTTCCAGCTTGTCCATAAAGCTCGGACGGACACCCGAACATTCGAACGTTCCGTAAGCTTTACCGTCTTCGCCGATGCCTTTTTGCTCGAAGCGATAGATGTCCTGCAGGACGATCGTTTCTTGTTCCATACCGACGACTTCGGTGATCGCGGTCACACGACGTGGACCACCTTGCAAACGGTTCGCTTGGATCAAGACGTCGACCGCACCGGAAATCTGTTGGCGAATCGCTTTAACGGGCAACTCGAAACCGGCCATCATGACCATCGTCTCCAAACGGGCGATCGCGTCACGAGGCGTGTTGGCGTGAATCGTGGTCAACGAACCGTCGTGACCGGTGTTCATCGCTTGCAACATGTCCAACGTTTCGCCACCACGACATTCACCGATGATGATCCGTTCGGGACGCATCCGCAGGGCGTTTTTCACCAAGTCCGTCGCGGTCACCGCACCGTTGCCTTCGATGTTCGGCGGGCGTGTTTCCAATCGAACGACGTGATCCTGTTGCAACTGCAATTCGGCCGCGTCTTCGATCGTGACGATACGGTCGCTATGGCCGATAAAGGACGACAGCGTGTTCAGCAACGTCGTCTTACCAGAACCGGTACCGCCGGCGATGATGCAGTTCAAGCGAGCTTTGATGCAGCCTTCTAGCAACATCACCATCTCGGGCGTGAACGCCTTGTAGTTCAACAGGTCTTCCAGCTTCAACGGGTTGCTACCGAACCGACGAATACTGACCGCGGCACCATCGAGTGCCAACGGAGGAATAATCGCGTTGACCCGCGAGCCGTCTTCCAAACGCGCGTCAACCATCGGGCAGGTTTCGTCAACACGCCGACCGACCTTACTGACGATTCGGTCGATGATCTGCAGGAGGTGCTTTCCGTCGCGAAACTCGACGTCGGTCTTCTGCATCTGACCGCCCTTTTCGACGTAGATGTTCTTCGGACCGTTGATCAAGATATCGCTGACTTTGGGGTCTTTTAAGATCAACTCCAACGGCCCCAAGCCGAACGTTTCGTCAAGAACTTCGTCGACAATCCGTTCGCGTTCTTGACGGTTCAGAAGTGTGTCTTCGGCATCACAAAGGTGCTCGATGACGACCCGGATTTCCCGTTTGAGGGCATCCCCCTGCATGTCGCCGACGCGAGACAAGTCAAGCTTATCGACCAGCTTGCTGTGAATTCGCGATTTGATCTCTTCGAATTGATCTTGGCGGTTATCCGCTCGCCCTGGCATTGTTCGCGTGGCCATGATTCGTTTCTCGCTGCTTTCCTTCGGCAAACCCGTGTCGTTTTTTTCGGTTGTTCGGGTTACGCGCCCAGCGACGTCCGGTCGAGTGGGTCAACTGGCGCGGACCCTGGGAAAACATAGGACGGAAATTACCGCTGCCCGATTGACGGGAATAGAAATTCGGTAATTCACGCCAGACCAAAGGTGTCAATTGCGGCGGAACAATCTGGACATGAGCCTCGCCACATTGCCAGAACGACCGAACACACTTCCAGTCAATCACCGATTGCAAAGAAGCTTGCCAGCGAACAGCCTGCCCGCAAGCAGTCGCCCCGCGGCTTGCCGGATCAGTTCACAATCGCTCCAGGAGTGTGAAGCACTGATGATCTTGCTGGGATCAGGAAAGATCGTCGTTGTCCACCAGGACCGTCCGGTTCAGCTTTGGTCTGCAGAAAAACTGTGCAAACCCATCCGACAATTCCGGCCCGGCGAATCGGTTTACTACAACGGCGTGCTCGAACGTGTCCGAGCGATCACTGTGTATTAAGGAGCACGGTGTACTAAAGGAGAACTGGATACTTGGTAAGCCCTTGTATTGACCAAGTGTCTATCGAAGCGTGATCAAGCTACAGCGCGAGAAAGACACTTGGTTGGTTTGACCAGAAGAGCCTAGGCGGGCAACGGGACACGACACCCAGTTTCATGACTTTGCCGTGCCGCTTGGACAACCGCAGCGGCTTCGTATGCATCGACAAGCCCAGTCAGATCGCGGACCAAACTGGTCACGCTGCGATGAAACTGTCGCAACATTCGCTCACCCACAGGCGACTCGGTTTCCAAGGATTCGACATGGCGACCGGCGTCATCAAACCAAACCAAATTGCTTGGCAGGTCGATAAATGCGACTCCGTTTTCGCATTGGACTTTCATCGCCGCAGGAGAACGGAAACTCGCCGCTTCCTTCCATTGAACAGGAAGTGTGCTATCGGTTGCGATTTCGGCGATCGCACCTCGATCAACTTTTGACTGGTCCGCACCGTCTTTGGTGGTACGACAACCGGAATCCTGCTGGTCGTAATTCAAGATCAGCGATTGAAAGAGATCTTCTTTGCAAACCGAGCTAACTGCTGTTGGCGACCGTCCGACAATGTAGCGACACCAATCAACCAACTCGACTAGCTCGCTATCGTCGGTCCGACAGGTGGCAGGCCCCGGATGGGGCGAATTATCGGAACAGATCGCTTGGCGGTGAACTCGGATTAGCCGAGGTGCGCCCAGGTGTGTGGCAATCAGTTCTTTCATCCGCAGCGTCGCTGGGGCGAATCGTCTTGGCAGTTCCGCCATGAAGGCAACGCCACTGCTTTCGATCGTCTGCCGAACGGATTTTTGGCCCACGGGATCAAAATCCAAACCGGCGCCCCAGTACACCGCCTTTCCAGCCTGGCAGGCGGCCAGAGCTGGCAGCCAACCCAGCCAGCACTGTTTAAGAATCAGGACCGCATCGATATCACACCGGTAGACCAAGCTTCGGTATCCGTCGATGGGATCGGCTTGAAACTCTTCTGCCGTAGATTCGGCCAGTTTTGAAATCGTGCTGTAGACGGCACGAACGTCAAATCGGTCGTCCAACATTCGCAGAGCTGGGCGATAACGTGATTGCCACTGTTCGCCGAGACCGATCAATCCGACTCGCAACCTCATTTGACTGCCCCTGCAGCGACAAGAGTTGCGGCGATTTCCTGCGTAGCGGTGGCGCCAGTTGCGGGACCAAAATCGGCAAAGCACCCGAATCGGCAAACGGGTGAAGTAATCGTGCTGACCGAGGACAGGTTTTCAACAAACATCATTTGGGGGCAGACCTTTCCTTCGATCGGGTAAGTGCACCTGCGTACATGCTTTATCACGGCGGGGCGTCGTCGATTGGCATGCTTCAAATGGTTGGTGGATCGAAGCTTAGCGACTTTCGGTAAATCCTGCCCCAACTTATTTCAATTTTTGCACGCTTCGGCGTTCATGGAATTTGGTGATTTCTGAACTGTACGCCTTGTTGACGGCCTGGGCATCCATATACTCCGCCCAACCTTCCGGAGCCGCAGTTTCGGTAGGGTTGCCCCAGGTTCCCCAGAATGGTTCTGGGAACCACCGATGTGGGAATGATCCCAAGTTGGACGATCTCCCATTAGGGCAATTTGTTGGCCACCATAGCGCCCACGAATCGGGTCGCGCGTAAATGGAATGGATCAGCGTGGACAACAACGAATGACTCGCCCTCGGCGGCTTGTTCGAGTGAATCGAATGACTCATCGAAGCATTCACTCGAACTCACTGACTTCGAAGGACTTCCCTTCGAACGAAATGACATTGTGTACCGCCGATCGGTAACCATGCTTTAATTCAAGGAGCTCGGAATGGTTTCGTTGCTGTTAGCTGTATTGCTCGGAAGTGTTACATCAGCACCAATCAAGACCGATTACGCGGAAGCGTACAAGGAGTCTGTTAAGGAAGGCAAACCTTTAATGGTTGTCGTCAGTGCACCCTGGTGCCCTGCATGCAATGTCTTGAAGCAGACAACATTAGAACCAATGGCAGAAACCGGTGAACTGGACGACGTCAGCATCGCCGTTCTTAACCGCGACGAAAACTCCGAATTGGTCGATCAGTTGACCAAGGGCGAGAAAATGCTGCCACAGATTATCGTGTTTTCACGAACCGATGCCGGTCAGTGGAAACGACACCTCCTAAAGGGCTATCAGTCCAAGCAACCGGTTCGCAACCTTATCCGGTCCGTCGCAGTTCCACGCGGCTAGAACCAAGCAAGCGATGCGTTAGATCGACTTGGCGTTAAACGAGTCGGTCTAACCGTTTGTGCGTGATTTCATCTGATTTGAAAACGGCGAGTGTGAACTGCTCCCCAGCTTGCATAGTCCCACTGGCAGGATTCGCCTGCTGCGGTATTATCGGTGCATGATTCCTGAACGCCTTCAACACGTAGTCCGCTCCGACGAATCGCTCGCTCCCTTAGTTTGGTTGGGGATCGGCGGTCCGGCACACTTTTTTGCCGAACCTGTCGACCTCGAACAGATGACGGAGATCATCGTCTGGGCTGGTGAAAACGACCTTCCCGTTCGCATCCTCGGGTCGGGCAGCAATGTGCTTGTCCGCGAATCAGGTTTCGACGGCGTTGTCATTTCCATGGCTGCCGCGGCAACCAGCGGACTTGCCATTGATGGCAACCGACTGACCGCCGGTGCCGGTGCAAAACTTTCGCACGCGGTCGTCAAAGCGGTCGGCGCAGGTCTTGGCGGCCTTGAGCACCTTGTCGGCATCCCCGGAACCGTGGGGGCTGCCGTCATTGGGAATGTTTCCAGTGGCGGACGTGACATCAGCCCGGTGGTTAACGCCATCCGCGTCATGGAGTCGGACGGATCGATCCGCGAAGTCGACCAGGATGAAGTCGGCTTTACCTACCGAAAAACTTCGCTGACGGGTTCGACCATTGTCGAAGTCGACTTCCTGCTAGAACCCGGAGATGCTGTCGCGCTGACCAAGCGGATGCAGAAGCTCTGGATTTCACGCAATTCAACACGTCCGTCCGATATGGAACGGATCGCAATGCCGTTTATCGATCCCGATACCATCTCGGCTCGCGAACTGATCCAAAATGTCGGCCTGGCGGGAAGCCGCGAAGGCGAAGTCTCCATCGATTCGCAGCAGCCGCACTACATGATCGCTCATGATGGTGCCACCAGCGATCAATGTCTCAAGCTGATCGAGCGTGTCCGCGAACAAGTTCTGCTGCAAACCGGGATCGACTTGCAACTGAATCTACAGATTTGGTAGAGCGTTACCTTGTCTAACAAATTGAGTCATCTTCGCGGCTGATCTGCCGATGATTGATTCATGCACGGCGAGCAGTTGAATTGCCTCAACTCGCGACGTCACGGTCTTATCAAACCGTCGATCGACAAATCTGCCGCGCAGTAATAGTTGGACAAACAGCGACTGACGACATGTTTCACGCGCCGTGAAACAAGGCTCTCAAAACGGAAACTTGAGAGGTGATGTCGTAGTTCAAACGGTATTGCCTCGACAAACTTTCCAGGGAAGGATCAATGGCACGCAAAGATGATGCTGATCCTCGGCCCATTCGTCGGTTGCTGCGGCGGTTGATCAAAGCACCAGCCGTATGGGCCTTGGTCTGGCCGATGGCACTGCTGGTCGGATCTTACTTTGCCTACTCGCAGTGGTTTGCGCTGTACTTTGCGGCCAAACACCAAGGCATCGATCCGGCAAATATCATCTTGAACGAGCCTCATGAATTCATTCATGTCGACTTAGTGGAGGATGTCAACCGCTGGGCGCATTTGAACGAACTGTCCTCACTGGATCGCGAAGCCACAGCGAAGCTCGCTTCCGCATTCAAGAACCACCCTTGGATTCGCGACGTCCGTTCAGTCACCAAACTTCCTGGCGGCAAATACCGAATCGATGTCGAATACCGACGTCCTGTCGCGGCGTTTCACGTCACCGGGGATTCGCAGTGGATGCGAGAAATTGAATCGCACCTCTCAAGTATGGGACTGGCAACCCAAGGCCGCTCCGATGAGATGTACTTCCCACTTGATGGCGAAGGACACATGCTGCCGACCGCCAACATCTCACCCGAAGACGTTCGACGACTGATTCAAATCGAAGTCGAAAATGTCTATCCCAATGGAGTCGAAGGCACACCATTTGGTGAGCGTCGTGTCGAATCGGCAGCGATGCTTGCCAACTTACTGTCGGCGGTCAGCGATCGAATTCAAATCGCCAAGATCACCGTCAGTGGTGATCCACGAATGAACATTGTCCCTCAACTACACCTACTCACCGGCGACCACACCCAACTGCTTTGGGGAAGCCCTCCAGGGATGGAACAGCCCAACGAGCGCGGGGCGAAAGAAAAGCTGACCGATCTGCTTAGCGGGAACTTTGTTGCCGACGGTGACCTTAGGGTCGCGACGGGATCGCGCGGGCGAATCCGATAACGATTCAAGCACCAGCTCATCAAACAATCGACAATTCCAATCAAACCAAGCGGTATAGACGCCAAGGCTCCACGTCTGCCGCTCGAAAAATCCTTTTCCATCGTCGGGGCCGCCTGCAAAACCCTTGCAGATTCACTATCTTCTCTTGTCGGGTTATCTTTCGATCCCATTTCAGCTGTTGGGAACATCTCCATGGTCGGTCAGTTCTGGCAAATTCGTTTTAAAAACATCTTGGTTCGAGCGTCTGCAATCGCGGCTGTTGGAATCAGTCCTTTTGTCATTTGCCATCAATTGGCGGCACAAAACTGGCACTCCTCAATTGAACAGGCCGCACGGCAGTCAATCGAGCAGCTATCGGCGGAACGGATCGCAGATGTTGCCCCAACGCGCGAAGCCTTCTTATCGGCTGTGCAGAAATTGCGTGCGCATTTGTCCAGCACCACTGGTGAAGCCAACGCGGCTGCCTGGCTCGACTATCTAAGGATCGAAGCGGCAGTTCAGTCGATCGAGATTGAGGCTGATGATCGAGAGATTGCTGAACATCTTGATAAAGTCAGTCGTCGTGCGACGGGTGTCTTCCCTGGTCTGGAGACTGCTGCGATTCGCGACGTTCGCACAGCAGCCCATCAGTACAGCGATGCGCTTCGCTATCGCCGCAAAGATGTGATCGCTAAAGCACTCGGCCGACAACTCGAACGATTTTCCGACCAATGGTCAGAGATCCCTGCTGAGCCCACGCCAGATAACATCGCAACACTGAGGCTATTGCTGGATCTGCTCGAACGCACCGACCAATCGGTTGAACTGGTCGATGAGTCGCAGCGATTGTTTTCGTCTCCCAATGTTTTCGTGCATGTCGACGAAGCGATGGTCCAACAAGCAATCAACCGAGATGTGAGTCAAACGACACCGGTCCGTGACTGCATTTTGGGGACCAGCATCTACGGAAGTGCGACAATGAACGGTCAAGTGACCGCCGACTTGCTACCCGCCGAAGACAGCATTCGCATTCAATTGGCATTAACCGGAAACGTCACGACATCCAATATCGGATACAACCGCGGCGTACGTGTTCGCACCAGTAGCAATGCCCAAGTCTACGCGACTCGCTTATTGATCGCCGACGAGTCTGGCATACAGCTCGGTCAGGTCAGCACCGACGCATCGCTACACACCAACCTGAATTCGATCGAACACCGCTTAAAGCTGGTCCGTAAAATCGCTCGCAAAAAAGCGGCGGAACAGAAGCCGATCGCCGATCGCATTGCCCACCGCAAACTTGTCCGCCGAATCAGCGAAGAATTCGCCGCCGAAACGGATCAAGCGGCGACGGGGCCAACGCCAAGCTTCTTAGATGATTTTCAAACCTGGTTATACCGGTTGGATTTCGAAGAACCGACCCGGCAGATTGGATCATCCACCGATGCCATCTTTGCAAACTCGACCGTGCGTAAAGGCAACCAGCTTGCTGCCCCCTCAGCACCGCCAGCGGTCAATGAAAACAGCGGTGTCACAATCCAGATTCATGAATCGCTAATTGACAACACCCTAGGCAGTTTTCTTGCCGGTCGAACGCTTAGCAAAGCAGAGCTTGACCGCATGATCGAACGATCCGACCTACCAAAGCAGTCCACAAGCTCCGACGATGAGCCCGCTGAAGATTTCGAGATTGACTTCGATCGCTCGCGACCGGTGATTTTCGAAGCTCGCGACGGCAATCTTGTGGTCGGAATCCGTGGAACCCGTTTTGCGCAAGGCTCACGCGAACTCACTCGTCCGCTGGAGATTGTCGCGTCGTACCGTCCAGTTCCTTCCGACGACGGCACCGTCGTCCTAGAACGCAATGACGAAGTGCAGATCAACTTCCCCGGCACGAAACGACTATCCGCTACACAAGCCGGCCTGCGCAACTCGATCAAGAAGGGGTTTGCCGAAGCATTCCCACAAACGTTGCTTCATCAAGCGATGAAGATCCCAGAAGATGCGAAAGTCGAAACCCTTGCTGGTAAAACCTTTCGAGCCAAACAGGTTGAATCCAACGATGGATGGTTGACGATCGGCATTGGCCCATCGGCATCCGATGCGACAATGGTTTCGACGTCTCGCTAGACATCGGACGCTTAGCAATCAGAAGTCATATTCCGGCGGTGGTGAGACGCGTAGATAGGTCACCTCAACCGCCTTGGCTTCTTCTCCTTCAGGCGTGACATTGAACGAAGTGATAACGACTTCGTTCTCGTCGGCGAATTCTAAAACGGTTTTCCAGCCCCATTGCGGGTGCCCGTCGCCGACGTCGTAATTGCCGAAAACGGCCAGCTTGTTTTCAAGCCATTCGCCTTCCGAAAACATGATCGCTTCAGACATGTGAAAGCTGTCGACCCAGCTGCATTGCCAACGCCTTGTGACTGGGTTAAAGGCGTAAAGCTCTTCGCCAAAGCGAGCTTTCATTTTGAGCGAACTGCAATACAGATGCCGGATAAACCGATCATTGATCGCCAGCTCAAACGTACCGCTGATCTCGGATTCATCACTTAACACATCGGGCTCAAACCAAGTCCGACAGATCCCCTGCCATTTCCCCGGCAAGCTTTGATATAGCTGCTTTGTTGAATCGAGCATTTCGAAATCTTTGTTCGTGCCAACCATCACGCCAACAAGAACGATCCATTCTAGCGGCCGATGCACACGCCGTGGTCGATTTTGATCTCGGCTAAACGTCGAAGCCTTCTCGCCGAAGGCGTATCGTGGCCCAAGAGCGAACGAAAAACGCGACGATCATCACCGGAATCATCACGACGCCGATTAAGAGCCCCCTGGATATCCCATGGGCGATCATTGCCGGTTCGACCGACTGTTGCTGCATCGCCATTCGAAACGTCATGTAAATTCGCAGCCCTGGCCCAACCACCGTGATAGCAATAGCGGCCCACATCACAGTATTTGCAATGGATTTGGTCTTTAGCAGCGACTTGGGAGGCTCCGGTGTCTCGGGTTCATTTTGGAATTCAAGCTCATAGGGATTTGGCTGGCCGCGCATCGTTTCATCGAGCGAATGACTTAGGTGCCTAACAGGCGAAGGTCCGTCATTCTAGCACAAGCCCCACTTCGGTTTGCGTTTCGATGTCTCTTGCCTATCGTTCCGCATCGCTGCTACAGTCCTGGTGCGGTGCGCGACGCTGATTCTGCGATGCAACGACTTGCGAATACTCTGGAACGGATTCCAACCAATGCTGCAAACCGAAAAGAAAGTGCTTCGATGTGATCAAGGCGTCGATTCCGGGCCCTGCCGAACCGTTTATCAGACTGCGGGAACGCAATGGCTGGAACCGGTACAAGTCAGCGCCCAAACGATTCTTCGGATGGCAACGAGTGACAAAACGCTAGGCTCCATTCGCCAGATGATGAATCGTTTGACCGACGATGATTACCTGACATTTCTGAAAGGCTATTACGACACCGGTCGAGCCAACTTTGGTGACGACTGGTATTACGCCGACCTGCTGACATTTTTGCATGCCGCTGCCACGGTCTTGCGTCCCCGACGCTACTTAGAAATTGGTGTCCGACGCGGCCGGAGCTTGGCTGTCGTTTCATCCGTCGCACCGGATTGCGATGTCACCGGATTTGATCTTTGGATGGAAAACTATGCTGGTATGCCCAACCCTGGCGCCGACTTCGTTTTCGAAGAACTGAGCAACTTGGGACACCGCGGATCGCTCGAATTGATTTCGGGGAATTCGCATGAAACCGTTCCGGCGTTCTTTGATGAGCATCCCGGTTACATGTTTGACTTAATCAATGTCGACGGCGACCATTCCGAAGATGGCGCGCGTGCGGATTTATTGACCGTCATTCCACGCTTGGCCGTCGGTGGCGTCATCGTTTTGGACGACATCACCCATCCCCAACACCTGTACTTAGAAAAGGTTTGGGACGAAGTGATCGGCAACAACCCCGCATTCAGCTCGGCAAAATACCGAGAACTCGGCTACGGTGTCGCAGTCGCAGTTCGTAAACAAGGCTAGTCTCATGGCACCGTCTACCGTTTTGGTCACGGGTGCATCGGGCTTTCTTGGATCGACAATCGGCCGCGTCGTGCGTCCCTTATGTGACCGATTGTTGTTTGTCACCGGATCCAGCAGTCCATCACTTGCGACGGATCTGCCGGACCGCACTTATTCATTTCGATTGCCCGACCATCGCTTGGCAATGATCCTTGCGCGTGAACGTCCACAATGGATCATTCACTGTGCGGGGTCAGCGAGTGTGCGTGCTTCGATCGCCGATCCGAAAGCGGACTTCAAAAACAATGTCATGGTGACAGAGTCGCTTTATGACACGATATCGAAGCACTCGCCGGATTCAAACGTTGTCAACTTATCCAGCGCCGCCGTCTATGGTCAGCCACAAAAGCTGCCGATCACATTGGGAACCCCGGTTAAACCGGTTTCGCCCTATGGCAAACACAAACGACAATGTGAACTGATCACAGACCAGTACCGTCGCCGTTTCGGCATCCACACGGTTAACCTTCGAATATTCAGTTCTTATGGTCCTGGGCTTCGCAAACAAGTGCTATGGGACATCTTCCGAAAGGCCAAGTCGAATTCCGAAGTCACCTTATTCGGCGATGGGACCGAAACGCGAGACTTCGTGTTCTCGCGTGATATCGCAAACTTGATCGGGAACTTGGTAACAACTCCCGAATCACGTCTGCACCTGCATCCGCATTACATCAATGTTGCGACCGGCAGGTCGGTCGAAATCAAAACCATCGCTCAGCTGTTTTTAAAGCAACTGGGCTCGGATCGGCCGCTGCGATTTTCCGGCGAGAGTTCCTCCGGTGACCCAAAGCATTGGGCGGTGGAGATCAATCACGACAGCGACTTTACCATCCAGAACGTCACACCTCTTGAAGACGGCTTAGCGATCTACGCCAACTGGATTCGATCGATTACGGAGAACACTGATGCGGATCGCATTCTGGCTTCTGCAGGATAGTATTCGACAATGGGCAGGATGGGTTGCAGGACTTCACTATGTCCGCAACTGTTTGGAAGGATTGGCAAGCCTGCCCAACGACAGCGTGCCCGAAGTCGTCGCGTTCGTCCCCACAAGCCTACGTGAAAAGCTACTCGCCGGAGCGGCCTTTTCCGATTCATCTTGGTTCCGCATTCACCTGATCGAAGACGAACTGTTGCTGGACCTTTCGCGTCGCGATGAATTGGCCCGTCGCGTCAACGACGAACACTGTGATCTACTTTTTCCTGCGATCACGCCGCCTGCTGTCCCGTTTGATGGCAAGTGCGTCGGTTGGATTACAGATTTACAACACAAACATTACCCCGAGTTTTTTTCCGCAGCCGAATTGCGGCATCGAGACGAACTGTTTTCTTTTTTGTCTGCGACTTGCGACCGAATTGTGTGCAGCAGTGCGGCAGTGCAGACTGACATGCTTCGTTTCTTTCCCGAAGTGGAAGATCGAACTTTCATTCTGCGTTTTCGTACCCATCCGCCCGCATCGGCCATCTCGGGCACACCGGATTCGGTGATGCATGAACTGCAAATCGATGAACCCTACGTTTATCTGCCATACCAGTTCTGGCAGCACAAGAACCATCGTGTCGTTTTTGAAGCCTGGGCGCGACTGCACCAAGAATCGAAAGCACCTTTGTTGGTCTGCTCCGGCGCGAGGGTTGACGGACGAAATCCAGAACACTTCCCTAGCCTAGAGCAGCTGATCGAATCGAATCGGCTTGCCGACCGCATTCGTATCCTTGGAATGGTGCCACGCGAGCAGCAATGGCAGCTCTATCGGAATTCGACGTTTGTTATCCAACCATCACTCTTCGAAGGCTGGAGCACTTCTGTCGAAGAAGCACGCTCACTTGGGAAAACGGTTCTACTTTCTGATATACCCGTTCACCGCGAACAGACAACGTCACCGGACGATATCTTCGAGCCTCATGATGCGGATCGGCTTGCAGATTTAATCAAGGTACGTTTCCAAGATGCACCGACCGGTTATTCACCGGAATCGGAACGCCACGCGATCGAAGCCTCCACGGAGCGACTGCAGGACTTTGGACGCGATTTGGTGCGATTGTTTGAATCGACAATGCAGTGTGACCGCAAACCGATGTCGGCGAGTGTTCTACCACTCCTGCTGTCAGCTCAAAACGAAGCGGCTAAACGCTTGGAAGTCATTGAGCATCTCAAATCCCAAGTCGAGAGCTTGAACTCGGCTCAGCTGAACTCTCAGCCAGGTCATCAGGCAAGCCCTCCACCGCGGCGACGATGGTTTCGTCGCCGACAAATCCGCGCCGACCAGTAAAGCTCTGACCTATTAAGACGACCAATATCTAGTTGCCTGCTGCCTCCTCGGCACGCTGAGCATAGATCGCTTTGGCTTCGTCGTATGCCTGCTTCGCCGCATCCAATTCATCAGGACGAATGTTGTTTCGTTTCTGTGACCAGCAGACGTCCACAGCATCGCGGCACCACAACGCACTGCGGCGGCTAACGCGAATCGGTTTATCATCGACAGTGACGAAAATCGGGTTGCTGTGCATTGATGGCAACACCCGCACGGCGAACCACGTCGATGAATCAATCTCGACATTGAATTGCAAATCAACCGGTTTGCCATCAGCCTCGATCATTTGCGTTCCGACGACATTTCCACCGGCAATCAATTCGACGGGGACTTTGCGGCTATCACCTTGCCGCGCCCTCTCGAGATGCCAATAGGGTTTTTCATCCAATCGCCGCTGTGCGATCGCTCGCCCACGGTCGTCTTGCTTGGCGGGCAACAACGCGGCAACTTGGCAACGGACGGGATGGATCCCCGGTCGCGATAGACGCAGTTCGCTTGAACTGGATTTCGAGTCGCCGCCATCGCCCAAATCTGTATCGCCGACTGAAAACGACAGCAAGTGACACATCCCATCACCAACATAGCTGCGTCCCGCTTTCAGTCCCTGCACCCACTGTTCGTAGTTCAACTGCGATGCATCAGTGACACCGGGAACCTGCACATAGCTGCGTCCCAGTCCGACGCGTTCGCCATAGATACACGGAAAGTCTGTCTCGCCACTAATGCGAGTTCTGAATCCGCTGTTCAGCACGTGATACCAGATATTCAATTCCCAGATCGCTGGTGTATCGACGGCACTGATAAAATCACAAACGTCATGTGCGGCGGTAACGATGTATTCATTCGCGCCGATTCCATCGAACGGTGGCATCGCATAGTCAGGCAACTGATCAGCGGAACGGCCCCGGCCAACGTTACCGCCCCATTTCCGAGGCACACTTCCCCGTGTCCCATCGGGAAGGTAGTCCGGCAGTGCCAAACCCCATCCGCTGTGGCTGTAACCGACAACACCGCCCTGCTCCTTCCCCCAACGCAGAACGGGCAATGTCCATGAGGGCCATTGCTCGATGCGATCTGTGCCCGGATAGTCATCTTCGCGAAGCTGCAACAAACACAAGTGCCCGGCATGCGAGGAAGGGAATCCACTGACTTCGACGTCGTATCGCATCAGGTATCCCGGACGCGATAGCTTTGAAACGCTGCCTTCGAAGAACTGCTTCTGGAAATACCAACACGGCCCCCAACTGAGAACACAGCCGACGTTCAAATCTTCGCCGACGAGGTGCCTCATCATGTCCTCCGGTTGGACGCCTTGGCTAGGATTTTCGTAGTGTGCACACCCCGCCGCGTGAACATGGTGATCGCCCGAAAACCAACCTTGTTCGGCCATATGGATCCAGCGTTTGAGATCAATTTTCAGTTCGGCGGATTTACCAGCTTCGACGTGTAGCTGTTGCTTCGTCTCCAGATATTCCGGTCCTCGATAGGCTGTGACTTGATAAGTCCCCGGCGCAAGATTTACCTGTTCGCCTGAGGATCGATAGACCTGACTGTGAAAAAAGAAATCAGGCGCAAGCCGTCGCGACGGATTGGGGTAAACACGACCGTATTGGTCCGTTACCAACAAACTACATGTGGTTGGCTTCCCATCGTGGTCATGAATTGTCAGCCGAACGGGAACTGACGGTCGGCAATCGAAAAGAACCGAAAATTCATTGCGAAACCCTAAGTCTTGTGTTCCCTGCCCGACGTCCATCGCCAGAGTCGCTTCACGTTTTCCGGAATCGCGACTGTATAGCTGAACGATTCGGTACTCGATCCCCAAGCCACTTAGCCTGGGCTGCAGCGGTTGAGAGTTATACATCGCGATATCAAGCCAACGCCGTTGTGCATCAGCAGGCGTGATTGATAGCTGTGGTTCGGCGGCGGAACTGCTGCGCCGAACCATCGGCGCCGCTTGCGGGCTGGTACAGACCAGCGGTGCTGTCACCCCGGCTTCATTGACGACCTTGATTAGCAGATTTGTCCATCCGCCTTGGTCCAAGACCGCTGCAACCGGACCTGCTGCGACCTTGACGCGACTCTCGGGATTGATTGACACAATGGCCAAACATTTTCTGTCTAGTAGCTCCTGCGTTTCGCGAACGACTTTGGTGTTGTCTTCGCTATGCCAAAGCTCATCAAGCTTCTTTTTATCAGCTCTCGAAAGCGGACTGCCGGCAATCTCCAGTGCCTGCACAAGTCTTTTGACGCCTGCTTCGAAAGGCTGACGATCAACGGTACCGATGATCGGCTCCGGGACATTCACCTCCGAGGCTGGCTGTGCCCAAACCGGTCCTCTCAACACCGCCAACGCACAAACGATCAGCATTGACCGAGAGAGCACCGATGAAACCGATGATTGCCGAAACATGTCCATCTCCAAGTGGCGTCGCATGCAAAAAGCCTTCGCGACATCATCGCAGAGCCGTTCCAGGCATGCAAATTTTGGCGTTAGCGGGACAAGCCAACGGGGCGGTGAATACTCTCAAGCCTGTTATCAAACATTGCAGTCGCGTTGCGACCAATACGGTCGACGAGTAGGCTAAAGGTCGGGTTCTGTCGGAAAGGCTCCCGCAAACACCGAACAGAAACGATGGGCAATCACTGAAATCCCGTATCGGCTGACTTTCATAATTGTTTGCCAATTTCGGTCTCGCGAAAATACGTTTGGGTGATGTGATGCCAGACAGAACCTTTCGTTCTCCATTGACTTCCCCAATTCGCGGTGTTTGGACGCCTGATGATTGAACAGTTTACCGAACGTGTCTTATCGGTACTGCAACGAGAATTCCCGTCTCAAGGGTTCAAACTCGGTGACGAGCCCGGTGTCATTACCGATGGGTCGGTCACGTTTGGGATGTCCAATCTGCTAGCTCAGTTTCAACAGGGCGTTTTCACCGAAGACAAGTTTGACGAAGCGATTCGTGACAAATTCACGCAGATCCTGCGGATGCTATCCAGTTCGACCGAAGCGATCCCTGAGCAATGGGACGACGCCCGAACGCGTCTGCGGGTCCAATTGGTAAGTGCAAAACTGACCAACATCGCCAACGCGATCACGTTTCCTTTTGCCGATGATGTGCATTCAAGCTTGGTAATCGATAGCGATGGCGGATATGCCTACATTCGTCAAGCAGATCTCGATCGTTGGAAGCAAACCGCGATCGATGCGATCGAAATCGGAAAACAAAATATCGTCGCCTCAATGCCACAGCTTCCTATGGCTGTGATGCCAGGTGATGTGCGACTTGCAGCAATCCAAACGGGCGATGGGTACGATGCGGCCCGAATCTTGATACCAGAGATTCGTCAACAAATCATTCTGGAACTGACTGGTGAAACCAACGGCGAAGTCTTTGCAGCGATTCCCAATCGTGACTTCTTAATTGCTTGGCCTACCGATACCGATCCTCAAGTTCATTCGCAACTTTCCGAAACGGTCGCACTCGATGCAAAGCGTCAAAGCCATCCGCTGAGCGAACGTATACTGCGTATCACGAGCGATAAAATTGAGCTTACTTAATACCTGATCTGTTCAGGTGTTAGCGTCCTCTCAGCACCAGTCACCGGGGGAGAAATCCCTTTCGGATGATGGTTTCTACTCAATCAAATCAATCGCTCCACCGCCCCTCAACCCTGGGGGTACTATCTGGTGGCATGAATCAAGGCGATTGGCCACGTACAAGGCCGAAAATGTGAGCGAAATCGCACTGTTTTAGATAAGTGCGGCGCTTTCGAGCACAGGTTCAGCCCAAGGAACGGACACACGTTCGTAACGCGCGACATTGCGAAGGGACGGCAGTCACCGGGATCACCCTCGGTTGACCCTCGAAAACCTGACTGCAATCCGCCGTAATGGAATTCCCCAATTGTCACGATGTGGCAACTTACAAAACTACCAAGTGTCACCAGAGAGGTGAGGCGACATGAGTGAACTCGCACAAGATATCTGTCTCGAAGGCTTGACTCAGTCACTAACCAGCCTTTTCGAACACTACACCAACGGCGAAGTGGATATTCGCTTGCTCGTTGGTGAGGAAGGGCTGCAATCTTCGGAGCTATCAGAAGAGTGCCAATTGGAATTCGACTTGGCCTCGTCAACCATCGAACTTGTTGGAGAAGGCGTCCGATACTTTATCTGCCTTGTTTCTCCCATCAAAACGGTTCGAGGACTGTGCGACGGTGGCGCCAATGATCCGGTCGATTGGATCGGCGAACTTGCCAACCAACTGTTCGGCCGATTTAAAAACCATCTGCTCGAATACGGCGTGGACTCACAACTTGGCATCCCGATCGCATCCGAAGGCGTTCAGCAGAAGTGCATCGCATGCGGCGACGGATCATCGACGTTAGAAATCAAAACCCCAGCGGGCTATGTCTGGGCAGTTTTCAAGCCCGAAGTTGACCCAGATTTGTGCTGGGAACGCGGCAATGCGATCGCAACCTCAGAAGAAGGCAGTATTGAACTGTTCTAGCTTCGATCGTTACTCAGCAACATCCAGCAGTTCGATCACTACGTCGATCGCTTCTGTTGAAGTTCCCCTAGCAGTGATATCCAACGCAAACGATGGATTGACTTCGAAATCAAGCTCGGCCGGATCAGCGACAAAGATTTCACCCGTCAGTCGATCGAGTGAGAAAACTTCATCGACCGCGTTAAGTTCCGCCTGAATTACTGAACGGAAACCCTGGACCGTTTCAGGATTCGAAATCGACTGGCCATTCAAAAAGAACGAAGGCGTCGAGGTCAGTCCCAAGTTTGATGCCGAAGTTCGATCGCGAACAATTCTCGCTTCAAGGTTCGCATCTTGTTGATCGCTGGCGAACTGAGTCAGATCGAGCCCTAATTGCTGAGCGTATCCGTTGAACACCGAAGTCGGATCCGCCAGTGCTCGCCAATCATCTTGGTTTGTGAATAACAGATCGACCATCTCATCGAACTTGCCTTGACGTGCAGCCGCTTCAGCGACAAATGCGGCCTCTTCACTGTTCGGGAACACAAAACTGTTGGTGCTCGAATTGAACAACAGCAGGTGACGTCGAACAACTAAAAGCTCACCGGCAAACTCGGTCTCCAGTTGCTTTAGGGCCGCATGCGCATCTGCACAGTGTGGACATGACAAATCCAGGTATTCGATCAAGACAACCGGCGCCGCGGCATCGCCATGTAAGTGATCCACTGCACCCAAACGTAATTCGGCAGGCATGTTTGGATCATCGACTTCGAAGATCACGGTATCGCCTAACTCGCTTTCTGGATCGATGGTGCCGACCAGGACACCCGCATTCGAATTTTCGTTGATGCTGAACGTGTTTTGATCTGTGACGGTGATCGCGACCGTTACGGGACTTGAGAAGCCGCTTCCGTCGCTAGCTTGATAGGTGAAACTATCATCGCCACTGAAGTCCGCTTCAGGAACATAGGTAAATGAGCCATCGGAATTCAGTGTCAGCGAGCCATGACTAGGACCGCTTGCGACTTGTGCTGTCAGTGTTCCGGAGTCTGGATCGGTATCGTTGGCCAGCACCCCGTTCGCTGCGTTGACAGTCAACGTCTGATCTTCGCCCACCGAATATGCGTCGGCTGTCGCCACAGGAGCATCACCAACGCTGATGGTGACGGTGACATCGGCCGTCGGGAAATTCCCATCATCAGCCCGATAGGTGAATGTATCCGTCCCTGTAAACCCGCTGTCAGGAACGTAAGTAAACGAACCGTCTTCGTTTAATGTAACTGCCCCATTTCCTGGAGTGGTGATCAGCGTTGCGTACAGTGTCTGGCTGTCAGCATCGGTATCGTTCGCCAAAACACCGTCCGCCGCATTCACCACCAGTTCAGTGCCAGCAACGGCGGTATAAGAATCGTTTTGAGCGACAGGCGCGATCTCGTTGGCGTCAAACAAATCTACCGTCACATCGATCGATTCGGATCCACTGCCTGTCGCATTGACAGTGAATTCAAACGTCGGCGTCGTTTCAAAATCCAGTGAATCCGGATCGGCGACTTTAATGTCGCCGGTAAGTCGGTCAAGTGCGAAGACTCGGTCAGAACTATCAACCTCGGTCTGGATGACCGTCGTGAATGCCGACAATGTTTCGGGGTTGGAAATCGCAGATCCGTTCAAGAAGAACGACGGCGTGGAGCTAAGCCCCAAGTCTGCTGCAGATGCGCGGTCTCGATCAATTCGATCGACAATCGCTTGGTCCTGCTGATCGGTTGCGAACTGATTCATGTCCAACTGCAATTGCTGAGCATAGCTGTTGAACAACGTTGCCGGACTCGCTGCGCTTCGCCAGTCGTCCTGGTTAGTCAACAACAAGTCGACCATCCCATCGAACTTACCTTGTCGCCCGGCTGCCTCAGCAGCAATTGCAGCGGCTTCGCTGTTTGGAAAGATCGGAGTGCCGTTGTTCTCAAGAACTAGATGGCGTCGCACCACCAATAGATCACTCGAGAAACTCGTTTGCAGCTGCTTCAGAACCGCGTGGATGTCGGCACAATGGGGGCATGACAGATCGAAGTACTCGATCAGTAGCGCCGCCGCGTCACCTTCACCTGTGTAGTGATCATCGGGAAGCAATCGCAACTGTGATGCGACGGATGAATCGGCAACTTCAAAGACGACCTCGCTTCCAAGACTGCTTGACGCTTCGACTTGCCCAACGAAGGTGCCGGTCGCGGCATTTTCGTCAACCGTAAACTCGTTCTGGCTGGTGACTTCTTCGGTAACGGTGATCGTCACCGTTGCCGTGGACGAATTCACAGTCCCATCGTTCACTCGATAGGTAAACGTATCGGTGCCGAAGAAATCAGCATCTGGTACATATGTAAACGAACCATTGGTTGCCAAAGTCAACGTGCCGTTGCCCGGTGCCGAAACGACGGACGCTGACAACGAATCCCCATCGGCGTCTGAATCATTTTTCAAAACGCCATTGGACGCGCTAACAGTTAGCGTTTGATTCTCTGCAACGGTATAAGCATCAGCGGCTACCGTGGGTGTGTCATTCTGGTTGGGATTCGGATCCGTTGTTGTTGGAGGAGCTTCCGCTGCACCGCTGCGAATCGCATCCGCCAGCTGCTGGTTGCCCGCAAGAGCTTCGCCTTTGGCAACACTCTCTCGCAGCATGGTCGCTTGCGAAGGTGTTGATGCTAAAAACCAAGCCATGTTGACGTAGCCGGGTTTTAACGCACGTTCTGCGAAGTTCACGTTGGCAACGTTCTGATTAGCCGAAACCACCAAGTTGGACACCTGATCGCTGCCAACAACTGCACCCGAATGATCGCTCGACTCTTGCCCATCAACCGTCGCTTCGGGCTGTCGTTGGGAAATGCGATAGGTGCCCGCCGAAAGCTCATCAAATTGATACGAGCCGTCATTGCCGGTCAGCAAAGATTGTTCGACTTGCTCGCCGCCAGTTGTTGTTCCCGAAAGAGTGATCTCGACACCTGGCAAACCATCTTCACCACTGCCATGCACGCCATCACCGTCGCTATCGATGAAGACGAATCCAGACAAACTGGCATCCATCACCATACGTTTTTCGAGGGATTCGAGCAGCATCCCACGGCGGGTGCGGCGACGGACTGGGCGTTTTCGTGAATGGCTCATCTGGTACCGATTGCGAAGGCGTCAGCTTTTGACGGTTGGCGGACATCAAAGTTCCCCCATTTGCCGGTCAGTTCAGGCTAAACGGCAATCTCTTCCTCGTCCACGAAATGTGTCTCAGCGGCACCATCAATGGTCACCAGACACCCTCGTAAACCCGCCAATCGGCACAGTGATACTATTCGACGATCATCTCGCCATTCATGACTTTCCAGTGCCCCGGAAAGGTACAAAGGTACGGATACCTTCCCGGCTGTTTGGGTGCTCGGAAATAAACGGTGAACTCGTCGCGTGGCACCACTACATCGGTATAGGCCAGGACGTCTTCACTGTCGGGAACGTAGTGCCGGAGCGAGGCGTCTGGATCGGAAATCAACCGATCGGCCATTCCCCCGATCCGTTCAAGTGCATCTGGTTTGACCAACGCCCAATTATGTGGAACCACATCCGGATTGCGCAGTGTTAATGCGATCGCCTCGCCCGGACGAACACGAAAGTGACGCGTGCGATAAGACAAGTTGGTTGCCGTTTCTATAACGACTTTCCGTGCATTGTTGATCTTCTTTTGATAGGGATTGGGAACGCTCCGTGTCACCATCGCCATGTCCAAAACGATTGGGTGCGGATTCACTTTCTTTGAAGACGAAACATACCCTGGGATATCAGTACGGTCTTCATCAAGAGCATGCACCGTTGCGAACAAGTCATGGAAGCCACCTGCAGACGACTGAACACGCATATGCAATTGATTCACCGGTTGAAGCTCCGGCAACTCAAGAAACAAAGTCTTGCCATCGTCCAAAATGCTTGCCGATTTGATCGCTAGCGTGTCGTGCCCTCGAACCCCAAGGTGACGCGTTGAGAATTCGGGCGATCCGTATGCAGAGCTGTACCGATAATTCCAAGCCTGAACAAAGTGATTGCCGGGCTCGTGACAGAATTCGGCATCTAGAGTCTGAGCAAACTGAATTGCTACCCCATTGCGATGCACGTGAAATCCCACTGGCATCTGAACCTGATCACCGGTGTAACGAACTCGTGAAAAGCTCCCATCATCAGGCGTATAAGACCCCCAGCCTTGCATTCCGCTGACATACAACTGCCCGTCATGTGGGTTGAACTTGGCTCGGTGAGCACCCGAAGCAAATTCACCTGGCAGTGGCACGGCCGCACCTTGCACCTGACCGGACACCTCATCACGAAGCAGTAGATAGTAGGTACCTGTCCCGAAGGAGAAATGCAGCACCTGATCATCCAGTGGGCCCCAGCGATTGCTCGACACATAAGTTTGCCCACCACTGGAGTTATCAATCCCGCGTGGCAGATACACCAATGGCAGTGAAGGCGACTGATCGTTTATCGGACCGCGATATCCGAAATGCGGTATATCTTTGCCGGCACCAGCAAATGGCTCGACTGGCTTAAAGGCACAAACCATCGACGATGGTGTCCACGACCCTTCTGAACACGGGACCGTTACCGTTCCATCAGGTAATACTCCTAACCCATCGGGATTTCGAAATCCGGTCGCAATGACTTCGGCACGCTGCCCATCGGGCGACAAACGGACGATGCCTTGGTTGCCGGATGCTAGGTAAAAGTAACCGTCACGATCTCGTTGCAATCCACAAATGAAGTCATGACCTGCAGGTGACGTTTCGTACGCGTTGCTAAAGCACTCGTAGAAATCAGCTTCGCCGTCTTCGTTTAAATCATGTAACCGTGTGACCTGGTCGCGACATAAAACGAAGATACCATCCTGATCGATCACCATACCCTGAGGATGGTGAAGACCAGAAGCAAATCGACTCCAGGTTGCATGTTTGGACGGATACTCGAAGCCACTAACTTTCCAAACGTCACCATGCATCGTACAAACGAGCGCCGAACCGTCTGGAAGAAAGCCGTGGCCTCCGCAGAAAAACAAAGCCTTGAAGGGATTCTCCCAAGGCAATTCAATCGAATCGATCGCGTATGGCTTTTGCTCTCCGAGAATGACTTCCGTTTCCAGCGTTGCCGGCCACTGACGAGGCGCATTTGAAAGTCTGCCTGCCAGCGGATGCTCTGCCCACTTTGTTGCATCGATCAGGACTTCACCATCAGCCAATCGCGCCTCGACAAGATACTTGATGGAGTCGGCTTCGTATGCAAACAAGACTCGGTCGCCGAAACGATAAAAGCCTTTGTAATCCGCGTTTGCCGGAGGTGATTGTTTGGGTAACGCTATAAGCTTTCCGTTGGGCGCGATACCGGACAAGAAACCATGACGATGATCCGAGAAACCGACAAAACCTTTGGAGGTGTCTTTGCCATCGTTTTCCCAGCCGGCAACAAAAGTCAGTGACTCGGGATTAAAGCAAACGGCAGTACTTTTAGGCCCACCCAGATCGACACAGACCGAACGCGCAATGGTTTGCTTGCCATCGCGAAAGATGCCCGCGATCATTGACCCCAATTCAGTTTGGTTCCATCGACCATCTGCCCAGACGGAATCGTTCTGGTTGCCCCAATGACCCAAGGATCCACCATCAAGCCCCGGATACTCAGCCAGCAATGACGGAACAATGGACTGTTGCCTGAAGTAATCGGCTTGCTTGGAGTAAAAGTCGTAGACGCGATCGCGATTGACCTGCTCCGTCCAATCAGGATGCAGTTCAGGATTCAAAGGAGCTCGATCGTAGGGGAACTCTTCCGGCGTATGGGCATGACCTTGTGCATGAGACATCACCGAATCGATGACGTCGGCATCAAGGCTTTCGGAAGTTCCCAATGACTTCAAGAATCGCACCATGTCAATGAAGTCTGACTTCGTCATCGTCGCGGCAAGATTGTCGGGCATCAACGTCCCGATTTCGCGACGCGCTTCGATCTCATCGATCTGGATTTCAACGTTCCGCTCTTTACCATTCCCGTCTCTTAACACCAGCAGCTGATCATCTTCGCTAACCACATAGCCTTGAAACGTATTCCCGGAGTCATCCAAGATCGCGTGTGCGACGTACTCTTTGGCAATCAGCCGACTGGGCCATAAAACAGATTCCACAATTTCAGCCGTCGAACGTTGCTTCCCAACTGTTGTCAGATCGGGACCAACGGTTCCTCCATAATCACCGATGCGGTGGCAGGAGACACAAGCCGCTTTGGCGTTCCCAAACGCGATCAATCCTTGTTGCCGATCGCCGGTCTTGTTCGCGAGATTTGAAATCGTCTGAACAAGCTCACTGGAATACTCTGGCGCGATATAGCTGGACTGATCCGCGTCAGTCGGTTTCGACAAAACCGGTTTGGCTTGAGGACGCTGATAGGTCCGCAGCGAAGGCCTTGGTCCAGGAGCCTCGCCAGACAGTTGAGGCAACAACCAGTGCAGACCATCTAAATTGTCTTGCAAACGTTGTTCAACGTCGTCTTGTGTATGCCCGATGATCCCAACCGGACCTTGGTATCCAGATTCGACAAGATCAGTGATCAATCGCAGTTCGGCATCACCTTCGCCGAGCGGTAAGATCTTCTTCCCGTGCTGGTCACCTTCGGCCACCATGCCGTTCAAGTTGAAACACAGCAGGTAGGGCTTCATCAACTGAAGGGACTTGGCAAAGGTATCTAAATGCCCATGACCATGATGCAAGTTGTAAACAATCCCCACATGGTCCGCATCGTGATGGGTGCGAAGGTATTCGCAGACCGCAACCATGTTTTCCGGTTCACCACCCCAACCGCCATGGTTGTACAGTCCGAGCTGACACTTTGCCTGACGTGTCTGTTCAACCAAAGGCAACAAAGCCTTCGATGCCGCAGCGACCTTCGCCGCTTGGCCTTCGACCGCCGGGGATGGGAGCGTCTGCCAAATCTGAGGATGTAGACCGTACTTTTCGAAAAGCTGAAATGCCTTTGGGTGAGCGCCCCAAAATGCGAAATACTCGATTCCGTGTTTTTGATACTCCAGGATTTCCGTTTCAAATTCGGCGACGTGTTCGGCTCGCCAATCGTAGGCAACTCGCTTTAGCCCTAGGCCTTGTAGCATCGCCGCACGCTCGGCAGGGTTACGTTTTTTTGCATCGAAGGGGACGATGCACCAAGCAACCAACTGATCATCTTGCAAGTTTTCGGGAACCGATTCCGCATCTGTCGACGGTAAATTCGGCTGCTGTGCAAAGGCATGACAAAGCGTCAGAGAAACGATGAGCAAGGCGGGGAGAGATCGCATTGGCAATCAAATGCAAAAGGAGGGCGAGGCGGGGATACTCGAACTGCGAACTGGCGTTGCTGTTCGCATATTAGAGTCCCACACTATAACCGAAGGGCGTGGCACAGGTATTTCCGGCACGCAGCGTTTGGGCTTTCATCGGTTTGGCGAGCGCCCCCAGTGGCCAAAACAAAAACGCCGCGAGGAAATTACATCCCGCGGCGTTTTCGATTTTCATTCGCGTCAGACAGAAGATCGCCCCGAAGGCTGATCACCCAGACGACTGGGGTTTGGCAACGACTAGGATTTTGCGGATCCCGGCCAGAACATTTTCCATTTGCTTTCCGAAGACTTGGAGCCTTCGGTTGGCTGGCCAGCCCCTTCTTCGCCCATCAGCTTGCCAGCTAGATCCTTCATCGCTTGTGTGATCGCGGACTTTGGTGCCTGGTTTATCAGTGGTACACCGTTATTGCGAACCTCAACCATCGTTCGATAGTCGTTGGGCAACAACGCATAGATCTCGCGTCCCAGCGTTTCCTTTGCCTTCTTCAAGCTGATCTGGCCCGACTCCAAACCGGCTCGGTTGACCACGATTTCGACTTTGTCCTGTAGCCCGTCGATCTCTTCGAAACTCATCATCAGTCGAACGACGTTACGCAAACATGGTAAATCCAATTGCGTAATCAACAGCACCTGAGACGCGGCTTCGATTGCCGCCATATCCACAGGGCTGTAGGTCTTTGAAAGGTCGATCACCAAGTGCGTAAAGGTTGCCTTCAACAGGCCGATCACTTTCCGAAGGCTTTCGTCGGTGATTCCCTGAGTGTCGTGAAGCTCAACCGGGCGTGGCAGCAGATAAAGACCGCTTGAGTGTTTGGTCAACGACTGCTTTAGCAGCTGGATATCAAGTCGCGAGACATTCTGCACGACATCAGCAAGGGTGTAATCGGGGATCGCATCTAAAAAGACGTCGGCATCGCCCAGTGCCAAATCCAAGTCCAAAAGTGCGACGCTATTTCGATTGTCAGCCGCAAAGATACAGCCAAGGTTCACAGCGGTACTGGTCGTACCGACACCACCGGTCGCCCCTGCAATCGCGATCACTTCACAGCCACGAGCCCCGCCCTCGCTACTGCCGAACTTCTGTTGGCTAACACGCCCCAAGGCCGCAGAAAGATCTTCGTGCGACATCGGCAAGGTAAGAAATTCTCGTGCCCCTGCACGAATCGTCTGAAGAATCAGATGTCCGTCGGTGCTTTCACTCGCCGCCAACAAAACCGTTTCAGGCGAGTCGCCAGCCAATCTGGTGATCAGCCGGATCGCTTTTTCGTTGTCGTTATCGAGCGATATCACACCGACATCGGGTGCGGTCTGCTCGATGATGTCCGGGAAAAACTCATAGCGTGAACAGTCGGCTTCAAGCCAGACTGTATCCATGCTCAACAGCATGCCTTTGAGTGATTCACGTGTATCGTCATTGGGGTCAACCAACGCGATTCTTAGCACATTTGTCATAGCAGATTCACCCGATGGATCATTTCAATTCCTTCATCAATGCCGGGCTTATACTCGTTTCGCAAATCCGGCAATCGTGTGGCATCGATCGCGGGAGATCGATGCCACGTCACAGCCCTGGGCAATCAGTAGCCCTCGGGGGTGCTTACCACAACACCGTCACCGACGACCTTTGGTTGGTCACCTGGGATGACTGCACCTTGCGGAAGGTTGCTGTCGGTGATGGTGGCCCCGGTGGGCATTCCCATCAATTCAGGTGACGAAAGGTTGCCGCGTGGCATCATTGCACCATGCTGCATCACGTTGCTATGGATTAGGCTTTCGCTTGCCGATCGACCTGGATCCGATTCCATCGAGCATCCGTCTCCGCCAAGCAGATTGGGAACTTCGATGTGACCGTTGTAGTACAGATCGTGATCGTTAGGCGAGGCACTGTTCAAACCTGGGCCTCCACGTGGGACTTGATGGGGATCCATCGCGTCGACTAGCTCAGGAGTCACCGTCATCAACAGTTCAACGTCGTTGCGTTGTTCGCGAACATTTCGGAAGAACATTCCGATCGCTGGCAACTCACCCAAGATTGGCGTCATGTGCGTGGTCGCTTCTGTACGGCTTTGCAACAAACCCGCAATCGCGAAAGTCTGTCCAGCCTGAAGCTCAACCGCGGTTTCGACGTAACGCTGACTAAAGGCAGTCACGTTTGTGTTACCAACGATGATCGCACGTGTGTCGTCTGGTTCTTTAACTTCAGGTCGAACTTCCAAACGAATCCGGCCGGGGCCGACGACGAAAGGCAGAAAGTCAACCGAGGTGCCGTACTCTTCGTAGGCGACCGTAACCTGTCCGTTGCCCGATGGAACCGTGTAAGGAACCTTACCACCGACGGTGAAACGTGCAGGTCGACCATGGGTCGCAACGACGGTGGGTTCGGCCAGGTATTTGATCAGGTCTTGTTGACGCAAAGCGTTAATCAGCGTCAAAAACTCTTCACCACTGAAGACGTTCGTCGCATCGCTTTGGGTAATCGCCAGTGGCGCACTTGATGCAAACCGAGTTTGGTCGGTCCATGAAATGTCGACACCAAGTTCACGCAGCTTGGTACGCGAGACTTCCATGATTCGGGTGTGCAACAAAACCTGTTGGACACCGATCACGCGGATGTTGTTAACGACCGTTGGATAGTACTGTTCGACAATCGCGATGGCACGGTCGACATCATCAACGCTTGTGACGTATCCGGAAACGATCGCCGACGCGTTGATGGGCATGACCTTCAGGGTTGCCAGTGGCAACTGAGCCGAAAGGATGCCTTCGATTTCACGAGCATCCGCAATAACGGTGATATTCACCGTGTATTGCTTGTCAGCGGTATCCCAAAGGTTGATTGCGGTCGTCCCTGGGGTCTTCGCAAAGATCTGCAGCTGATTCTGCGAGATCGGTGTCGCACCCAAGACTTCCTCGTTGTGCACTTGGAAGCGAGGAATCTTTGCTTCCAGAGTCAGAATGGAGCTGGACTTGACCAGCATCTGCATCTGCTCAAGGGGACGGGTGATGGTGTGGTTAACCGCACCAGCCGTCATCGCCGAAGTCAATGTTGTTGACTCAGCTTCCTGAGCTCCGGCGCCCGAGGCGAAACAAGTCGCCGAGAGAAGAGCGATTATTTTTAGCGCGGCGGGGCGGACCGCAAATCGGAACATTTCCATCGCAGATGCATCCTTGCAGAACTGGTATTTGGGAAATCCCAAAGTACGAAGACGTCCGTTTCGTTTCAGTTCGTTGCGAGTAACGTCGGGTTAAAAAGTTTGGGTCAAGCTCGCGGCGCGAGGACCGCAGAGCACTCTAATTTATCTTTACATCAAACGAAGACGGGCACTATTCGCCAGCTTCTCCCGTTGTCGGGGCGAAAAACGGGCTGTCGGCACCACGGAGGAAGTCGTCCCCGCCGGCGGTCGTTTGTGTATCGTCGTTATCGGTTTTCGATGCGGATTCGGTTGCCGCATCGCCAGTCGGATTCAGCTCACCACTGATTCGTGGCAGCGATTCACCTTCCAGCCATTCGTATTGAACCAAGCGTCCACCTTCCATTTTGATCATCGTGTGGATGACCTTCTTTCCGTTGGATTTGACGGGTGCCGGTTCGCTATCGTCTTTGTCGGTTTGGTCTTGCTCGGCAAGCTTGCGTAGTCGCTCTTGCTCATCGCGACGCTCTTGCAAATCCTGCAAGAACTTTTTCGCGGACTCGCTCATCTCACCGTCTTTCAGTCGTCCTTCGTCAGCAGCGGGGCTGCCGAGAGAGAGTGAAATCTCGCCAAGCTTTTTGGCGAAGTCGAAGGCGTCTACGTCAGCTCGGCGAATCAGCATTTGAATGTTGCGTGCGTTTCGCGGACGAGGTGTCTCCTCGTCGAACTTCGTGATTCCGTCGATGCCGTAAACCTTCACTCCGGTCAACACATCCAGCGCGGTGTCTCGCGGGAAGAACTCGCCTTTGGTGAAGAACCCACGAATATCTACTCGGTCGCCAGGGCTAACCAAGTTGACCGTTCCATCGCGTCCGGCTTCAAGTGAGACGACGGAATACCCTTGCGGAACAACCTTATCCTCAACTTCGTTCATCAATTTGACGTCAAGCATTGGTTCGCCTTCATAAAGCGGCACCTTTGCAAAACGATTTTCGAACTGTGTCAAATCCGCTGATGCACCCGCAGGAATCCGGTCAGCAGGCCATTGTTCCAAACGCAATTTGTCCGGCGTGATCTGCTCTTCAGCATTGATGGCCTGGGTGGTAACCAGGATCTCAGCCATCTGTATTTGGGTGTTACCGTTCTGGGCCTGCATCCACTGTCCGACCCCGACGGCCGCAATAGTGCCGCAGATTCCGGCAAGCAACAGGAAAAGTGATTTGTTTCGCATGGCTCGAACTGGTGCTGGACCAGGGAATAGACGTTTCGGGTGAGGAGGACGTAGCTGGAAGGAAGCTTCCGACCCGCTCTTTTCACTCGGTATCCGGAGGCCACCGCCTACAACAGCAAGAATTGCAGGCCTAAGATCGCTGCAACGGTTCAGAACCGCCTGTCTGACACACCCTTCCCAATCCGCAAGGCCTGCCAGTAACAGCACCCGGAAACCATCAACCAACCCCTTAATTGGGCGGTTTTTCTGGTGTCCGGATGCGGACTTCTGAGCCTACGTTCAGACCAACATTCCCGCGTAGGCAAAATAGAGAATTGAGCCGATTGCCATGGGAATTCCGTATGGGAGAAGATACATGGTCGGCTTTCGCTCACGGGCGATCTTCGATAGCTCCGATGGCTTACGAATTGTTTTCCATTCTTCCAAAATTTGCATGCCTTGGGCGTAGTGCTTTGTCCACTCACCGCTCTTCCAAACCATGACAACTGCCATAATCCCGCCGACGATTGCGGTCGCGGCAAAGGCATACAAGGTAACGACGGTTCCCAACCAAGCTCCGACACCCATCAGCAGTTTCACATCACCGCCGCCCATGCCGCCAACATTGCGAAGAACCAGCAACAACATCATGCCGACAAAGGTTCCTAGCAAGCTGTAGCCCAAACCGGCCGCGCCACCTTCGAGCGTGCAATTGATCCAACCACACATGATGAATGGAAAGGTCAACCAGTTTGGCACTTTCAGAATCTTGCCATCGATGACCGCTGCCACGATCAAGACAACAGTGACGAACCAGACAGTCCAGTTCTCTGTGATTCCTTGGATTAGCGTATCCATGAAGAAACTCCCCGTAGCGAACAATTTGTATTTGGTAGGTGGTTGTGGGCGTGCTTCGATCGGGCGTGGGGCAATGTCAGTGGATTGACGTCAACGCGGACCCAAAACCCAGCTGAACATCGCGAATAGCAACGTGATGAAACAGCATGTGAGCTGCCATACATGTTCGGTCGCGTCAGCGGGAAGCAGTGGATAGTTCATGTTTATTCTGTTGCGCAAAAAGAACTCGACGCGACCGGTGAAAGGTTTTGGCGTTTCACCGATCAGACGTCGAGAATCTCTCAAACAGTTATTGGCAAACCACAAGGCCGCCAAGAACCAGATCAGTTAGCGGCGATCGCCGTTCCAACTTCTTGGAACTTCTTGTTCGACTCGGTACCGATCGTTCCGACAGCTGCCAAGCAGACGACGACGATCAGAGCCAACATCACAGCGTATTCAACTGCGGTTGGGCCATCTTCTTCCTTCAAGAACTCAACGATGCTATTTGCAAATTTTTTCATTAGTCAAACTCCACGGGTGAAAGCCGATTGCTTCTCAGAACCGACTTCCGACGTTGTCTTAGTGGGCCCATTCAACGTGAATAAGGTCCCGAAAAAGAAGCAGCCACGTCTCCTTGAAGCCTCGGTGATCTGGCGATCGTCCCTCGGCAGCCCGGCTGTCCTTAAGTGATAAGGACCCGTTGCTTTGCGCCCCGCCCTTACGAACGGTTTGCCTTTATCAGGGGATTAAGCTGTCCGTTGACCGCGGTGACCGTCTTTGGTCTGGTCCTCGGAAGCGGGCCTCGTTACCCGCTCTCGACTGAAACCTATGTCAGGAAATGGACGTGTCAAAAAAGTCGCTTCAAACAAAGTTTTCCAGCTACCAAGGCGTTGCCGTTAAACCAGATGTAGCGGTTGAAGAGGCCTTTCCATCCGACAGCGGGAGAAAGAATGCACAGAATTGCTACTTTGCACGGTGAACCTTTTCAGACCAAAGCGGAGGCAATCGCAAAGAAACTGGTGCCGTCAACGCTGTGGACTTTGGCTTCAATCAACAAGTCTCCACAATGTTGGTTGCCGCTCAGTGCCTACCGCAAGCACGACCTACCGCAAGCACGCAGTGCAGCTCAGATAGAAGATCGACCAAACCCCCAATGCTTCACATCATTGACTGTTTTGGTCACGTGACAAACGATTTTCAGACCGCAGCAAAAGTGATTCGTCGCAGACCCAAACAAAAAACCCCAACGCCATTGCTGACGTTGGGGCATGTCCGGGTTGGTATTCCCGAAAGAGAGCTGCGCCACTCGGTTAGTTAGCCGAGATCGCGGCACCGACTTCTTGGAACTTCTTGTTCGATTCGGTACCGATCGTTCCGACGGCTGCCAGGCAGACGACGACGATCAAAGCCAACATCACAGCGTATTCAACTGCAGTTGGACCATCTTCTTCTTTCAGAAACTCAACGATGCTATTGGCGAACTTTTTCATTATCAAACTCCAAAATTTTTAATCAAAGGTAAGTCGAGGTCCGCACCCGATCGACCAGAGGCCGATCAGCAGCTCCCTCACTATCGAAACTATGTCAGTTTCCTACCCACCGCCGGTAAAGTGACTTGATCCCTTGACGCGAATTGACTTTCGCATGGAGTTGAAACGAACATAACGATTGCACTGGCTTATGACTGCCTTCGCGAGTCACCGGGCCGGAAGTTTGACACCCCAGCCCCTCACATGACTATCCCAACACTACACTGCCGCAACCACACCCCTTGGTTGAGGCATAGGCAAGCCATGAACCAATCGCTTGGACAAACAGTCGACTTATTGCAGTGCCTTCTCGACGACCTCGGCAACGTGTTGGCCCAGCTTCTTTGATCCCTCGGATGTGTAGTGCACATTCGCGGGACGCTGTGTTTCGGCAACAGACATCGCGAATTCGAAAAACGGATCCGTTTGGATTCCGCCAACCTCTTCGATCGCACGTGCTGCAGCAGCGTTGTATTTTGCCGAATCACCAGGAACACGACCTTTCGCTCCCTCGGGGACAGGCGATGTTTCACGCCAAATCACTTTTGCACCCGTTTTCTTCAAACGCTGTGCAATGGCCTTGATGTTCTCGGCATACTGGTCAATCGGAACCTGCTGGTGGGCCCCTTCGGATTCCGGATCAGCTAGGTTCTGATCGTTGGGCCCCATGTATTTCAAATCATGAAGTCCGAAATTGAAATGAATGACGTCCCAGTGACGATCACCGAGCCAACTGTCAAGATTCTTCACACCGTTTGTCGTTGGTCCGCAGTTCGTCGCCGGTCGAAAAACGTTCGCCTTGCCAGCCAGTGCTGCTCGCGCGTTCAGCATATACCCGATCGAGATCGAATCACCGATCAACAAAACGTTGGGCAGATCTTGTTGGATCTCCGGTTCGGCAAACGCCGGATTTTGTTTCCGCTGTGCGCTGACATCGGTCACGAAGCCGGCACACAAAAGCAAACTTAAAAACGCCACTGATCGTCGCCTGAATTTTTTCATCATCTTTGATCCGCACAGAAATCACGTGGAAAGCCATACTCGAGAAACCACCTATCGTATCCTGGACGCTTCCGCGAATCGAGTTTCTGAAGGATTGCGGACGATTGAAGAGTTCTACCGCTTCGGACTGGACGACGCCCAGGGAACCGAGAACTTAAAGCGACTGCGACACGATCTGACCACCGCTCTCAAACGACTCGACCGCCAAGACTTGCTTCGAAGTCGTGATACCGACGCAGATGTCGGCACCAGCGTTCAAACAGATCAGGAATACAAACGATCTCGACTGAGTGACGTTCTGGCTGCCGCATCACAGCGAATCCAACAGTCGCTACGCGTCATTGAGGAGTACGGCAAAACGGTCGACGCGGCCTTCGCCAAACAGATCGAATCGATTCGCTATCGAAGCTATACGCTGATGAAGGACTGCGAGTTGAAAGCGATCTTCAACGACCGCTTAACCCGATTGTCCCATGCCACCCTCTATGTGCTGGTCGACGCAATGGGTAGCGAATCAGAATTGGTCCATCATGTCAGCTCACTACACAAAGCAGGGGTTGATGTCTTTCAACTACGTGACAAGCGGGCATCTGACCGCCAATTGGTCCAGCGTGGCAAAGCAATCGCAAGTGCACTCCGTTCAACCGAAGCATTGTTCATCATGAACGACCGAGCTGACTTGGCCATCATCGCTGGCGCCGATGGCGTCCATGTTGGCCAAGACGAATTGACCGTTCAGCAAGCCCGTCGAATCGTTGGCGATGAAATGCTGATCGGAGTTTCGACACACAACCTAGATCAAGTCCATGACGCAATCGCGGAGGGCGCTGACTACATCGGGTGCGGTCCAACATTCCCTAGCAAGACGAAGTCGTTTGAGTCTCATCCGGGATTAAAGTTTCTAAACGATGTACACGTCGGAACCAAGCAAACGCCTCGACCGGCATTTGCGATCGGTGGCATCGACGCAAGCAATGTCGACGCGGTGACAGCGGCTGGATTCCATCGCATCGCAGTGACCGCAGCGATCAACCAAGCGGACGATCCGGTTGCCGCAGCAACAGAACTGAAGCGAAGCCTGAAAAGATCGGAATAACCGACGCTAACGCGTTTCGGCTCAGTTGTTTGACCTTGAGCCGCATTGGCGCTAGCCACGGTTGAGTGGTTGGGATCAGGGTGGTGGATAACCGACGCTAGCGCGTATCGGCTCAGTTGTTGTACCTTGAGCCGCAATGGCGCTAGCCACGGTTAAGTGACATCACAAACCGAGACCGACACTCAGCTATTCACTTTGACCGATGGCTTTGAGACCTGCTTTCGCGACGGCCGCCAATCGACGATATGAACTTCGACGCGTCGGTAACCGCCGAACTCATTGATCACCGGTCGGTAGGCGACGTTGATTGGCCCATCGCATCCGTTCAACTCTTCGCACCAATCGCCTTCACCGAACGCGACTCCGCGTATCACTTTGCCGCCCTGATCGAGACGAACGGTTAAGTGTCGATCACCCGAACCCATCCTGCGGGCCGGCTCTGCCAAAGTCACTTCCTGGCATAGCAACGTTGGCCGGGGATTGCCTTCGCCGAACGGTTCCAACGTTTCAATCTGCTTTACGGTATTCAGACTCAATTGCCCAAATGGTGCCTCGGCATCGATAATGATTTCAGGCTCGGCTTTCGACTCCGCAATCTGCTGTGCGACCGATTCACAGAACTCTTCACGAAACGCGTCAATCTGACGTTCGTCAATACTCATACCGGCTGCGGCCTTGTGCCCGCCAAACCTCGAAAGCCGTTCGCTACAAGAAGCCAGTGCATCATACAGATCGATTGTCGTTGGGCCGGCGCGACCCGAACCGACGGCATCCGCTTTCCCTGACGAATCCATCGAAAGGATGATGACCGGCTTGCCGTACTTATCGCTTAAGCGACCGGCGACAACACCAATCACTCCCTGGTGCCAGCCAACCCCGGACAAAACCAATGCCGGATCGTTCTCGGCATCGAACCGTTCTTTGACCTGCTTTTGAGCGGCCAATGTCACGCTTCGCTGCAAGCTATCACGATTCTTGTTCAATTGATCGATGTAGTCTGCCAGCGACTGTGCTCGCTCACCTGCCGGTGCAGTCAACAGCTCGACGCCAAGCTGCGCCTGCCCCAATCGCCCCGCGGCGTTCAGTCGTGGTGCGAGCGAAAACGCAATCGTCTCGGTATTGAGAGTCGTGCCTTCAGCGATCTTGGCAACCTTCATCAATTCCGTCAGCCCAGGTGAAGGCTCGGCGGCCAGCATTCGAAGACCGTGAGAAACCAAGATTCGGTTTTCATCGACGAGTGGAACCACATCGGCAACCGTTCCAATGGCCGCCAGCGATAGCGATTGCATCAGAAAGCGTCGCATCGGTTCGGTGACTTTCTTGGCACCGCAGATTTTCTGACACAGGGCCCAAGCCAACTTGAACGCGACGCCTGCACCGCACAACTCGCCAAAGGGATAGCTGGTCCCCGGCAGACGCGGATGCACGATCGCATCAGCATCAGGCAGACTCTCATCAATCGTATGGTGATCCGTGATGACGAGCTTCAGGCCAAGCTCTTTGCATAGCTCGGCACAGGCTAAACTCGTGATGCCACAGTCGACCGAGATGATCATTTTCTTGCCGCGATTGGCAAGCTTTGTAATCGCCTCAGCATTTAGTCCGTAACCATCCTCCAAACGATTGGGGATGTGGTAAGACACATCAGCGCCGAGCAGCTTCAGACCGTTGTACAGAATGGCGGTGCCGGTCATCCCGTCGCAATCGTAATCACCATAAATTACGATCGGCGTCTTTGCGGCGACTGCTTCGGCAACGATCTCTGTCGCTTCGGGAATACCTGGTAAAAGCGCAGGGTCACGCAAACCGGTCAGCTTCGTTGAAAGAAACGAATCGGCAGCGGCAGCGTCATAGACTCCGCGACTGACCAACAGCTGAGCGACCACGGGAGGCAATTTAGAACCGCGGATCAGTTGCTCAACGCGGGCGGAATCATGAGGTACGATCCGCCACTTTCGTTTCATCCTTGACTCGTGCTCGTTCTAGGAAGTTGACTTGCGACCGAAACGCGATTCGAGCGAACCGCATTGCGTAGAAGCTTCGTGACTTAGCTGGACAGCGAAAGTCTTCGTGACAACCGAGGCTGGGATTAACGAGAGCGCAGTAGGAAACGCACCGAGCGGGTTTGTTTCACCTGCGACAGCCCGCGGCTGCCAGATTGAAAGGAAGCTTATTTCTTCTTTTCGTTGTGCCAGGTGTGCTTACGCACGCGTGGGCAGTACTTCTTCAGTCGCAGCTTTTCGCCGCCAGGCTTACGCTTGAGTGTGTAGTTGTAATCGCCAGTTTCTTCGCAAACCAGGAAGACGGTTTCGGCTTTCTTCTTGCTCTTTGCCATCGCAGTTGAACCAGATTTGGTCGTCGTCAGCGTTTAGTGGATTTCTATCGAGCCGCGAATTATGCCCATTGGCACCCCGGTACGGCAAGCCATGTTTTTGAACTTCCCGGCCCGAGAAGCGTAATTTGGGTAAAATCATGTCTATGACACGCTGTCGAAACAGGAATCGGTCGTCACAATCGTCCTAACCTGGAACAAAACGCCGCCTTTTGCCCAACCCCATACTGATGAATCGCCTCCCCCTCTCGCGACCGTTCGCGATGCTCACAGCACTGCTGTTGCTGACCACGGGCATTCTCGCTCATCAATCGACTCCCGTATTTGCCCAATCGGCCTCGACGACAGACGAAGCCTCTACAGCCAATCGACCCAACGTTGTCTGGATCATGTCCGAAGACAACTCGTTCGACTATCTCCGGCACTTTCATCCCGATGGCGCTCCGGCCCCGAACATCGAAGCCATGGCGGCCCATGGCGTGACCTTCGATCGTGCGTTCTCGAACGCGCCGGTATGCTCCGTCGCGCGAACCACGTTGATCACTTCCTGCTACGGCCCCCGCATCGCGACTCAGTTCCACCGCAAGCATACATCCGCCACGATGCCCCCCGGCGTGGAGATGTTCCCCGCCTACCTTCATGCGGCCGGATACTACACCACCAACAACAACAAAGAGGACTATAACGCGGTCAAAAGTTCCGACGTCTGGAGCGATTCGAGCAAGAAAGCTCACTGGCGAAATCGCCCTGACAAGTCGATTCCTTTCTTTCATGTCAAAACCTTTACCGATTCACATGAAAGCAAGCTGCATTTCCCCGCATCCGACGTTGAGAACGCTCCTACCGAAACAGATCCCGCGTCAGTCAAACTGCAGCCGTATTTTCCCGACACGCCTCTCTTTCGTTACACCCGGGCACGCTATCACGATCGCATGAAAGTTATCGACCAACAGGTCGCAAGCGTGATCGCCCAACTCGAAGCCGACGGCGAACTTGAGAATACATTCGTGTTCTACTTCGGTGACCATGGTGGTGTACTGCCTCGATCGAAAGGATACGCCTACGAATCGGGACTTCATGTTCCACTTGTCGTTCGCGTCCCCGAAAACTTTCAACAACTAGCAGGTCGTGATTTGGGAAGCCGCACGGACGGATTTGTCGAATTCGTCGACTTCGGCCCCACCGTCCTCAGCTTGGCAGGACTCGAACAACCCGAAGGGATCGACGGTCGGCCATTCCTCGGTATGGATGCTGATCCCGACAAGGTCGACCGGCGCGACGAAACATTTGGCTATGCCGACCGTTTTGATGAGAAGTACGACTTGGTTCGAACCCTGCGCATTGGAGACTGGAAATACATCCGTAACTTCGAACCGTTCTATCCAGATTCACTGCAGAACAATTACCGCTACAAATGCGCCGCCTACCAACAATGGCGTGACCTTCACAACGAAGGCAAGCTAAGCGGACCGCCAGCACAGTTCTTCCAGCCCAAAGCAGCCGAGGCACTTTATGACCTCAGCAGTGACCCTCACGAAATCAATAACTTAGCCAGCGACCCGGCACAACAGACTCGGCTTCTGCAGATGCGCCAGCAGCTTGACGATCGCCTAAAGTCGATGCCAGACCTGAGCTTTGCAACCGAAGCCGTGATGGTTGACGAAGCGACGGCCAACCCGATTGCGTTCGGGCAAGCTCACGCGGCCGAGATCGTGCAATACATCGACACCGTCAATTTGTGCCTGCAACCGTTTTCGGAAGCTTTTCCTAAGCTTCAACGTGCTCTCGATCCCGCACAAGAATCTGACGGCTGGGTTCGCTACTGGGCTCTCGTCGCATGCAGTAGCTTTGGCGAAGAAGCAAAACCGCTGGTGCCCATGATGGAAAAGCTGCTTACTGATGTTGAGCCACTCGTTGTCACTCGAGCTGCCGAATATCTGGAAATGCACACCGATATTGAAACCGATCGTTTCTTACGGCGGTCGATCGAGCGTGCGACCAACGAGCCCGAAGCACTGCGAATCCTAAACACAATTGTCTTTCTGAAAGACTTCCACGGATTCGAAATGGACACCACCAAGTTTCAGATGCTGGTCCCCCTCGAAAAGAACGGACAACTCATCCGTCGCTTGGACTATCTGAATGGTCGCCTTTAGTCGACTTTAACTGCAGCAGTTGCTTGGTCCCTGCGAAAAGGGACCAACCGGCTGCGACGAACACCGCCCCGAGGCCTTGTGTGGTCCTTAAAGTCGAGCGCGACTGTGAAGTGATTTCCCAATAGGTCATCGCAATTGCGACCACCAACCCGGCAGCACCAAACCAGACTAGCGTCCAAGGTTCACGCTGCCGTGGTTGCGTTTCAAACTTATTTGCCCAGTAGCCTGTCATCGCAAAGCCAAGGATTGCGATGCCAAGCATCAAATGTGGCAACGTGAAGACGAACAGATGCGAGAAATCTCGACCGGCAAAAAGCTCGGAATTCAAAGCGGTTCCGGCGAGCGAAACGAACTCGAGTAGACACGCGGCCCAAATCGAAGGACGGAGGCTGACCAACAACGCGATGAATGCGCCCGTGACCGCCGACGTCAGTAGATACTTGACCGACAATCGGTATTCGGTGAATTCACCCTGATATAGCTGCAGCACAAACTCGCACTGCTTTTGGATCTTGGCGGCATCATTCATCTGTTCCAATTCTTCCCCAAGGAACTGAATGAACTCGTAATCCTTGTCGCCGAACAGCCGCAGGTGTGGATGATCGCGAAGATCTTCGAGCACTTGGCCAACCAGAAAGATCGCATCTTGGCGATCACTCTCGATTTCAAACTGCCTGGGTACGGGCAACTGAATCAACAGCCAAACCAAGTAGAAAATCGCCAGCATCGACAGAACGATGTATACGATTGCCAAGCGATACACCCAGGTGTTCGCCGAGTACGACAAACGCTTGTTGATCGACGGAGAAACCGGTTCGTCGTGCAAGGGTCTAAATCAAGTCGGTGCTCTAGAAACGGATGAACGCTTTGCGTTTTCGCCCTGAAATAACGGGTGATGGCCTGAGCCAATTCGCTGACATCCCGGGCCAAATGGCTGACATTCCGGAACAGCTATGCGGCGACAGCCTGCTTCGCACGATCGTCTTCGATCAAGCCGTCTTTCATGCGCCAGCAGACATCGGCACCGGCAGCGATTTCGTCATCGTGGGTGATCATCAGAATCGTCATCCCATCGGTTCGATTCAATTCATCGAGCAACATTAGGATGTCGTGGCCTGTTTCGGTATCCAGGTTACCGGTGGGTTCGTCGGCAAGCAACATTTTGGGATCTGTCATCAAAGCCCGAGCGATCGCGACCCGTTGCATTTCCCCTCCACTCATTTCACTTGGACGGTGACTGGCACGGTGAAGCAACCCGACTCGATCCAACATCGCTTCGGCACGTTTGCGATTCTCGCCACGGTTTTTCAGATAGCGAAAAAACCCCTGGCCAATCATCGCCGGAACCAAAACATTTTCAATCGCGGAAAGCTCTGGAAGCAAGTGATAGAACTGAAAGATCACACCGATTTCATGGTTGCGAAAGTAGTCACGTCGCTTGCGAGATGCATTGTCAACTCGCTTCCCTTGAAACCAAACCTCACCGGCATCGGGCCGATCCAACGTCGCCAGCAAGTGCATCAAAGTGCTCTTGCCGCTACCGCTCCGCCCGACCAAGACCGTGACCAAGCCCTCTTCGACCTCAAGGTCAACGCCACGCAAAACCGGGACCGCGATTCGATCCTTGTGATAACTCTTGGTCAGCCCGCGAGCGCTAAGAACGATGGAGTCAGACATTGTGAAAGGATACTTTGGAAGGGACGGAATGTTTTCGGGGAGGGGAAGTTGTGCCAAGTGCAGCAACCCGCCTATTCAAAACGCAGTGCACGTACCGGATGCATACGGGCAGCACGCAGTGCCGGCAATACGCTCGCCATCACAGCGATCGTCATCGCACCAATCATCACCCAAACCAGAGTTAGCGGTTCAATGATGGTGGGGATCTCGCTGAAGTAATACACGGTTGGATCAAAGACCTCTTGCCCCGTGATCCGTTCGACAATTCCCGCGATCCCGTTGATGTTGTCGACGAATAGCAATCCGCCAACCAATCCTGCACCACTGCCGACAAAACCGAGCAGTAGGCCGTATGTCAGAAAGATACTGCTGACGCCATGGCCGGACGCGCCAAGTGCCTTCAGCGTTCCGATGTCGCGTGTCTTTTCAACGACGATCATGAAAAACGTTGCCAAGATGCCAAAACCTGCAACCGCGATGATCAAGAACAGCAGTATGTTCAGGATCGTGGTTTCAAGTCTGACGGCAGACAACAGTGGACCTTGCAAGTCACGCCAAGTCTGAATGTTGTAAGGGTAAACTTCCGGAGGAAAGCGACGACGAAGAGCATCACGCACCAGGTTCAACTCAACGCCTTCGGCGACTTTCAATTGAATTGTCGTCACGCTACGAACGCCCGATTCAGGATTGATCATTCCGCGAGCTTCCTGCAGACGATCCAGACGAACGAACGCAAATGTGCTGTCGTATTCGCTCATCCCAGATTCGTACAAATCCACGACCGTGAATTTCTGGTTGAGCACTTTAGGTTCGTCGCTCGCACTCGGAAACATCATCCGAACGTCATCGCCGGGCTGAGCGTAATAGTGGTCGACGACTTCACCATCAGGATTTCGGCCGCGAACGCTGCACGTTGAAATGCCCAAGATGATTCCGTCGAACTGGTTTTCCATCGGATCAACCGAATCGGCCAAACGGCTTTCGCTGCTACCAATGTTTTCCTCTGTCGCAGAGCTACCAGAAGCAGTGTCACCAGCACCGACCAGTGCGGAAGGCATCATCGACGCACCGAAGGTTGGCCCCGCAGCCGCAGCGGCATTGGCAGCTTCCTCGGCAGCAATCTCTTCCGGCGTCATCTGCTGACGTTTGACCTGTTCCAACAGTCGACGCTCTTCGGCCAGCATCGCTTCGATTTGACGATCGCTGGCAACACGTTCTTTGCGGTGAGCCCACCCAGCTTTGGAAAGCTCCTTGCGATCGGGTGCATAACCGTCATCACGCAATTGGAAACTCGCCGACTTTTGATTCTCGGGATGCAACAGGTATTTGCCGAAGTCGCTGACTCGGTCATAGGACACAGGATCCAAACCGATCAAATTGACGTGACGTCCGATCTGCTGGCCCCGATAGTTGATGTTCAACATCGCAGGCACACTCACACTGACCGAAGACCCAACGATGGCCGGTCCACAAACACGTTCAATTTCGCGTAAGTGACCTTCCGGATCAGGCATTCCGCCGGTCGCATGACATTCGATCATGATGTCCGATGCCAACCCGTGAAGCCGCTCGTGCATCTCGGCAGAGAAGCCGCTCATCACCGCGTTGACAACGATCAATGTCGCCACACCTAGCGTGACGCTGATGATCGAAGCGAGCGCGATATAACGCGTTTTCAAATAACGAAAGCAGAGTAACCAGCGGTACATTCGGCCCTTCCTTTGGCAAATCCCGTTCGGTGTGGCAAAGCATACGAGCCGTAGCTAGCCAAAATGTGTCGCCTTCCGCTCCGCGAAAGTAGCGATCAGTCGCGCATCGCAAACGCGCGATCGCCGCGAAGTGTACGAGAGTCAGACGCGCGGCGTAAAGATTGATGATAAAGTCGATTTCGACTCAAGTTTTGCATCGCCAGATGCCGGTCGCCTAGAAACCAAATCCGCCTGTCGTGCACCAAAATGCTAGCATCATGCAGAGCCAAACGATGTCCAAGAAGTGCCAGTACTGAGCTGCAAAATCGACCGGCCAATGACGCTCGTGGTCATAAAGCCCGATCGAAGCACGTGCGGCCACGATCCCGAGTGCAATGATTCCGCCGAGCACGTGCAGCGCGTGAAGAACGGCAAGGACAATCACCATCCCGGCCACGCCCTGCCCTGTCCCGGCAAAGGCATCTGAACCCAGCAGCATTTTCAACATAGCCCAGCACTGGATCACGGTGAAAACGATCGCCGCAAACGTACTGGCACCCAACAGGATGGCTGTTTGGCCAAATCGGTCCCGCCGGACCGTCCGCGTTGCCCAATGCACCAAACCGCTAATCGAGACTAAAAAAATCGTGCTCACCAAAAACGCACCTGGCAGCTCAATTGCGCTACGCGGGTCGTTTCGACGGCTGTAGACGTATAGACCGTACAGTAGAATGCTGGTGACAAAGAAAACCAGCAACGAGCCGATAAAAATCCAGCCCCCTTGGCGAACGCGTTCATCCACCGGCAAGACCGGACGTGTGGCTTCACGAGGATCCCCTGTTGGATCTGTTTGCAGTGCTTCTGAAGGCATTACGGCTAATTAGGGCGGTAACCAAATGGTTGTGAAGTCAGTATGCTGGCCAAAAACAGGCGGTCTGGAAAACGCGTTGGCAGGCACCGATTGGGACGCTCCCTTCGGCGAACAACAACGGTGATTTAACCGATAATCGATCGCTTCGGTAATCTGATCAGAGAAGTTTCCTACGTCAAATGCCCGAAATACGCGACTTCTGTAACGCCGACCTTCCAGACCTGACACGGGTTTGGAGTCAACATTGGTCCACAACAGGAACCCCGCCCCCGATCAGCACGACGATTATCGAACGTGCGATTTTATCACGGATGTTTTTTTCCAGCCGTGAATTACTTGTCGCGACGATCAACGGCCAAGTCGAAGCGTTTTGCCACTTTAGCCGTCCAGGGGCCCAAGGCGATGCCTGGGAAGACCAACCTGCCGAAGACGTCGCGATCCTTTCTGCGATTTGCTTTACTCCCGCGGGGCTGGAATGTTGCGACGATTTGCTGCTTGCCGCAATGGATCGAATGGCGGCGATGGGCTGCCATTCCATCCTCGCCGGCCCACTCCGTGATCAACAATGCGGATACGTCGGCCTACCACCGATTGGCCACGGGGTCGGCATCCCCGACTATGACGTCCGCGTTTCATCGCTGCTGTCACGGCACGGTTTTCGTCCTTGGGGAAGCTACACCCGAATGGCGGTGACAACGGCCCCATATCGCCCGCCGGTGAACCGTGAAATGATGCAATATCGGCGGACCACCCGCAGCGAATGCAGCGGCGTCGTTCCGCAGGATTCTCGATATGCATCGGCCATGGCCCACATGGATATCGAACATTACCAGTTGATCAATCACCGCAATGGCGACCGCTTGGCCAACTGCCGTTTATGGCTAAGTGACCCTGAAGCTCAGGTGATGAGCTGCAGCGAAGCACTTCTGGATTTGACCGTGATCGAACAGCCTGACCAGCTAACTCCCGCCGAAGTTTTCTTGGTTTCCGTCATGGTTCAATCATTGGCAACACGCTGTGTCTTTCGTGTCGAAACGGTAATCGACGCAGAACACTCCATGCTTGCCGAACAACTTGGCACCTTACAGTTTGAAAACATCAGTGGCGGCCAACGCTGGAAAAAGGAGTTTTAAACCATGTCGCGAAAAGAAAAGATCTTGGAAATGCTGGCTGACGATCCCAGCGACACCTTCTTGCGATACAGCTTGGCAATGGAGTTCCGCAAAGAGGGCGACCATGGTGCGAGCTTGGAAAAACTTGGCGAATTGACCAAGGATTCGCCGCCTTACGTGCCCGCCTTTTTTATGGCCGCTCAGCAACTTGTCGACCTTGGCCGCATCGACGAAGCCAGGACGCAGTTGCGTGATGGGATCGACCAAGCACGCTCGCAAAACGATAGCCATGCCGCTGCCGAAATGAGCCAATTGCTTGCATCGCTGGGCGAATTCGGCGAAGACGACGAACTTTAAATGGCTTCCGAACAGACGACGGCGATCGTCCTCAGAACGATCGAATTCAGCGAAACCAGTCTCGTCGTCCACCTGCTTACAAGAGACTTTGGGCAAATCGCAGCGATCGCCAAAGGCGCCCGCCGCCCCAAGAGTTCCTTCGAAGGATCGCTTGACCTGCTCGCCGTCTGTCGTGTAGTGCTGATTCGTAAAAGTTCCGATGCGCTCGATTTGCTAACTGAGGCAAAGCTCCAACGAAGATTTCGTGGGGCCGAGAAATCCATTCAACGACTCTACGCGGGATACTACGTCGCCGAAATGCTTCGATTAATGACGGACAATCACGACCCGCACCCGGCACTGTACGATGCCGCCATCGATGCCCTTGGGCAAATCGACGGCACCGGCAACTCCGCCGCGGCTTTGCTGGCGTTTGACGCATCCGCATTAAGACTGCTTGGCCATGCACCGACCACACGAAACTGTGCCGACTGCGGAAAGCCCGTTGCACGCGAACGTCGAATCTCATTTGCACCCATCGCCGGTGGTGTCGTATGCATGTCTTGTCGTAACCGACAAGCCTCGGTCATCGGCGTCGCAGCAGCCACCATTGAACAGCTCGAAACATTGCTAGCACCGCATACGCGAAGCCCAGTCTCTGTTTCCACGACAGTTTATGGCGAATTGCGACGCGTGCTGAACCGATACATCCAAGCAATCCTTGGCACGATGCCTCGGATGCAACATTTTCTGCCCGCCCGGATGGAACCGGACGAATGAAACGAACTGCCAATCAAAAGAAATACAAACGCATCATTCGCAACACGCCAACGGCTTTGGTTCTGATGGCTTGTGCCGTCGGTTGCCAGTCCTTTGGTGGTTCCGACAGCGGACAAAGTATGTTTCCGCCGCTGCCGTTCATGTCCAGCGCCGATGCGGACTCGTCGACGGAAAGCGAAAGCACGCCGACAACTCGCAAGCCGGGCACGAATCGGTTTGGCTCAAGCCACTTGGTTGGCTATGTGACCGGCGAAAGCGAAGACTTGCCCAAAGCAAAAGAGCTGTATCGCGAAGCCGATGCGATCTTCCGTGAGGCTGTCCAAGCCCCCGATGGCGAACGTGCGGAGATGTTCCAGCAATCGGCAAAGCTATTCAAGAAAGCCAGCAAGGAGGCCCCCGGGTCGGCGATTCATCAAGATGCGTTATTCATGCAAGGCGAAGCGTACTTCTTCGCTGACGACCTAAACAACGCTCGCGATTCGTTCGAAAACCTGCAAAAGGAGTTCCCTCGAAACCGCCATACCGACCGAGCTGCTGCTCGCCTGTTCTCGATCAGCAAATACTGGATCGACGTCGACAAGTCGGGAAGCGAATCGTGGTACACGCTGAACTTCTTTGACAAAAAACGTCCGATGCGTGAATCGTCCAGCCACGCGATTCGGGTGCTTGATCAAATTCGATACGACGACCCTACCGGTAAACTCGCCGATGACGCCACGATGGCCGCGGCAATCGAATATATCCGTCGCGAAGATTACGAGCGGGCCGATGAATTCCTAACTGACCTACGCGAAACATTTAGCGATAGCGACCACTTGTTCCACGCCCATCTACTGGGAATCCGTTGCAAGCTGGAAGTCTACGCCGGGCCGCTCTACAGCGAACGGATGCTCGATGAAGCTGACGACTTGGTCAAGCAAACTCGCCGACGTTTTCCAGACAAGCTGAAAGACGAAAAGTACGAAAAGATGGTTGCCAGGGCTGCTGCCGAAATCGAATACCACAAAGCAGAGAAGCTTGCCTTCCGCGCAGGCATTCGTGAAAAGCAACATGAATACAGCGCCGCTCGTGACCTGTATCGCAAGCTGCTCCGCGACCATCCCTCGGCGCCGCAGGCTGAACAAGCTCGCGAGACGTTGGCAAAGATCGAAGAGCTCCCGGGCTCTCCCGACCGCCCACTGGCGTTCATGACCAAAGTCTTTCCTTCGGCAAAACAATCTCCGCCGTTGGTCACGGTTGATACCCTGCAAGAGCAAGGCTCCGAAGAAGAATCCGCCCCCAGCGAATCGATTTTCCGATAGGCCTTCGCAATGGCCCAACCGATGGACCGCACCAGAACACCATTTCACAAGCTCGCAAACGCTTCCAATCAGGTCGCGTTCGCGCTGTTGCTGGTCCTTGCCGGTTCTTGTGGATGTGCGTCTTATCGTTTTGGCGCCGATGCGATGTACCCGGCAAACATTCGGACCGTTCACATTCCGGTCGTTCGCAACGAAACCTTTCGCCCAGACCTGGGCAAGCAACTGACCGAAGCACTGGTGAGTGAAGTTCAACGCCGCACGCCTTACAAAGTCGTGAGCAGTCCGATGGCTGATTCGGTCTTGAACGTCAAAATCATCACCCAGTCCAAAACGGTTCTCACTGAGGTGCTTAGTGATGACCCGCGTGCTCTTGATACGGCCATCACTGTCCATGCCAACTGGGTCTCGCGTGGCGGTCAACCTTTGATGCAAAACAGCATCGCGTCATTGAATAACGACATGACTGGGTTCAGCCAAAACGCTCGCTTTGTTCCCGAAGCTGGACAGTCCATCGACACGGCGAATCTGCAAGCCATCGAACAATTGGCGAGCCGAATCGTGTCCCAAATGGAATCTCGCTGGTAGCGACCGCTCTTGCAACTCGGTTGCAGCGGCTACACCAATGCATATTCATCGGGTTAAATATGCCCATGAATACACCCAGCAAACCGGCGAAACGTCCATCCACTTGGAATATCGGACAACGAAGCCTGCCGTTGTCAGAACGCCCATTGGTCATGGGCATCCTGAATGTCACGCCCGACAGTTTTTCTGATGGCGGACGGCACAACGATGTCGACCGTGCGATCGAGGTTGCACTGCAAATGCAGTCCGATGGAGCCGACATCATCGACATCGGTGGCGAAAGCACTCGTCCTTACAGTGATCCAGTCGCCACCGAAGACGAAATTCGACGGACAATTCCGGTTATCGAAGGCCTCTCCGATCGGCTTGCAATTCCGATCAGCATCGATACCAGTAAAGCTGCCGTCGCGAGCGCCGCGATCCAAGCCGGTGCGGAAATCATCAACGATGTCACCGGTCTCGAAGGCGACCCGCAGATGATCAACGTCGCGTTGCGAAACGAAGTCGGGATCTGTGCAATGCACATGCAGGGCACCCCACAGACGATGCAAGATCATCCAAGTTATGACGATGTCGTCGAAGAAATCTACGACTATCTGGTTCGTCGCCTGAATGCCTTGGAAGCAGCCGGAATCAGGCGAGATCGAATTTGTTTGGACCCTGGAATCGGGTTTGGCAAAACCCACGAACACAACTTCACATTGCTGCAGCACACCAAACGTTTTTGCGATATCGGTGTCCCAATTCTGATCGGGCACAGTCGCAAAGGTTTCATCGGTAAAGCGATCGGCGACAAAGAAGCCGATCGCGATGCGGGAACACTTGGAGTTTCATTGGCGGTGATGTTACAAGGCGCGGACGTCATTCGCGTGCACAACGTCCGACTCACCGTCGATGCCATTCGGCTTTTCAAATTGACCCAGGGATCGAATCATCAACTCAACCGCGGCTAACGCCATCGCGGCTCAAGGTCCAACAACTGAGCCGATACGCGCTAGCGTCGGTTCTCCATCACACAGATCCCAAACAACCACTCAACCGTGGCTAGCGCCAACACGGCTCAAGATCCAACAGCTGAGCCGATACGCGCTAGCGTCGGTTCTCCACCACCCTGATCCCAACCAACCACTCAACCGTGGCTAGCGCCAACGCGGCTCAAGGTCCAACAACTGAGCCGATACGCGCTAGCGTCGGTTCTCCACCACACAGACCCCAACCAACCACTCAACCGTGGCTAGCGCCAACACGGCTCAAGGTACAACAACTGAGCCGATACGCGCTAGCGTCGGTTCTCCACCACCCTAATCCCAACCAACCGCTCAACCGTGGCTGGCGCCATTACGGATCAGGGTATACGCCAATCGCTTTCCCGCTACTTGGCAAACGCTTGATAACGTTCTTCGATCTTGGCTGCTTCGACATCACCTGGGTGAAACAAAAAACGATATTTGAAGGTCATCGTTCCCCCCGCTTTAAGTGTCATGTCGCCGGTGCCGTCTTCTTTGCCTTCGAAGTCATGGACGCCAAACGGGTTTGCCGCGATCAAACCGTAATCGCGTGCATGCCACCAAGTGGGATGCCTTGGGTTGCTTGGGTGATCAAAGATCGCAACGCCAACGGTGTCACCATCGATTTCGCCCCAATAGTCAACCCACGCTGCACGCTTGCCCCACATCGCTCCGTCACGAACGCCTTCACTGTTAATGCTATGCCCACTGACGGTGTGGTTGCCGTGCTTTGCTGACGCTTTCAAGCGAAGGTTGGGGTTTGTACGAATACCCATGGTGCCTTCTTTTGTGTCACCGATCAGCAGATCACCCGAACTGGCGATCCAAGTGACCTCATAATCGATGTACCGAGCGTCTCCGACCGTACCAAAGCTTATCACTCGCTTGTCCGTGCAGACGGCCTCACCATCGGCACTTTGCCAATCGTTGGTTGTGACGATGCGGTTGCCTTCAATTTTCAAAGACGTTTCGATTTGCTTGCCAATGTTTTTGACGGGTTTGCCTTCGGTTTCCTCCATCCAGAAGCGAATTCCATTGACGTCGTCATGCGTGTACCAAATCGACTTGTGGTGTGGGTGATCGCTCGCCTCGTTGTCGACGTCTTTGACCATCGGATAGTTCCGAGTCATTGCCTTTCCGCCTGGGCCGATCACCGGATAGAGGATCGGTTTGGCATATTCGCTGTAGCGATATTCGGTGAAGGGCTGGCCATCGATGGTCACAACAGCTTTCTGCCCGTCGTCAACAATTTTCACTTCGCCGGCAGAAACGGCGACCGGCATGATGGCGAGGGCCAAGGCAAGAATTCGATTCATCGAACGACACGCGGGATAGTGGGAGGAAGGATGAAGAGAGGTCCCCGCATTGTAATCGAGAAACATCCAACCGTGGCGATCGCCAATGAGGCCCAGGCTCCAACAGCTGAGCCGATACGCGTTAGCGTTGGTTATCCAGCACCCTGACCCCAAACAGCCACTCAACCGCGGCTAACGCCTTCGCGGCTCAAGGTCCAACAACTGAGCCGATACGCGTTAGCGTCGGTTATTCAGCATCCTGAACCCAAATAAACACTCAACCGCGGCTAACGCCTTCGCGGCTCAGGATCTAACAACTGAGCCGATACGCGTTAGCGTCGGTTATTGAGCACCCCGAAACCAACCAAACACTCAACCGCGGCTAGCGCCTTCGCGGCTCAAGGTCCAACAACTGAGCCGATACGCGCTAGCGTCGGTTATTCACCACCCGGAATCCAACCAACCACTCAACCGCGGCTAACGCCTTCGCGGCTCAGGGTCCAACAACTGAGCCGATACGCGTTAGCGTTGGTTATCCAGCACCCTGAACCCAAACAGCCACTCAACCGCGGCTAACGCCTTCGCGGCTCAACGTACAACGACTGAGCCGATACGCGCTAGCGTCGGTTATCCAGCACCCTGAACTCAAACAAACACTCAACCGCGGCTAGCGCCTTCGCGGCTCAAGGTCCAACAACTGAGCCGATACGCGCTAGCGTCGGTTATCCAGCACCCTGAACTCAACCAACCACTCAACCGCGGCTAACGCCTTCGCGGCTCAAGATCCAACAACTGAGCCGATACGCGCTAGCGTCGGTTATCCAGCATCCTGAACCCAAACAGCCACTCAACCGCGGCTAACGCCTTCGCGGCTCAAGGTCCAACAACTGAGCCGATACGCGCTAGCGTCGGTTATTGAGCACCCTGAACCCAAATAACCACTCAACCGCGGCTAACGCCTTCGCGGCTCAGGATCCAACAGCTGAGCCGATACGCGCTAGCGTCGGTTGTCCAGCACCCTGAATCCAAACAAACACTCAACCGCGGCTAGCGCCATCGCGGCTCAAGATCCAACAGCTGAGCCGATACGCGTTAGCGTCGGTTATCCAGCACCCCGAACCCAACCAACCACCCAACCGCGGCTAACGCCTTCGCGGCTCAGGATGCTCTTATATTCCCTGCCAACTAGGAATCGATCTCGACGCGTTCGCCTTGGCCGTCCCGGCAATCCATCTCTAGGTGCTCCGGATAAAGTCCTTCGCTACCCAAAATCTGAACGGTCATCTTTCCCGCATCTTCCATTTCCATCACGCTTCGGCGTTTCTGGTTGTTCAGATGTGCGGCGACAGCGTCGTTGACACGAATCGTGACTCGCTGGATATGTTCGTTCTTGACAGCCAGCGCCAACATTCGCACCACCTCGATCGACATGCTTTCGGCGGTCTTGACCAAGCCACGGCCTTCGCAGCATGGACAATCTTGATAGATGCTTCGTTTCAAACTCGGACGAATTCGCTGACGCGTCATCTCGACCAAGCCGAACGGACTGGTGCGTAAGATTTTTGTGCGTGCACGGTCTTTCTTCATCGCATCGCGAAGCGCCCGCTCGACCTTTCGTCGATGGCTTTCTTTACGCATATCGATAAAGTCATTGACGATCACACCGCCAAGGTCACGCAATCGCAATTGCCGCGCGATTTCCTTTGCGGCAGCCAAGTTCAAGCGGAACGCATTCTCTTCGGCGGACTCTTCGCCGCCACGGAAGTTACCACTGTTCACATCGATTGCCACCAACGCTTCTGTCGGATCGATCACGATCGATCCGCCGTTGGGTAGCTTCACCTGACGTTGGTGAATCTTGATGATCTCTCGTTCCAGCTTGTAGCGATGAAACAACGGCTCGGGGCCTTCATAAAGCTTCAGCCGGTCGACAACGCGTGGCATGACCATCTTCAAGAAGTCACGCGCGTTTTCGAATGATTGCTTTTCATCGATCATGATGTGATCGATGTCATCGCTATAGATATCGCGAATCGTCTTGATGATCAGATCACTCTCTTCATACAACACGCCCGGACCGCCACCACCTTTGACTCTGCGAACGATGGTCTTCCACAACCGGATCAGGTAATCCATGTCGCGGCCCAGTTCTTTTTCGCTTCGTCCCGCACCGGCAGTGCGAACGATAAAGCCCAAGCCCTTTGGCGGGTTAAGCGAAAGCAAGCAACGTCGCAGGCGTTTACGATCGTCTTCGTCTTCGATTTTCCGGCTAACACCGACGCGTTCGAGCGCTGGCATCAGGACAAGATAGCGTCCTGGGATCGAAATGTACGTGCTTAAAGTCGGCCCTTTGGTGCCAATCCCTTCCTTGATCACTTGGACCAAGACTTCGTCGCCACGCTTAAAAATCTCTTGGATTGGTGGCTTGATCCGTGGCCGACCACCTTTGAATGCCCGTTTCGATCCACGCCCGGATTCGCGAGCACGTTTTGCGGCCGCTTCGGCCATCTCATCCGATTCGCGTTTGATCTCTTCGGGATCATAACCGCCCTGGCGAAAATACTGCGGTTCGACATCGCTGATGTGCAAAAAGCCATTTCGCCCGACGCCAAAATCGACGAAGGCGGCTTGGATACTGGGCTCTAGATTGACAATTTTCCCGCGATAGATGTTTCCTGCGTAGGCTTCGACGCTCTTCCGTTCAACATAAAGTTCTTCGAGTTTTCCGTCGTGCAAAATAGCGATGCGGCTCTCTTCAGGCTGGAGCACGTTCATCAACATTTCTCGTTTCATTTAAGCACCTCTTCGGTGGTTTCGCCTGCTTGGGGCGTGAGGTTTGCAGATGCGAATGTATTGGGATCGGTGGGTGTGACTTCGGTCGTCAAAACCACCTCTGTTCGAATGATTTGCGAACCGGCGGCAATCCAATCGGCGAGGCCGATCAGATCCAGCACATCGGTTGGCTTCAGTGTCGCCGCATCCGATGCGGCAAGTGTTAGTTCGAGGTTGTCGCCGAACGTCAGCGACAACACTTGTTCGGATAGCTGAACCGTCAGCGGCTTTTTCTTACGAGTCACCGTGACAGTTTCTTGTTTCAAAAACTCTTCGATTCGCGTTTGAATCGCGACTTCATCGACGTCGCAATCTCCCAGATCTGGATCCGGACGCGTGATTTTGTAGTCGGTGTGCTGCAGTTTTGCTTTACCCGAACCGGCGGGCAGCAACTGCACACTTTTGATTTCCAAACCAGGCTGGTGGTCGCTTCTCAAACGCGACAATAGATCAGCGGCTTCCAAAAATTCGGCTAATTCCAATTCGACGACTTCATCAAGTCCGCTGATTCCCAACGCAAGCGCAGACGGAAAGCTGATCCGCGGCTTGGGGTGGAAACCTTCGGTCATCGAAAGCTGCAGTTGGGCACGACGTAGCAATCGCTCCCATAACCGCGCAAGATCGCGGTGACTGGTCCAGCGCAGCAAGCCGGTCTTGGCAAATCGAATCCGATACCGCAAACGCAGTGGCGCCGCCGATTCGGTCGACTCTGCTTGCGAGTTGCTGTCTTGCTGATTCGATTCGGAAGAGGACATCAATTTTGAATTAGGTAACGATCAACTCGGGAACATACTCACCAAGCCGATCCAATAGATAAAGGTCCACATCACGCGCCGCTTCTAGCTGCATGACTCGATTGGCGATCTCAAGGCACTGATCAATCGAAACGGAACGGATCGCTTTCTTCACACGCAACAGCGAAGACGGTGGCACACTCAAATGCCGCACGCCCATCCCCAAAAGCAACAACGCGCGCGCCGGGTTACTGCTCATCTCGCCACAGATCGAAAGCGGCTTGTCAAATTGCGCCGCGACTTCGACACAGCGGGCAATCAACCGCAGGACCGCGGGATCGCTCGACTGATACAGGTCGGCAACGTTTTCGTTACTTCGGTCGACCGCCAGCGTGTACTGCGCCAAGTCATTGGTGCCGATCGACAAAAAGTCGACTTCCGGGGCAAAACGCTCCAACATCATCACCGCGGCCGGGACTTCGACCATCATTCCTACCGGGATATTGCTACGGTGTGGAATGCCGGCGTCGACAAGATCCTCGGCAACGACGTTCAACAACATCCTTGCCTGACGATACTCGGCCAAAGTCGTAATGAGCGGGAACATCACCCGAACATCGCCGTGAATGGCAGCTCGCAAGATGGCACGAAGCTGGGGACGGAACAAATCCAAGTTCCGCAGTGACAAACGAATGCTACGCAGCCCCAAGAACGGGTTGTGTTCGTGTTCAGCCATCGGGCGATGGCCCATTTTGTCGGCGCCAAGGTCCAACGTGCGGATGACCACCGGGCGACCGTCCATTTCGCGAATGACGCGGCTGTATGCCTGGTAGTGATCCTCTTCGCTTGGCTCCTCATGGCTCGACAGATACAGGAACTCCGTGCGATACAGGCCGATGCCGTCGGCCCCACGCTCGATACACGTCGATGTCTCGTGCGGGAATTCGATATTCGCACTCAAACGCAGCGCAGTGCCATCGATTGTCTCGGCAGGCAAATCGCGCAGCTCCGACAGCCGCGCGGTCAATGAACGTCGGTCTTTCAGCTTCTTGCGATAGAACGCGATCGTTTCTGCATCGGGGTTGATGATCACTCGCCCACGATCACCATCGACAATCACATTGCAATGGTCGCCGACTTGATCCAAGAAGCTTCCGATACCAACAACCGCGGGCAACTCCAAACCTTTGGCAACGATCGCGGTATGTCCGCCTGGGCCACCGGTTTCGGTACAAAAGGCTCGGACGTACTGACGATCCAGGTTTGCCGTTTCGCTGGGGGTCAATACATGCGACAGCACGATGACGGGCTCTGACAGATCCGAAAGCGGACCTGCGGAAACGGCACCCAAGCACATCAACAATTGCTTTTCGATGTCCAAAACGTCGTCGGCTCGATCGGCCAACAGCGGACTATCGACGCGGCGAATCGCGGCCGCGTAGTTGTGCAACACGCGGCTAACGGCGTAGGCGGCAGACTGACGCTCTTCGCGAATACGGCGACGCAGTTCGGCTTGAAGTCGCGGATCATGCAGCATTTGCAGCTGCGCCGCAAAGATATCACCGGTGTGCTCACCGGCAACGGCAGAGGTTTCCAATCGATTGGCTTCTAGGCCAGTGGAAACCTTATCGACCGCTTCGCGCAGACGCGCAAATTCCGCGTCCACCTCATCGGCGGCCAGCAGTGTACGAGGGATTCGGTAACCGGCAGCGTCCAGCACTAAGGCTGGGCCGATCGCGACCCCAGGTGAAACGGGGATGCCTTGCAGTTCGACCATCGTAGGCCGACGGTTCGGTGGTCATCTGCCGACAAGTGCCAACGCTGGGGATCACGTCGGACCCCGTGCAGCTTGCTCGCGTCCGCCAACGACAACTCGGGTTCACCACCAACAAGGCCAAGCAAACTGGCGCGGCCGAGAGGTGATTCAGTGCCGACCGGTCGTCGGTTCGGCAAAACTGGGTTGGTGCGGGTGTTCGCGATCATGCGCAGAGGCCTCGTGACTGACAGTCATTGAGCCAAGGCAGAATGGACCGATCCATCGATTAAGTGTGTGTACGGATAATTATCAACAACGTTGCCGACGTCGGACATCGGCGGGCGGCTCGGATGGGATTGATCGAGCCTGATCTACAAAGTTTTGACTTTCGGTATTTTTGTAATGTTCGGTTATGGACACCGACGGCGGAGCAAGTGCGTCACGCCGAGGGGGTCGAATCGGTTTGCCCCATGTTCCCGGTTTCCTCGCTGCACGAATCGTTATCGGCAGCATCTTCGTCACCCAGTTCGTCGAAGCCGCGCAAAAAGAGTTGCTCGATGGAATCAATCGCCGTTTTGGCGTCATCACCTTCAACTCGCAGCGACAATTCGGTCCCGCAGGCGGCACCGAGGGTCAACAGCGACAGGATGCTCTTACAATCGACGGCTTCGCCCCCACGGCTAATCAAAATGTTCGAAGTGAACTGATTTGCCATCCGGACCAACATGTCAGCCGGGCGCGCATGGAGCCCTTGCGGGTTGCGGACAACAACGGTTCGGCTGAGCGCCTTGGACATGCGGCAGGTGGGGACGAGGTGCGTGGGGCGAGGTGTGGGTTTGTTTTACAGTGAGGCAATGGCGGCGGCGTTCATGCCTCCGCCGGCAATCATCAGCCAGTGGCGAACTGGTTGTCGTCAGCTTCTTGCAACAGCTGCGAAATATCGTCGGGCGTTTTGCTCTGCTTAAGAAAACGGCAAAAGGTTTCGTCGCGAAGTTGACGCGAGATGTTTTCTAGAGCGCGAAGGTGATCGCCGGGACGTTCTGGAGGGCTGATCAGCAAGAAAAACAACTGAACACGCTCACCGTCGAGCGAATCGAAGTCGACGCCTTCTTCGCTGACCCCAACCGTGCCAACCAACTTTTGAACGCTGGGATGCTTGGTGTGAGGAACCGCGACGCCGCGACCGATACCAGTCGATCCCAGCTCCTCGCGTTTCATGATCGCGGCGATGATGTCTTCGCGTTGATCCGCGTCGATTTCGCCGGCTTCCAGAAGACTTCCGACAAGCTCTTCGATCGCCTGCTCTTTTGTCTTAGCCTGGAGTTCCGCCTTGATCGACGGTGTTGAGATGAAATCTGCAAACTTCATTGGTGTGGATTATATTAATGAGTGGGTGGTTCTTCCCCACACGGATATCAAAGCCGGGTCCAAATCAGGACTCGGCTTCGTCCGGCGTGGGAGCCTCAATGTGTTTGTGTCCGGTGGCTCGGTGACCGGTCATTTTCTCTTTAACGCGGCGAAGCTGCTGCTCCACCTTAGGGATCGCCATATCCAATGCCGCAATCACGGTGCTCGCGTCGGCATGTGACACGCATTCCCCAGCGTGTTCGATCGAGACTTGGATTTCGACAACAGGCTTCTCAGTGTGCTCCAGATCCACAGTCACTTCGATTGCGTTGATCCGATCGTTCAAACGCCTAAGTTTTGTGGCCTTCTCTTCAATTAGCTCTTGGTCACCCGGCTGAAGACTGCCGTGGCGTGCCGAAACACTTACCTGCATCGTTGCTTCTCTCCGATCGATGTTATTCGACTCCACGCTCAACTCGCCGACAGATTTCTCGGCTTCGAAGGCGAAATTCAGTGTCTAAGCCCGGATATCGTACGATTTGTACCAATGGCCCAGCACACCGCGCCAGCGCGGAATACTCCTGATATCCGGCAAGCATACGCGACAATTGCGTTCGCGGGTAGCGATCATTTTGCAAGATAGCCCAACCGGGTGGTTCACCTTTGCGGCCAACACCCTACTACCGAGTGAGAAGGCCACAAAACTTGACTTTTCCCCCGTGGCGACCTGTCCGGTCAACTGCTACGCTACAAAACGTTTTTAAAAGATTCTTCACTCTAAAGCCCGCTACCTGTCCATGGCCCGAAAGGTCGTTAGCCGAGCCGAAAAAGCTGCCGAAGCCGAAGCCGCAGAAAAGGCGCTCGCGTCAAAAAAGAAGAAATCCAGCAAGCGATCCAAGGCGTCCGATCATGTCCGCATGCGTCTCTATTGGGGGGTTTTCAGTCAAAACCTCAAGCGAGTCGCGGTCTTTGATTTCGACAAGAAAGGTGAAGCGGACAAACGAGCCAAAGAGCTCTCCAAAGGCGGTAAGTCGCCACACTTTGTGCAGAAAGTCAAAGAAGAAATCAAAGTCGAATAGTTGACTTGCCTCTCTCGCTTGAGATCGTGATCGCCTGATTCTAGGGCCAATAACACCTGAAAAGCCCATCCCCCGCAAGCAAATCAACACCGGTTTCATCCAACCACAGATTTGCCAGCGCCGAACCACGATCACAATCCACACAAGCTTCCTAAACCGGCAAAGCCCGTCGCCCCCGCCTACGCTGCCCATGCTTCGGACTGCCCCCTACTTCATCACTTGATGTGAACACAGTGACTAATGCGCCACACGATGCCGGCGGAAAACGTGTGCCCGCCGAGTGGGAACATGCCAAGGCAATCTGGCTCGCTTGGCCCCACAATCCCAACACTTGGCCAGGTCACTTTGATAGCATCCCTGAACGTTTCAGCGCGTTCATTCTCGCAGCCGCTCAATTTGCGGACGTCTGCTTGATCGGTGGGCCAGAGCTTCGACAACAAGCCCAATCGGTCATCGAGCAACATGATCGAGTTCACTGGGTCGAGATCCCAACAAACGATTGCTGGATCCGTGACTACGGACCTACGTTCGTCGTTGACGAAAGCGGAAAGCACTCCGCAATCGAATGGCAATTCAACTCCTGGGGTGGAAAGTATCCGCCGTGGGATTTGGACAACGCTGCGACCGAAAAAATCATCTCCCATGCGAACTGGCCGCATATCGATGGTGGACTCTGTGTCGAAGGTGGCGCGTTGGAATGGGATGGCACCGGCCGACTGCTGACCACGACGGATTGCTTGATCACCGACACCCGCAACCCGGGCCTGACAAAACAGCAAGCCACCGAAAGGTTCGAACAACTTTGCGGAGCACGCGAGATCGTCTGGGTTGATGGCGGCGCCCTTGAAGGCGATGACACCGATGGGCATATCGACCAACTTGTTCGGTTCATCGACGCCAGCAACATCGTTGTTGCAGTCTCTAGCGACCCCAACGATCCCAATCGTGAAGGTCTCGAAGCCAACTACGAACAACTTTGCCAATGGGGAAAAGAAACTTCACCCCACGTGACCGTCCATCGATTGCCAACGCCACCGCCACGTTACATCGATGATTCACGCGTCCCCGAGAGCTATTGCAATTTCCTGCGTGTCGGCCCACATGGTCTGCTAATTCCGACGTTTGGACACGAAGAGTCCGACAAGCAGGCTGAGGAAATCCTGACCAGAATTGCACGCCAAAGCACCCCCGACATCAAAGTTATCACGGTCAATTGCCGCGAAATGATTTGGGGACTGGGTGCACTGCATTGTGCTAGCTGTAACGAACCCCGTGGCTAGCTGCAATGAACCTTGCGGGTAGGCACCAGTTCCAGCGCATTCACCGGGCGAGTTCAGCGACGATCTGATGCGGTTCATGATCCGCACTACTTCAATCGATAGAGCCGTACCATGCCATCGCTAAATGCGAGGGCCAACAGGTTGGTGTTCACCTGCAAAAGCTTCACGGGTGTTTGATCCCCTACTTTCAAAATCCCGACGCGACGACCAACGCCATCGCGAATCGCGAAGCAATGCAACGTGTCGCCTGCCCAAGCAACGATGTTGCCACTAGGAAAGATCATCACCTGATCGTATTGATGGTCCGAACACAGCTTGATCGAAGTTTGCGAGTCCAGATAGCGAATCTCCAAACTGGACTCCGTGACAATCGCAAGTCGGCGCCTTGTCCTGGGGCGCGAACTGACAATACAGCGAACGTCGGAATCTAATTCCCAACATTCTGTGGTGTTTGCCTTCGTCGTAATCAGCTTCGCCCCAATGGCAACGAAGGGCTGGCCTTCGACAACAGCTAGCTTGGCTGGCGCGACTGCTGACATACGTTCGCTGAGTTCATCGTTTAGATAGATCGACAGGTCATGCGACACTGCGGCATCTGCAAGTAAAAAACGATCCCGGTCCTGCACCACAATCCACTCTTGCTTGCCGATCTCTCCCACCGCGGCAACGATCCCGCGTCGTGCCGCGACAAACAACCCGATGGGAGGCACATTTTCATCATGCCGAGCCGTTTCTAATAGATCTCGATAGGTCTCTGCATAGACACGCACGCTATCGGCCTTGTGGCTTCGATCAAATCCTGTCGACGAGATCCACGGTGGATGCTCTTCCCACGGCACACTCAGCTTTACCGCGCCGGAATGGACTCGATTGGAAAATCGCATCGACGAATCGATCTCTACTCGATGAAGCTGCAACCGATCGCTCCGAACACCAACCGCCAGCAACTGGCTCTTAAAGATTTGAAAATCGGTGTAGAGCAAACGCCGATCCAACTGCAGTGCCCCGATCTCGGCGAAGACGTCACCGCGAACTCGATCAACAGACTGACGTGCGGTTTGTTGATCCGATTGGACACCGCGATGCGTTTCATACAACAGGCAATCACGCCTCAGCTGCACGTCTCGGTGGTCAAGAATCCGCATCATTGCGAGGACTTCATCTTGGACCAAACTTGAACCAGATTTCAAAGCTCGGGAAACCGCCAGTCTGCACGTGTCATCAAACTTTAATTGCAGCGTTCTTTCTGGATATCGCTTTCGATGGTGACCTGTAATTTTGGCGACATCCGCGAAGCAACTTTCATCAGCCTGATCCAATAGTCGCTGCAAGAATTTATCAGCTTGATCGTGTAACCCATCGCGGCCCATCCAATCGAACGCCAGCTTTGCCGAATCAGTCACCTCATTGCCGCTGGGCCATTGCCGGCAAAGCAATTCGATCGCTTCGTCATGCCTTGCGAGTTTATCGCTTAGGATTTTCGCCGCGTGTATGACTGCCCCGCGCGAGAGTGCTTTTGCATAGGCATGTTCGAACATCTCGCTGGCGAGCTGTGGCTCATCAGCCTTAAGGTAAACTTCGCCAGCTTGCTCATAGTTGGATAGATCGATGTAGATCTTTGCCGCTTGCTCATACTGCCCGCCCAACGCCAAGCACCGAGCGGCATTCGGCAGAGACTTCAATTTATCGCGATGCAAAACCGCTGCTTCGGCATAGAAATGACCGCGTTCCAGTACTTTTGCGGCTTCATGAAAATCGTTCAGCAAATGCGCATAGATATACGCAGCGCGGCGGAATCGTCCCGCCGCGACTTCTTGGTTTGCAAGTTCACGATACGACTGTCGCAGCTTCGCTTGGTACTGATCGCCGATCGCCCATAGGTCGATTGCACCACCACCGGTCAATCCATCAAACGAGTAATTCGCCAGCCGCGATGCGAGCGTCAGACCAGGCATCGCGAATCCGCGAAAGGCATTGGTCAGACCACCGATCGGAATTGCAAATTTCAAGCCACGATCGGGATCATCTTTCAGCATCCCGAGCAGCTTGTCGATCTGTTTTTCGCGTTGCTCCTGCAACATCGATGCAAGACGCATCGCCATCGCCGCCGAAATTTTTGCCGCGATCCCTGCCCCTCCTGCTCCCGTTCCCGAAACCCGACCGATTTGCTTCGACTGGAGATTTGCAGGCGATCGCTGAGACCGAGATTCCTGCGGTTCGGCGTCATCGTCTTTCTTTCGGTTAAGTCCTTTTGCAAGCCTGTCGAGCTTAGCCAACAGCCACTGCCCACTTCGAGCAAGCATTGAACCGGATTGAGCACCACTGTTCGGTTGATCGGAATCCCATAGCTGCAAATCCGAGACACCAAGCTCGCGCTGCATCTGTTGATCAAACGAATCATCCGTGGGTAGTTGCAGCGAAGAAAGTTCAGTTAGTCGGCTTGGAATGATATCGACTTCTGGAGGCCTTACCCACGACTGCATCGATGTTGCAGCAGGCGTCTGAATCCAATCATGACAGCGAACCCGATCCCCCGATCCGAACCCAACCAACCCCAGATTCGAAAACCAAACCAAGTCATCAAAGTGCTTCGGAAACACCCCATCGATAATATGATCGGGCAGCTGTACCGAAAGCTCTGCGTCGCATGGAATCCAAACCTTCGGCGTCGCCGGTTTACGAAGTCTTTTTAAGACAACGATGCCGCTTGGAAGACCGCGCTGAGGCAACCCATCATCCGCCAAAAACACGATGCCGTCGGGCTTGATGTCTGTTCGGGACCGGGGAAGCAAATAACATCGTCCGGACAACTTCCGTTCCCGCAGCTCAATCAGCACGTCAATCAATCGATTGGTGCGCAGGAAGAAACCTTGAACCACACCGCCACGATTCACATCGCTGGCCTTTGCCCTCGAACGATCCATCGCCACGGTCGCTGCTTGGCGATTCAATTTGATCAGGATACTAGTGCTTCGTTCCATATGAAAATGCGGGTTCGGGTCATCAGCCGACGGGCGTTAGCCCCGGTTACTGCACTCAAACCGTGGCCGGCGCCATACGACTCATCCTAAAATCGAGTTGGAACGAAGCACTAGACATTGCCTCGTGAACTCATTGAGCCAATGGAAAACATCATCCGAAGGCGGACAATCGGCCTGCCCGGTGAAATACCGATTCCCAAAAACCTCTCCCCAGCTGGTCCATCCGCTTACGATGGTCTCATCCAGAGCCAGTGTCATTTCCGACCGGTCACTACCTTTGATCAGATGCAACAATCCGCGGCTATCCATGATGACTCGGTTGTTCCCGAGGTCCACCGAACGAAGCTTCCATGCAGACGTACCGTCGGTGGTTTTAATCGAGTATGGGTTCGATAAAGCGTGAGAACGGCCACTTCGAGATTCAGCTTGGATAACGAGATGCCCATTCGAAGCCCTTGCAAACTTCTTCTCCCGGTTACGTTTTAACTGAATCCCCAACTGCCCTGTTGCGATACATACGGCGTTGACCTGCTTCAACAACTGCCGAAGCTGGACGCTTCCAATGGCGGCTTGATCAAACCGACTGACAAAAAACATGTTCGAAACATGCGTCCGTGTCAGCGACTCTCCGGACACTTGGTTGACCCAGTAAGTCGAATTCGCATCATTATGTTGACGGACAACAAACCACTGGCGATTGGTCGAATGGGCGATCACATCCAACGGTGCTCCGAAAACCTCATTCAGATCCATCACCAATGGCACGACTTTGCCGAACCGGTTTCTGACGAAGCTTGCCACCTGCTTGCGGATCACATCACAGGACAGTCGATGCTGAACGATCTTGCCGGACTGTTCGGTCAAAACATAAAACCTGTTCGGATCCGCAATGACTGGGCCACCAAAATGCTTCTGATCGCTTCCCAGCGGAATCGTATCCTGAACATGACCATCGGCGTCGATCAATTCGACCTCTTTGGAAAATCGAAGCAGGCTCCCGCGATCAATCGCGTACTTAGGACTCGGAAAGTCACAATCATCGATCGGCACAATGTCGACACCAAAGGTGTCCAACCAAAAGCGGATCAAGAAGTGCCGATTCTGCTCACGCTTTAGCACCACACGAATCGCATCCTCGCGAACTTCATAGGCCACGACGGTTCGTGCGGGCAGCACTGAATTGACTTCGATCGCACCACTCTGCGGCTCGTCATACAACAGCAGCCTTCGGTCAGCCGTGATCGCCAGCACCCGGGATTGGTCAATAGCGACCATCCACATCCCGTCGCATGTGTCCGAAGTTCGCAGCGGAGGCAACTGTTGATTCAAATATAAGTTGTCGGCTTTGTCCAAGTGCACCTGGGTGCCACTTTCAGAAACCCGTTGATCAACATCAACCAATAGCTGCTGCAGGGTTTCTTGCCCTCTGGAAGTTCGCCGAATTAGACGAATAACGTTGTCTGATTCGATCCTTGCCAGTAGCGTTCCAACCGGCATTTCATCCAGTGCGATTCGAAACCGCGGATCGGACTCGGTCGCTTCACTAGCGATAACGATCGGCTCTGCAAACACGTCCTGCTCTTCGCGGGCAGCTTCGAGCCACTTAAGCATGGCTTCGCCGGGCTGTTCATCAGTGCTGAGCCGTTCGAGTTGCTGAACCACACCCTCACGGCTGGCCAAATTTTCCTGATAACGAAGGCGTCCTTGAATCGTCCAAAATCGGGTTGGCGGTTTCCCCAAGCGTTCATCGATCGCACCGACCGCAAGTGCGATCGCGATGGCTTGGCAGCGTTTTTTGCCCCAAGTTCGAATGGTGGACTCGATCAACACGGGGCGATAATTCGGCGAAGGCCCCGGCGGAGACTCACGTCTTAAATACAACGCTTGACCGGTTGCGATCCTCGCCAGCAAGACCATCGGTGGCTGTGCAAGTTCGGTAAACAGCAATCGCTCGGGCGCGCCTCGATTGACAACGTCTGAAACGCCGCCGGTTGGTAAATCACTTGGATCGCTCGGCCGGTGTGGAATCGCCAACAAACTGGAAACATCCATCGCAGCCGACGCGATTCCACAAAGCTCAGCATCGACGCGTAAGCTCGATAACAATTCGCTGATCGGTCGGCTGGGTGGCTCTTCGATCAGGCCTGCTTTGCCGGGGATCGGTACCTTTGTGACCGCAGTTCGCTGGAAGTCTCGTAACGACGCCTTGTCGATCACGACCGAAGTCATGCTATGCAACGATTGCCAAACTTGCTTGACGCGATACTCCGGCGGATGCAACTGAAATGTTTGGCCCCAGTGTTCAGACCGGTCTTCCGACGACAACCCGAGTTCGACGAGCATATCCTCCATCGCATTCCCTTTAAGCTCGAAACACTCATGGGGACAACCGGCTAAGACAAACTCCAAAAGGGCGATTTGTGATTCGACCCCCTGACGCAAATCTTTGGGTAGCGATTGGATATCTGCAAACCACTGGATGATCGAATTCAAACGATCCGTCTTCGTTTCGAAATCGGCTTTGCCCGATGGGTGCCACTTCGATTCCAACGCGAGCAGTCTTTTTCTGCAGCGTTCTGCCGTCCAACGATCGCTGCATGCGTTTAGTACAAACAAAGCGGAAGTCAACGCTGGAAGCTGACCGACTCTTTTGGCAAGCCCACTGAGCACAAGATGCAGCTGGCCCGCCATCGCGGCGGTTTCTTCCGCTATGCCATCGTCCCCCGAAACCCAAGTGATGGCATCTCCGCGATCCTGCCATTGCCAAAGACCGGGAACAGGCGGACACAAATATCCTGATCGAATTGATTGCTCCTTCGATGTCACGGTGCCTGCCTTTGGATTCAACCTAAGTGAAAAGAGAGTTCTAAATCGCTTCGCCTATGTCACCCGCCCAAGCTCTCACTGAAGCTCGATACAGCATTTGAAGTTGATCGTCCGGTACGAAGGTCCATGGCTCATCAACCAAACAAACCAGCAGAGCTGACTGATCATGAATCGATTCGATTCTTTCGAATTGAACGAGTGATCGGACTTCATCGCTGGAAACCAATGGATCAAACCGGTACCCCGCTTGCACAAGGACTTTTCCGTCTTGGTAAAGCAGTTGTCCTTCGATCGGTGGAAGCGGATCTCCGATAACGAGTGCCCTTCCCTGGCGCTCGACACACCACCGCAAACGCTTCAACCTGATATCACTGGCATCATCAACCCACGAAACAAGATCGCGCTGCTGAACGATGATCGCGTTGCATGGACGTTCAACATCACAGCGAACAAGTCGCAGCGATACTGAACATTCCTCATCGTCAGCTTGAAACGATCCCGCCAGCAGCGGAACCGGCACACTCCATTCCAAATAAGCGTCAAGCGACTGCCAGTTCAATTCGTTTTGAAGTACCTGCCGAGGAACCTCTTTGCCATGCTGAACCAAAACGCCATCGGCACGCCCCCAGTACATTGTCCCTGGAATCAACGCGAACCTCAGCTCGACTTCGGAAGACAAATTGCTTGCACCGGCCTTCGAAGAAAGGTCATACCGTAGCCAAGCGATCCGCCCATCCGTTTCGGCAAATTGCACCTGCAATCCGATCAATGAAGCAAGCCTTGACGGCAAGCAACGATCATCGATTCGAAGATACAAGGCGTTTGACAAAAGTCGCGTCCAATCAATGAGTCCCGAATTCCTAACGTGATTTAATACGCGTTCACGAATGACAAGATCACGACGTTCTATTGTTTCGTCGCGTTATCCAATCACACTGACTCGCTGTCTCAGGTTTTTCCAGATGATGCTTCAGAAGCAAACGTTCGTAACTGCTCTCGAACATCGCCGATACGCTGACGGAGGTCGTCACGAGCGACTTCATTATTGACCCATTCGACCCGTGCAGCCAACAAAGACAATTGATCTGCGGCGGCAGGATGTCGAATATCGGCGGTGATCATTTCGATCGCCTTGACCAGTGTCTCCGGATCGACGCCTGAATCCATCTGCGATAACGGATGCCGCGAGATTCCTTGTTCGACGGACTCAGATGTGTGCTCAGCTGATACCGAATCAATATGCGACGCCAGCAACTCCGCCTGGGCAGGCGTGTCCCAGATATAACGAACGATCCACAGGTCAGAAACGTCTGCCGACTCTCTACCGCACAAGATGGCACTTGCGGCAATCACACGCTGTAACCGCACCGCCCGACGATCGCTGATCGGCATTCCGGCAAGACGTAAACTGCGGATGAGCTTTAGATACGCATCGCGTACCGGCGAAAGATCCACGTGCAAAGTCCGTTGACGAAGTTCCTTTAACTCGTCGATAGGCATTCCGATCGGTGGCGGATCGGCAGACTCACGCTGCCATCCGGCTTGCAAAACAGACTCTAAACCATCGTCGCTGACATTGTCACAAACGACGCGCAACAGAAAACGGTCAAACAACGCGGCCAGCGCATCATCATCAGGAAGCCGGTTGCTCGCACCGACAGTCAATAACATCGGCAGCTGAATCGTTTGTCTTCCTCGTCTGAAAATCCGCTCGTTCAGCGCCAACAGCAAACTATTTAGGATCGCACTATTCGCGTTAAGCAACTCATCAAGGAATACGAAATCAGCCTCGGGAAGCATACCTTCGGTGTTGGTAACCAGTTCACCGTCTTTCAGCTTTCGCAAATCGAAAGGCCCAAACAACTCGCTCGGTTCGGTGAAGCGTGTTAGCAAATAGTCAAACGCGTTCCCTGAAAGACGCGAAGCGACTTCTTTCACCAACGCACTCTTCCCTGTTCCGGGTGGACCGAGCAAAAAAAGGTTTTCTCCGGCAACCAACGATACCCCAAGCACCTCGACTATTTCGTCTTTGCCGACCAGAACTTTTTTCACCGGTTGCAAAACGTTGTCGCGCAATCGGGAAGCAAGTGAAGCGGTGCTTCCAAGCGGTTGACCATCTGTCATCAGAATCTTCCTAAGGTCTCAAATCCGGGAACCCGCCTACGACTTGCTCATAATCTGCCTTGAGCCGATCGTCTGCTAACCATCCAGGATCCTGCCGAAGCAGGACACGGTCAACCATGATTTTTCGCAGTGAAGAATCAGCGAAAACAATATTACAAGCGTTTTCATCATGCTCTATTTTCATCCCCACAGCCGACAAGGGCCATAAAGAAAAGAGCTTCATTAATTCTTGATGAAAATCATCGTCCAGCGAAATACTTTCCGAGCGTTTCACCAAGTCAAACCCAAAACGAAACACAAGATCGACCGACCAGTGTTCCTCGACCGATCGCGGTTGGGGCGTCAGTTCAGCCAACCATCCGGGCATCTCGGTCATGGTTTCGGCTCGGTCGATCAACATCCCGCATGCCCACGCGAAAGCTTCCGCCGCCCACATCGCTGCTTCTAGACGAAATCCTGGAGCATTGCCCGGTGCTTCCCATGCGGCGGTGATGGACGCTTTTGTCAAAACCTCAGCAGCGAGCTGTCTATCGTTTTGATCCGCACGCTCTAGATGCAAGCCTCCGCGCGTTCTCGCCCTGCCTTCTGTAAAGAGGTCGCGTAAAAAATCGGCCAAAGGAGCATCGGAATCCATCGTCAAACAATCAACCCAAGCTTACCCGTTTCTTTGCTACGTTCACTTTCCCCAACTGCAATCAATATGGTAATTCATAAACACTATAAGTTTCATTCTGCTGGCTCCCAACAGGATAGATTTTCGCCAATGGAACCGATTCAGCGATACGGTTGTCCACAACCATGAAGCGAACTCCATAGCGATCGCGATAATGACGCAGCTTTGAATAATTGATTGGGACTCGCATCGCATTGATCGAAATTTCTCCGACCTGCTTTGGAAATACATCTTCAAATCTATCGAGCCATTCGATCAACGACTTTGCATCTTGGGGCACATCTTTCCAATTGACGACTTCCCCGCGCCCCGAATACCACTTGAAAGTCTGTTGATGACGCGGTGTCAAAAAGACCTCATCGATCGGTGTTGAGGTTCGCGCCCATCGGCAAACTGCCACCCAATCGTGAAAACTCTTCTGCTGTCGATGAACCGGAGCGTTTGGTTCTAGCCCTAATAAGCGGTGACTGGCAGAACCGGGCAACCCGAGACTTAGCCTTGCTAATGATGATTCACCGACCACCAAAGTCCCAATCAACAACGCACCAGCAGCAACAAGACGTAAACCTTTTTGCAATTCCGGCGGCCAGGATGTTCCTCGCGCCGCATCGACCAGCATGATCGCAATAACCAGCGGGACGATCGCGTCACCAAGCCGAAACCAATAATACCGGAGCAACTTGGCTGCTAAATCAGGCGCGAATGGTGGCAGCATTCCTACCAACAAACCGGTCGCGGTAATCGTGCTCGCGCCGATCCCGATCCACCCCAGTCGTCGCCTGCTTTCCGATGCACGCCCTAGCACGAACAAAGCAAACATTCCGGCAACCAGCATTCCGTGCCTGATAAACCAATGGGCCGGAAAGTTGTTAGGCAGCAGGTGGTGCCGAATCCGAACATAGCTATAGATTCTCGCGGCAAGGTTTCGCTCTTCGGGGCTTGCGGCCATGGTCAAGTACAAGGCAGGAACCAACCCCAGCAACGCGATGGCGCCACCGATAAACAGTCCGCGCGAAAAGAAGGCGGCGCGAACAGCCGACTTATTGCCGTTTGCGTCTTCGCTAATCCGGGTACCAACCCTGCCACGAATTTCAGTCGCGGCAAAAGCGATCATCGACGCGACTACCAACCATCCGCCGGTTAAGACGTGGAACGCCGACGCGATGCCAAACCAGATCCAGGCGATCGACCACCTGCGCTGGATCACTTTCGAAATCCCGATCAAGCCGAATCCGTAGGCTGGCACTTTACCTTCGATCCCACCAACGACCCATTCACCCGCCAGGTTGCCTTGTTCGATCCCGGCCAACCAAAGGATTGCGACGCCAAGTGATGCGAAGGCTGGCAATTTAAATCGTCGACAACAGAGGATCAAACCGCACGCCAAAACTCCCCAACCGACCAAACGGCCAATCCAAGCGCTCGCTTCCAACGAAACATACTTCGTTAGCCAACCGAAGACGATGTAGAACGTTGTGTGAGCCTTCCCTGACGATGCAAACAGGTCGGTCGAGGCGAACGTGGGGTCCCAATAGTTTTTCGCCTTCACCAGATAATGGGCTTCATTGACCGACGGTGGAAGATCGCCGGCATACACGAAAAACAGAGCGAGCAGCGCGAGCAGCTCAATCGCTGAAATGAATCGACTCGGTTTATTGCTGTCGCAATCCATGACTAGCTAAAACTTGGTATCCAAAATCCACGGTGAAGAACCGGTTTTGTTTCAAAAGATGCGTGTGGATTCAGCCTATAAGAATCCAACGTTCCACGCATGCTATTCGCCAGACAGAAATCTCGCCAGAGATGCTGTAGCCACCAGCCGCGCCTTCACTTGTCTTTCCAGTGCCACTTTGACACCGATTTACCATCGAATTTGCATTCTGACGATCGAACTCCCGCCCTGGCCAGCAACTCGATTGGCAGCCGAACCCCTTTCGGTGCTTTTCAATGAACCCCAAGCAGGATCCCCGAGCAAGACAGGCCCATTACATGTTCGCGATCTCACGATTGTCTCGCCGGATTTCATCGTACCTTTGATTGCCGTTCCGGCTGTTGAACCGATCGGCGTATCGCTGGGCTTCACTGGCAAACCAGCCGGACAACTCTTTGATGTCGTAGGTATCGCTGTCGCGATGGCATCCCAATTCGGGCGGAATCCGCATTTTTTTAGGCTTCGGTTTCTCTGCCGCCAGAGCCTCCAGAAAGAGCGCAACTGCATCAAGGAATCGAAACTTTAGCTCGCCTGCGGCACAATCAACGACCCACGGCAGGTGCTTGGTGACCTGACGAACCCCCACATCGAAATTCCGATTGCGGGTGGTAATCAGCATCAGATCGCCAATCGTTCCAAGGTATTTGCGATCCCTGCGAATTAACTTGTAGCCGGCCTCGGCGCGCTCAGTCGCTTCGTTTTCCTTTCCAAGTCGGGCCAGCGATTTGACCAGATGCCCGTTGGTAAATTCCGGGACTTCACCACATCGCATACGCCCCGACATGATGGACTTGCCAAGCTTCAACGCATCTTCATCACGATGCATTCGCACCATCAGTTCGACTTGTCGATCTCGCTCGCAGGCATCGCAATCGGACATATCCGATCGCTTCATAGCCATATAGGCGTCCTGGTATTCGGATGCCTTTTCATAGTCACCCATGCGCATCAGATTCCACGATCGATAGTAGTGCGCCGTTCGCTCTGATTCACCCAAGAATTCCAAACGCTTGGCCATGTCTTCTTGCATCTTGGTGATCTGATCACGGGTGACCGTTTCAAAGATCGGGATCAACTCCAAAATGACTTTGTATTGCCATATTAAGTCATACGGATCATCAAGCTCAGGATCTTTATCAAGCTGAGTCAAACACCATGAAAACGCGACAATGCCTTTTTCTGGAAAGCCTTCCTCACAGGCCGACGCGGAATACTGGCGGCGGAACTCGTACGCCGATTCGAGATCCTTGTTGGCATCGGCCAAGCGAATCAATTCCTCGTAGACCGCTAACATTTCACGTCCAGAGGCTTGGTACAGACGCTGGAAAAGCTCGTTGTAATCAGAACTCATGGCTACTCTCCCAAGAAGTGTTCGATCAAACCCAACAACCCGTCGCCCAGAATGGTTCTCTCGGATGTCGACAACGGATAGTGCCCCAATAACAGTGACTGCAGATAGAGGATTTCGATGATTCGTTTCAGCAGCGCCCGATCTTTAATCTCGATAAGCTTCCTGACCAATGGATTGCGGTAGTTCAGAACTAATTGGGCATAACCATCGTTTCCAACGGCTTCAGCCACATTGTCCAGGATCCCACCCCACATCTCGTCAGCCTCTTCTTTCGATTGATCGACGGTCCGAAGAAACGTTGCCGTTTCGCTGGCGGTATACAACGTCGGAAGTTCATCCGGATCAAACTTCCTGGCTTCAGCCGAGCACTTGTATTTCTGCAGTACGACGTCGGCTAGCTTCACGAGATCAAAAATTTCCTGCTGCTCATCCAAAGTCAGCTCTTGGAAGTTTTGAATCAGATCCGTCGCATCGATCGCCTTGACATCGCGTCCTGGAAACTCCTGAGACACCAAATCCAATAGATCTGCGTCGTACGTGTACCCGCCATTGAAAACGCAAAGGTTCTGGGCACCGGCGACACTGGCAATTTGCCGAAACTGATCAAAGTCTCGGACATATCGAATCAGCGTTTTCTCGCCCAGTGGCTGCTCGCGATAGAATTCATCCAAGGTTACCGAACCGATGGATGTTTCGAACGGCAACCAATCGATAAACAGGCGGAAAAATTCTTCGTCCTCCACCGCCAGTGCTTTGATCGGTAGGTAGTGCAGTCGGATAATTTGGTCGAGCTTTTCTCGATGACTTTGGGATAGCTGTTTCAGGTGTTCTTTGAGACAGCGACCAATTTCGGCCCTCGTCTGTTCCAGCAAGTCATCTTCATAGAATGCTTCACGTGCGGCATTGGGCCGAAGCCGATTCGAGTTGACAACACAACGAATAAAGAATGCCCAGTCCGGAACAAGGCCTTCCACCGACTCAGACAACAGCATTCGTTTTAGATAGACTCGATGCGATTGACGAGACGCAGGACTGACTGCAAACGGCAGGATGTAAGCCACTCCGGAAACGCCGCCGGATTCGCTTTGCAATTCGATCGCATCAAGAAAATCGATACCAAATACTTCGCGACCGTAGTCGAGCAGCTGCGCGTCGGTCACCCTGCTCGACGCGCTGTCCCATGGCGCGGGCTCGTTGATTTCATGGATAACACCACCTGCTTCCAATTCGATCTTATGTGGCAGATGATGACCGTAGTAGCTCAGCAAGTCTTTGACTTTCTCCGCGTCGAAAAAGACTTCCTTACCCTCTTTGGCACGAAGATAAACCCGGGTGCCTGGTGTCAGCGTCTGCTCCAGCTTTCGAACCGAATAAGTTCCATCGACACGCCCCTTCCATTCGACTGCCGAGTTGGCTTCCTTGGCCGATTGAGTAATGACGGTGATCTCATCGGAAACGACAAATGCGGACAACAACCCGATTCCAAATTGCCCAATGAAGTCGTCTCTTGAAAAATCATTGGACTTGGAAGACTGCCCAATGGTCGCAAGAAACTGATGCACCTCATCCTCGGTCAAGCCAATGCCGTTGTCTTCGACCAAAATTGTCATCGCGCCTTCAGACTCGATCACTTCGACTCGAATCATGCCCTGATGATCGGGTTCCAGTAAACGTCGCGCCGTGATCGCGTCGACACCATTTTGAAGCAGTTCACGAGCGTAGACTTCTGGACCACCGTAGAGGTGATCAGAAAGCAGACGAATCACACCGCTCAAATTGACTTGAAAGTTCTGGCCGAGTGACATCGAATCTTGTGTGACGAGAGGCAGCGATTAGGAAAGATCCGCCATTGTACCGCAGCCAGATACGGGCAATGGTCGGCCGCCTGTCTTTGTCCCGTCGTCGCCAAGATCCAGAGCATCAAGGCTGGCGTCTAGCGGCCTAGATCAATCGCCATCGCGATCGCCGAAAGCATGCTGCCGGTCTTGGCAACGCCTTTCCAAGCTAAATCCATGGCCGTTCCATGATCAACGCTGGTGCGGACAATAGGTAAACCCAAGGTCACGTTCACCGCATCATCAAACGACAATGCCTTTAGCGGGATGAGCCCCTGATCGTGATACATGCAGACATGCACGTCGGTCGCGTCTCTCATCGCTGGCGTGAATGCGGTATCCGGTGGCAGGGGGCCGATGATCTCCCAGTTTTTCCCCTGCTGCGATAGCCATCTTTGAACCGATTCAATTGCCGGGCGGATCAACGTTTCTTCTTCACCATGACTTAGCAGCCCACCTTCACCAGCGTGTGGATTCAGCCCCAGCACGGCCACTCGTGGGGGTCGAGCGTGTCGTTTTTCCATGGCGTTTCCGCCGTGGACGATGGCTCGTTTTATTTGTTCGATCGACAGATTCTTTATCGCATCGATGAGTGGTAGATGGATCGTTGCCAAGACGGTTGAGCAAGCTTCGCCTGAAAGCATCATGCAGTAATCAGTCGTCTCAGTTTTGTCGGCAAGCAACTCCGTATGGCCCAAGTAGCCTGTTTCTGCGGCGTGCCAAGCTTCTTTCTGAATCGGTCCCGTGACGATCGCATCAAACGTGCCCGCCATGGTCTGTTCAATCGCCAGCTCCACCGCCACAAATGACGCACGCCCCGTCGCCGCCGAAAACTGCCCCGGCTGGAAAGAATCCGACGCAACCTCACCACACGGCAGTAGCAACGCTCCGGATTTCACGCCGCCTGATTGCAATGATTGAAGATCGACGACTTCGGGTAGTGAAAGGCTCAATCGCGCGGCGACTTGTTTCAGCGGTTCGACCGGACCGATTAGAATGGGTTGGCAACGTTCAACCACCGATGCATCCGCGGCACATTTCAATGCCAACTCCGGGCCGACGCCCGCGACATCCCCCACGGTGATGGCAAGACGAGGCAAATGCCGTGATCGCTCCGATCCGCTTCCCGCGGACGCCTTGTCGCTGGAGACACTGCCTGGAGTTGATTCGGTCGACATTGGTCTGGTGCCAGTAGAGAAAATCCGTTGAGATACTTCTAACGGAGTATCCCGTCACTGAAAGTTGATGCGACCTTCAATCTAGCAATTGGCTATCGATTCCTGAAGCTGATTCCAATTTAGAATTCGCTGAGCCGCAAAAGATGTCTCGAATACCAACGACCCTATTGAATTGCCGCCGAAAAACGGTGGCACTTGAACCTTTGCTCGGCTGGTCTTCACCCAAGATGGCCTTCAGGAAGTGCTTGCAAAGCGTGTGGGTGACGCTATTGATCTTTCTGGCGTTCGGCAATGGACAAGCCTTTTCGCAGGATCAAATCGAAAAAACGTCGGTCCTGGTCGTCTGCCCCAACGACTTTCGAGACGCATTGAATTCATGGATTCAGTATCGAAAGGGTCAAGCGATCGACGTCCGTCTGATCGAATCGGAATCGAGCGCCGCGGCATTGCAAAAGTCCATCCAGGACAACGCGCGTCCGTCGGATCACGCCATTGTCTTGATCGGTGATGCCCCAGTGATTGGGCTACCATGCGATGTCGATACACAAGTCCCAATGCACTATGTCGCCACCACAGTGTCGGCGAAGTTCGGCAGCACTCCGTCAATGGCAACCGATCATCCCTACGGTGACATCGACCAAGACGGAAAGACCGACATCGCCGTCGGCCGTCTACCTGTCCGCACCGGAGACCAACTGCGTTCGTTTACCGAACGGATCAAAGCCTACGAAAACAGTCGTAACTTCTCCGATTGGCGTCGACAAGTTCAGTTGGTCGGCGGAGTCGGTGGGTTCGGCATGCTAGCCGATGCCGCGATCGAATCCGTCACTCGAATGATCGTCACCGCATCCTTGCCGATGCCAGTGCAAACATCAGTTGCCTTTGGAAGCCCAGGGCATTTGTTCTATCCCCGCAAACGATTTACTGAATCGGTCACTGAACGCTATGCGGGCGGTTGCCGCTTTTGGGTTTATGCCGGGCACGGAATGGTCGAACAACTCGACCGAGTCCCATCGGGTCCTTCCGGTATCCCTGTGCTCGATAAGAACTCGGTCGCGAACCTGCAATGCGATCCGGGCAACGCCCCAATCGCACTTCTGCTTTGCTGCTTCACCGGCGCGATCGATGCAGGTGTCGAAAGCTTTTCGGAACGTTTGTTAATGCACCAATGCGGGCCGATCGCCGTCATCGCTGGAAACAGGGTGACGATGCCATATGGCAATACAATACTAACTCTTGGGCTGATCGATTCGATCTATGGAACTTCGCGTGTCATTGATGGGAAAGCGGTTGATTCGGCGCCTGCGGAGACACTCGGCGAAGCTTTCTTAGCGGCCAAACAACGACTCGAAGCCGACGACAACGACGAAAAATCACACTTCAGGACCCTGGTGGACTCGATCGCGATGCTTGTTAGCCCAGCGGGTACTAAACTTTCTGACGAAAGGCTCGAACACGCCGCGCTGTACGGATTGCTGGGCGATCCGCTGCTGAAAATGCATCCGCCGCTGGCCGCAAAAGTGGTCACGGAAACAGGATTCGATTTCGGCGCGCCCATTTCGGTGACAGTAACGAGCCCGATTGATGGTGAGTGCGCGGTCATGCTGGATCATCCGCTTGGCCAAGGGCCGCGTCCTAAACCGGGTCAAACGGCCCGAGACCCCAACCGCGTCACCCTTGCCCAACAAACACTCCTCGTTCAGGCTGGCGAAACCACCACACTGACAATCCCGTTGGTTGACCCCGAACCCGGAATGATCGCCGTTCGAGTTCATGTCAAAGGCGACGAAACGTGGGCCAGTGGTGGAGCTCAAACCAACATCCGCCCCAAGCAATAGAATTCTCCCCGGATAGAGAACCACCCTTTCATGAAGGTCATACCGCTAAACTGCAACCATTGCGGAGCACCGCTGGAAGTCGCCGCGAAAGCTCGTTTTGTCACTTGCAGTTTCTGCAACGCACGCCTGTCGATTCAACAAACCGGCAGCAGCTATTCCACCGAAGTTCTCGACGACATCCGGGAAACCACCCAGCAGATCGCTAGAGACGTTCAACAGTTGAAGTCAAACTCGGCGATCGAACAACTCGATCACAAATGGGAACGCCAGCGTGGGCGGCACCTCGTCAGCGACAAACACGGAAGGCAACACTTACCTTCGAAAGCCGGCGCGATCTTCGGTGGTGGGCTGATCGTCGCCTTTGGAATCTTTTGGATGATCATGGCGTTCGGAATCAGTTCGGCCGGGCGTGCGATGGGCGCTCCAGGCGTGTTCGGAATCTTTCCGCTGTTCGGATTGATCTTTATCGCCGCTGGTATTTTCAATGTCTTTCGAATTGTTCAAAAGGCTGACGAATATCAACGCGACCACGACGACTATCTGCGTGAACGACGCGAGTTGGCTAAACGGGTGATGGATCAGGAGTAGGGCTTCGGTCAGCTTGAATTGCGGATCAACCGAGTGAGTGTTAGTCCCGGTTACCCGTGGGAGAACCGCCGCTAACGCGGTACGGCTCATGGGGCTCTGACTCTCGGATTAACCGATTGGCGTTAGCCACGGTTGACCGCACGATAACCGCCGCTAGCGCGGTACGGCTCATGGGACTCCAACGCCTACTTGGTTCTCGGATTAGCCGATTGGCGTTAGCCACGGTTGTCAGCACAAAACCTTCCTCAAACCTCAGCCAACCAATCGGCGACTTGTTCGACCGGACGATAACCTGCTGCATAACCCGAAAACGCACGGACGTTCTCCTGGATGACCCGATCACCCCAAAGCCGGTTCAGATCCTCTCCGATCAGCTGCGGATCGGGCCTCAAACGCAACCCGATTCCGTGATGGACGATTCGGGCGGCATGATCGAACTGGTCGTAATCTTGCGGCCACACCAAAACCGGTATCCCGGCCCGAATACAGGCATACGTCACACCGGTCCCGCCGTGATGGATCACCGCATCGTAACGGTCAATCCAAGCTTGGTAGGGGATGTAGGGGTATGAAAAAAAGTTACCCTCTGAGGCCACTTCGTCAAGCTCGTAGTCGCCATGTGTAAAGTGAACGACGAGATCACGACGATGCTTTGCCAGCTGCCGCATGATCTTACGTGCACGCTCTTTTGCCCATCGCAGGTGCGTCCCCAGCGAAACCAACACGTGCCGTTTTCCTTCGACGAAACACGGTGACTGATGATTGCGAGTCGGGCTGGCGGTCAGTGGGCCGATAAAATCTAAACTTGCTGGCCATCGACACGGAAATTCGAATTCTCGGATTCCAAGACCTAGAATCCTTTCTTCTGAATAAATTGCTTCGTATCCATCCTGACGATAGATAGCATCGAGCCCCAACTGCTTTAGATCACCACGATAGGCTCGATAAACACCACGCTTGAATCCACGTACCAGTTGTCTGCCGAAAGTATCTCGAAATTGGCCAACAAAACTTTTCGGTGGTGCCCAACCGCCGAGATATGCAGGCGTCCCGTCGGGCGTATCTAAGACACAAACGGTCGGTAGTGAAGTCCACCAACGGATCCCGATTTGCCTCGCAAGTAGCCCTGCAACGGGTACGGTAAAATCGGCGACAACCAAATCAGGACGTTCGTGACTCCAAGCTTCCTGTAGCTCAGATCGCAACTGGGACATCAAGGACAGATTCAATTTGAACTGACCATGTAAACGCAACGGATTACTGCCGATCGGCTGATCCGTATTCGCGATTTCAAAAACAATGTGACTGCGGTCAGAAACCAAGGGGCAAAGCGAAAACCCACTCGCCTTGATCGCCGATTCGGCTTCTGGGGTACTAAAAAAACGAATCGAATCAAATCCGCGGTCGGCAAGCCCCTTTGCCAGTTGCAGCAGTGGATACAGGTGACCTGCAAAGGGTGGCGCGAGGAAATCGATCCGTAGTCGCCTAGACATACTTTTGTGTTTCCGGGCAATGGCAAGCGATCGGTTCCATTCCGGTCCTGGCAACCAGCTTATGAATCCCTTCGTTGGTCCGGCACGTGTCTTCGTACGAATTCAAAATACGCCGCGAAAGCCATGGAAGCTTCCTTCCAGATTCAAAAACCGAACGGTCCCAGAAGGCGTCGACAACGTATAAGCGAGGTCCCTGATCGGTATTCAAAATGTATCCCGTATGCCCGATCGCATGACCGGGCAAATCGATCAGGATTAAACTTCCGTCGCCCCAATAGTCTAGCGATCGGAATTCTGCACACCGCATCGGACTGTCTTCGAAAGCAGATTCTTCAATCGGGACACCTCGTTGCACAAAGTCATCGGGCAACAAGGACATCACAGTCGCCTCATCCAACTGCTGCCACTTGGTAAGGCTGTTCAGACGCCGCATGGTATCTGATCGATAGACGAATCGCGCGTTGGGAAATAAACGCGTCGCGCCGATATGGTCGGCATGAAAATGCGAAATAAAAATCGTCGCTTCCGCCGACGAATCAATCCCCAAGCTCTTCGGATAGCCAGGCTCGAATACTGTCTGCTTTTTTGGGATCGGGGTCAGCCATCGCATGATCCGAAAGGGAAATTTACGCGTCGCTTCCCTGATCGCGGGGCCGTAACCGGTATCGATGTAGCAACACCCATGAACCGGGTGCTGAAACTGTAAAAACACCGCGTAGAAGCGTCGAAAGCAAAAACTGCGAACTCCTGAAAAGTACAGATTTTGGATGCAGTATCCGCCGTTGATAAATCGCAGATTGCTTAGTTGCATGATGATTTCAAAGATGAAAAACGATTGCAGCTTGCGAGTATCCGGCCGAAGTTCCTAGCAGCATCACAGGGCAACCGTCATCGACCAGTTGTTGTTTTCGAACTCGGTCGAACATTGCCGGGATACTTGCCGCGACCATGTTTCCAATTTCGTTGACGGCGACATGATAGCGTTCGTGGGGCACACCGATAATTCTGCGGATCAATTCGACCGCTTTCGGCGAAGCCTGATGGGGAATTACATGCATCGTTTCGGAATCATGATCGGCAATCGACTGAAAGTCTTCTTGAATCCCTCGAACCATCGGCGGTAGCAATTTGATCGCGATACGAAACAGGTTTCTGCCATCCATCTGAAATCGATACTTCGATGCCAAGTCTTCATGATAGCGATAGGCAGGCAGGTGATGACCACCACCATCGACAACACATAGCCCAAGGTGCTCGCCGTAGGTTTCATGAACGAACGCGAGTGAAGCCGTCGGCTTTGCCACTTGCAAAACCAAAGCGGCGGCTCCATCACCAAACAACCCTGCACTTTTTTCGTCGTTCCAGTCCACGCCTTGGAGGGCGGTTTCGGACGCCACAATCAGAATGTTGCGATAGACACCTGTCGCAAACAACGCGTTGGCAAGGTTGATCGCCATGATCGATCCCAGGCAAGTGCTTTGCACATCAACACACGGGATCCTTTGAGCTTCACGTCCGATCGCCTGTTGAAAATGAGCTGCGTTGCATGGGATGGGGCGATATTTTGAAGTACTACAATCGATGATGTAGTCAATGTCCGGCCAACCCAGCGCCGCATCGTCCAAAGCCCTCTCGATCGCCCTGCACCCCATGGAAACCATGGATTCAGGCGGGACACATTCGTGGCGAGTACGTACTCCAAGGTTGGCTTCGGTCCAACCCTCGGACCGACCTATTCGCTGATCGATGTCTTTTGCGGTCGTGACTTTTGCAGGGAAATAGCTTCCGCTTCCGACAATTTTGAAATTCTGTGTGATAACCAACGCGACACCAACGTTCGAACTTCGGAGTTTTGCCAATATTGCATGTGACCGACACCTTTGATTGGATAGTCGACACGTCGATAGAACAAGCCAGAGATCCAGTCACGATCTCCTCGCGCCGTCTGGACTCGCAGTGTATGAAGTCGGCCTGCCTGAGCTTGCCCTGTCTGGACTGGAATCGCCGGCGATCTGAAACTGACAGGGCCCAAGGACAAGACTTCGATGCGCTTATGTTTTAGAAAACGGTGCTGCTGCATATTGTGATCGATCGAACGCAATAGCTGAATTCCACAGCTACCGGTCACGAAATAGAACCGCTCAGCAGATCGAAACAACGCCTGCCAATGAGGATATGCCAGTTCACGGAACGATACTCGATGACTTGCGATAAACTGTCGGGCATTGGCAAGACTGGCCGCCATAATCCCTGGTGCTGTGCTGTCGCTTTTAGAGGTCTCGACAAATGGAAAATTGCGTCGCACCTTCCATTCGTCGGGAACCTCGATCGAATCCAGTAACGAGCGTTGATCTTCGCTCAGAGAGCAATGATTCGGATCGCTCAAGCCAGTCACGATCGCGATCTTGACTGGCGTCGTCGCGTGCTCCACGGCGGGCTCCGTCAGTATCTTCACGATGCGTTCTCCTCAACCACTCGGAAACCTTGTCCCCGAGTCAGCCGAATCCGTCGACTTCGCCAAATGATCGTTGGTCGCAACATGCTGCTAGCGGTATGAATCGGCTGCATCAACTCGGAAAGAATTGACAGTATCGGGTAGAAACGTTCGAGCGGCACGACGACTCGCTTCTGGGTCAACATCAACAAAACCTGTCGCAGCACCAAGGTCGCAGCCACCGCGACAATCCCCCAAAACGAACCGCAACCCAAAACAATCCCTACGAATAATAGGATTGGTGGTAGTCCAAGCAAAACAAGCAAGCATCCTTGCACGATCAAGGTCTGGTCCTTAACCAGCAGAAGCGAAAATAAAAACCACCGATGCATCAGCTGCCAGTATTGCTCGAAACGGCTGACGCTGGTTCCGACCGATTGAAAAGACACGCCCTGTTGAATCGTCCATCCCGATTGACAGGCGAACTTTTTCATCGCGTAGTCGTCACACAATTCAGACATGATCGGAACGAACCCGCCCACCTGACGCATCGCTGCGGCATCGACAACGTAGAACATTCCGTTGATCGACAAAGGCGGCATAAAATTCAGCAAAGGAAGGTAGGTGACGACAGAGTTATTATTTACAAATTGAGTGACAAGCTTCCCCCAAAAATTCCTTGCGGGACGATAGACAGGTAGCCCGGTATATAGCCCGTGATTTTTCAGCGAATCCTCGGCTGCCACCAACGCATCTGGGCCGACAATGGTGTCGTCATCCAACACGACAAAATAGCGGCGGTCCGTGATCGCCAAAGCCCGCTGCAACTTAAAAGTCTTTGGATTGACATCAGGACCGGACGCCGGACAGCGTTCGATGAAGACCTGCGGAAACGACTGTGCCAGATCTTCGGCAATTCGAATCCCTTCGCTGTCCTGCTGGTCCACCAACCAGATGAATCGCACTTCATCTGGTAGTGATTCGACATTCTTTCGCAATGTTTCACGAAGCAGAGGGTCTCCACTGAGAATCGGCTGAGCGATCGCGAACTGACTGGACGACTTTGCAGTTAAGCGGCGTGCCCGGAATGAAAGATCTTGGCGTTCGGCATAGCGGATCGCCAAAGTCACCTTGGCCAGCTGGATCACGAGATACACCACCAGCAACGCGATACTGATGTTTAGGATCACGGCTGACTCAGCCCGTACGGGTCGACTTCGTGCACCCAAGCGACAAACCGATCAACCGACTGGGCAGTTGTCAAAGGCGGCGGTCCCAACCTTTCCAACATATTGGCCACATCGAAGACCTTTGAATAGGCAAAGACATGAACACCAAACCGAGTGATCGGAGGTTCTTTCCAAGGCAAAAATGCCCCGTAGAGCAGTTCGATCACCCGTGCGATTCGAAAGGCTGTCGCGACAGGAATCTGCTTGGTCGGCCTTGCGATTCCCAACCGATCAAATACGTTTAGCAAGAAAGCAATGATCTCTTGTGGTTCATTATCGGTGAGATTGAATTCACCCAAAATTGACTTGTCTGTTGCCGCTTTGATGATGTAATGCGCGAGGTTGTCAATGGAGATCAGGTCTCCGACGACCGGTGAATCAGGTCGCGTTAGCAAAGGCAGCTTCCCGGCTTTCGCCGCTGCTAAAATCCGTGGAAACAAAACACTGTCGCCTTTGCCATAGACCGCCCTGGGTCTCAAGATCACCCAGTCGCCACGGTAGTTTTTGACAACGCGTTCGGCAAGCTGTTTGGAATCGGCATAGTGGTTCACCGCCGGAACGGCCAACGGAGTGAACTCGTTAATCCCGAATTGATCTTCGGGACGATAGTACACACTGGATGACGAGACGAACAATAATTTGGGACAGCCGTTATCCTGGCAAGCCTGCACGATGTTCTCCGTCGCGGTAACGTTGGCAGCATGGAATTGCTTCCTTGTCCCCCAAGGAGAACTTCGTGCAGCAGCATGCAGCACCACATCGACGCCTTTGATCGCGGCGAGCACATCGTCCGTGAAGGGCTTTGCAAGATCAGCACGAATATAGCTGGACTGATCGGTTTTTCTTCGGCCGATCCCAATTGTCTGCCAACCTGCGTTGGCAAACTCCTCACGCGTGCAACTTCCGACAAAGCCACTGCTACCGGTAATCAAGACGCTAGGCATTTTGCCTCAATCGATTCGTGTAAATGGTGACGAGGAAGCTATTTCAATCGCCATCGTACCGTGCTGCGTAGCCCATCGGATTCGAACTGCATATTTAGCTTTAGCGATTCGATGCGATGCATTAGACCAAAGGGCTGTTGTGGATCGAAAGCCGGTTGTCGCTGTCGCATGGGTTGCCCATACACTTCACTGACCATGAGCTGATTTTCCCAGGACCAATGATCACCTGGAAATTGGCGGGGATGAAAACCGAACATCCGCTGGTGATCGGCCATCGCTGTTTCGACACTGTCGGCACCAGCCAACATGAACGGGTACAGTCGCCCCAGCCCGGACATCGTCGCTGCTCGGCTGTTGTCTGCCGCAGCGGCGTGTAACCCTGGTAACTGCTCTTGGCATGCCGCAGGATTGACCTCCAATTGGGCAGCATTCAAGCCAGCGACTTCGGTGTTCACGACACGATCGTTGCTAGACCACGGAATGTTCCGGATCACCAAGTATTTGTCGACGACTTCAACCCCGTATCGCAGCTTGACAACTCCCATGATGTCCATCGTCCAAACCCAGCGATCCTGATCACCTTCTTGGTAAAACGATGTCACAGCCCAGCCAACTCTCGGGTTGGCTTCGGAATGTGCGATCGCCGCTTGTCGAAGGTAGCGAGCCGTTCGCTCAGGAGATTGTGTTTCGACCATGATGCTGCAAGGCCTTGTCAGCATCGAAATAAACACCGGAGCGGTGACCATCATGGTTGATCGGCCGCGGAATGATGTCCCACCGAAAGCACCAAACACGTCACCGCTTCCGAGTGCGATCACCGGATCGGCATCAAAGACCGCCACATGAGCACTCGGTCCAAAGTCATCCAGGATCGCGGAACTCACTCCCGAATACTGCGAAAAGAAATCAGAGAAATTCCCGGCAATCTGTTGCCATGCGATGTCACGTAAATTGACTGAAAACTGTAAGACCGGCGTCGGCTGGACAACCGGGATGCGAAGCTCCTGTTGATCGCCTTGGTCTTGTAACACGCTACGAAGCCCGTTGTAGATTGAGTTATCAACCAAGGGCAGGATGAACGTGGAAAGTTCTAATTCACCACGACCGACGTCGTTCAATCGGATTGCGATCGGATCGAAGAACTGTCGCCAGTAAAGCGAGTAGTTCTCGCGATAACGTTCGTACGCTTCGGCTTCTGCAGGTGTCACCTTTTCGATCGGCGTCTCAGGCAACGTGCGCATGTTGGGCAATGCTCCGTATCGTTCCGAACGGACGAAACCGTTGGGCTGAATCGATAAACCGTTGTGGTCCCATTGACGCGGCACATAACCCTGACTGGCAAGTTGGGCGACGGAAATATCTTGCCCTGCCCCGTTCAGCTTTGCTTTCAGGGCCATCGCGGCGGTTGCTTCCATCTGTGCTTTCGCGAGCATGCGCCGGTGCTGTCCGATTTTGACTTCTGGTCCGACCAATCGCCGGACAAACGGGTCCGAAAAATATGCATACAGCCGAGTCTCTTCGTTGACTGACAACTGTTCGAGCATATATCTGAATTCGTCGCTCGCCCCCAAGCTTCCTTCGCCATTCTGCTCACGCAATTTCAACGAAAGTTCGATCTCGTGGCGATTGGTACTCAGGTAAAGCAAGTCGTCACGCAGCGCTACATAGGCTGAGCGATCGCCAGATCCCGGAATCTCCATCACACCACGATCTGCCGTGACGTGTTTGCCTAAGCTATCCCCACCCAACATCGACAGCATCTGTTGCAACAACTTTGGTTGTCGCAATCGTGCGATCACCGTCACATCGGTGCCATCGATAAAGAATAGATCAGGCGTGTAAATCGACATCTCGCTAGTCAGGCCGGATGCCAGCACCTGATCAACCCATTCACGATTCAAGCCTAATCGAGCTAGATAGCGGTTTTCCAAGTTGTATTGCAAGCAGTTGCCCGACAAAGCCGTTCCGATGCTTGCGATAAATGGGGCGCCGCTGTCAAACATCGCCGGGATCGACTCTGGTTTTCCGACGTAGATAAAAAAGCGATCGTGTGGAACATGGTTCGCCATCTCTAGATGACCACCTTCGCTGTCACCCAACATTGACTTGAAGGGATGAGATTCGACTTTGACGCCTTCGATCGTCGAGAGATCGACGGATGCTTCGTCTTCGGAATCCGTGGTGACCAAATTCTGCAATTGCAGTGTTTCCTCAATTGCGGCACGACCACCAAGGATCGAAAACATCGTCAGATCACGTCGACGATCGTCACTTGGCTCAAAGACCGTTTTTTGGTTCCAGACATCCAACACACCTCCGCTCCGTGCCGCCACGTAGGGCCTCCAACCGTACCGCCGTGCATCGGAAACGATTGACTTTAAAGCGACGTTATCAATCGCCTTCGCATCATCCAAATTCCAGTCCAGTCGAAGCTGCTGCCCAGTAACCGGGTTGCTTAGCGAAAGCTCCTCGACCCCGGAAAGCGTCTGTTCTGCGATCGCCGTGATCGTGTAAGAAGCCTTTTCAGCCTCGAATGCCCCATCGATTTCGGTTTTCGATAGCACCGGCCGGATGGACACCTTTTGTTCTTTAATGAGCGTTGAATCGATCTCGACCCGCTCGCAGGCCCCATCGGTATAGAGGACCCAATGTTTTCCATCATCGATCAAAGGGCGTAATTGAAACGCCAGTATTTCTCTCTGATCCTTGGGAACTTCTCGTGGGGCAAACCTTTCGTTTTCCCCTTCACCGATTTTCTTTCGTTCGGCGAATCGAAACTTCGCACGGGGCACCAAATGAACAAACGGGCCCTCAAGTTTGTCCGCCTGGATAACATCTTCAAGCTCCGATATCGCATAGGAAATTCGATTCCAATTCAAAGGATACCTATGCTTCTCGTCGTAATACTTCGAAAGCTCCTTCAGTGACGCAGGACCGATGTTTTTGTGTTCCAAGGCGTATTCTTGTGCAGGTCCATGCCCCTGCCGAATCTGCCATCTCATGTTTGCGATCACTCGATCTTCGATCGCTTCGTACATGCGTTTGCCAATTTGCTGAACCCGCATGGGATTCGTGGGCACGAGATAGATTTCGCGCACTCGCTCGCTTCGTTGATCACCGTCCGTGTTGATTCGCCAAATCCCGTCCGCAGGCAAGTCCATCGAACCGACATAGACATGGCGTGTTCCGTCGCCAATCGGTCCGTGTTTGATTTCTGTAATCGATGGTTCGTAATCATCCGCTGTGGCCAACAACGGAACGGTAGTCCATTGGACCAAAATGGCACAGAGAGCCGAACGGAGTGTGCGGCCGCGAAAGAAGGCAGACGAGGTGGACATCGTCGCTTACCCTTGAGAGATTTGGGAAAAAAGTCGAATCGGCGATCGGCATTTGCCAATCCCTGTTCGAGCCCAAATCAGACCATGAGTCGCGCCGAAAGTCAAAAAAAGAGTCGTGCCGAATGAATCGGTTTCAGCCAGCCCGGTTAGCCCAACCAGCCCAGCTAGTTTCACTAATTTGCGAAGGTGCTTTGGATCCCGACGAAGATCTTTCCTTCGTTATCTGCTGGATCGATATCGAACATCCGCAGATACAATCGACCGGTCTGTTTATTGACGAAGTCCTTGCCCGGTTGAATCGGAAATGCTTTTGCCGTTTCCAAGTCAGATGGTGAAGTGGCAACGACTCCGATCAATGTGCCCAGCTTGATGCGAGAGTCTCTCGGTCGCAGCTTTTCAGGAATATCGATCCCTTGATGGTCGGTTTCTAAAACAACCTTCCATGTCCCACGAACTTCGATGTGCACTGGCATGCCTTCTTGCAACGTCACCCCGGTATCCTGCCATCCGGAATTCGCATCGACATCGATGACCTTGCGATCGGCCATCGTCTGCATTTGACGAATCCGTTGCAGCCCCGCTTCGGCTTCGGCATGCTTGGGAACCAAGCGAACCATCGCTTCAAGAACTTCACGAGCTTTGTCGAACTGCTTTTTACGTTCGTACTCGACGGCAAGCTTTTCGGCTTTGACAATGAAGTCGCGGTGCAAGCTTAGAAGCTGTGGATCGCTTGGCAACTGAGCCTGATTTTCAGCAGCCTTTTGCATTTGCAGCTGATAATTGCGTTGAGCTTGTTCTTGCTGTCGCTGATTTCGACGACCTGAAGCCCCCTGAGCCATGACGTTTGTTGGCAGACTGACCAATAACCCTAAACCCGCGAAGACGCAAAACCAAAGCCGCTTGGTTCGAAGTTGAATCGATAGCATGTCCATCATGGATAACCGTCAGATAAGTCAAGTGAACGTGTCATTCGCCAGCTGCTAAACCAGCCGATCGCAATTTCGCCAAAGCGTCCGATCGCACCAAATTCCGAGCTTCATAGTGTCGAAGACGGTAGCCATGCGTCGCAGCAAATTGATGAGCAGGAATCACGACAAGCGAGGCGAGCATCTCGCACGACGATGCGAAAGCGCTCGCCTGTAAAAGCAAAAGCGTCTGAAAGCCTACCTTAAAAACATCCGCGAAGGCAAAGATGTACCCACAATTGCGGACAGACCGGTATGACCGCATTGTGGTCCCCCGAATGTGCGATGTGCAAAAGTTCGCGAAAGGAAGGACGATTGACGCGATCAGAATCTGTTTTCCGGATCACCTATTCTTTCTCGACCAACTGATCCAGGTCCAATCGATAGAGCACTTGGTTGTAATCGTGCCGAGGGGTCGGATCGCTGGTACTTGAAAAGGTGTAGGTGTAGGTCGCTTGGAAAAGCAAGATTGGTGAACCGTTCTCCGTGAATTCGGGATGCAACTGCGGGTTGTAAAAAGTGTACTTGTCGTGCGTGACAACTTTAATCGCGTCACCCCACGGCCCCATCGGCGAATCTGCTTCGGCATACCAAAGCTCGCCAAGATGCGACATGTCGCCACCAAACTGCGTGAATACTGTCACCCATTTTTTGCGATAGGCATTCCAAGCGATCGCGCCACGATGGGGACGAATCGATTCACCAGAGTTCTTTGCAGGAATCGAATGCTGGGGTTCGAGCAACTCCCAGGTACTTGGATCTGACCACGATTCAAACGTTGCTTCGCATCGTAATGTGGGAAGTGGATCACCGAACAACGCCCATTGCTTTGCGTTGTCATCTTTCCATATCACCGCATGTCCTTGCGGTGTCGGGCGGGGACGTGATTGATCGCGGGACTTTTCCCAAATGACTTTTGCCTGTTCAAAGTAGTTCGTGGCATCATTCCAGACACACAAACCGACCTCATATTCCGCAAGCGGCGGTTCAATCTTTGAATAGGTCGCGACAAGATGTTCCTTGCCTGCCGCATCAGGCAAACTGGCGTAGCCCATCAACCACGTTGGCCCTTTGCCTGGCATGGGGGCGACATTGCGTGGGACCCCATCGTCGTCGGTAAAGTAATCGTAGCGAAGCTTGATTGGCGGTTGAAAATCATCGAGCGGTTGAATCACCGATGATGCACCAATCGTATTGAAACGTCCCAGCGGATAACTGGCCAACGTTGTGTCACCCCAGGCCCAATAGGTTTTGCCTTGATAAATCGCATTTTGAACGCTGTCGCAGCCCAAGATGCGTTGTTCCTTCCAATCGAGGTGCTCACCCAGTTTTTGGCTTTCTGCAAATAGTCCGCCACCGGTGATTCGCCCCAATCGACGCGCGGGCAATTCGCGATTGACTTTGATCGTGATCTCGCCGCCCTCAGTCGGAGTCACACGGACGCCGCGATAACCGAAACCGTCTTTGGGTACGTTGTAGCCGTGCCCCTGGACCGTCAACCAAATCTGGGTGTCCATCAATTCGGGAAGATCAAATGCGACGACTCCCGCATTGTCGGTGACGAAACGAACATGATGCGTTGTTCGCAATTCGACCAACGGAACAGGCCAACCGTCTTGGGCATCCACGACTCGAATCCGACAAGGCTCAATCGCCAGTGCACCTTGTGGAGCAATTAAACAAGCCAGTGATAGCGTCAAGAACGCGAGTGTCGGACGGCCGCAAATATGTCTGATCATGAATCTTGTCTTAATGGAAGCAAATCAATTCGGTCACTCGCCTTTGCAGGGGAATGACCTTCGCAATGTAGTCATCACGTTATCATTGAGGCTACGAATCACTGCGATAAGCATGACATTTTCTAACTCCGGTGAAATGCCATGCATCAAGCCCCCCCAGAACGGAAAATATCGCACTCTGCTGAGAAGCGTTTTCTGTGGCAAGACGTCGCCCTTGCATTGGTGCCATCAAGGGCGGAAAATTCAGTGGACATCATGCCGTCGTCTACCGTCAACGCACTTCTTTGCATCGGTCGCCAGAATGCCTTATCGAAACCGGATCAAGCAGCTGACGTTTCTCAGCCAACGACTATTGGCCTGTGTATGCTTCTTGGCCGCCGTCGCAACTCATCAAGAATTGCTGGGTGCGGATGCCCGGACGTTACCGGCGTTTGATCTACCCAGTATCGACGGGACCAAAGTTAACCTGTCGAAAGATTCAGCCTCGCCAGTCACGGTTTTGTTTTTCGTTGGCACCGAGTGTCCTTTGGTAAAGATCTATGCCAGCCGTGTTCAGAAAACGGTTCAAGCGATCAACAGCACCACAGCTGACCAAGCGAATGCCGTACGTTTGATCGGAGTCTGCAGCACGGCACAGGACTCGCTTGATGACCTGAAACGCTTTGCCGACGAGCAGCAGATCGGATTCACCTTGGTCAAAGACTTTGGCGGAGAAGTCGGAAAAAGCGTCGGTGCGAAACGCACATCGGAAGTCGTCGTTGTCGACCAAAACTTGGCGATTCGCTACCAAGGTCGCGTCGACGATGAATACGAACCCGGTGTCTCCCGAACGAAAGCGAATCGTGATGATTTGGCCGAAGCGATCAACGAAGTGCTCGGTGGCAAAGACGTCTCGGTTCCGATGACGAATTCGGTCGGTTGTCTGATCGGCTATGCCAGCGATGAACCGGTCACGACGGACTTAACTTACGCACGCGACATCGCTCCAATTCTTGATCGCCAATGCAACGAATGTCACCGCGAAGGCGACATCGCTCCATTCGCCCTAACTGACTATGCCGAAGTTGTCGGCTGGGGCCCAATGATGGTTGAGGTCATGGACGAACAACGCATGCCGCCATGGCACGCCGATCCAAACTTCGGAAAGTTTTTGAACGCTCGGCACATGCCCGAAAAGGAAAAGCAAACGATCAAAGAATGGGTTAACGGAGGGATGCCATTTGGCAACGTCGATGACCTGCCAAAGAAATCCATCAACCAACCACTGGCGGTCACCAAAGATGGGAACGAATGGCAGTTCTCTCGCGAACCCGACGTCGTGGTTCCGATGGCGAAGCAACCGTTCCTGGTCCCGGCAGACGAATCCGTGGACTACCAGTACTACGTCGTTGACCCAGGATTCAAAGAGGACACGTGGGTCGTCGGTACGGAAGTTCGCCCCGGAAACCGATCGGTCGTTCACCACTGCATCGTCTTCATTCGCCCACCGGACAATGCTGATTTCCGTGGTATCGGTTGGCTAGGTGCCTACGTCCCTGGTCAACGAGGTGCGGAGTTCCCGCCGGGATACGCGCGGCGGATTCCGGCAGGATCGAAACTCGTTTTCCAAATGCACTACACGCCGACCGGCACTCCGCAAGAAGATCTAACGCAAGTCGGTCTATTGCTTGGAAAGAAAGAGGAAATCGATCGGGAGATCATCACACTGACGGCGATTAATAGCGAGTTCGAAATTCCACCACATGCCGATGACTACCCGGTCACCGCGTCGATCCGACAATTGCCCAATGTCGGCGAATTGCTTGCCGTAGCACCGCACATGCACCTCCGTGGCAAAAGCTTTCGTGTGTTTGCAAATCATGCGGATTCATCTGGCAACGAAGCCACACCAGAAACGCTGCTATCGGTTCCGAACTATGACTTCAATTGGCAACATGTCTATGCCTTTGCAGAGCCTCTGCCGTTGAACACGGTCGATAAAATTTGGTTCGAAGCACAATTCGATAACTCCGCCAACAATCCTGCCAATCCTGATCCGAGTGCGCCAATCTACTGGGGCGACCAAACAGATGAAGAAATGGCAATCGGATTTTTCGAAGTGGCGATCCCGCGAAACGTGACAGACCGGTTGCGTCAACAGGCAGTCAAACGCACCGATCAATCATCCGCACTGAGTTCCCAAGACAAACAAAAAGCTCAACAGCTTGCCGAGAAATACATCACTCGTTGGGACAAGAACCAGGACGGCAAACTCAATCGTGATGAACTGCCACGATCAGTTGCTCATTTCGGAATGGACCAGCTCGACCGAAACGGGAACGGAACGATCGAATTGGAAGAGATCGAACAACTACACCTACGACGACTTAAAAATCAAACGAATTGATGACACGCATTCTGACTCGTTGTTTCTCAGCAGCGGTGGACCACCCAGTGTTGGTGTTTCTATTCCTGCTGTCGATGACGGCTATCGCCACTGTCGGTCGACGCGATCCTCAGTTAATCACCGAGTTGTTCAGCCGGGCCCAGGATGCCGATTCATCATCGCCGAACGTGCCGATCGACGAGCAAGATTCGTCATCGAAGGATGATAGCGGTCGTTCTTCCGGTGGGGTTCGCGGCGGACAACTGCAGATCAATGACAATGATGTCGCATTGATCGTGCAATGTGACGACTTCTTCACTCCCAAAGGCAGCGAAGCGATCTTGGCGATGGTCGATCGGCTCCGTTCGCTCGACGTCGTTTCAAGCCTTTTCTGGATGGACGACACACCACCGATCAACCTATTCGCGCTTCGGGACGCGGTGATCCCCAAGCCCTCGTCATCGAAACACCAGTTCGATCGCGCCCGATCGCGTGCACTGAACCATCCACTGATCGCCGGGCAGCTGCTTTCCGAAGACGGCAAGACGTTGCTATTGTTGATGAAGTTAGATTGGCTATTTGTCGAAGACGACAATACCGCGATCGACAAGATCCAACAGACCGCTGTGGATACCGCGGCAAACTATCCTGACTTGGGACTACAAATCCAAGTCGCTGGGCGTGTCCCGACGACAATGGCTATTCTGGAGGCCCGTGACCAGAACCAAAAACGATTTGTTTGGATCGCTCTGGGGATGGTCACGTTGATGGCGATCATTTTGTTCCGTGGCTTCGCAAGCGTCGTGATCGTTGCCGCACCGCCGATCATCGGCGTCTACTGGGCGCTGGGTTCGCTGCCGCTACTGGATCTGCAAGACAATCCTTTCAACGAAATCGTAACGCCGGTTTTGATCGGCATGGTAGGCTTCACCGACAGCATCCACCTGTTCCTCGATATCCGGCGTCTTCGCAATCAAGGACTCTCGCCGCGTGATGCGGCCAAACGTGGAATTGAACGAGTCGGAATGGCTTGCTTCTTAACATCGCTGACCACCGCGATCGGACTTGGTTCGCTAGCGCTCGCACAAAACGAAGTCGTTCAAGAATTTGGACTCAGTTGCGTCGTCGGTGTTTGTCTGTCGTTCTTGGCCGTCATGATCATCATCCCTTTCGCGTGTGCATCGCGTCTGGGTAACAGAGTTCAACTGACTTCCAAAGAAAACGTGATCGATCGCAATTTGGCGAAGATCGGCCCCGTGATCGAATGGTCTATGCGTCACTACCGAATGATGGGCAGTATCGCGATCGGCAGTACAATCGCATTGCTGTTAATCAGCCTGCAAATGAATCCGGACCAACGCGTCGCAATGCTGCTTCCTAACGACGCGCCCGCACTTGTTGCGATGGCAACGCTGGACGAAGCGATGGGCGGTACGGAACCGGCAACGGTGCAGATCCAATGGAACAACGATGTTAAAGACGGTTCCGATGAGATTCGCGAGGTGATCGCTCAAGCACAGCAATTGCTCGATCGCGAAGAGCTGATCGGAAGTCCGGTATCACTTCAGCGATTCATCGACGTATTGCCAGGGGATCCTGACGCGAGCGCTCGTCTTTCGATCGCCGAACTGCTGCCGCCACCACTGAAACACGCTTTCTACAAACCTGATGACCGTTCTGCCGTTGTCAGATTCAAAATTCGAGATGTCGGGATTGCCGCATACGCACCTGTATTCAAACGCATCGACGAAGGACTGGACGCGATCGCAGCCGAACACCAAGCTTTTGATCTGCGGTTAAGCGGCAGACCCATCAACCGTTGGAAGAATCTGTATCAAGTCGTTTTGGATCTGGTTTACAGCCTGGGTAGCGCCTCGATCATCATCTTCGTGGTGCTAACGATCGCGTTCCGGTCGATCAGGCTTGGTTTAATTGCGATCGTGCCGAATACGTTCCCACTGGCCTTCACCGGGGCCTGCTTCTACTGGATGGGTCAGTCGCTAGAGATTGCCGCCGTTTGTGCGTTTACGGTTTGCCTTGGGATCGCTGTCGACGATACGATCCATTTCCTATCCCGATACCGGGAAGATGCCCAACAAATGAATCAGCGGGATGCGATCCGCTCGGCCTTTGTCAGTACCGGTAGCGCGCTGATCATGACGACCGTCATCCTGGTTCTGGGTATCTCGTCCGTCTTGATTAGCGGGATGCGGGAACAGAGGATCTTCGCCGTCATCACCTGCTTGACCATCGGATCGGCCCTATTTGGTGACTTGCTATTGTTGCCACCGCTGTTGGCTTGGTTTGGCAGGAGCAAAGCGATTGAGGCTGAACAGCCTGCAGTGAACTGATCGCAGAAGTGCAAGCAGGTTTGGTGTCTGTACCGAACCTGCTTGCCAGTCGCAGCTTTGCTTGACTATCGAAGATTGCGTTCGATCAAATTGATGAACGACTGTGGCGATTCGACCGCACCAGCCACCGTCGTTTCTGGGAACAACAACTTAGGAATCGTTCCGCTGCCGGCACGCTGGTAAAGCGTGACATGTTTCGAGATGTAGTCGCTCGGCCCGGTCCCACGCATCGTCGAATCAAGTTTCGCAGCGTCGACCATCGTTCGTGCTTTCGCATACGCTTGGCTGTAGCGTGGTCGCGATTCAAACAAATAGTTGTGGAACGCGTCGAACTGATCTCGATCAGTCATCCACACCGCAACGGCTAGCTTTGCAAGCTCGCAAGCTTCCGCATGGCTGCTGCTTGTCGAACGGACGGTCGGATTGCAGTCACGATCCAAGGGAACCGGCAACGAGATCACAGCTAGCCGATCACCGAAATGCTTACGAGCGGCTTCGAGCGAACGGTGGGTTCGTTGGCAGTGAGGACAGGTGTAGTCGAACATTTCGACAAATACCAATTCCGCATCTGGCTTACCGATCAGGGGCCAAGAGGCAGTCTCTAGCTTGACGTTCTTCAACAACCGAACAGTACTGCTGGGAACAACGTCAGCAGAGTTCGTTTCGGCAGCAGACGGCTCATCAGCCGAGTCAGTGTCTTCCGCAGTAACTTGATTGGTGACGATTGAAACGGGACTGAACATCGACATCGCGAATGCAATCATCTGATGGTCACTGACGAGATGGGTCGATTCGCTGGAATCTTCAGCCTGCATCCCGCTAGACGAGGAATCATTAGACGACAGCGTAGGAGCCTCGAACAGTTCCATTTCCGTCGATGTTTCTTCGAGGGATTCGGTTCCGACTTCTGTAGCGGCTGGAGCTGTGTGATCAATGACCTCGTAAGTCACCGGTGCATCGTTCAAAAATTGCAGGCCGATGAAACCCGCCGTTCCGACCAATGCGACCAAAGCCAACGCAACTTTGGATACCCCATGATAAGTGTGCCCACTGGTCAGGTACGCCCCCAACACGATTAGGCCTGCTGTGTGTGCGGCGAGGCAATAGGGACACAAGTGCTGCAACCAGATGAACTGCAATCCGACAAACCAGATCGCAGCAGCGGCAACTGAAAAAGCAAGTAGGCCTAAAATCGACCAACGCACCTTCGATGCGGCCTGTGACACTGGTTGCCAAAACAACATCCCCAGGATGGTTGCGTGGGCAATCATTGCAGGAATGCTAACCGGTACAGACATCACAGACGAAAAACGACTGTGAAGTACGTTCGAGCAGTCAAACAGGTCGCCACCGCAACCGGCAACGCTTGAAGACGTCAACGAAGACCAGGCGAGATAGCTACTGGTGATCAGCGCGATCGATGATCCGACAAGCATCACCCACCAATTTACCGATCGCTCGAAAACAGTTTTTCCAGCAAATGTCGAAGATTTTCCACCGATCGGCCCATAGACGGGATCGTAGCCCGCGGCTGGGTTTCTCAATTTAGGACGGTAAATATCAGCAAGAGACATGTCACAGGGCTCTAGTGGGTGGTTGCGAAATCTTGGTGTGCGTCCGGTGCTTTGATGTCCGGGCATCTAAGGCATATACCATGCCAATTCGGAAATGCCGAGTTTTTTAACGCTCACGCGAGAGCTAGCGTCCTCGCATGGCGTATTCGAAATCGAGCGAGTCGATACCTACTTGGGAGAGTGGGCGTCGACGGTTTCTGCAACCAAATCGCCCTCATCTACCTTCGCTTCGACCAGGACTAAGAATCCTTGACGCAGAGCCTGATCATCCACCGATTTTCCATCGAGGGTGACTTCCGCAGTCTTTGGCAGTTCCGCTTCGATCATCCCGCGGCGGAAGTCCCGAATCAGAATGTGCTTGTCAGCGATCAGCTCAATCGTCCCGCGCACCGTTTTGGTCGTCGGCTTTAGCGCACTCACTTGTCCGTCACGATTGTGCGATTCACCACGGAAGCCGACCAACGATTCCACCCGCTGGTGAATGCCCTGTTGGTGAATGTATTGACCTTCGCGATTGACGCGAATTCGGTTTTGCACCGCACGCACGCCGGCCAGTTCTTCAACGACGTCTTCGACCCTCATCCGATCGATGTAGCTGGGAACGCGTCCGCGAAGCTCGACTCGCCCCGCGATCACACGGGCGTGTAAATCGGGTGACAACAGCTGGAAATTGGAGCGTAATTCACGCTGAACCTGATGCTCAACAGCAAGATCCGGCTTACGTGTCTCGGTCGGGTCATCAGCCCAAACCGACGAAGCCAACATGAACAGGCAAGTTAATTGAGTAGTGATTTTGGTAAGACGCATGACGATGTCCTTCCAGTGAAAAGTGATTTTGAAAAGGAGCCAACGAAGTCACTTCGAAGGCGAGAAAAGATCAGAGAAGTCGCCGGATGTCAGTTCTTCCGGCAGTCAAGATTTTTGCAACTCATTCCACTCTGCCCACGGCAGCTCTTCCGCTTGTGGAAAGTCCGCCTCGGAAAGCGGCTCAAAACTGCTCAAGCTTGAATCTTTGCCTGGGATATCACTCGAATCGATTCGGTGGATGTCGATCGTGAGTGGACGACTGTCTTGCTCATCAGCCAGATCGCCCGAGAGCAACTGCGACGTTCGAAAAAGAAGCGACGCCGTCTGATCTTGCGCATCGGAACGGTTGACCGAATCCGCCTGCTGGTCTGTTCGCTGTCGATCGATAGGCGAACTCCGAAAACAATGGTCCGGAAGATAATGTTCAGGAAACCGATCCGTATCGGGCAATGTGCTTAGCTGCATGATGCTTAGGTACATGGCTGTCCCCTCCGTCATTTGCTTCGACAGAGTTTCAATTTTGAGAAGCAGAGAAAAGTGATGACTGCCCAATGAGTGCTCGTTGCGTGCCAATCACACGGTCTGCTGGGAACTCAATAGCGGCATCGTCAAGCCGAACTCACATGACGTTGACAAAACATCCCTATGGATTGACCAAAGACGTTCGATACCAGTCCAGACTGACCGAATAGCGTCCATCGACTACATCGCTCTGGCGATTGGGTCACTCGTTCGATAACTCGACAGACGCCCCCAGCAACATAGCTATCCAACTGTTTCTTTCTGAGCATTGAAACATTCAGGCTGCGCTATGCCAGCAGATTTCAGCACGGAAGAGATTCGTTCGGTTTTTCGCTTCTACGATTGCTTTGGTATGGCGGTTGCCGTTTGGTCCCTGTCCAAACCAACAACACCTGGAGAACTCTAATGCGATTCGCATCACTATTCGTCGCCGCTCTTGCTGCCCTTCCCGCCGTTGCCGATGAGCCTGTTAACGCCCCGAACGACACAACAATCGAGAAACTACAAGGCCGTTGGGAGATCCTCGAAGGCTGGAACCAAGGCAGAATCTTGGACGAGTCAGCTGTTGACGGTTCATTCGTCATGATCAAAACAAATCAAATCACTACTTTCGATACCGATCAGAAACAGACCTATCAGGCGATGTTCCGAATCGATGAAAGCGCAACGCCCGTCCGAATCACGATGACAGCTCTTTCACCTGATATCGAAGCGATCGAGAACAATTCGTTGAAGGAACCGACCAATACACCGCCCGTTGCGGCCGGAATCTTGAAGTTCACTTCTGATAACAAATTGACGCTTTGTTACGCATTGCCAGGTGGCGAAGCACCAACCAAATTCGAATCGCCCAAGGGCAGTAAAACGATGATGTTTGTGATGGAACGCCGCAAGCCGAATAAGGATCTCGTCAAGTCTATCTCGCCGATCGAATAGGATTGCTTCCTATTCTTCATGCATCACGCGCATTGGCGTCACTCATCAACGTCCCACGACCACTGTCAACCCGATGGCCGCTGTCAATAAGTTGACGAATTCTGTCTTATCCGGCAGTTCCCAATCGTTGTCCATCGGCGAAACACGTTCGCCGATTTTCGCAGTGATCAATCCACGTTCGGGATGTGGCTCTGGAGCTGAGATCGAATCCAAGCTCCGTCAAGCCGCTTCCGAGCGAGGCATCGAATTATCAATTCAGCAGATTGACAACGATGCTGAAGAACGGATCCAAAATGCCGTTGATCAAGGTGCGAAAACGATCATTGCTGTTGGCGGAGACGGTACGATTTCAAATGCGGCCAGTGCTTGTGCGACCATCCATTGTGCGGGCCACGATATCGACTTCGGAATCGTGCCAGCCGGCACTGCAAACCTGATTGCGAAAGCACTCGGCATTCCAGAACAATGTGACGCGGCGGTCGATTTGATCTTCGGGCAACATAGCCAAGTTCACATCGATGCGATGAGTCTTCAGTCTCAGCTTGCGTTTTCGCACGTGTCAATGGGCACGTATTCGAAGATCGCCGTGAATGAAGATTCCAAATTGAAACGGCGGATTGGCAAGCTTGCTTACGTCGTCCGAGCCTTTCGTGAAATCGCATCAGGTCCCCGTTGGCGTTTTGACATCGTTGCTGATGGGATCCACTATCAACGGCGTGCATCATTAGTCATGGTTGCCAACATAAGCCCGGTTGGCATCGCAGGTATGGTCTGGGGACAACACATCCTGCCGAACGATGGCGTGATCGACATCTGTGTCATTTCGGCCAAAAGTTTGCGAGAACACGCTTCCCTCGTATTCCATGCATTGACCGGTCGAACACGGCAAAGCGACCAGATCGAATATTTGACCGCTTCGAGCTCAGTGAAAGTCAGTGCAAATAGGACACTCCCTGTTCGGGCTGATGGTGAAATCCTTCCTACAGAGATGATCGACCTTCAAGTTTCTTGCTCAACATTATCAGTCATCGTGCCCGCAACCGGAATCAAATGAGCCATCAACGATCCATCCTTTTGATGATCAATCGTCAAGCTGGCCGAGCGGAGGCAAGCCAAATCATTGAACGAGCCACACAGCGGTTTGCATACGACGAAGTAGCCTTGGAAATTTTCTCGTGGGATCGAAGTGAAGCCGATCGCATTGAGCCGCGATTGACACAAGCGATTGCCCAAGGCACCGACACGGTTATCGCCGCAGGTGGTGACGGGACGGTCTCACGAATCGCGCAGCAGTTGATTGGCACCGATGTACGTTTAGGCGTGGTCCCTTTAGGAACGGCGAACCTGATCGCCCGAGAACTTGAACTGCCAATCGATGTTGAAGACTCCATCGAAATTATCGCTGGGGCTTCAACGGTGCGGCAAATCGATGGGATGAAATGCATCGACAGAACGTTCTTTTCCCACGTCAGTATGGGCACCTATTCACGACTCGCCGAACTGGCGACTCCGGCACAGAAGGCGAGGTTTGGAAAGGCGGTCTATCTGTGGCACGGGATCCGCGAAATTGTCAAACGCCAGCAATGGAGCTTTGACATCGAAATTGACGGCAACAAGATGCAGCGAGATGCCTCGTTGGTCATCGTTGCTAACATCGGTGCTTTCGGTATTGGTGATCTAACTTGGGGAAAGCACATTGCGATTGATGATCAATCTGTCGATGTCTGTGTCGTCAAAGCCATCACGCCAGCGGACTATAGCCGTTTAACAGTGAATTTGGTCTCTCAGCGGCTTCATCGGTCAAAGTATGTGGAGTACTTCCAGGCGAGGCAGTCTGTCAAAGTGATGTCGCAGACGCCGATCCCTGTTCGCGGTGATGGCAACCGAATCGACGCATCAATGATTGACTTGCAAATCCTCCCGCAAGCGGTCACCGTTTTCGTTCGCTAAAGGCAGCGGTGACTTTTCTGATTGGCGTGCTACGATGCCGATACAACGTTCGTGCCAGCGTGCCGAATCGCCTTTGCCGTGAAAGCCAACGTGCCCACCATCATCAACGATCACTGGATTCAAATTGGGGTAGTTATTCCAATCAAAGTTTTCGTAGCTGTCGCTGGGGACAACCGGGTCTGATTTGGCATAGATCAGATAGGTTTTTACATCGATCTCCGAAAGCACAGGGGCGGCGGAATTCTCCGAGTAATATTGCTCGACAGAATCGAAGCCACAGTGTTTCGATGTGAACTCTTTGTCAAAGTCCCAAACAGACCCAACCGCCCGTACCGCTTCACGTTCTTGCTGCGTCAGACAGGAGTTCTCACGTAGCACTTCACTTTTCATCTTTGACAGCAGGTACCGTTGGATCGGACGGCGACTGACACGCAGCAACTCTTTTGATGTCGCTTGCAGATTCAGTGGAGCCGAGACGGTGACAGCGGCTGAGATCGGAACATTCTGAGGCTGCTGCGCGAGGAAACGTAGCAACACACTTCCGCCAAGCGAAAAGCCCACCAGAAGCACTCCATTGTTCAGTTCGTCAGCGTATTTTGGGTCATTCTGAACAGCATCAAAAACCGCGCTGACGTCCTCGCTGCGGCCAGGGTGATGAATCGACTCGCAACGTTCCGCCGAATTCCCTGCACCACGAAAGTTCAAACGCAAAACGCGGTGGCCTTCTGACAACAAGGTCTTCGCACACGATCGGATGTACGAGCTTTGCGAAGTTCCCCCCAAGCCATGAAGCAGGACGATTAGAGGCCAAGGATGACTGGGCCCTTCAGGCGGAGAAAGCAAGTCGGCCGTTAACACATCGCCACTGTCATCGTTCGTTGGCAAACGCAGTGACTTGGACCGAAACTTACCAAGATCATGTTCTTGAATACGGAACAGCCGACTCCGGCCTGTCTGAAGAAAGCCACCCAGCCAGGGCGGACGCGGCTTGAACTTAGGAAAGATAGAAGGCCAAGTCTCTTTTGGATCGGTCGTCATTTTGAATGGTGTTCATTCGAAGGGTCGCTTGCACATCTTTATGGCTTTTACGATGTGCAAACCTTGTTCCGAAGAACCCCCATTCGTATGCGTACCAGCCCCATCAGCCGCACCGCGTTAGCGGCGGTTTCTGTACGGACAACCGGGGCTAACGCCCATCGGCTAATCCAAAAAATAAAGTGAATTGGCCCCTATGAGCCGCAGCGCGTTAGCGGCGGTTTCTGCATGAGCAACCGGGGCTAACGCCCATCGGCTAATCCGGAAATCCCGTAGGATTAGCCCCCATGAGCCGTACCGCGCTAGCGGCGGTTCTCGCACGGACAACCGGTGCTAACGCCCAATCGGCTCATCCTAAAACCAAAGCCATCTGCCGCTGGCGACTCTGCGCATCGACCTTTCGACGCCGAGACTATTTGACAGCGAAATCAGAAAACACCGCTTCGGTATTCACAACTCGCAAACCGACGGTACCGGTCTTGTAGGTCTTATCAGCATGCGAGATTTTCTCTGTACCGTTATGCAGAACATCGATCTGCGTCCCGTTCATGCGAACCGTCAGCTCCTGTTGGTTCGCTGGATCGATCTCCGTTGTCGCCCGCTTCAATTCTTTCCAGCTCGATCCATCCATCTTGCCGAGGATGACGAGCTGTGTTTGCGGAATCAATCCGGCAAAGTAGCCTCGTTGCGCGTCGTAGCCGACCGAGGGTGCCGTACATCGGAAAAGCAATCCCGCATCGCGAGCTTTGTCATTTCCTAGAAAGTCGATCGACACAGATGCTTCGAAGTCGTTTGGAACTGGGTGATTCAGAACAACCTTTTCACCGCTTCGATAGTCATTGATTGGAGCTTCCGGGACCTGGCCCAATCGAATCGTGTCGGAGTCTGCCTGAAAAAATTGGTGATGTCCAAAGTACGTATAGTCGTCGGTCTTTTTGGAAGCCTGTGGTTGAGGATCACCTGACGGCAAATCCAAGATTGTTCCCGGCATGACAGGTTGGCCTAGAACCGGGAAGCCTTTCGGCCCGACTTTCATCGGTTGAACATAGATCACGCGTCTCCATCCGGGATTTCGATCACGCTTCGCATGAAAGACGTGCCACCATTGTTTCCCATCAAGCGATTGAACGAAACACGAATGCCCGACGCCATAGGTCGCCTCCGTGCTTTTGAAAACAGGCTTGGGACGTTTCTTCCACGATGCCGGATCCAATGGGTTGTCTCCAACCAATTCAAGCATTCCCAGCTTGTAGGTCGGCAACCATGAAGCACCACAGGAGTAAAGGATCGCGGTTCGACCGTTCGCTTGAAATACCTCAGGGCCTTCGTTCAGCCCACGCGATTCCTTGTTCTCTTCGGTGCGTTCCCAAACATAGTCGGCGTTGTCACACAACAGCACCCTTGGACCTTCTAACTCAGTTGGCGATTTCATCGCGGAGATATACAGGTACTGTTGGTCAGTTCCAGGTGCGTCCCATCCCGACCAGATCGCATAGCGTTTGCCAGCGTGTTCCAAGACCGTCATGTCAATCGCCCAGATGTTGGGTGAATTCCGGTCATCGCCATCGCCGGTCGCCATCGGACCAAACAGTTCGTATTCACCGACAGGATCGTCGGTCTTGGAACGCAGAACAAACGCTTTGTGATTGGCGTTGTCTCCGTCATCGGCCGCGAAATAGACGTGCCAGTGGCCATCGAGATAATGCAACTCCGGCGCCCAGATCTCTTTGGAATGGTCGCCCGATTCGGGAGCGGTCCAGACAATGTGCTTCTTCCCAAATGAAGTCAACGAATCACTGGTGTGAATCGCGATCCCTTGATTGCCTTCGGAGAAACACCACAAGTAGCGAGGATGATTCGGATCGCGAACAACCCAAGGGTCCGCTCCCTCTCCGATCGGATTAGCAAACTGATGAGGTGGCAAGGCTCCCAACGTTTCAGGCCCTTCCCAATCCGGGTCACCGGCATCCTTGGGCAAAGTGTCGTTCCACTTCATCAACTCGTCATGAAGGCGTTCGGCAATCTCTTCGTGCTGTTCGATCACATTGTTCGCCTCGCTCATGTCAGAACTGAGGTCATACAGTTGTGGATCACTATCGTCGTAGTTGACCAAGTATTTCCAGCGTCCATCTCGAACAGCCAAGTCGGGATTGTCTTCTCCATCGGCACCGGCGCGATCGGGCGGACGTCGCCAGAAGATTGGCTCTTTACGACTTTCAGATTTTTGCCCCAGCAAGGTTGTCGACAAATTCTCACCGTCGAGTTCAACGTCGGGCAGAGTCGCGCCGGCTAGCTCGTACAGCGATCGATTGATATCTAATGCGCACAAAATCGAAGTTTCATTCGTCGTTCCGGCAACACCTTCCTTCAAAAGCCCCGGTCCCCAGACGATCAATGGAGACCTGATGCCACCTTCGTAAAGCCAAGTTTTCGCACCTCGAAGTGGATCCGAAGAACCCGCTCCACTTTCATGGCCATTGTCACTCATCACCAAGATCAACGTGTTGTCACGGAGCTTTGGATCATTTCGCACGCGATCGAACAAGACCGCCAGTTGCTGATCCATTGCGTCCAGCACCGCGTAGTAAAGCTCTCGCTTGCTCTCGTTCGTTTTGTCCCGCAGTACTTTCGGCGGGAAGAAAGGCGAATGCACATCGTCAGGCCAAACGTTGACAAAGAATGGCTTTTCAGATTCCTGTGCTTCATCGATGAACTTCAACGCGTGATCAACAAATTCAGCGGTGATCACCGAACGATCCTTCCACATGATGGGACCGCGACCAAGGTTGCCGGAGCCCAGATCATGTTTCCGGACAGGCTTTCCGTTGTAGGCGTCTTTCAATGGCAAAACGCGAGGCCCCAGACCTTCGAAATTGGTCAAGCTGGCATCGAATCCGTACTCAGTGATTAAAGGTGCTTCGCCGACATCGCGTTGGCCACCCATGTGCCACTTCCCGAAGTGGCCCGTCGCATAACCTGCATCATTCAATTGCCGTGCAAGCATCGGTGCATCCAGATCCAACCACTGAACCATTCCGCGTGATTGATTCAATTGGCGGTGGGCCAAGTACGAACTGATCCGATGACGGTGCGGATACTGCCCCGTGCTAAGGGCGACGCGTGACGGCGAACAGATTGGCGAGTTCACATAGAAGTTTGTGAATCGCAGGCCTTCAGATGCTAAGCGATCGATGTTTTCGGTCGTCGTGCGTTTGCCACCAAAGCACGACAAGTCCGACCAACCCATGTCGTCGATAAACACGGTGATAATGTTGGGACGTTTTGCGGACTCGCTTTTCGATGCGGAGGATTGTGCAACGGCGACGTTGGTCGAAAGCGAACCGACTAGCAGCAAGAGAACCGCAGCTGACTGAAGCGCGGCACGGCAGGTCATCATAGATGTGCTCGTGAATTCTGAAGGTCAAAGCTACCGCGTGAACTATAGCGCGGGACTATAGCTCGGGGAATCGCGATAGATGGCAGGAAGGTAAGCCCGTTAGCATATCTGAAATCTTTCGCAGTTGTATTCGGCGAAATCGATTCAGATCGGGAACATACAGAATCCGGCTTAGATCCCTTGCCAAGAACAAGAGATCTTTATTCAGTCAGAGCGACAGAGTCGCCAACGCAATTCGGCGATTGGCAGGGAAGAGACAACGCGACTAGTAAGTCACATTTTCGCCGTGGATATCAACATCGACTCGGCGGTCGATCTCTTCGGCAGCGTTCTTTGTCGTTTCGACCATTTCAGACGTGTCTTGCCGTACGTTTGCAGAATCAATTCGCACCGTCGGATCGCCGTTGGAATCATCGTATTTCAACCAGCCGATCAAAAACAATGCAGCCACAACTAGGACTGCGATCAGTAATCCACGCATCTCGGCACCTCTAATTTGAAGAGAAAACTTGCAGCGTCAAACAGCTATTCGTTGACTCCGCTGTGAGACACTCAACACCGTAGCCTTGGTTGCAAATCATGGGCCAACGAACCTTGGAAACCGCTCAGCGAAAGGCGTTGGACAAACGCGAACCCTGCGCCTCGATGCTTACCGAATCCCAACTCGCTGGTTCCAAGTGGTCAGGGACCAAGCGCATAGGTGCCATCTGACCGTCCAGAACTGGATCCAAACCTGCTTTCCCCCCGCTAAAAGCCTGCGTCGCAACACCCCATTGAACGTTGAAGTCGCGCGTATCGGACCGGAATCATGCGGACTTCATTGGGCTTTTACCGCTGGTGATGCTGTCGATCGACCGACACAACCCCACCAAGCTCGGTAACCACCCCAACACCACCTGTCTGAACGCCCTCAAGCAACATGTTGAAGGATCGGGGGTAAGGCCCCACGCTTTTTGCTGACATAGAGTTGCACACGTGTTCTAGGCTCTGCCAGAAAACTTGAAGCGAACCAATGCGGGGGAAGCAGTCCATCGTACGGGCCCATTCTGACAATCAGCGTCATTCTGAGAGTCAGCTGCTGCCCACTCTGCAAAACACGTTTGATGAAACCGTTTTCTGGCATGGCTTGGGTCTAGCGACAGACGCTAGCCACATTTTCCGCCGACCTGGTCGCGGAACTACCACTTGACTTGCAACCTGTAAATCATCGTGTCTACGAAAATGCCAAACCGTGTCTTTGACTTTTATCAGCTCGAAGACCGTATCCTGCTCAGCGCTGACGGATTCCACCAAGGCGAAGGAGATGCGAGCGGCGATTTGGCCTACTTCGATCATTTGCTCGAAGGCTTTTCCTTCGACGTCGACGAAACGGTACCGACTCCGACTGGCGAATTAACCGAAACGGATCAACCGATCATCGTTGACGAAGGACACAACGATCTGATTGCAGACGGCCAAGCCAGCTATGACGAAACCAGTGCGACCGCGTTAGAAGTTGTCATCATTGATGCGGGAGTCGAAAACGCCGATGAACTGCTAGCAGGTCTGCGCGATCAATCGGGTCAGGACACACAGTGGGTCGTTGTCCGTCTTTCCGCAGATAGCGACGGGATCGACCAGATCACTCAATCGTTGACGGACCTTCGTGGCGTCGATGCGATCCACATCCTTAGCCACGGTGACGGCAGTGGAATCCAGCTAGGCAATTCTCGGTTGGATTCTCAATCGATCCAGGGCTATGCCGGCGAACTGGTCCAGTGGCGGAACGCTTTGGACGTCGATGCGGACATGTTGGTCTACGGCTGTGACTTGGCGTCAACCGATCAAGGTCGATTGCTTGTTGATTCGATCGCCGCGTTGTGCCAGTGCGATATCGCTGCAAGCGACGACGCGACTGGGCATGCCTCGCTGGGCGGTGACTGGGACTTGGAATACATCGTCGGTGACATCCAAACGGAAGTCGTCGTTGGGGTGTCCGCACAATCGAACTGGTACGACACTCTCGCCACCATCACCGTAACCACCTTTGCCGATGAACTCGATGGAACGACGACCGATATCAGTTCCCTGAACGCCACACCGGGCGGCACTGGGATCTCTTTGCGTGAAGCGATCATCGCAGCCAACAACACCGCTGGTGCCGATACCATCATCCTCGGCGAAGGGACCTACGTGCTGGACATCACCGGCCAATACGACAATGCCGGTTCAACAGGTGACTTGGACATCACCAGTGACATCACGATCGTTGGGCTCGGCGCGACAGGCACCACGATCGATGCCTCTTCGCTTTCCGACCGAATCTTTCATGTTCAAGGTGGTGGAATCCTTGATATCAGTTCTTTGACACTGACTGGAGCTTCGTCTGGAACCGAGACTGGCGCCGGGATCTACGTCGAAGGAACCCTTAGCGCGAGCGACTTAGTCGTTGCCAACAACACCGTCGGTAACACGACCGGGGGTGGTATCTCGTCCAGTGGTACCACAACGCTAGAACGCGTCGCAATCATCAACAATAATTCTTCCACCAGCGGTGCAGGACTTTACGTCAGCGCCGGAACGACGACGCTGAACAATGTCACCGTCAGCGGCAACCAAGCGACTTACGATGGTGCCGGGATTTATGCGGTCAACGGTGGCACTGTTGTCAACATCACGCACTCCACAATCGCGGCAAATGATTCAGCCAGCGGAAATGGTGGCGGCCTTAATTCACCTGACGCGACCATCAATGTTTCGTATTCCATCTTCGGAGACAACACGTCACAGTTTGGCGGCAACGATGTCAACGCCACCATCGTTAGCGGCGGCTACAACATCATCGAACACAACCTCGGGTTTAGTGGAACCGTCGGTAGTGACACGTTAGGAAGCGATGCTGGCTTATCAGCTTTATCTGCCTACGAAGAGACATTTCTACACACTTTTACCCCGACAAGCATTGCGTACAACGCTGCCACGGGTTCAGCCGAGACGGTTGACCAGACCGGCGGAAGTCGAGATGCGAATGTTGATATCGGTGCCTACGAATACGTCCCCGGTCCCGAAGATCTGCAAACAACATCAACAACCGGTGGCGGCCTGCTGATTAACAGTGATGGCGGCAACGACACCTACTTGATTGCTGATGATGGAGCCGCGATCTTTGGCGGACGAACCGCATTCACCTTCGAGACTCAGTTTTCGACCACTGATCTTGTCAACGATACGACCCTACTTTCGTATGCGACACCGTCTCATTTCAACGAATTGCTTTTGATCTTTGATGGTGGGGGTGTCTCGATTCATATCGGCGATGTCTCACGTCACTTGAGTGCTGTTGACTACGACCTTTATCGCGACGGCAATCAACACCAGTTTTCGTGGACGTGGGATAACACCGCAGGCAACTGGGCGATTTATGTCGACGGGGATTTGATCGAAAGCGGTACAGGCCTCCAAACCGGTTACACCCTCGGATCAGGCTCGCTGGTGTTCGGCCAAGAACAGGACAGCGTCGGCGGTTCTTTCCTCCAGACGCAGATTTTCAAGGGCACACTCCACAACACACGCGTCTTTTCCGACGTTCGCACCGCTACCGAAATCAAGGCGTCGTACGCTTCCGATCTGCCATCGAACGAATCCGGGATGGTCGCCCAATGGAAGTTTGACAATTTATCCGTCGACGGAGTTGTTACCGAATCGGTCAGCGGAAACAACTTAACGCTGCAGCACGTTGCTGGCTTTACCGCCAGTGTTGCCGACTTGACATTCACGGTCGCCGAGGATGCCGTTGACGGTACTGTCGTCGGATCTGTTGGTGGCATTGACCCACAACGCGACTCTTTGATCGCGACCCTGCTGGCAGCCGATCCGGATTTGGTCTACAGCGCCGAAACTGGAAAATTCTACAAAGCGATTACCACCAACACGGACTGGGCAACTGCCGAAACGAATGCAATGGCAGCCACCCTGAACGGCGTTGGCGGACAACTCGCAACGGTCCAAAACGCGGCGGAACAAGAAGTCCTCTTTGGGATAGCCAGTTCCGTTTCCAAAGAACTATTTCTTGGCGGAACCGATGCCACATCCGAAGGCGCTTGGCGATGGCGTCAGAACGGAACCAATTCGGACTTTTTCTGGTCCGGCGGAACAAACGGTACCCCAGTCGATGGTGCCTATCAAAATTGGATTTCCGGCAGCCAACCTGACGACAGCGGTGGAGTACAAGACTATCTAGTGATCCGTCCCAACGGACAATGGGATGACGAAGCCAACGACGGCGGTTCTGACAATGGTTACATCATCGAATGGGATGCCGACACAGTTCTCGATGTGGCCCAGCCGTTGACATATACCCTGTTATCACAAACGGTGGCCGGGGCATTCGCCATCAATAGCGATAGCGGACAGATCACGGTAGCCGATGGAACGTTGTTGGACTTTGAAACCAATTCGTCGCAAACGCTCTCGATTCGTGTCACCGATATCGACGGAAACTCACGTACCGAATCGTTCAACGTCTCGCTTACCGATGTCGCCGAATCGAGCAACGGTCCGACAGACCTATCCGGTGGCACCGAGTTGAATATCGATGGCGGCAATGACGCCTACTTTATCGCTGCCGATGGTGGATCGATCTTCGGCGGTTTGACCGAGTTCACTTTCGAGTCGACTTTTTCGATTCAGGATCAAAACACCTCTCCAACGCTGCTTTCTTACTATAGCGGTAACGATACGGTCAATTTGGGTTTCAATGCGACCGACAATCTCGTACTGCAAGTCAACGGCGCGAGTGTTACCACAGCAAACACGTACTCAGGTGTCCTTAACGGTGATGCTCATCACCTGGCAATTAGCTGGGACAACACCAACGGTGACGTACAGCTTTATATCGATGGCCAATACGCCGAAACGTTGACTGGACTTCAGGCGGGATACACCATCGCTGGTGGCGGCGAGTTGGTGATTGGGAACGACCAGGATGGCGTCAATTCTGGATACAGCACTGACCAGGCATTCCATGGAACTTTTTATGACGTTCGACTCTGGAATGACATCCGTACCGAAGCAGAAATCTCACTCAACTATCAGCAAAAGCTAGACCTTAGCCCCGCCGAAGCGAGCACCATCGGATTGCTTGCCAATTGGCAGATGGAATTGAACGGGTCGAATCAGATCATCGACATCGTCAGCGAAGGCACGACCAACAACCGACTTTCGGTCGGGCATGCCAGTGGCGGTGGCTTCAGCACCAGCACACCAACGACGGGACTGCACATTGCCGAAGACAGTGTGAATGGTGCGACGGTGGGCTATGTCACCCCGTCGCAACCGGATACAGATTCCGACGTGATCGCAGATGGACTGTTCCTTGAATCCTTGCCAAGCGGCGATCAATTTGGAGTCACTGGGTCGTTCGGAGACTGGACGGTCACCTCAGGAAGCGTCGATGTCTTCGCATCATCGAGCTGGCAATCACTAAATGGCGGAAGGTTGGTCAACTTGGATGGCGGATCACCTGGATCCATCGAACAGACATTGACCACATCGGTCGGTCAGCAATACCAAGTGATCTTTAGCTTGACAGGCGATTTTTCCGGTGGTGACGCGGTCAAAGATTTGCGTGTCAGTGCCGACGGTCAGATCCAGGACTACACCGTTGCTCAATCAAGCAACTGGAGCTGGGGTGAGACGAATGCGTTAGAAACGCGCAGCTTTACATTCACTGCCGATTCGACAAGTACCGATCTGGCTTTTGCATCTCTCGAAGATCCCAGCAGCCAATACGGCCCATACATCGGCGACATACGCGTCATCGCGATCCCCAATGCGGTGACCGCGATTCTGAATGCGGATTCGACATTGCGGTACGATGCTTCGACGGACAAGTTCTATCGCTATGTGACGACTCCTACCCAAGCATCTGCGGCCATCGCCAACGCCGTTGCTGCCGAAGTCAACGGTGTCAGCGGCCGCTTGGTCACCATTCGTTCGGCTTACGAAAACCATCTGATTCACGAAATGGTCACCAGCGACATCTGGATTGGTGCATCCGATCAGACGACTGAAGGTGACTGGCGTTGGCTCGATGGCTCGGCAGATGGAGACGCATTTTGGAGCGGGAACGGCAGCGGCAGCAACGTTGACGGACGATACTACAATTGGGAAGGCGGAGAGCCCAACGACCAGTCTGGCGAAGACTATGCCGAGCTTCATTACTCGACGGGTCGTTGGAACGACCTGCCAGATAACGGTTCGTACAATCAACACTATGTGATCGAATGGGACGCAAGTGAAGTCCTTTCGGGTTACTCGTTCACGCTTACCGATGATGCTGGCGGTCGATTCGCGATTGATTCTGGAAGTGGCCAAATCACCGTTGCCGATGCGACCTTGCTGGACTACGAGACCACGCCATCGCATTCCATCACCGTTCAAGTCGCTGACGCCTACGGCAACACTTACGACGAGACTTTCTCTATCACGGTGGATGACGGAGTCGACGCCCGATTCACGATTCCGATCGGCCAATCCGTCGACGAAGACAACTCACTGACGTTTTCCAGCGGTGGCGGAAACGCGATCGTTCTCGAAGACGGTTCCACTCAGAATCCGACCGTCACGACAACTTTGTCCGTCAATCAGGGCAATCTAACCCTGGGTTCGACAACAGGCCTGAAGTTCTTGTCCGGTACGAGCAACGGCCAAAGCACGTTGACTTTTTCTGGAACCCAGTCAGACATCAATGCGGCACTCGAAGGTCTGCAGTATTCACCCACTGCTAACTACAACGGCAGCGATACGTTGACCGTTTCGACTGGGACCACAAGTGCGACGGACACCAACCTTTACGCTCGCTATGAATTCATGGATGGGGTTTACACCGACCAAAGTGGAAATGGTCTGGACGGAACTGGCAACTCCGATCCAGCAGTAACTCTCGATGCGACACGTGGTGACGTGATCGTTTTGGATTCAAATGATTCAATCACCGTTAGCAGTGGCACGGCTAGCCTTGCCGACGAAGTGACAATCTCCGCTTGGGTCAACCTTGATGCGGCTCAACAGGACGCAGTCTTCTTGTCCGTTGGCGATGCCTTTTATGTCTCACTGGATACTTCGTCACCCGGTGGCGGAATTAGCCTGACCGCGGATAGCTTCACAACCAATACCAGCAATCCGGCGCATCAAATTGCCGGAACGGGATGGCATCATATCGCGGCAACTTTTGATGACGTCGCCAACGAAATCAACTTATATCTGGACGGAACGTTGATCGCCAATGTTTCAGCCAGTGTGGACATCGATTGGGCTACCGCAATTTCTCAGGACCTCACCATCGGCAGCCTATCCGATGGGTCGATGTCCTTCGTCGGAAGCCTGGATGACGTACGAGTCTACGACGCCATTTTGACGGAATCCGAAGTCGCCGCCGTGATGGGTGATCAGGGACCCGATACAGAAGTGGTGAATATCACTGTCAATGCGATCAATGATGATCCGACCAACGCGGGCAGCTTGCCAAGCGACATCCTTGTGACCATCGACACCACGAGCAACATCAACCTTTCGTCTGTTGACTTCAGTGATGTTGATGCGGCCAGTGGAAATATCACGGTGACGTTGACCACCAGCACCGGCGGACAGCTTTCGGCATCATCCGGCGGCGGTGTGACCGTTGGCGGAAGCGCAAGCGCGATGACATTCACAGGAACGATTACGGACCTGAATACATTTTTCGATACGCCAACCAATATCCAGTACATCCACGGGACCCCCGGAACAACCGGTGACAATGCAGATACGATCAGCGTCACGATTAACGACGGCGGGAATACCGGCAGCGGAGGCGGCGGCGATGTTTCATTGGGAACGGTCAATATCGACATCAGCCCACCAAACCAAGCACCCGTTCTGTTTCCTTATGGACCGGTTTACAACACGGCCGAGGATGCCGGTTCGCTAACCGCGTCAGTCGCCATGGTGCTGTCCTCCAGCATGTCGGACCCCGATCCGGGCGCGGTCGAAGGGATTGCGTTGTACGGATTCACCGGCAGTGGCGGCACACTGGAATACAGCCTCGACGGTTCGAACTGGTTCACCGTCACCACGGTCTCACCCACCGGTGCTCTACTGCTGCGTGACACGGACCTTTTTCGGTTCACTCCATCGACCGAAAATGGAGGCACACTTCAGCTTGACTATCGCGGTTGGGATCAAACCTCTGGCACCGCTGGAACCTATGTGGATTCGTCGGTCAATGGAGGATCTTCGGCATTCAGTTCGGCGTCGGATCAAGTCAACGTCAACATCACAAGCGTCAACGATGCCCCTGTGCTGGATAGCTCTGGCAGTATGACACTGACGTCGATCACCGAAGACGACACCAACAACGCTGGTGACTCCATCGCGTCGATCATCAGTTCCGCCGGTGGTGACCGGATCACCGATGTCGATAACGGAGCTGTCGAAGGCATCGCAATCACGTCGCTCAACAGCGGCAATGGAACTTGGCAGTACTCGACCAACGGAGGTTCCACTTGGACCGACGTCGGGGCCGTTGCCAATAACTCCGCACTGCTGCTGCGAAGCACCGACCTGGTGCGATTCCAACCCGATGGTGACAACGGAACCTCGGCGGACTTCACCTTCCGGGCGTGGGACCAAACTAGCGGAGCCGCTGGATCGAAAGTCGACACCTCCACGAACGGTGGTACCTCCGCTTTCAGCTCCGCAACCGAGTCTGCCGCGATCACCGTTACCGCCATCAACGATGATCCCACCAACGCCGGAAGCTTGCCTTCGGATATCTCTGTCACCGAAGACCAAGCAAGCAACGTTGACCTCTCGGCAATCAACCTCAGCGATGTGGATGCGGGAGCAAGTTCGATCACCGTCACTTTGTCGACTTCGACCGGAGGACAACTCTCGGTAAGCTCCGGGGGTGGAGTCACCGTGGGTGGTAGCGCGAGCGCGATGACGTTGACTGGAACCGTTTCGGATCTCAACACTTTCCTGGATACCGCAAGCAACATCCAGTACCAGCACGCCACGGCAAACCTGAACGGTAACGATGCCGATCAAATCGCCGTCGTTGTCAACGACAATGGGAATACCGGTACCGGTGGCGGAGGAGACATCAGCCTCGGAACTGTCAACGTGGACATCACCGCGGTCAACGACGAGCAGGTGCTTTCTACAAATACCGGAGCAACCTTCACCGAAGCTTCCACGGGGAACACCATCACGACCGCGATGCTGGAAACCACGGATGTTGACAATGCGACCAACCAACTGACCTACACCGTCAGTACCACGCCGTCCAACGGAACGGTTTATCGAAACGGTGTTGCGCTCTCAGCTACCGATACTTTTACACAGGCGGACATCGACGCAAACCTGATCACCTACAGCCACGACGGAAGCCAAACCAGTTCGGATGCGTTCAACTTCACGGTCGATGATGGCGCCGGCTCCAACACCGCCGGAACGTTCAATATCACCATCAGTGCGGTGAATGACGCGCCGGTGACGGCGGCGATCGAAGGCACGCCGCTGGCCTATACCGAGAACCAAGCCGCGACGGCGATTACGTCGACGCTTGCGTTAACCGACGTTGACGACGCCAACTTGGAATCGGCGGTGGTTCAAATCACCGGTAACTACGCCAACGGACAGGACGTTTTGTCCTTCGTCAATCAAAACGGAATCACGGGATCGTGGGATGCGGCAACAGGAACATTGACCCTGACAGGAACGGCAACGGTAGCCGACTACCAGACCGCGCTGCGGAGTGTCGCCTACAGCAACACCAGTGATGCGCCAAACACCAGTCAAAGGACCGTGTCGTTCACGGTGAATGACGGGGACGTCAACTCGAACACTCAGACTCGGGCGATCGATGTCACAGCGGCTAACGATGCACCGGTGCTGGATAACACCGGCAGCATGACGCTAACGACGATCACCGAAGACGACACCAACAACGCTGGTGACTCCATCGCGTCGATCATCAGTTCCGCCGGTGGTGACCGGATCACCGATGTCGATAACGGAGCTGTCGAAGGCATCGCCATCACTTCGCTCAACAGCGGAAACGGAACTTGGCAGTACTCGACCAACGGAGGTTCCTCTTGGACCGACGTCGGGGCCGTCGCAAATAACTCTGCACTGCTGCTGCGAAGCACCGACCTGGTGCGATTCCAACCCGATGGTGACAACGGAACCTCCGCAGACTTCACCTTCCGGGCGTGGGACCAAACTAGCGGAGCCGCTGGATCGAAAGTCGACACCTCCACCAACGGTGGTACCTCAGCTTTCAGCTCCGCAACCGAGTCTGCCGCGATCACCGTCACCGCCATCAACGATGATCCCACCAACGCCGGAAGCTTGCCGTCGGATATCTCAGTCACCGAAGACCAAGCAAGCAACGTTGACCTCTCGGCAATCAACCTCAGCGATGTGGATGCGGGAGCAAGTTCGATCACCGTCACTTTGTCGACTTCGACCGGAGGACAACTCTCGGCAAGCTCCGGGGGTGGAGTCACCGTGGGTGGGAGCGCGAGCGCGATGACGTTGACTGGAACCGTTTCGGATCTCAACACTTTCCTGGATACCGCAAGCAACATCCAGTACCAGCACACCACGGCAAACCTGAACGGTAACGATGCCGATCAAATCGCCGTCGTCGTCAACGACAATGGGAATACCGGAACCGGTGGCGGAGGAGACATCAGCCTCGGAACGGTCAACGTGGACATCACCGCGGTCAATGACGAGCAGGTGCTTTCTACAAACACCGGAGCAACCTTCACCGAAGCTTCCACGGGGAACACCATCACGACCGCGATGCTGGAAACCACGGATGTTGACAACGCGACCAACCAACTGACCTACACCGTTAGCACCACGCCGTCTAACGGAACGGTTTACCGAAACGGTGTTGCGCTCTCAGCTACCGATACTTTTACCCAGGCGGACATCGACGCAAACCTGATCACCTACAGCCACGACGGAAGCCAAACCAGTTCGGATGCGTTCAACTTCACGGTCGATGATGGCGCCGGTTCCAACACCGCCGGAACGTTCAATATCACCATCAGTGCGGTGAATGACGCGCCGGTGACGGCGTCGATCGAAGGAACACCGCTGGCCTATACCGAGAACCAAGCCGCGACGGCGATCACATCGACGCTTGCGTTAACCGACGTTGACGACGCCAACTTGGAATCGGCGGTGGTGCAAATCACCGGTAACTACGCCAATGGACAGGACGTTTTGTCCTTCGTCAATCAAAACGGAATCACGGGATCGTGGGATTCGGCGACAGGAACATTGACGCTGACAGGAACGGCAACGGTAGCCGACTACCAGACCGCGCTGCGAAGTGTCGCCTACAGCAACACCAGCGATGCGCCGAACACCAGTCAAAGGACCGTGTCGTTCACGGTGAATGACGGAGACGTCAACTCGAATACTCAGACTCGGGCGATCGATGTCACAGCGGTCAACGATGCACCGGTGCTGACAACCTTTGCCCCTACCTACAACACATCTGAAGACGCGGCACCATTAACAACCACGGTGTCTGCTCTTCTTGGGTCTTACCTAAGCGATCCAGATGCGGGAGCGGTTGAAGGCATCGCTGTCTTTGGGTTCAGCGGCAGTGGCGGAACGATCGAATACAGCCTGGACGGCAGCAATTGGGTCGCACTGCCATCGGTCTCTCCATCATCGGCACTGCTTCTACGCGACACCGATTTCGTCCGGTTCATTCCGGCGACAGACAATGGCGGAACACTGCTGTTCGACTATCGCGGCTGGGACCAAACGACAGGTTCAGCGGGATCACAAGTTGATGCAACAACCACGGGTGGAACGACCGCATTCAGTGCAGTTTCGGACCAAGTCACCGTCAATGTCGCGAGCGTCAACGACGAAGAGGTTTTGTCAACCAATACGGGATCCACCGTGGCTGAGGGATCGACCGGCAATATCATCACGAACACTCAATTGCAAACGACGGATGTCGATAACACCACAAGCCAATTGACCTACACCGTCGACTCGGCGCCCGGCAACGGGACCCTGTATCGAAATGGAGTCGCGCTGTCAGCAAGCGATACCTTCACGCAGGCCGATATCGATTCGAATCTGATCACCTATAACCACGACGGAAGCCAAACCAGTTCGGATTCATTCAGCTTTACCGTGGATGACGGAACCGGAACGACCACCAGTAGTTCGTTTAGCTGGTCGATTACCAATGTGAATGATGCTCCGGTGGCTTCCGCAATCGAAGGCACCGCGCTGACATACACCGAGAATGCTGGCGCGCTACAAATCTCGTCAACCTTGTCGCTAGCCGATGTCGATGACACCCAATTAGAATCGGCAGTGATTCAGATTTCGGGCAACTACGTCAACGGCGAAGACACGCTGGCGTTTACCAACCAAAACGGTATCACCGGGTCTTGGGACTCCGCAACCGGAACCTTAACACTTAGCGGCACGGCGACAGTTGCAGATTACCAGGCCGCTCTTCGAAGCGTTACCTATAGCAACGGTAGCGATAACCCGTCTGCACTTAGTCGTACGGTAACATTCACCATCAACGACGGAGACGTCGACTCGAATAGCCAAAGTCGAAACATTTCGATTTCCGCCGTTAACGATGATCCGACCAATGCCGGGTCTCTTCCGAGCGACGTCAACGTGACCGAAGACGTTGCCGGCGCTATCGATTTATCAGCGATCGACTTGAACGACATCGATGCGAATTCAGGAAACTTAACCGTCACCTTGTCGACATCCACCGGAGGAAATCTTACGGCATCCAATGGCGGCGGAGTTGTCGTCGGAGGTAGTGGTAGCGGTTCGATCACCTTGACTGGAACGCTTTCCGATCTGAACACCTATTTGAACACTCCTTCCAACGTTCAGTACCTACACGCGACGACGAACACCTTCGGCAACGATGCCGACACCATCACGGTCACGGTCAATGATGGCGGAAATACAGGATCTGGTGGCGGCGGCAACATCAATCTGGGAACCGTCAACGTCGACATTGCTGGTGTCAATGACGAACAAGTCCTCGCCACCAACTCCACACCGACATTCGGTGAAGCTTCGACGGGAAACACGATCACGAACGCGATGCTGGAAACCACGGACGTTGACCACGCCAGCTCTCAATTGACCTACAGCGTCGACTCGGCGCCAACCAACGGAACCATTTTCCGCAGCGGTGTTGCCCTTTCGGCAACCGACACGTTTACTCAAGCCGATATTGATGCGGGGTTGATCACCTACGATCATGATGGCAGCCAGACCGTATCCGATGCGTTTAGTTTCACTGTCGATGACGGGACGGGTACGACAACCAGCGCGACCTTCAACATCACAATCGCCGCAGTGAATGACCCGCCGGTGACCTCCTCGATCGAAGGAGCGTCGCTGGGGTACACCGAAAACGACGGCGCGGTGTCGATTACATCGTCGCTGACGTTGTCCGATGTGGATGACACAAACTTGGAATCGGCAACGGTCCAAATCAGTGCGAACTACGTCAACGGCCAAGATGTTCTGTCATTCACAAACCAAAACGGCATCACCGGTTCTTGGGATGCTGCGACCGGAACGTTGACACTTTCTGGAACGGCAAGCGTTGCCGACTACCAAACCGCACTGCGAAGTGTGACTTACGAAAACACCAGTGAAGCCCCGAGCACCGGGACGCGAACGGTCTCGTTCACGATTAACGACGGTGAACTGGACTCCAATACCCAGTCTCGATCAATCACAATCGCATCGATCAACGACGATCCGGGTAATAGCGGTGGTTTGCCAAGCGATGTAACGACGATCGAGGACATCAACAGTGCGATCGATCTATCCGCAATCAACTTGACGGATTTGGACGCCGGCACCAGCGATCTGACAGTGACGCTGTCGACCTCCACCGGTGGACTGCTCTCCGCATCAGGAGGCTCCGGTGTGATTGTCACTGGCAGTGGATCAAACACTTTGACACTGACCGGGAACTTGACTGACCTGAACACGTTTTTGGATGCCAGCAGCAACATTCAGTACCTACACGGCACTCCGAACCTGAACGGCAATGATGCCGACACGATCGACGTTGTTGTCAATGACAATGGAAACTCGGGAACCGGTGGCGGAACTGATATTCAACTCGGAACCGTCAATGTTGATATCACGAGTGTCAATGACGCACCTGTCGCAACCGGTGAGTCGTTCGATTTGCGTACTCCCGATTCAGATCTTTCGATCGCCTCATCGGGTCTCGTATTCAATGACACGGACCTCGACGGCGATACCTTGTCAGTCGTACTGGTTTCGTCGCCAACCAATGGAACTCTGACACTGCAGCCGGGTGGCGTTCTGCTATACACGCCGAATTCAGGCTTTGGTGGAATCGATACGTTCCTATACCGTGTCACCGATGGGTCACTAGAAAGCAATACGGTTTCAGTCAGTATCAATGTTCAATTGGCAGCACCGTACGTTGCTCCGACATCAACCACTGACACAAACGACACCTCCACCGACGATTCCAACACGGATACCCAATCGGAAGAGACTCAAACCGAAGACACAACCGAACCAGACAATTCCAATACCGAAGAATCGAACACCGAATCAGAAACTCAAAACTCTGAAACGACGCCAACGGCGACAGCCCCAGGAGAGGTCGCAGGCCCCAACGGCCCGGTTCCGGTTGTCGGCCAGCAAAACGATTCAGGTGATGACGAAAACGATGCTTCGGGCGAAAAGAAGGAAGCAATCGAACGAGAACGGATCGAGCGTCTTGCCAGTTCTTACCGGTCATCGCGGACAATCATCAGTGCTGACGGTGTCTTTTCACCAGAGCTGGCTCAACTCGATCGATTGCTGCGTGAGGACATGCAGCAAGCGATCATATGGAGCCAGTGGGACAATCGGGAACAGTTCCACGACAAGTCGACATCGTCGGTTTCCTATGTCGGCTACGCCGGTGCCAGCATCGGAATGTTCTCGGTCGGCTACGTCATGTGGGCGCTGCGTGGTGGTGCCATGGTCGGTGTCTTTGCCTCGGCCCTTCCCGCGTGGCGATTCATCGATCCGATTGCGATGTTGTCAGCCTATCGAGATTTCAAAGACAGCACCGAAGATGGTCTGGAATCGTTGATTCGCACCCGACGCTAGTGCTTCGTTCCGACTCGATTTTAGGATTCACCGCATGGCGTTAACCACGGTTTGAGTGCAATAACCGGTTAACGCCCGTCGGCTGATGACCCGAACCCGTATTTTCATATCGAACGAAGCACTAGGCAGAACTTGCTGACTGCCGAAGCAACAAAATCATTTGAGTCACGATCACTCGGTGAATCCAAACCATTCACCGAGTTTTTCTTTGTCGTGATCTGCATCCGCTACACCTTATCGCCGTCGATGACGATGAAAGCGATATAATCGCGGCTTCGCTTTTACGGTTCGTTCTTTTACCGGAGCATTTTGTGTCCGAGACGTTTCAATTCACAAGTCAATTCGGGAACGCTCCACAGGCAAAGCCGCGAGACCCAGAAGAGCCGATGCGAATACTCGTCATAGGCGACTTTGGCGGCAGCAAGAAGGATCCTGTCGAGCAACGTAAATTGCATCGAGTCGATGTCGATAACTTTGATGAGTTTTTTGAATCGCTTCGGCCCACGATACAAATTCCATCGGGAACGTCCGAGGCCTCGCTCGAACTGGCCTTCACCGAGCTTGATGATTTTCATCCAGACCAGTTGATTGAAAAGATACCGGAGTTCGAAGAGCTGCTCTCGATCCGTCGATTACTGCAGCATCCAAAAACGTTCGAATCGGCCGCACGGGAGTTGCGTGCAATGCTTCCGGCCTCGATTAATGAACCTGCCCAATCAGCCGATGCTCAGACTGCCGAAGAACGGCCAGAAGCCCCTTCCGACCCTGAATCCGATTCAGATTTGCTCGAACGCGTTCTCGGCAGAACAGCAACGACCCAGGCTCCGACCGACACGGCAACCGGTGCGATCGATCGACTGATCCACAGCATTGTCGCCCCTTACATCGAACCGAGTCGTGATCCACGCCAGGACGAGTACGTCGCTGCGGTTGACCATGCCATCGCCGGTCACCTTCGCAACATCTTGCATCATCCGCTTTTCCAATCCCTCGAAGCGAATTGGCGAGCGTTAGACTCACTGACCCGCGATGTCACGACGACAACCGAGATCAAACTTTTTGTGCTCGATGCGACGGCAACAGAGATAGCAGCCGCCACCCGATCCGCCGACTCGATCGAGCAAACCGAATTGATGAACCGGCTGGTCGAACAACGCGACCAACAGCCTTGGTCCTTGATCGTCACCGCCTATGAATTCGGCAACAGCGTCGATGACTTAGTCACACTGGCTAACCTAGGCGCGATCGCTACCTTCGCCGATTGCACGCTACTGAGCTCCGCGAAACCATCGATCATCGGCACGACATCGTGGACAGACGACCTTTTCGGTATCCAGCCGACTGAGTCAGTTGAACAACAGAACTGGAAATCGATTCGCAGTAACCCTGTCGCGACCCGAATCGCTTTGGTCGGACCGCGAGTCCTAATGCGCTTGCCGTACGGCCCTAAAACGGATCCGGTCGAATCGTTTGACTTCGAAGAAATCCCGGATCCAGAAAATTCACATCGCGAGTTTCTTTGGGGACCACCATCACTCGCCATCGCAAGTTTGATTGGCCAAGCGTTTCAAGACAGTGGCTGGTCGATGCAAGTCGAAGATCAGTTCGAGATTTCATCGATGCCCGCGTTCACTTACAAAGTTGACGGCGAAGCAGTGCTCTTGCCATGTGCAGAGACTTACCTTTCTGAACGAAGTGCCGATCGAGTTGCCGCGGCTGGAATCATCCCTCTGGTCAGTTTCAAAAACCGAGACGCCGCCCGGGTCTACCGATACCAGTCGATCGCGAATCCTCCTGGCAGCCTCTATGGAGCGTGGAAATAACTTCGCAAAGCTCAAAGTGCTGTTCAGCGTTATCCTACCACCGTCACGACTTCGATAGCCCCATGACCGCGATATGCTGATCTTCGATGCCCACCTTGACCTCAGCCTGAACGCGATCACCTACAACCGTGATCTTCGTCAAAGCGTCTCTGATATCCGGCTGCTTGAATCCGGCGAAAGCCAACTCGCCGGCTGGGGAAAGAACACGGTCGCCTTTCCACAAATGCGTGAAGCGGGCATCGGCCTTTGCGTCGCAACCCAATTGGCCGGCTGTATGAAACCGGCCGCTGCGGGCGGCGGCTGGAATTCACCCGAACAAGCTCGTGCGATGACCCAAGGCCAGCTCGCTTGGTATCGCGCGATGGAAGAATGTGGGCAACTTCGACAGATCCGTAACCTTTCGGATCTCGATGACCATTTGCAGAACTGGGATGCCGCCCCGGACAGTTCGCCGATCGGCTACATACTTAGTCTCGAAGGCGCTGATTCGCTTCGCACCATCGACGACCTCCATCGTTCCTATCAAGACGGGCTTCGTGCGCTCGGTCCCGCCCACTATGGCGTCGGCCGATATGCTTTGGGACATGACAAGGATGGCCCGCTTACGCAACCTTGTCGCGAATTGTTAATCGAGATGGACAAGCTGGGCATCATCCTGGACGCGACACACCTGTGCGAACAAACCTTCTTCGATGCACTGGATGTGTTTGGTGGACCGGTTTGGGCAAGCCATCACAATTGCCGCGCGATTGTGGATAACCCCAGACAACTGTCCGATCGACAAATCAAACTGCTTGCCAGCCGGGATGCGGTAATCGGCGTCGCTTTTGATATATGGATGGGCGTCCCAAATTGGGAACGGTTGGTCTCCAACCATGAAACCTATGCCGACGCGAACATGCGAGCACTGACCAATCATGTCGACCATATCTGTCAACTGATCGGCAACGTAAACCATATCGGTATCGGAACGGATTTAGACGGTGGCTTCGGAACCGAACAAACGCCTTCGGATCTGGATACAATTGCAGACCTGCTAACCTTCGTCGAATTGCTACGTCAGAAAGGTTACAGCGAATCTGATCTCGAAAGAATCTGCCACGGAAACTTCTTACGAGTGGTTCGAAACGCTTGGAAGAAGACCTAAGACGCCGTCAGCCACATGAATTCAGAATCTAGCAATCGTTGTCAAAACAAGCTCGATACGGAATTCGAAGACTCAACGCTGCTTCGCAATAGCCTCCGTGAAGCCAAGTGGATCCTATTGATCTGGTGCGGCTGCTTCCTTTGGGTCATCGGCTATTGCTGTCTCAACGGCTATCAAACAACAGCCCAACCTCTGCAACTTACTTTTGGATTCCCATCCTGGGTGTTCTGGGGTGTATTGATGCCATGGCTGTTGGCGACAACGATCTCTGTCTGGTTTGCGTTGCTAAAGATTCAGAACGACTCGCTTGAAATTGATTCTGCTGACGCAGTTGATCCGGCAAATTCAGCGGAGGTCGAGGGAGATGGAAAGTGAATCCAACGCCGCACTGGTGACCTTCCTGATCTACACGGTCGCTGTCCTACTGCTTGCGATCGTTTCCGAGCGATTTTCAAAAGGCAAGGAATTCGTTGGTGAATATTTCTTGGGCAGTCGCGGATTCGGGGTCTGGGCGTTCGCTTTAACTTTTGCTGCAACGAACGCTTCGGGCGGAAGCTTCATGGGCTTCCCGGCGCTGATCTATACGCATGGGTGGACCCTCGCATTCTGGATAGCGGGATTCATGATGCTCCCTTTGATGTCGATGGGGCTGATCGGCAAACGTCTCAACCAAATCGCACGCAAGCACGATGCGGTGACCATTCCAGAAATCCTTGGTGCCCGGTTTGCCAGTCCCCAAGTTGCCCTGGTAGCGACCTCGTTGCTGGTGTTCTTTATGTTCTTTTACCTGCTGGCTCAATTCAAAGCTGGCGGAAAAATACTGAGCACCCTGCTGGCCAATGAACCGACGTTTCGATCTTTCGCTGACATTACATCGCAGTTGACGCATTCCATTCCGTGGATCAACCAAGCGTCAGGTGACTATCTCGTTTGCCTGGTTCTCTTTTCAGCTGCCGTCATCATGTACGTCGTCTACGGCGGATTTCGAGCAGTCGTTTGGACTGATGTCATGCAAGGGATTGTCATGTTTGTCGGCGTCATTGGAATGTTAGCACTGGCCTTGTTTCAAGTCGGTGGCTTGGCCAACGCGACGACAAAGCTGGCCGAGATGACACCGCCCGAGTTTTGTCGAATCGTCTTAAGCGAAACGAAGCAAACCACAAGCCCGTCGGTTATCCCCAAAGGCACTTGGATCCGCCAAGGTGAAAACGCATTTCGTACGGCCGAATCCTGTGAAGTCCAGCCTGAATCGCAAGGCGAACCGATCGAAGCATTACGACTAACAACACCTGAAGAAATCAAGCAGATCAAGACAGACTTAATCGCTGAAAATATCACCGTGACCGTCCGAGAAACCACGCCTTACAAATTCGGCGCTGGACAAAAAGGCGTCTACGTCAGCAACCCTGGTCCGAGTGCGACCAGCGACGTAGGATTCTTGGCGATTGGGACCGCGATCAGCTTTTTCATTTTTTGGCCCTTTGGTGCAACCGGACAGCCTGCCAATATGGTTCGATTGATGGCCTTCAAAGATAGCCGCACCCTGCGGTTTTCGATCATCACGGTTTCCATCTATTACGCCGTCATCTACCTTTCACTGATCGTTATCTTTTGTTGCGCCCGCGTCCTAATGCCCGGCATGGAGATTGATCCGGATCGAACCATGCCGGACTTTGCGACAAAGCTGACCAGTACTGCTGGCGTTCCCTGGCTCGCAGGATTGCTCGTCGCCGCCCCTTTCGCAGCGGTCATGTCTAGCGTCGACAGCTTTTTGCTTCTCGTATCTTCTTCGGTCGTTCGTGATATTTATCAAAAACGGATCGATACGAACGCCAATGAAAAGACATTGCGGCGACTAAGCCATTTCGTCACCGTCACGATCGGTGTCTTAGCCGTGCTGCTGGTGGTCAATCCACCCATGTTCTTGCAAGACTTGATCGTGTTCGCCAGCGGCGGCTTGGCCGCTTGCTTTTTAGTTCCGGTAGTCTTGTCTCTCTACTGGAAGCCGATGACCGCGACCGGAGCGATCGCGGGAATGGCAGGCGGAACGTTGATGCATCTCCTATTGACCGGCTGGGGCTTTTATCAGCATGGTGAATTCCGCCCCTACGAACTGTTAGGTCTGAACCCTTTCATTTGGGATCTTTTGATTTCACTGATCGCAGCCATCGCGTGTTCTTTTAAGCCGCTAGCGCCCCGCAATCCAGCTTCCTGAATCATCGCAGCAATACAGACACGGCAATGACACTACTTTGCGATTAGCACAAGCCACGGAAGATCAGTGTCCTCCTGTTTGCCGAACTGCCGCGGTTGTCCCAGCGCCGTATGCGGCTGCCAACTTTGAAAGGAACAGATCGACTTGGTGATGCACATCACTGGTCGCCGAAACGATGATGACATGATCAATTGAAATCGCACTCGCAGGTCCACCGACACCCTCCCAAATGTCTGGCACAATGACCGACGTGATCGCCTTGGTGACTTCAGCACCACGTTCAGCGAGCGATCCTTCGAGGGTGTAAATCTCGACGGTCAGGTTACCTTCTGCAGCCTCAACCGTTGTCAGCTGCAGAACGTCATCCTTAACCAGATAGGCCATATCTAAATCAGACAACATCAGCCGCAAAAACGAACGTAGCTTGACGTTTCGCAAATCAATGGTGACGGGGACATCTGCATCGAGCCCGATCTCTTCGAGTGCTCGGAGATTAAGCACAATGGGAATCTTGTGTGAACTCGAAAGAGCTCTTGCCGCGTCACTCAGTGGGGTTTGGATAAAGGTCTGAGAGGTTTCATCATTTAATGCGGCTCTGATACGTCGTTCTGAATCGGAAGAGAACTTGGCGTCATCAATGCTCGATCGAACCGACACTACCTCACTGGCCTTGGACTGAGGCCTCGCCTGCTTGTTTAAATCAGCTATTGAGGCTGGCTTCGAAACCTCGGTTGGGTCGAAGGGATCCTGCGATCGACCAAAGGGATCATCCGGAGCCCCAAACGGATCATTGGTCTGGGCATTCACATCGGTTGCTATAGAGCCAATAGCGATGGCGACCAGCAAGAACAGAGTTCGATGGACAATTAACATTGAGAAGACTCTTGCCTGGGAGGAGTGGGAAGATCGAGTCATCAACTTCAGATCTAGAACCCGAATCATGACGCAATCACGCCCCCCATGCAAGTTTTTACGCGTTCACTACAACTCCCATTATTGAGCGATGCCTTATCTGATGGCTTAGGCGTTTGACTGCCTATCCTTTCGTTGTCGATACAGTCGCAACCCAGCTACTAACACAACGCTAAATCGGCTACCTCGTTTTATAAAACCAGCACGACCAAACTTGACCAGCTATCTTGGTCGTTTGATGCAGTCGACTTTGACCTCCCCGCCTCTCTCTCCTCCCGATGACTTTCATGAATCGTCTTGGACTCGCCAGTCTCTTCCTTTTACTTTGCTCGCTCACCTCGCTTGCCGACGAACGTCCCAACATCGTGATGGCTTTTGCCGACGACTGGGGAAAGTATGCCAGTATCTATGCCGAAGCAGCACCGGGCGGACCATCCGATGTCGTTTCGACACCCAATTTTGATGCGTTGGCAAAAGACGGCGTGCTCTTTAATCACGCCTATGTGAGCGCGCCTTCGTGCACGCCCTGCCGAAGCTCACTTTTATCAGGGCAACACTTTTGGCGGTGTGGTCGGGGATCGATTTTGCAAGGTGCCATCTGGGACTTTAGCAACGAAGCCTATCCGTTGATCATGGAAAAAGCCGGCTATCGAATTGGGCACACCTATAAAGTCTGGTCGCCGGGACGACCTGCCGATGCACCACACGGCGGCAAACGGACCGCGTTCGTTAAGCACGGACGAAAATTCAATGGCTTCTCTCAAAACGCGATGGCTGCGAATGATCGCGAAGCCGCGAAGGCAAAGCTGCTGGAAGAGGTTCGCTTGAATTTTCAGTCATTCCTGAACGGTCAAAACGCATCGAACGACACCCCGTTCTGCTATTGGTTCGGCCCCACCAATTGTCACCGAAAATGGATCGAAGGAAGCGCGCAAGAACTTTGGAACATCAACCCAGATGACCTCAAGGGCAAGCTTCCGCCCTACCTTCCAGATGTCGATGCGGTCCGCCAAGACTTCGCCGACTATCTGGGCGAAGTCCAAGCGTTTGACGCTGCCGTCGGTGTCCTGATCGAAGAACTAAAACGTATCGGTGAATTCGAAAATACGATCCTTGTCGTCAGCGGTGACCATGGCATTCCCGGTGTGCCGCGTGGGAAATGCAACCTCTACGACCTGGGAACCAATGTCCCACTAGCGATCCATTGGCCCGCCGGTATCAAGCACCCGGGCCGTGTCGTCGATGACTTCGTCTCGCTACCCGATTTGGCACCCACGTTCTTGGAAGCCGCAGGCCTCGCGGCTCCCGAAGCAATGACCGCTCGTTCGCTGATCGGCTTACTTGGTAGCGACAAGGAAGGACGCATCGAACCAACACGTGATGCAGTTTTCACCGGTCGCGAGCGCCACGTCGGTGTGGCTCGCGAAGGAAAGCTGCCTTATCCACAACGTGCCATTCGCACTCACGAACATCTACTGATCGTAAACTTTGCCCCCGAACGTTGGCCGATGGGCGACGGACCGAGTTTTGAAGAAACGCTTCCCAACTTTGAAACGTTGCGTGAAAACACGATCTCGGCGTTTGGGGATATGGATGCCAGTCCGACGAAAGCTTGGATCGTGACGAATCGACAAACCGAGCCAAGGTTCTATGACTTCGCGCTCGGACGTCGCCCAATGTTTGAACTGTACGACATGAAGGAAGATCCACATTGCATGACGAATCTGGCCCTCGACAGTCAGCACGCTGATGTCCGCGATCGACTTTATGAACGACTGCTTGATGAGATGAAAAGCACCGGCGACCCACGAGTCAGCAACGATGTCATCTTTGAACGATCGCCGTTTACCGATTGATTGGATCTCAATGCTGATTTTATTGTCGCCCTTCACTCCGTGGAGGGCGCGTAAGCTCAGTCACCGAAACCCAATCAACCTTGCTCACGAGCCAGCAACAAAACGACTTGTCGTTTTTGGCTCAACCGAACCATTTGCTCGGGACTCAAAATGACTCGCGTTTTGGGATTAGCCAAGTCAGAACAATGCAGCTTCGCCGGGTCATCTTGATCGACAGCTGCTTCCAATAAGAAACATCGATCGCCTTTCCGCAGCAAATAAACACCGTCGACAACCACGTCTTCGACTTGATCCAGCGCTTTAAAATCGTAGCGTGTGTTGATCAAATCCAACTGCCGATCGCCGATCAATTGGCTGAACTGTTTGATGTACTGAACGTCAACGTCGGTCGGCTTTAGAGTTTGGATACCCGATGGCTGTTTTACTTCATCGGATGAATCAGCCTCGGATGCCGGCGTCGAGTCGCGTTGGACCTTCGCCTCTTCACGTGCAACTTCCTTGGCCGCCAGGCGTTCGATTTGCCCTAGATAGTCTTCAAAACGCGCGAGCAAATCTCGCGCTTTTTCCTGACGCCGAACGAGTCGACGGACTTGGCGTTCGCGGTCTGGGGCCTTCGCCTCAAACTGCTGTTCCGGATCCTGCCTCAAAATGCGACGTCGGCTTTCTTTGTACGTCTCATAAGACTCCGAAAGCTTGGCGTGTGCATCCTGCATTTGCCTTTCTAGAAAAAAGGCTCGAGCATCCATCAACGCAGGACCTGCACTACTGCCGCGAAGCTCGCTGTACAGCTCCTGAAGGTCATCGACCGACACGGGCGTGCGCGTTGTTTTTGCGTTCAAGGGACTAGTCCGATAGCTAAGTTCAGGTGCGTAGAATAGACCTTCATCTTAGCAATCTGCGCATCACCGTTGGTTTAATGCAAGACGAATTCGCAGACAAAACGCGTCCAACACGCACATGCTATGCGTCAAGCACCTGACGAAGCAACGAAATCGCGTGATCGATATGCTCCTGCGTCGTCACGATCGGGGGCGGCAGAAAACGAATTCGAGTTGGACCGCCACCGCAAACGAACCCCAGCAATCCGATTTCGAACAGCGACATCATCATCGATTTCGCCGCATCGAAACTGCCATCGCCGGGCGTGAATGCGATCATCAACCCTTCACCAAATGGCCCCGCGATCTGATTAGGAAACTCATCGGCCAAGGCTGCTAACTGGTCCTGAAAGTACTTCGCCAATTGCATGTTGGTTCCGTCAGCACCGAAACATCCACGCTGCTCAAATCGATCCAGCGTTTCGATGCCGGTCGCGATCGATGCGGTCGAACCGGTAAACGTCTGGCTCAGGATTGGCCCTGTCGGCTTCATCGCGTCACTGTAAAGCGTTGCACAAACCTGCGTCACTTTGCCAACGGTCACAATGTCGGCGTACTTATCCAAACCATAGTGCTGAAATGCGAACGGCTTGCTGGTACGCGAAAAGCTTTGGATCTCATCGAAAATGATCGGCACGCCAGCTTCTTTCAGTGGCTCGCACAAGGCCGCGTAGAAATCGTTGCTACCGGGATAGTAACCGCCTTCACCGGCAATTGGCTCGGCCCAAAACGCGGCATAGCGACCGGGGTGACGTTTTAACAATCGATGCAGTTCGGCCACCGCTCGCTTGCGGCTGCCTTCGGGATCCGTCACGTCGCGGGCAGGTAAGTAATCCACCGCGACCGTTACTGGTAGCCCTGCACGATAGTTTGGCCGATCGGTAACGGCAGCCATCGCCAACGAACGTCCCGCGAATGCATTCTCAAACGCGATCACTCGATCTGCCGGAGTCGCTTTGTGCATCGCGATCTTCAGCGCATTTTCATTGGCCATCGCACCGCTTGTCGTCAACAAACAGTACGGAAGCGACGCGCCGCCTTGTTGGGCAAGCTTGATCAGCTTTTCCATCATCACGACGCTGGCAGGGTTCTGTTGCAAGTTGCCCTGCATCACGGTGTCTTCGATGGCAGCCCCAACCGCAGCATCGATCATGCCCGGATCACTATGCCCGGCACCGTAAACGCCGATCCCACCAATAAAGTCCAGTTTGACGCTGCCGTCGGCCAATTCAACGTAAGGGCCACGTCCAAGCCCCGATGTCAGGTAGGGCCAGATCGGTGGGCCGCCACGAACCGCCGTCAAACGGTCAAGCCAATCAGAATAGCTATCCTTCAACTCAGACTGCGCCGGACGAACCTGCAAACGCGACGCATGTTCCTCCACCGCCTCCCGGATCAAGCGTTTCGCTTCGATGATGCGTTCGTCTTGGCGAAGAGAATCGGCAATCGACTCGGTTGGTTCGGCGGCAGGTTGGCTCACGTGCTGATCTCGGCGAATTGATTTCGAATGGGTAGCTCTGACCGGTTTAAGAATGACACGAAGACGTCATCCGGCCAAAGTCCAGTTAATGTAACGAAAGTGCCCCAGAAGGTTCAGGGTGACTTTGAAGATCCCAATCTCGCCGCGTCACTGGTCGCCGGCAAAGACCGCTTCGCCGCCCTCCTGCAAGCACTACCAAATGCCGGATTCGCTCAGCTGCTTGGTGGCCGTTCCGGCCCAGTCGCGATTGGCCGCAGGTGACGCCGGACTGGGATGCAGAATCCTGGAAACTTGCGGCGGCGATTGAAGGTCTGCAACAACACGCTTTAGACAGGCCTCCGCGTAAGCCCCCACACCGACGGCGTGTTGTGGCGCAAGCACCTTCAGCACCGAACGCAGGTGATCGTCGCAGACAGCATCCAAGGGGGCCCGCTCGGCCGCGGGCAGCTTGTCCGGTGTCCGATTTCGAGCGCTGCTCTCCATGAATACCAAGGGGCAGTAGTTCAGCACGAAATGCTTTTTAAAGAAAGCTTTGGGCGATCCGAATCGCTCCTGGAACAAGCCCCACAATCGCCGCCCACTGACTTCGCTGCGGCTGCAGCTAAGTCCCTCGACGGGACGTTTCTCGTGCTCCACAGCAGGCTTGCCGATCGGCTGATCGATCTTCATCCAGTCGCGGACAGCGGCGATCTCGCCGAACGGAACCCCAGTTTGAGCCATCCCCCAGGGGCCGGGATTCATCCCCAAGAAGACGACCGAGACATTGTCACCGACGAAGGACAAATATGCCTCGTGTGATTTCCGAGCGTAGGCCAGAGGATTGTAAACATGCGTGACGGGCTCATCGAAATGAAGTTCGTCCACCGCTTTAGATAACTTTCGAGCCGCTTTGATGAGGGCCTTAGAATTCACCCGATCAACCTTTCAAACCGCCAAGTATTCTTCGATGGCTTCCGTCAAGACATCTTCGTCGGGCGTCTGTTTAACCCAATGTGACAGACAAGTCATCAGCACACCGATTCTGATTTCGTTGCGTCCCCAGACGGTGTACCCCAACGATCGCATCGCATCGTGATCGTTTTCGCCACCATCGCCGTCGCCGAATGAAAAATCAATGACCAAGGTTTTCGTCGGAGCAGCGGGCCACTGTGACGGATCAACCGATTCCGAAATCACAATCAAGTCCGCGTTCTCAATCGCTTCGGGTGAAGCCCAACCGATGGGTGACTGATGCTGCTCCTTCGCAATCCCATCAGGAATCGATGGGACGTCAGGGCCGATCCGCAACAAGGACTCGACAACTTGCTCGCCCTCGTCTTTCAATTCCGCGTCAGCAAAGAACTGCTTGATGGCGACGCCAAGCCACTGGCGAACCGTATCGCTAGACTGAAACGGAGTGTTCCCGAGTTCATCGCGCCAGAAAAAATTGTCGCTCGATTCACTCTGAACCCCGTCAACCAAATTTTGATCAAGCAACAGACCTCGAAATCCCAGCACCGCCGCACCCTCGATCGCTTCGGGAAGCCGCTCCGGTGGAACATCACAAGAGTGAACTCGCCAGGGTAGGCGCATCGATTCGAAAGCTCGCTCCAGTGCAAATTGCGCAGGGTTCCCCGCAATCGGATGTCCGAGAATCAAAACGACGGGCTCAGTGATGCCGTCCATGACGATCGTCAACTCTTCGATGGAATGGGGTAACCGCGATGACTGTAGTCTGACCGGCAGCACCCCCATTTGGCAAGACCGTAGCTGATCAACAAATTGACACCATCAGCCCCCTCCGCAGAGCAATCCCCGGTGGGAAGCAGAGCAGCCTTGCCAGCAAGCCGACGAATTCTGCACCCCCAGTCACATCAACGATCGAACGTCACGCGATGATGTCATGCACCACATTGCCGTACACATCCGTCAAGCGGAAGTCACGGCCAGCGTAGCGATAGGTCAGTTGCTCGTGATCAAGCCCCATCAGATGCAGCACCGTCGCGTGCCAATCATGAACATGGCAGGGATCTTCGACCGCTTCAAAACCATGCTCGTCCGTCGCGCCGTAGCTGAAGCCTCCTTTGACGCCACCGCCCGCCATCCACAAGGTATATCCCTTGTTGTTGTGGTTGCGACCGTCGCCGTTCTGAGCCGATGGCGTCCGCCCGAACTCACCTCCCCAGATCACCAACGTTTCGTCCAACATCTTTCGCGCTTTCAAGTCTGCTAACAAAGCCGCGATCGGTCCGTCACAAGCTTCTGCTCGCGCGGCGTGATCAGCCGTTAAACGCGTATGCTGGTCCCAATTGCCATGCGTGATTTCGATGAACCGCACACCGGCTTCGGCAAACCGACGTGCCAACAAACACTGCTTGCCAAACGTTTCCGTCGGGCCACCGTCAACTCCGTATGCTTTAAGCGTTTTGGCGTCTTCACTAGAAAGGTCCATCAGTTCAGGCATCGCGTCCTGCATTCGAAACGCCAACTCATAGGACTGAATCACTCCCTCGACATTGGCCGCATCGCCGCTCGGGATTTGGCTGCGATTCAACTTTTGAATCAAGTTCAGTTGACGACGCTGTTCACGGTCTGACAAACCAGGGTTGCGAATGTCGGGCACCGAGTCTTGGTTGCCGCCGGATTGGCGTGCCAACTGAGCAAACCGACTGCCCGTCCGCCCGACTTTCGTGCCCCCATAGATCGCTGGCAAAAACGCACTCCCATAGTTGCGTGAATTACCAGCCGGTGGACTGAGCGAAACGAAGCCTGGCAAACTTTCGTTTTCGGTTCCCAATCCATACAACGTCCACGCACCAATCGAAGGCCGAACGAACTGTGCCGTTCCGGTATGCATCTGAGTCATCGCGCCCGGGTGCACCGGCTGATCACAGTTCATCGAACGGATCAAGCACATCTCGTCGGCATGTTCAGCGACTTTGGGAAATAGGTCTGAAATCCAAAGTCCACTTTCACCGCGTTGTCGAAATTTCCAAGGTGACTTCAATAACGCGCCACCGTACTTACCGCGTTTTCCGTGATCCGATTCCAGCTGCGGCTTGTAGTCAAATGTATCGACATGCGAGGGTCCACCTTGCATGCACAAAAAAATGACTCGCTTCGCTTTGGCGGAAAAGTGAGGCTGTTTCGGTGAAAGCGGGTTGGCCGCAGACAATTCTTCGGCCATCGCCAACCTATTCGAACCGGTCAACATGCCCGCGCTCGACATTCCGGCCATCGCCAAATAACCAAACCCGGCCGACGAATGTTTCAACAGTTCACGTCGAGTCAACATGATTCAAACCCTGCTGCAGAGTATGTAAGGAATAGGAAAAGCGACGAGGCAGGACAATACATCAGCCAGCTGGCGATCCTCCAAGCCTCTCCCATGAGAGACATTGGCGATCACCAGCCTGAACACCAAGCGGATCTTTTGATCAATTCAAGTAACGGAATTCCGCGGCCGCGAACAAGGCTTGGCAAAACGCTGCCAACGCTTGATCGTCGTCCAAATCGGTACCGCGAAAGTACTCAAACGAAACACGTTTTTCGTCATCGCTGGGCGACCTTCCGTAGGCCAACAAGAACGCCAAACTGACTTGGTCTTTTCGTGACGATGCTTCCTTCGTCAATCGTTCGGCAAAAGATTGACTGAGCCGCAACGTCGTCGGATTGTTCATCATGAACAGAGCCTGATTGGGCGTATTGGATGTCTCTCGCGTTCCACTGATCAAACTGGGATCAGCAAAATCGAACACTTCCAATGATCGCGGAACAAAGTCGCGAACAACCGGCAAATAGACACTGCGGATGTTGGAGTCTGCTTGATCGAGCGATTTATCATCCGCCGGTTGTTGCATCGATCCGCGATCACGCCCGCCCCCCAGTTCACGCAAACGATTGCGAGCCACCAAGCGTTCCCGTGGGCTACCGCCGCGAAGCTGCCGCATCAATTCCGCCGCTTCATCGCGCCGTGACGTCAACGTTGCTTGAAACCTCTGGCGTGCATCGCGTGGGTCTTGCAAACTCTCGCCGCGAACTCGTGTATACCCCGCATCGGCGACGATGCTGCCGACCGGTGCCTCTTGCTGCAATTCTCCAGCGGTTAATAACATCGCATCACGAATCGATTCGGCCCCCAATCGCTTCACGTTTGCACGCCAAAGCAATCGATTGTCAGGATCCTGTTGATGGCTGGTGACATCGAAGCTTGATTTCATTCGATAGGCACGCGACGTCATCATCTGACGAACCATCGCTTTGATCGACCAGTCAGACTTCACAAATTCGATCGCCAAGTGATCCAGCAGTTCCGGATGCGAAGGCGACATTCCCGTTGCGCCAAAGTCTTCTGTTGTCGGCACAATGCCTTGCCCAAACACGTGATGCCAGATTCGATTGACCATCACTCGTGCGGCAAGTGTATTCTGATCGCTTCCGATCCAGCGGGCCAATTCAAGTCGTCCACTGGAACCCGAGGGAATTCTCAGTTGATCTTCGCGAAGCACCGCAGGAATATCACGTGGCACACGATCGGCGGGTTGATCAATCTCTCCACGAACCAGTAGCGGGGCATTTCCAACGGTGCCCTGGTCTTGAACTCCCATGCAATAGCTTCGCGGCTTGCCGTCATCATCCAAAACACTAATTTTGGCACTCAGCTCGGCAAGTTCATTGTTGATCCGCAATCGCATTTGTTGTGCGCTCGCACCAGGACGCCCCGCAACACTTTCGCCGTTTCGCAAATCGACAAGCTGCTGACGTTTCTCTTGAATCTCGTTCTTCAGCGATTCAAATTCATCCTCCGAATAGGCTCTGCCAACCGCTACCTCGTCCTGCACCGGCAACAGCAACAAGCTGCTACGCTGACGCTGCTGGACGCCAATGAAGTTGCCATAATCGGACGGCGGATTACCAAAGTAGGTTTTCGTGCTTCGGAATATCCCCGCCATCGCGTAGTAATCGCTTTGACGGATCGGATCGAATTTATGGTCGTGGCATCGTGCACAAGCGACAGACGTTCCTAGGAAAACTCGTGTCGTCGCATCAATCTGCTCGTCCGCCAAGTCGGCCGCAAACTGCGCCGCACTTTGCTCATTCAAATTCTTTGTGCCGATCGCAAGGAAGCTGGTCGCGATCAGATGGTCGGCCCATTGCTGATCATCTTCGGCGGGCAACAAATCACCCGCGATCTGTTCTTGAACAAACTCGTCATAGGGTTTGTCATTGTTGAAGGATTCGATCACGTAGTCTCGGTAACGCCACGCATGTGGAAACGTCATATTGACTTCACGGCCCGTCGACTCGGCATATCGAGCGACATCCAACCAGTGCCGCCCCCAATGTTCGCCAAACGCTTTCGAATCAAGAAGCCGATCGACAACTCGTTCGACTGCCGCGTCGGCGTCGACTTCATAAGCCGACTCGAACCAACGAACCTGTTCTGGGCTTGGCGGCAGCCCCACCAAATCAAAACATAGACGGCGCAGCAAAGTTGCCGGATCGGCATCCGCCGCTGGCTGTAGGTTCGCCGATGTCAAACCGGCTTCGATGTATCGATCGATCTCCGTTGTCGCCCACGAAGTTGTGTCTTGTGGGGATCGGATCGTCGGAGTCTGGTAGGACCAAAACGTGGCTTTGGCGCGAGCGATCACTTCATCATCAATCGCTGAACTTGGCATCTGCACCGCCTCGCTGACTCGAGGGTCAGGCGCGCCATCCAAGATCCAAGTGCGAAAATCAGCTATCTCCGCATCAGAAAGCTTCCGCTTGGGCGGCATAACAAAATCTTGATGCGTGATCGCGGTGTAAAGCAAACTGCTTTCCAGGTCCCCCGGTACGATCGCTGCGCCACTGTCGCCACCGAGCAACGAAGCCGATTGCGTATCCAGCTTCAGACCACCTTTATTCTGGCCCGACTGATCGCTGTGGCACCCGTAACATTCACGGACCAAAACAGGACGGATCTTTGTTTCAAAAAAGGTAAGCTGTTCCGGAGTGACAGCGGAGTCGGCTGTCGCAGCCATCTCCTGCGCGTGAGCATTGGCAACGTCCAAACTCAGCAGCAACAGACCAAGCGTCCATGAAAAGTGAGAAGAGAAACGCATGCGATCTATCCCTCAATATCTAGGGCAATCGAATTGGAACTGAATTAAAGACAAGGACGCCCCAGACGAGATCCCAAAGTACCCACCACGCAAAGTACCCATCACGCTCCGCCGTGATGCAGCACAAAGTACCCATCACGCTCCGACGTGACGCAGCACAAAGTACCCATCACGCACCGCCGTGATGCAGCACAAAGTACCCACCACGCTCCGACGTGATGCAGCACAAAGTACCCATCACGCTCCGCCGTGATGACCAGCAACAAACCAAAAATCTCACAAGCAAACCGCCAACCAATCGCAACACCCAGAACTCCAGGATCAGCGACACAACCGACGATTCACTAACCAAAGCGCCGCCCCAATTCTGTCATTCCAATCATTCAACAAGAAAAGGAGTGTACAGATTCAAACCCTACCTCAGAATGAAAGTTTCGCTTGCGTCCAAAAACGTTTCGTGGCAGCCATCATTGACTGCATCACGTCAACGGAATCCGTCACATTGAAAACTATTCCGCGAACCCCACTAGCGATTGGTTTGTCCGACTAAAACTCGGATTGAACGACTCAACACAGACAACCAGCCATGCTTGGCGACTACTTTCGATTGCCGCTTCCGGTTCGCATTCTCTGCTTCGGCTCGTTCGTCAACCGAGCCGGATCATTCGCGGTTATTTTCCTGTCGATCTACGCGAGCGAGCAGTTGGGCTTTGGAATTCCCTTCGCCACGCTGTGCATCGGAATGTTAGGTCTAGGTTCGATGGTCGGATCGATCGTCGGCGGATTCCTTTCGGACCACATCGGCCGTAAACCGGTGATGCTACTCGCGCTCTTTGGGGGCGGATTGCTATTGATCCTGTTGGGATCGATCCAGCACAAGCTCCCCTTCGCGTTGTGTGTTTGCGGGTTCGCGCTTGTAAGCGATCTCTATCGACCTGCCGCGTCGGCGTTGATCGCTGACTTTTCTCCGATTGATCGTCGAACACATGCGTTTGCGTTGATGTACATCTCGGTCAATTTGGGCTTTGCGATCGCTCCACCGCTAGGCGGTATCTTGGCGGGCTATAGCTTCAAACTGTTGTTCTGGCTCGATGCGATCACCATGTGTGCTTATGGAGTGATCATTTGGTTTTGGATCGATGAAAAAGCGGCACGTCCAGAATCAACGGATGACGCGAATCCGATCCGGCGCGGCAACCTTCGCGAATCAATCACGGCGATCATCGGCGACACACCGTTTTTGATGTTCTGCCTTTCGACGCTATTGGTCGAACTGGTGTTCGTCCAAGGGTTCGCAACACTGCCGTTGTATATTCGGCAGTCCGGATTTAGCAACGTTCAATTCGGTCTGCTGATGTCGATCAACGGAATCCTCATCGTGTTGCTGCAACTGCCGCTGACACATTGGTTCAACCGCTTTAATGCGATGAACATTGTCACCATCGGTGCGGCATTGATCGCGATCGGTTTTGGGACGACAGGCTTTGGCGGTAGCTTTTTATTGATCGGGATTAGCATCGGCGTCTGGACGCTGGGCGAGATTTTGCAAGCACCGACGAAGCAATCGATCATTGCAAAGCTTGCGCCGGAACATTGCCGAGGTGCTTACATGGGGTTGTTTACAACCTGCTACGCGATCGCCTTAGCCATCGGCGCACCCTTAGGCGGCGAAGTGTTGCAGCGTCTCGGGCCGATGACCTTGTGGCTCGCCAGCGGCAGCCTCTCGGCGATCGCCGTCGTGATCTATCTAGCGATCCACCCGATCGTCACCCGCCGCGTGATGGCGTAGCGGGTGACGGCGGCCTTCGGAGCACATGCTTTCAGTGAAGATACTAGAAGCTGATTAAGCTGCGGCGAAGCACTTTGCTTTCGGATCCCTCAGCAGACTTACCAGATTCAAGATCAACCTCGCTCAGCGTACTGCCGTCTGAGGACAAACGCGACAGTTTATCGTCAGCAATCGCGAGATAGCCATCGCCGGAAGCGGTGATAATCGATTCCGTCAACGGCTCCTTTTCTAGACGCTTGAGCAGTTTACCATCGCTTGAAAAGAATGCCGCAACCGGCTTGGAACCATTTACCGAATCCGGTTTCATCAATGCACCCTTCGCCAAAAGCTGCCCTTGGAAGTTGACAACGGAAGACGGAAAGATGCTACTGAGGTACCCAGAATCCCCAGCCTGATCGCTGGGCCACTTAAGCCTTTCTAATCGGCCATCGGTCGATCGGAATAGGGCAGGCCCAATCGAATTGGATTCTTCTGACTTCACATACAGAACGATCCATAACTGCCCTTTCGAATCGATCGTTGCATCTCCAGCAAAGGTCCACTCGGGAACATTCGCAAGATCTTCCAGCAGATTCCCATTTCGATCGAGACACCGAATGGACTTCCCGAGCAACCAAATCCGATCACCGCTTTGCGATGCGATCACTCCCGTCGCGGCATGGGCATAGCGTTTTAGCTCATAACCCTGATTGCTTAGGACTATCACCACTCCCCGTCTCGCATCACCACTGCAGCACCATAAATTCCCGGTTTGCTGATCGACGGCGACCGCTTTGATTTGCGGAATATTCACCTTGAAAAGTGATTGCCCATCCTGCGAGAAAGCCAACAGCTCGCCACCGTCAACGGCATACAGTCGCCCATGCTGGGAATCGATTGCGATTTGCCCTCGACGTGGAAAGTATTGATCGTGAAGTGGATAGCTGCGGACGATTTCGCCTTCAGCCGAAACCATCTGCACGCGATCCGATGAGACCGGCCCATCAGACCATTTGACAGTCCGCGTCTTTGTTTCGATGAAAGCGACCACCGCTTTCTGAACTCCTCGATAATCAGAGTTATCAAACGCAATTGGTCGAATGCCAAGTAAAGGATGATCCGGAGCAATTGATTCCCTTGACTGAAAACTCTGGCCCTGAAAACTCTGCCCATCGATTAACTCATTAATCGTCGACGTTAACTTCGACAAGTCATCACCGCGATAGACGATCTCACCCTGTGGATTGATCAGAATTCGGGTTGGTGAAGTCCCCACCCCATAACTTGACCTAAGCTGCTTAACGGTATAGCGGTCGCCGATAATTGGCCAAGTTAGTTTCTGCCAGCCTTCTTGAAGCACGGGAGCAGAAAGCTGATTCCTGACTACGAAATCAGTACCAATGCCAATTACATTCAGGCCTAACTTTCGCCACGTATCGACCGACGATTTCAACTCAGGAAATTGAGCGTCATAAACGGCTGACTGGGTCGAAAACCAATCCAGCAACAGCCATTGACCGACAAATCGCTTGGAGTGAATCCGCTCTCCTTGAGGTGTTTGGCCTGCGAAAGGTACAGCCAAATCTCCAACCGTTGCGATCGTCGGCCACTGCAATGGGGCCCGAACAATGACGGGACGCTCGGCCCCAACTGGCACTGAGAACTCCTTTGAAACATCTCCGACTAGCAATCCAGATCCGGAATGTCCCTCAGGTGTTTTTCCAAAGATCCTGAAGTAAACTTTGTAGTGCCCCGGCGGAACTGACGCGATATGACAAAAGCCTGCGTCGTCGGTGGTGACCCCAAAGCTAATTGGTTTCCCATTGACGCCTAATCCAATAAACCGTCCGTTCTCGGCCAAGTTGGCTTCTCGATTGCCAGTTGGATCGGGCGGAAGGTCGATCTGGATGTCGACGGGAACACCGTCAAGGTTGACTTCCAGTTCATTATCGCCAACGGATAACTCCATTCTTTCGTCGCGATATTGCGAAGTTTGACCGGTAAAATTGGAGCCAATTCGAATCTGATAACCCTGCGGTCTTACTCGCGGAAACAACGCAATTCCTTCCTGATCCGTTTTGACGGTGATTGGCAGCGCGTACACAAACTCGTTTCCGAATCGTGTCATGCTTGCAGTGACGTCAACACCGTTCGCCGGTTGGTTGTCTTTCACAACACGAACAGCAAGCTCAGTCCAAGGTGTCAGCTTCAATGCTTCGCTGCCTTTCAGTGCTTCGCTGTGTAACTCTGAAACTTTGAACTGTCCAAATCCGGCCACTGGATCTTCGACAAACAGGACCGACTGCTCAGGAAGCTCACCTGGAATTGCGAAGCTATATTTCCCATCAGAATCAGTTCGCTCTTCCAGCGGATAAAACCATTGGTCACGTCGTTCGAGGGATTGGCCAATCGTTAGTGGGGCCAATAGTGTTGGATCGGTCAGCACCACCTTTGCTCCGCTGACTGGATGACCCTCGTGACCGACGACCTGACCGGTCAAGCGATCTGCCGCCTTCAACTTAATTTCGAGTTCCTGCATCGAATCAAGTTCGTCGAGCGAAATTCTCCAAGGGGTATAGCCCTCTGCGGTAATTTCCAAATCGAGATCCGGATAATCGTAGCCCTGCTTCATCTCGAATTTGCCATCGTTCCCATGAGCGATCGCATCGGTTCCCGGGACGCTTCCACCAAAAGCCCGACGTCTTAGCGTGGCGGTGAATTGCTCAATCGCCTTTTTCGTTGACAACTCCTCAACAAAGCCACTGATTACGGGAGCCTTCTTTAACACAAGCCGAATCGGCTCCGATGTATCGATACTCTGTTGGCAGTGCATGTAGCCATCAGCACCACAGTAGATCGTCGCCGATACTTGACTCGCTCCACGCCATTGCGCGCTCCCTGCTTGGTCGGATTTGCCGCTCCATAATTCATGAGACGGTCTCTCATTGCTTCGAATTCTGATCCATGCGTCTTCAACCGGTTGCCCCATTTGATCGACGACGTCAATTGGAAACGCGTTGCCAGCTTGTAACTGCAACTCGATCGTCTGACTTTCGTCGTGATCGTTCGGTACGACGTAGCGAAGATTTGCATAGCCATCGGCCCTGATGGAGATCGTCAACGGCTTGTCCACTAGCCCTTTCAAAACAATCGTCCCATCGCTGGCCGTCTGAAGCTGCGGCTTTGTGCCAATGTTGCCTGGGAACACTTCAACATTGGCTTTCGCCACCGCATGGCCCAACGGATCCTTGATCGACAGCTTTAGTTGACGTCCATTGTTCAGCACACATTCCATTTCTGTGCCGTAATTTGTCGCAAATGACGCGTTGACAAAATCTGGCTGCTCAACATGAATGCGAGCGTTCTCGCCAACACCATCCATCTTCCATTTTCCATCGTCTGATGTGGTTTGCCTGAAAAGCAGTTGCGCCCTTCCACTGGAATGAAGAACCAACGCATAGACCCGAGCACCGGCGATCGGCTGGCCGTCTTCGTCAACCACTTTGCCCGATACAAACTTGCCAGGAGACAGACGGATCGCTTTTGTTGCAGAGGACTTCGCGTTTCCAGCAACATGCTCCTCGATCGTGCCTGGGACATAACCCGGATGGTACAAACTTCCATTGACCGAAATCTCGCCGTCAAATTCTGGCAACTCGATTTCAACAATACCATTTTGATCCGCGTAGAATGTTCTGGATTCACACCGTTCCGCACAGATGACGACTTCGGCATGCGATTCTGCAAGCGAACGACCGCTACCGGAAGCGATCGCCTGAAGCCGAATTTTTCGAACCGACTGAAAAACACCATCGGAACCTTCCGCATCCGCAGACAGACCGCTTGTTTCCTGGGCGTTCGCACTCGTCAGTACAATCGAAAACGCCCCGAAACCGATGCACAGGACCAGCACCAGCACTCCGATGACTTGAGCACGACGTCCGATCGGTATCGCTTTACATTCACTTGCAATCAAACGCAGTCGGTCAACGATCTCGGGACGCCGTGCCATCTGCAATCCGGTCAAAAACTTTACAGAACGACTACACGAGTCAGTTCGCGTATGCAACATCAATGCGATCTGGGCGAGGGCCGATCGATACGTTTCGCGATTCTGAAGCAGATCGGCCGCAACAAGGTCGCTAACATGTTCACATGCAGTTCGATGTGATCGAACGAGTATCCAAGCCAGGGGATGGAACCACATGAGTGATCGCATCGTCCGTGCGGCTAAGTCCCAAGAAAGGTCTCGTGAAGCGATATGAGAAAGCTCGTGTGAAAGAGCTGCTTCCACCGCGTTCTCTGGCAATTCACTTGGCAACAGAATGATGGGTCGCCGAATTCCAAGAACGCATGGTGAAGCCACTCTGTCACTGCATCGAACCGCGAAATGAGAAACACCAAGCTTTGTAGCAAGCCCTCGCGCAGTCTGTGATGTGGCGACATCGACGTCGAATGATTCGCCGATGAGTCGACATGCCAAATACACACCCATGCATTCTTTGCAGAGCCAGCCGAGAACGCCGATTGCATAGAGCCCCAATAGAACCGTCGAGTACTGGATCGACCCTGATTCGTTGACTGATACCGCCGGAGTCGGCGTGGCTTCCGAGTGCAGGTTTTCCCAGGCTGCACTTCTATGCTGCGACTCGATATTCACAGATGCACCAGCGAGAGCGTCCTGGCGACTCATCTTGCCCGATAAGTCACCATTCAAGTTCGAGATCGCTTCGTTACCCGCGTTCATGAACACGGGAACTGTCGTTGCGCTGCCATTCGATGTGACGGGTAATTCGATCACTGTTGGATCGAAAACGCTCACCTGCATCGACGGTTCCACAATTTTCTGCTGCGCTGTCGCCTGCCTCGCTGTCGCCTCCCGCATAATTGGCAAGGAAATTGTCAGCGTCGCATGGGACGGCAAGCAGCTGATGGCAGCGATACACAGCACAGCGACAAGGCTGGTTCGCCACATCGCAACGCGCAGCCTGGGATTCCAGTGTCGTAACGGAATTTCAACGAGACTGGCGACAAGCAGTGGTACCGTCAACTTTGCAACAATAATGATCCAAAGCAATTGATCTGAATTCCAATCGATCATAACTGCTTCCTCCGTGCCTTTTTGGACCGTTTCTTTGCCGTGCGTTTCGGGGCTGCCTCGTGCTGTCCGTCCAATCCTGCCGCGGCACGGATTTCTGCCAGATCAGCCTCACTTAGCTTTTCGTGCTGAGCTAAGTTCAACATCAATGAACGCAACGAACCATCACCAAAGGCCTCGGCAAGCTGTTTCATCATCCCGCCAAACGCATTTCGCTTTGCGGTGATTGCTTGATAGACAAAGGCCTTGCCTTCGCGTCGACGGGAGACATGTCCCTTTTCAACGAGAATCTTCAGATAGCTTCGTAGCGCTGGATCTTTGATATCTTCCGGATAGAGATCCATTAGTTGTGGCGGCGTTAGCTCACCGTGATCCCACAACAGCGTCATGACCTTTAACTCGCCAGGCGTAAACCGCATCACCGACCTCCCGTGATCCCCAAAGTGCAGAAACCTCTGCACCAATAGTACGGGCCGCAGCGTCAGTCAGCAAGCTCATTGTGCAGAAAATCCTGCACTTATTACTTGGGTCCACATCTCAGCCGATCCGATTTCAATGGTCACCCTACAATCCGCGAAGGTATCGCTCGATTGTCGCCCTACACTCCGTGTAGGTAGCGTTCTTCCCCGACGCTTATTTCGTCGCCCAAGCCGCCTTCGCAAAAAAACAACATGAAAACCAATCGGCCGTCAAGTCAACGGCTGCAGCTTTCGCCTTGCCCTTATCGCAAGCACCGGTTGTGCGACGACGGCGGAAAGAATCATGATCGCGCCGAAGTAAAAATCGGGGCCTAAGAACTGGTGGTCGCCAAAACAAATCGCGCCCAACGTAATGCCATAGATCGGCTCCAAGTTATTGGCAAAGTTGATCGTGAACACGGACAACCGATGCAACAGACCGACGTAGATGTGATACGCCAACAACGTGCCACCAAACACCAAGCCTGCTAAACAGAGCACTTCAACAGGCGACAACAACCAGCGCTCCGATGCCATCCCAAGTCCCAAGACCTCACTGACCGCCAAGGTTACCGCACACACCAGCGCGGCCCCCGCCATCTCGTACATCACCACACACTGCTCGCTGGCACGCTTCGCAAGACTTCCGTTGGCGATCGAAAACAGAGTCGCCAAAACTGCACCGACCAAGCCGACGGCGAGTCCGAAATGGAACTGTGATTCATGTCGGTAGATGGCATAGATGCCAGTCATCACGACGATTCCTAAGATCAAATTGATCCACTGAAACCGACAACTTCGAACCAACAACGGTTCCAAAATGGCTGTCCAAAACGAAACCGTTGCCATCGCGATCATACAGATCGAAACGTTCGCAACCTTGACAGCCATAAAGAAAAAGATCCAGTGGGCCCCCAGCAGGCAACCGTTCAGCACCAACAAGACCGCTGTACTCGGCGCGACCTTGGCATGGCGATGCAGAAAACAAAACAACAGCAGCGCCGCAAGTGTGCTGCGATACAACACCAGCTGAGTGGCACTGAGATCGATCAGGTTTCCGAGGACCGCAGTCGATCCCCACAACAAGATCACGAAGTGTAATTTGATGTAATCCGACATTGCCCCTGAGATGGCAAAAAGAGAAACGGCTTCGTGGTTGCTAGTCCAACTTCGCCAAGCTTGTCAAAACCAATGCAGACGTGGACACCGGTTTTGCAAACGGGTTCATTTCAAACTCGCCGCTAAATCAAAGCGGATATAATGCGTCGGCATTTTGAAGACTGTTATCGCTTTCGTGAATCCGATGTCCCACCTAATTCGCTCAATCTTCTCGATCTGCCTCTGCCCTTTGGCCTGCCTTTTCCTAGCGGCACCGGATCTCTGCGCCGACGAGCCTTCCGAGCAGAGTCAACCAGCCCCCCAAAGCAGTGTTCGCCCCAACATTTTGCTGATCTTTACCGATGACCAGGGCGTCAACGATGTCGGTTGCTACGGTAGCGAAATCAAAACGCCCCACATCGATTCGCTGGCTACCAGTGGCCTCAAGCTCAACCAGTTTTATGCGGCAAGCAGCATTTGTACGCCTTCGCGTTTCGGACTGCTAACGGGACGGTTCGCACACCGCTCCGAAGACCAACTGACCAGCGCCTTAATGTTTCTGGACGACGAAGATGCCGATCGTGGCATTCGCAGTCACGAACAAACTTTCGTGACTGAACTACAGCAATCCGGCTACCAGACCCACCTGGTCGGTAAGTGGCACCTCGGCCATGGTCAGTCAAAGTTCTGGCCGACCGAACACGGTTTTGACACCTTCTTTGGCCATACCGGTGGCTGCGTCGACTTCTTCACATGCCACTACGCGAACCGACCGGATTGGTACCGCGGAAAGACATTGGTGCAAACCGACCAATACGCCACCGATGTGATCACCGACGAAGCCGAGAAACTGATCCAATCCTTTCCGGACCGGTCCTCGACACCGCAGTCATCGAAGCCTTGGTATCTCCACGTTGCCTACAACGCACCACACTTCGGCAAGGCGTGGGAGGATAAAAACCAAAAGCCACTCAACACGATGCAGCCCAAGCCACAGGACCTGCAACGAGTCGCTTCGATTGACGATCCACTACGTCGATCCTTTGCAGCGAAAGTCGTCGGAATGGACGACGGCATCGGACGACTCCTCAAAGCACTCGACGAAACCGATCAAACCGAAGACACCCTCGTGATCTTCATGACCGATCACGGCGGCGACCCAAACTACGGCGGGTCCAACCTGCCGCTGCGTGGCGGTAAAGCCACTTTGTTTGAAGGCGGTCTGCGGGTCCCTTGTTTGATGCGGTATCCGAAACTGATCCAGCCGGCGACAACCAGCAACGAAGTCGCATCGGCGCTGGACCTTTATCCGACCATCGCTGAACTTGCGGGCTTGGGGCCGAAAGACAACCTGGACGGACAATCGATGCTGCCGATCCTCCAAGGTAACAAAGATCAATCACACCGACCGATCGTTTGGGCCACAGGTTCCCACGCGGAACTTGGCCGTAAAGCTTGGCATGCGGTTCGGGATGGAAAATGGAAATGGGTCCAGCCGCCAAACAAAGCCGCGATGTTGTTTGACTTATCGAATGACCCCAACGAAACGAATGATGTCATCGCGCAATTCCCTGACGTCGCCGCGCGTCTTCGCAATCTTTCGGCTGCCCCTGCACAGATTGACGAATCGTTGATGCAAAACTTTCGCCGCATTGATCCTAAACTCTTTGTCGGCGGCTCACCGCGCGGTGAAGAAGCGTTTGCAGCCTTAGCCCAACGAGGTGTTCGCACCATCATCAGCGTCGATGGCTCAACCCCTCAAGTCGAATTAGCCAAGCAACACGGACTGCGTTACATCCACTTGCCGATCGGCTATGACCAAGTCGACGCGACGCGAACATTGGAACTTGCCAAAGCGATCAACGAATCGTCCGGTGGCGTTTACCTTCACTGTCACCATGGCAAGCACCGAGCCCCAGCTGCCGTCGCGGTTGCCTGTGTCGCACTCGGAAAAATGGATCATCAACAGGCTAGCGAGCTACTTAAGCAAGCCGGCACGTCTCCACGCTATGCGGGTCTGTTTCGCAGTGTCGATCAGACCGAGCCACATGACTTGACCGAGATCCAAACTTTGAAAACAGATTTCAAATCATCTGTCGAAGTCACCGAGCTCGCGCAGCAGATGGTCGCGATCGACCGATCTCTGGAGCACTTGCTGGCGAGCCTTAAGGAATCAGGAGACGAGTTCGCCGAAGACAGCATGCTTTTGCACGAGCACTTCGCCGAGGCGTTACGTCTGGAAGAAATTCGCTCGTGGCCGGAGCCGCAGCTGCAGCGGATGAAACGTTCGGCAGCGATTGCCCAGCAGATATCGAAAGCGAGCAAGGAACAACTTCAAAAGGACCCGCTTGGCTTGATCAAATCCCTCCAATCGGAGTGTAAAAACTGCCATGCAGAGATGCGTGATTGAGGCCTGAATTCGTTCATCGATCAGCGTGCTCCGAAGCTGAACGAGCGAGCAGTTGCACCCTTTAGCTAGCAAATCCTGAGGAAGTCTTGAGGGGCGGATAGGAATTGGGATTGGAAGGGGGTGTTTTGACCGTTTCGATCGTTAAAACTGGAGGTTTTTGGCGAACCGCGAGAAAAAAGAAAGGTCTAAACAACAGAGGTTGCAGGAGGAAAGCCGACAAAGTAAACTCCGCGACCCGTTGAGAGAACGAACCACGGTTTGACCTTTCAGCGAAGCAATCCCCTGTAGCTCAGTTGGTAGAGCAGGCGGCTGTTAACCGCCTTGTCGCAGGTTCGAGTCCTGCCGGGGGAGCCTTCCATCCTGGTTACGCAACTTTCCGTTGCGTGCTTTTTCCAGGGACACACGCAGAGGCGTGGGCCTTCGGCCCCACGCCTCTATTTGTATCTCCCCAGCTTTTTCCTTCTTCTTGAAGCTCAGGCTGATCTGCTTGACCAGTAATCGGAGTGCGTACTGCCGCTCGTCAAAGTCGAGCTCCTCCCATAGCCCAGCAAAATCCTCGTAGGCTTCCTGCACCTCTTCGCTGGAAATGTCCTGGTCGCGGCGATCGCGAATCTGCAGGGTCAGTTCGGTGATCCGAGACTTGAGCGACTGCTGATCCTTTTCCAAGGCCGCAAGCCGATCCGTGATCGCACCGATTCCCTGCAGGGCCGGATCGGCAAGTCGGTCGACCAGAGCGAGCGACGCCTTCTCGAGCTTCGTCAGTTCCTTGCTTAGCTTCGTTCGCTCGGCCTCAAGGTGCTTGACGCCCTCTCGGTTCGCCTCTGTGGCGGAGGCGATGACGGCGGCAAGGTGCTTCGGCTTTTTGGCAAGATCACGGATGTATTCGACCACCGCATCGTCGATCAATTGGGCCTTCAGGTCGGCTCCGCAGCAGGCCGCGGCATTCTGTTTGGATTTTGTGGTGCACTTGTAATAGTAGTATCGCTGCGTGCTGCCGTCCTTCATCTTCTTATTGACGAAGCTAGTCGTGTAGGCATTGCCGCAGTAGCCGCAGCGAAGTAGTCCAAGCAGCAGTGTGTCCTGCTGAGATTGATCGCCACGACGCGGTTTCTCCTTCCGGGCGTCCATCAACTTCTGTACTTCGATGAATGTCTTTTCGTCGATGATTCCTTCGTGCTCCCCGTCGAATTCCATCTCGTCAAAGCGAACTTTGCCGATATAAGTGATGTTGCTGAGCATCCGCTGGATATCCGCCCGCGTGAACTTCCGAGGCTTAACTTTCCGCCCGTTGCTATAAGTGACCGCTTTGGTTCGGTAACCGCAATCGTTTGCCCACCGAGACGTTCGGGCAATCGATGCCACTTCGAGATACTTGTCGAAGATGGCGTTCACAAGTTCGGCTTGCTCCTCATTGACAACCAGCTTCTTGTCGACAGCGTCGTAGCCCAGGATCGGATGGCCACCACTCCACCGCCCTTGCTTTGCCTGCTCAGCCATTTTCTCGTACGTTCGCTCGGCGATCATCTCGCGTTCAAACTGAGCGAACAGCATCAGCAGGTCGCGGAAGAATCTCCCCATCGTCGTCGTTGTATCGATCTTCTGTGTGACTGACACCAATGCGCAGTCGCGATCGCCGAGAAGCTCGTTGATACGGCACCAGTCACTCATGCTGCGCGACAGACGGTCCAGCTTGGTCACGTAGATCGCGTCAATCTGATCGAGTTTACCAAGCATCTTGCCGAGTTCTTCGCGGTCAAGGTTTGCCGAACTCGCGACTTCCTTGAATACTTGAAAGACTTCGTATCCATCTTCATCCGCCGCACGGCGCAACCGCTGCTCTTGATCTTCCAAACTGCTGTAGTCGCCACGGTTCTGATCAAAAGTGCTAACGCGGCAATAGATCGCCGCTTGCTTTTTCCTCACTTCTGCTTTTCGCTTCCTTTTCGCCATATCAACTTTCGTCCTCATCTTCCCTCACTAATCGCATAGCAGACTCCAGGTTGGGCCGCACAGTTTGTCTCATTTGCCGATTGAATGTCTCTGTCGAGAGTCCCAACGAATTCGCAGCCGCGGCGCGATCACCATTTGCGTCAAGCAATGCTTGTGCACGTCTGCGATCCCGCGGTTTCAAACGATCGAGAATGCACCGCATCCATTCGAGAGTTTCTTCACCGATGAGATTCGCATCAGGCCTTTCGGTGCGCTCATCAGGTTGCGGATCAATTGACAGTTCGATACTCGGTAAAGGCGTTCGAGTCGCCCTGGATTGGCGAGTCCCCCGTCGCTCATCTGCACGAACTTCACGCCGCAAGTCACGGAGCTCGCCTAGTAGCTGAACATGTCGTCGAAGGACATCTTCTGCCAGCAGCCATTCGGAATCCGAGTTCTCGCGAACGAGTGAGCTGGCAAGCTCATTTAGAAGTTCTGCGTGAAGATCGTCATAGTCATAAAGAAATCCAATGTTGATCTTTCCCAGTGGTTCGCTCGCACCATAGCGAAGATCGAACAATCGTCTCTCCCGTTCAGAAAAGAACTCTTGGTCGCGCGTCAGAGCCTCGCTTCCTGCGTTTCGCAGGACAAACGCAAACGCGATCCTCTCGGTAAGCGTGGAAGCTTGTCGCACAGCGACCGACATCAGTCGCTTGAACAAATCTCGGCGCTGGCGACGGGGTACGGCGATATCAAAATCTTCAAAATAGTTCCCCCAAGCTCTCTGTACCGCCGATCGCATTTCAGAAACATCGATGTTCGATTCTACTTCCTCATCACCAACGATGAGGGTATGGATTTCCAACGCGAACTTGCCAAGCACGGGATCGTCGAAGGTGTCCTCGACGTGCGGTAGCGTTGAAAAAGTGCCCCAGTAAAGGTCATCCTCAGTCTGTTTAGGCAACGCTTGGTCGGACAAAACAAGTCGAAACCGCTCTGCCTGCACCTCGGAGCAGTCCCGAGCGAATTGGGTTCGATTTTCTTGAAACAGGTTATCGCCTCTAAGATCTGACAGATCCCAAGGCTCGACGATCAGATGTCGACGATTGCCGCGATACTCCAGGCACTGCACGAGGAGTCGGGAGAGCGAGAAGTGCAGGCCCTGCTCCGGCGATGATCGGGCAAGTGCATGAAGCACACGGACGGCCATCTGCGTTCCGAGAAGTTCGAGCGGATTAAGAATCCGATATTCCCGGTCAGAGATTTTCTGGTGCAGCACAAAGTCACGCACCCCGGTAGGGAATCGGGTCAAGAAGACCGCAATCTCGTCGTCGGGGATCATCGGAGAATCTTGATCGCTAGATGTTGCAGGCATTTCGATGAATCGGGATTGAACGCGTCAAGTGATCTAAACCAGCATCATTTACAAACACATCACTCAATCGAGGAGCAATCAAATCGAATGATTTTTCAAATTCAAAAATCGACGCTTTGTCGTCGTGCCATGTCTACCCCGTCCATCAGGCAACCCGAGCCAACGGATGGATCGCGATGGGAAAACCTCAAGCAAAGAAGCAGACAAAGAACTCGGTATACGAGACTGGGCTTCAGCCCGTCTGGCGGACGGACTCACGTCCTGACCCATCCGTTCTCACAGAACAACAGCGTCTTCACGAGTTTGGAAAACTGATGTTTCGTGCAGTCGAACGGCGTCGCGCACACGCAGATGGTAGCAATCGCACCCCGGCGCATCAATGACACAACTATTTGGTCGCATCAACCGCCGAAACATTGACCTGCCTCAATGGACGCTTCCGGACTGTCGGATTCCACCTCTGTCGCTATGCCACCGTGAACTCAGCCTCGGGAATTTCTCGATCGAACAGTACTGGGTTTCCAAGCAGGGGCTCTATGGCACTCGAGGGAAATGCTCCAGCTCTCACTTAGCTGTACTAGCAAACTTTCGCTGTCAGGTCTTTCGGCAGGGCTTCGCAGGTCACAGAGAATCTGTGGAAGCTCACTTATTGGCCTCGCTGCTACCGATCAGCCGCTCCAATGGTTCAAACCGTGTGTTTTCAGATGCCTGCCTCCAGCCGAGACGCCGCGATTCAACGGAAAGTGTTGACGATCTAGATCGGATGCTACGAGAGAGCGATGGTGAACGTCTGAGCCTGCATGAGTTTGACCGCCAAAATCGGGGCGCCATCGGATTTCCCGACTACAGTGAGAGCACTTTTCTTCGGTATCGGGAACTGGTGTCCGAGTTGCTCGACGAGTCAGTGTCGCTGTGGATGAACAATGTGGACGCAGCAATTGCGGCGCTCACGATGAATTGGAATGCCTTGAATCAATCATATGGTCGTCGCCGCGGAAACAAAATGGAGAAAGATGTCTTAGACATTTTGTCATTTGAGTCCAGAGCAGCATTTCACCAATGCTATTCGGCACTCTGGGTGGATCTCATCCCACGACTCAGGGACGAACAGGACGACAAATCCATATTTCAGGCGTTTCATTCTCTGTGGCATCTAACGCAGAGACTAGAGACGAAGCCGCATCCGACTCACCTGCTCCACGGACTTGCGTTGGGGCTTCATCCAGCTTTTGGTGCGATGTTGTTGACGCCGACCGGACGACGCAAAGTCGCTGAGCTGATTCAATTTCCACGCGACAAAGCTTCTCTTGAGCGTTTCCTACACGCGGGCTTGGTGTCGCTGCACCATTATGTTTCGCAGCGTCTTTGTCGGTGACAAAGGCTCTTCGGGGATCGCTGTCGGAATACAACCTGGTTACCTTTGAGTTCAATAGGCCGCGATTTCATCGCCAGTGCCGTTTGAAGCCGACTTTGAATCGGCTGCGATGCGTCAGTGCTTCGCTGCAGGGAATCTGGCGCTCAACTGTTACATGAGCGACCGAATCGAATCACGTCGCCGTCTTTAAGGTTGGCCTGACTCGGACGACCATTCCGAGTCCCGAAGAACTTCCTTCGGAATTCATTCTCTCACCCGCGCGCAAATGCCTAGTCGCACCTTGGCGTGTTGCCGGGGTGGCTGACATTGCGTGCATTTCCAAAAGGCACGCCCATTGAGCAGCCAAAGCAATCATGAGGCCAACGCTGTGCCGTTGGCACGTATTCCAGAAATTGCAGAGATGATCGCCGATGGCGAAATCCCACTACCAATCGATTGGCCGAATGGTCGTTTACATCATCTGTTGGATCTGGTTCACGCCGCCCGACGACGCAGATTGGTCAGCTTCATCGCCCGCACGATCGCGAGCGACATTCGTCGCCAAGAGAGGCGAACGGAGAATCAATCAAATGTTACGGAAGAAATTTGACTACTCCAAATCACGCAACGTCGTGGTTTACCTTCGGATGAGCTCCGAAAACCAATCGAAGACCAGCCCGGAGCAGCAGCTCCGCGCGATTAATCAACGGATCGCAGCCAGGGGGCTTCCATGGAAGATTGCCAAGGTGTACCGCGACGATGCCGTCAGCGGTAAAACGACGCTCCAGCGACCTGGTTTTCAGCAGATGATTCGCGACATTAAGACGGGAGCAGTCGCTACCGAAGTGATCTTGGTCGATACCGTAGAACGGTTTGGCCGAATGGAAGACTTGGATAATTACCGTCGCCAACTTCGTGTTCGTCATGGTGTGTACGTGTTGACCGCGGACAGGGACTTCGCCGACCCTGACGCACCGGGGGCACGGTGTATTGAAGCGATCGAGAATCTCCGCGCGTCCGAAGACAGCCGCATTAAGGCAAATGATGTCGTTCGGGGCAAGATTCAATCAATCGAGGACGGTTACTGGCCTGGATCGCCCGTTCCGTTCGGATACAAACTCGAAGTTGCCGCGACTGAAAAACGTCGCAACCGAGATGTCGTACACCACAAATTGGTACTCGACCCGGAAACCGCACCCGTCGTAGTTGCCATGTTTCAGGCGTCCGCCGAGCACCCTTCTTGGGGCCAGCAACGACTTGCGAACTTCCTGAATAAGCAAGATGAGATTCCCGAACGTTTCAAACCGTTTCACGCGGATACGGTCGGATGCCGTTTGAAAAACGATATCTATCGGGGAACTCTTGTCTGGAGTGAGAACTCAACTGGATTGATCGACGAACGTCGCGTCATCGAGAAGAACGATGAGGAGTTCGTGATCCGCAAGGAAGGGTTCTGTGAGCCGATCGTCGACGCCGAAACTTTTGAGAAGGTTGATGCCGGCATCATCGCTCGAGCACGTCCTCGCCAAGACGGCGGTTCCAACGGCCAATCACGTGGCGTCAATTACCGGTACCCACTCACGGGTTTGGTTCGGTGTGGCCACTGCGGTGCGTCGATGGTACCGAATTCCACATCGCCTTACATCACCAAGTCTGGTGAAGAAAAAGTCTATTGTTCCTACGCATGTCCAAATCAACGCAATGGGATTTGCGAGAACGATTGTCGCGTCAAAGAAACGTGGCTTCGCGAGGTTATCATCGGCAAGCTTATCGAGCGACTGTTTCCGGATCAAGATGGAGTTGAGTCGTTGGTCGCGGAGGTGCAGGATTTGGTCGAGCAGCAGCGTTTGGCCGATCAGTCCCAACGTCAAGGAGTAATTCCTCAACTTGAAGCGGAGTTGTCTGAGCTCCAGAGTCGTGTCGGCGGTTGGTCCGTGACGCTCGCAAAACCGGATCTTCCATCACAGTTGAGGAGCACGATCGAGACACAGGCCGCGCAGACACTGAATCGAATCATGGAGATCGAGAATAGCCTGGAAAGCCAAGCGTGCGAATCGTCCGTATTCAACAATCTGGTTCGGCCCAGTGAGATTCGGGATCGTTTGAATCGGCTTGCGGAGGTACTCGATGACCAATGTGCGACATCGATCAACCTGGAGTTGTCGATGCATATCGACCGGATCGATTGTTTCAAGGAGGGTCGCGTAGTCAGTCGCACCTGCAAGATTGGCTCGGTGCCGAATGCCGTGGCCTGGTTCTCGGAGACGAGCGAAATCGTGAGCAGCGCTGACGATGAACCGAATAACGGATACCAGACCAAACCAAGGCGTCGTGCATGGATGCGAATCCATGATGAATCGTTTTCAAACGAACGTCTGCGCGATCAAATCAACATGGCCACCGATCCGCACCGTTTCGCCATGCTTCCAAACGACTGGTTTTGGATCGATGTATTCCAGATCCCCGAGCGGTCATGTTGGACTAAAGACAACCGGGATGCTGTCCGTCGGCGGTATCAGGAAGTTCAGTCTGCGACCGGCCGGAAGCCGTCAGCCAACGCGTTGGCAAGGGAATTTGGCGTGTCGCGCCCGACGATCCTCGCCGCGTTGGACCATGCTCAGCGCGATGACACGGTTGTGCCCCAGCATCGTCGTCAGCCAACGATCAAGGTTAAGGGGAATCCCAACGTCGAGGCTGAAATTGCTCGGCTTCACGATTCCGGAATGTCGAACAAGGAAATTGGCAGTGTTGTTGGGATCGGTCGCAGTACCGTCACCAAGGCGCTCGATCGCCTGTACGAGGATCGCGGTGTACCACGGCCAGACGGTCGTGCCACACGTTACAAGCAACGGGTCTGACACTCCGAATCGGTGGAAGTAGCTCCACGCATGCCGGGCCGGAATGGCCTGGCATGCGTTTTTTTTAGCTATCGCGAATCCGATGCGGACCGCGTGATCCAATGCGTTGACGTTGAGCGTTTGCCAAGCGGCGTCCACAGAAAAGTTCTGATGATCAGAAGGGGTAAGTCAACCGACAGCAGTGACTTTGCTGCTTTGCCAACGGGTGCCGATGGGACGCTGAGACGGTCAATCCAAGCTGGGTCTCCCCACCGCAATGATTTGCGGAGAGTGCCCGATCTTTTATGAGTTTCTCAAGACAAGCCGATTCTGCGATGAGATTCGCGTCACTTTCAACCAGCTTACATCGGTTTGATTCTGAGAGTCCGTTTGAGGTGGCCTGGATTTCGTGCTCCAAGGTCTAGGAAATTCGCGACTTGCTTTTCGCTGGTTATTTCTCTGACACCGATGTGCGCCAAATATACGTTTTCGCCTTAACAATGCCATATGGTGGCTGGAGAGAACCTTAGGCTCTTTCGAGACCACTTCGCAAGGAATCGGAACTGCGCTTCAATGCACACTCTCTCTGCCCCCTGCTGTACCCCGCCTTGAGAGGGATTACAATCTGCACTCGAACTTACCCGGAAAATAGACTTTAGCGGATTGGGTCACGTGATGGGGCGGAAGAGAAATCTTGACAGGAATCGGCGTCGGTCAGTTCTACGAACGGAATTGCTTGAACCGCGTCAGTTGTTGGCGGCAGACTCAGTCACGACGGCGTTCGACAACGGCGTTGTCAACGAGTTGAATCCGACGGCGGAAATCGCTGTCAATCTAGATGCTGGACAGCGAATCGCTATTGCTGCGACCAGCGATGAGTTTGATCCCCAATTGCGGTTTCTCAACTCGGCTGGTGGTCAACTTCGTAGCGATCAGGACAGCGGCCCAGGCCAGGACGCGCTGATAAGCCACTACGTCGTTCAATCATCCGGACAATATCTCGTCGAGGTATCAGCTGAATCCGGAACAGGAAATTTTGATTTGCGAATTGATGTCGTCAGTGATATTGATTTGGAGTCGGATGAGAACAACGCAAACGACTCGATTGGTGGTGCCGACCCAATACGCTTCTCAACAGCTGGCACAACACAAACTGCTGAAGTGGCTGGGACACTTTCGGCGTTTGACACGGACTTGTTCCAACTCGGTTTTTTGAATGCTGGCGAACTAGTTTCCCTGGATGCGAATTCTTTTTCGCCAATTGCCTCGACGCTTCAGCCGTTCGTTGATGTTGTCAGTTCAGATGGACAAGTGGTCTTCGACTCCGACTCTTCAGATGGTGTTTTCAGCGGCGAAGTCCCGACAACCGGCGAATTTTATGCTCGCGTATCTACGAAGGTTGCGGCGATCGACGGGAGCCGGTTCGTGTTGAGTGACGCTACCGCATCTTGGAGTGAACTCCGGAACAGTGCGATTGCTACCGGACAAGATTTGGCTTCGATCACATCGGCGCAGCAAAACGAATTGCTGTATGAAACTTTTGGGATTGGAGTGTGGATTGGACTCACTGACGAAACAACGGAGGGAACCTTTGTCTGGAGCGACGGCACTCCGCTAAGTTTCACCAAATGGAATGGTGGGACGCCCAGCGGTGGCGACTATACCTACATCACCTCGAACGGCGAATGGCGTAATGACAACAATGGAAACCGTTTCGGAATCATCGAGTCCGTAATTGAAGCAACAGATAGGACTTTCGCAGGTAGAGGTTTCCGTTCGCAATACAACCTGAAAGTTGGTGTAACCGACGGTGTCGCTCCCATCGTAGAACACGTTTCAAGTCTCCCGAACAACGGCGGCACATTGACCGATGTGCTCAGCACGTTCACGGTGAATTTCAGCGAGGACATCGATCAGTCGACTTTGGTCGATGCCAACTTCGAGCTTCGCGGTGCAGGTCCCGATGGGACGTTCGGCAACGCAGACGACATCGTTTACGGACTGAGC